>NZ_JAPFDR010000008.1 GCF_026168755.1 Clostridium sp. | reverse complement strand
TTATCCATTATATGGATCCTCCTTTTGTCTATTAAATTGGGCTGCGAACCTTTTTTAATTATTGACAAAAGGAGTTTTTTTATATACTCACCGCTTAAGCTACTCTGAACATACCTGCAAAGCAGGTAGTATTCATTTATAAAATAAATAATAGGATGCCCTAAAAGGCACCCTATTATTTATTTTATAAACTATATATAATGTATCTCTACTCCTGAAAGCTTAATATCTCCAGTCAATATTAAAGTATTAGTATATACTTTATCTCCATATTTTTTATTTTCAACTCCACCTAAAAATGCATTTGTTCTATTTTCAACATTCCAGCTTCTTGGAATATATAACTCTAATCCAGAAAAGGATACATCCAATCTAAGAACTGCTTTATCTTCCGCCATTACTGCATTATCAAAATATATTTCAAGCCCTGAATACTTACAGCTAATATCAGCACTTACAAATTTATCAGTATTTATATACTTTGTTCCACCAGAAAAAGCCGAAGAAATTTTTATATTGCCTTCATCTTCTACTCTTATATTTTCACCTTCCTCTAAACTCCAATATGATTTCTTTTCAAAAAACTTATTTTTTTTAGGAAAGATCATTGATAACCCAATACTCCCAAAAAGAGCTGAAATTAAAACAGTCCATGGTGTAAGTGTTGTTATTCCAAGCTGTTTATCATATATTATGCAAAGAAAAGCTATTGGAAATAATATTCCTGCATAATTTAATCTAAATAAGCTATCTATAATAATAGCACCTAAAATTACTGAGAATCCTAAACTAAATGGATTAATATCAGATAAAAAACCCATCTTACCTATTACTAAACCAATTGCCCCTAAAACAAATAATATACCCCAAAATATATTTCTTTCTCTCATCTTATCTCCTCTTTTCTGATAATTTTAATTTTAACACCTTATAATAATACCTAGATACATATACCTTCTTATGTGTGTTTTTAAACTCTACTAAGCTGGAAGATGTTATATTACGAGTTATTGAATAAATATGATTAATATTTAAAATTGTAGATTTAGATACTCTAACAAAATTCTTTGGTAAAATCTCCTCTAATTCATAAAGCTTATACTTAACTTGATATAATTCGCTTAATGTATGTGCATAAATTGAACTTTCTTCAGTTTCAAAAAACAATACATCATCTATACATATATAATATTCAGTATTCTCTTTATAAAATATCATTTCCCTTTTTTCAGCAATTAGTTCCGAAATAACCTTTTGAATTCTTGTTACTTCTTCGCTTAATTCACTACATTTAATAATAACTTCACTTTCTTTAATTTGACTATCTAACTCTATCCGTATTCTCATCTTCACTCTGCCCTCCATACTCAAATTATATTCTAACCATTTTTTAATGTAAACGAACTTTAAGTAAGTGGTAAATTATTTGTCCTAAGAGGTTAACTATCATAACTTAATTAACAAAAAAGAGATAGAACTTTATTTAAAATAAATTTCTACCTCTTTTTAATTAAATAAAATAAATTACTTTGAAACTCTATAATTACTTATAACTAATTGAACCTTTTTATTTCCATTAAATTCATTAATTTCAGGCATACAAATTATATCCAAATAAAGATTATTAGATAGCCCATTAAATACTTTATTATATTCAATTTCACCTAGCTCATCTTTTATTGAATTTTCAAAACTATCTATATCACCAAAATATATTCCTTCTATATATAATCTGCCATCGCTTAACTTAAGCTTTAGCACATTTCTATTTTTACCTAGTATTTTGGCCTCTACAACTTTTAACTTTTTCATTCCAAAAGTAGGCTTAGGATTTGCTTTTCCATAAGGCTCTAATAATGATATTTGATCTATTAACTCATAATTTATTTCACTTAATAATAAGCCCATATCAATTGAAACCTTTGGAATTATATCCTCATCAGTTAATGTTGTAACATTATTTAATCTACTTCTAAATTCATCTATATTCTCATTTGGTATAGACATACCAGCTGCCATTGGATGTCCTCCAAACTTACCTAATAAATCCTTGCACTTTAATAGTTCTTCAAACATATTATACTCTTCAATAGATCTTCCTGAACCCTTAGCTCCATCATGAGCCTTTGTTAAAATAATTGTAGGAAGATTATATTTTTCTCTTACCCTACCTGCTATTATTCCAGCAATACTTTCATGAACATCTTCTAAATATACAACTAATACTTTATCCTTAGTCATATTATTTTTTTCTATTATTTCAATAGCTTGTTCTAAACCTTCTTTTGTTAGATCTTGCCTTTCTTTATTTAAATCATTTAACTTTTCTGCTAACTCTTTAGCTTCTATTTCATTATCACTTAGAAGCATTTTCAATGCCCATTCTGCTTGTTCAAGCCTACCTGAGGCATTAATACTTGGACCTATAACAAATCCTAGTGTATAAACTGTTATAGCCCTTTCTTCTAATCCTGTTTCCTTAAATAAAGCCTTTAATCCAATATTATTAGTTGAATTAATTCTTTTTAAGCCTTCTTTAACTATTATTCTGTTTTCAGAAGACAAGTCAACAACATCACAAACAGTAGCTATTGCAACATATTGAAGTAAATCATAAAGTTCTTCTTTACTTACATTGAACTCTTCATAAAGACATTCAACAAACTTATACGCTACAGTAGCTCCACAAATTTTATCAAACTTATATTCACATTCCTCCTGCTTAGGATTTAAAACAAAATCGGCATTAGGAACAATATATTTTCTCTCACCATTTTTATCAATAAAAGGAACATCGTGATGATCTGTAATTATTACCTTTAATCCTAACTCCTTAGCAAGTTTAACTTGATCTATTGCAGCTATACCATTATCACAAGTAATTATAATATCAACATTATCCTCACTAGCTTTTCTAATTATACTTTCATTTATTCCATAACCTTCTTTGATTCTATCAGGAATATGGAAACTAACATTTCCACCACATTTTTTTATAGCAGTATACAGTACATATGTGCTAATAACCCCATCTACATCGTAATCTCCTACTATAAGTATCTTTTCCCCAGCAATTATACTGCTTTTCATTAATTCAACAGCACCGGTCATTCCTAACATTTCTTTAGGATTATTAAAATCACTTATATTACCATCTAAAAATTCTTTTGCAATATCTAAATTATATATACCTCTATTAACTAATAGCTTTGCTACTACTTCGCTAACACATAAATCCTGCGCTAATTTTGCAGTATTAAACTTAACATTCCTAACCATCCATTTTTCCAAAAAATCACCTCGCCTGTTTAGTGACAAGTGATAAATGATAAGTTTTAAGTTAATGAATAAAGTCAGCTATCGCTGACTTTAATAAAAATTATATTAAAGAAACTCCCAAAGGAAGTTTCCTACTTAACTTGTCACTTATCACTTGAAACTTGTCACTTAATAATCTTCTAAATTATTAAAAAGCATTGCCTTTTTAATTTGTTCTACCTTATTAGGTGCTACATGCTTTAAAATTTCAAATGCAAATGGTATTGCAGCTGCAGGCCCTCTTCCTGTAATAATATTTCCATCAACAACTACAAGTTCCTCTTTATAATTGCATTCTACTAATTGATCCTCAAACCCTGGATAGCAAGTTACATTTTTGCCATTTACTATTCCAAGTTTACCAAAAGTTATTGGACCTGCACATATAGCAGCTACAATCTTACCTTCATCATAAAATCTCTTTACAAGCTCATTAACTTTTTCATCATCCCTTAAGTTTACTGCACCTGGCATTCCACCTGGTAATACAACAACATCATAATCATAAATTTCTTCATTTAAAACTTTATCAGCTTTTATTGTTATTGAATGAGATGTAGTTACTTCTAAACTCTTTGTTCCAATAGTGTTGCAAGTAACACCTGCTCTTCTTAAAATATCAACTGTTGTTAATGCTTCAATAGTTTCAAAACCCTCTGCTAATAAAACTGCAACCTTCACTTTTATACACTCCTTAAAATTAATTTATAGTTAAGAGTTAATAATTACAATTTATAAATTAAACTCCTTAATAAATCTATTAATTTACTAATTACTAACTCAAAAATCCTAACTATATTGTGTTTCTATTATTTCATCATCTAAATTAATAACCATAATATTAGTTCCTCGTCCAGCTCTATTTTGAACTCTAATATTACTTACTTCTATTACTTTTTTCTCTTTATTCTTTGTTACTAATGTAATATCTTTACTTATATTATCATCTACAGCTATTTCATCTACATTATTATTTACTGTATAAATTATACTTCCTGAAATTGTTTCATCATCTTCCTTCAGGCTTATTCCAGTAACTCCCGATGCAATTCTTCCCATAGCATTTACGCTTTCGCTCAGGAATCTAATTGCCATCCCTTTCTTACTTACAATAATTACTTCTCCACTATTTTCTTCTATACATACAGAAATTACTTCATCATTTTCATATTTAAATTTATATGCCTGACAAACTGAGTAACTTGTATCATACTCTTTAAGAGAGGTCTTCTTTATCATACCCTTTTTAGTAAAGAAGTACACCATCTTCTTTTCATCAAAACTCTTAACTGAATATATATCTATTATCTTTTCTTTTTTAGAATATCCATCAACTATGTTTTCTAATGCAATTTCTTCTTTTACAACATTTGAAATTAAAAATGCTGGCACTTTATACATATTTCCTTTGTCTGTAAATAATAATAATGTACTCAAAGAGTCTGTATTAACTTTTAGTCTATCATTAGATTTAGCTCTTGCAAATCCTTTCAGTTTACCTTTGGCTGTTACTCCAACAGTAAATGTAATAAATTCAAACTCATTTATATATTCTACAGTTGTAATTTCATCACTTTCAATTAGATTAAATAACTGAGTTCCCAAAATATTTCTTGGTGTATCTTCTATCTTAGGTAGTTCTAAACTAAATTTTAAACCTAATTTAGTTTTTACTTGTAAGAATTGTTTTTCTTCTTCACTATCTATTAAAATTATGTTTAATACATATTCATTTTCTTTTAATTTTAATGCTTGAATTTTGCTATAACTAGTTTGGAATTTATCTAAAGTGCTCTTCTTTATTATACCCCTATTAGTTATAAATTGAATACTTTTACTTCCATCTAATACTCCAACAGAGAATACTTCTACAATATTTTCATCATCTAAATTTAAAGTCTTAATTATAGAATCTAGTCTTTCTCCTTTTTCTTTCCATTTACCTTCTGGAATATTTATACCTTTAACTTGATACATATTACCTTTATCAGTAAATAAAAGAATATTTTCTGTAGTATTAGATTTAAATAAGAATTTAAGCTCGTCACCTTCTCTATATTCTATATCCTCAGCTTTTGCATTTGATCTTTGATAAGTTTTAACTGGAATTCTCTTTATAAAACCATCTTTAGATAAAGTAACCATAACATCTTCAACTACTATAAGTTCCTCTAAGTCAATCTTAGCCTCACTGTCATCTTCTACTATCATAGTTCTTCTTGGATTTCTAAACCTATCAGTTATTTCTTTTAATTCAGCTTTTATAACTTTTAAAAGTTCTTTTTCATTTTCTAATATTTTTCTTAATCTCTTTATAGTTTTTTCAAGTTCTGCATATTCTTTTTGGAATACCTTTATTTCAAGTCCTGTTAATCTATAAAGCATAAGTTCCAATATTGCCTCTGCTTGAATTTCTGTAAACCCAAACTTTTCAATTAAATTTATACCTGCATCCTTTTTAGATTTTGACTCCCTAATAGTTTTAATAATTTCATCTAAAACATCAATTGCTTTAATAAAACCTTCAACTATATGGAATCTTTTTTCTGCCATAGCAAGCTCTTTTATAGTTCTCTTTGTAACTATATCCTTTTGATGATTAACATAATGCATGATTATAGTCTTTAATCCCATAGTTTGTGGCTTACCACTTGCAAGTGCTACCATATTAAAACTTATATTGCATTGTAAATCTGTTTTCTTAAATAAATACTTTAATATCTTATCTGCATTATCATAATCTGCAGCTTTTTTAAGTTCAACAACAGCTCTAATACCACTTCTATCTGATTCATCTCTAATATCAGTAATTGCTTCTAAAGCTTTTTGATGTCTCTTATCACCAGTCATTTCTGATATTGTTTGAAGTATTTTTGATTTATTTCTTCTATAAGGGAATTCTGTAATTACTATTCCATATCTTCCATTTTCAAGCTTTTCTATATTAGTTTTTGCTCTTAAAGTAACCTTCCCTTCTCCTGTTTCATAAGCAGACAATAAAGAATTTTTACCTATAAGAACACCACCTGTAGGTAAATCTGGAGCCTTAATATACTCCATAAGTTCTTTAGTTGTTATTTCTGGATTATCTATATAAGCAAGTACTCCATCAGTAACTTCCTCTAAATTATGTGGTGGTATATTAGTTGCAAGCCCAACAGCAATACCAAATGTTCCATTCACTAAAAGATTTGGATATCTTGATGGCAATACCTTAGGTTCCATTTCACTATCTGAATAGTTTGGAACCATATCAACAGTATCTTTATCTATATCTCTAAGCATTTCCATAGCTATTTTTGATAATCTAGCCTCAGTATAACGCATAGCAGCTGCTCCATCACCATCCATAGAGCCAAAATTTCCATGCCCATCAAATAAAGGCTCTCTGGTTGAGAAATCTTGTGCCATAAGTACCATTGCATCATAAACTGATGAATCACCATGCGGATGGAATTTACCAAGTACATCCCCAACTATTCTTGCACTTTTATAATAAGGTCTATCAGGAAAAGCCTTTAAAAGATAAGCTCCGTAAAGTATTCTTCTATGAACTGGTTTTAAACCATCTCTTACATCTGGAAGAGCTCTATCCTTTGCAACCTCAACCGCATATGGAAGATAATTATCAGGCATAGCCTCTTCAAGAGGTATTCTTAATATATTATTATCTCTTGGAATGTCATGTCCCTTCTTAGCCATAATTTAACTCCTTTCTTTTCCTAAAACTCTGCATACTTATACATATAATTTTTTCTTGGCTCAACAACATCACCCATTAAAAGTGATACCATTTTTTCTGCCTTAGCTGCATCTTCAATAGTAACTTGGAAAAGAGTTCTAGTTTCTGGATTTAAAGTTGTATCCCAAAGTTGATCTGGATTCATTTCTCCAAGACCTTTATATCTTTGAATTAATGCTCCTTTTCCTATTTCTTTCTTTACTTTTTCTAACTCTTCATCACTATAGGCATATTTTGATACTTCTTTACCCTTTACAAGTTTATAAACTTTATATAAAGGCGGTTGTGCTAAGTAAAGATGACCATTTGCAATTAACGGTCTCATATATCTATAAATATAAGTCATCCATAAAGTTCTAATATGGAATCCATCAACATCAGCATCACTCATTATTATAATTTTATTGTATTTTAAGTCTTCTTCTTTATAATTATCTAAAGTTCCTGTTCCTATTGCTGTATTAAATATTTTAAGTTCTTCAGATGCTAGTACATTTTCAAGCTTTTGCTTTTCTGTATTCATTATTTTACCCTTTGAAGGCATTATAGTTTGGAATCTTCTATCTCTAGCTTGTTTTGCAGAACCACCGGCAGAATCTCCCTCAACTACAATAAATTCATTTACAGTATTATCTTTTAATGTACATACTGCAACTTTACCAGCAAGTGGAGCAGTTCCTTTACCTATCTTCTTCTTTTCAGCTTCATTTATTTTTTTAATTTTCTCTCTTCTTTGAGCTGCGGCAAGAGCATTATTTATAAGACTTGTAGCAACTTCTTTATTATCTTCTATCCATTCACAAAGCTTAGTATATGCTAAATCATTCATCATAGTATAAGCTTCTGAGCTTCCTAATTTCGTCTTAGTCTGACCTTCAAATACAGCATTAGTAATTTTAATTCTAACTATAGCTGTCATTCCTTCTCTTAAGTCATCGCCTTCAAACTCTTTATCTTTTTCTTTAACAAGTCCTAATTTTTTTGCCCATTCTTTAAAGGCTCTTGTCATACCAGTTTTAAATCCTGATTCATGAGTACCTGCTTCCGTAGTAGGAATATTATTAACATAACTTGCAATATATTCAGTTGTAGAGTCTGTAAATTGCATACAAACCTCTCCATACATTGAAATATTATTTATTGATCTTTCCCCTTCAAAAAAAATTGGCGTTGGATGAATAGTAGTTTTACTTTCATTTAAATAATCTATAAAATCAAGTAAACCTCTTTCAGAATAGTATTCTTTTCTAATCTCTTCATCTTTTCTTTGGTCTATAAGTTCAAGATGTATCCCTTTATTTTGGAATGCAAGCTCTTGCAATCTTTCATCTATAATATCGAATTTAAAATCTGTTGTTGAAAAAATTTCTCCATCTGGTTTAAAGGTAACTCTAGTACCAGTATCTTTTGCCTTTCCTACAATTTCTAATGCTGTAACAGCAGTTCCTGGCATATCTTTTTTTATATCTTTATCGTAAGCATATTCAAATCTTTGCTTATATATATTTCCATTTTGATGAACTTCTACTTCAAGCCATTTAGAAAGTGCATTAACTACTGCTGCTCCAACTCCATGAAGCCCTCCTGATGTTTTGTAGTTTTTATTATCGAACTTACCACCAGTGTGTAATTCAGTAAATACCATCTCTACCCCAGACTTTTTCTTAACTGGATGAATTCCTGTTGGTATTCCTCTACCATTATCTATAACAGTAACACTTTTATCTTTATTTATAATAATTGTGGCTTTATCTCCAAATCCATTAGATATTTCGTCTATTGAGTTGTCTAATATCTCCCATATACAATGATGTAATCCCTTTGTTCCTGTAGACCCTATATACATACCAGGTCTAATTCTAACTGGTTCAAGTTTTTCTAAAGATGTTAAATCAGTTACATCATATTTACTATTAACTTCATTATTCATATAAACCTCCAAAATTACAACCTATTAACATTTAAGCAATAATTTAGATATAATTATACAATTTCATAATATCAAAATCAAACTAATGTTCTTTATTAACGTTTCTTATTCTATCATACTTCTATGTTTATTTAAAATTTTATTGAAAAATCCTCTTAAAATCCTATCTTTTACGGTATTTAATTATAATATATTTTATATTAAATTAGTAACTACTTTAAAAGTTTTTCTTTTTTGCTTTATAAATATTTAATATGTATTCTCTACTTTTTAATATTAACTTATGTATATCTTATTCTCATTATTTAAATTTACAATTGATTTTATTTACAATACTTAATATTTTAATATCTATTAACAAATTAACATGGCAATTTTTTATAAAAATAAAAAATCAAATCACTTTATAATTATATAAACTATAAAGTAATTTGATTTTTATAATAAAATATCCTTATTATTTTTTAAGTCGTAACTATACTATGCCTTGAGCCATCATAGCATCAGCAACCTTCTTAAATCCAGCTATATTAGCTCCCATTAATATATTTCCTTCTTGTCCATATTCTTTTGCAGCAGCTGCTGAATTGTTATAAATATTAACCATAATATTTTTAAGCTTATTATCTACTTCTTCAAAACTCCAAGACATTCTCATACTATTTTGAGACATTTCTAAAGCTGAACAAGCAACTCCACCTGCATTTGCTGCCTTAGCTGGTCCAAATAATACTCCATTACTTTGGAAAACTTCAATAGCCTCTAATGTACTTGGCATATTTGCTCCTTCAGCAACTACCTTTGTTCCATTTTCAACTAAAATTTTTGCTGAATTTTCATCTATTTCACCTTGAGTTGCGCATGGAAGTGCTACATCACATTTTATAGTCCAAATACCTCTACAACCTTCAAAATATTTAGCAGAAGGAACATAATCTAAATATTCTTTTATTCTTCCTCTCTTAACTTCCTTAATTTCTTTTACTACTTCAAGATTAATTCCATTTTCATCATATATATATCCATTTGAATCACTTAATGCAACAACCTTAGCACCTAATTGTGTTGCTTTTTGAGTTGCATATATAGCAACATTTCCTGAACCAGAAATTACAACAGTTTTTCCTTCTAACGAAAGTCCATTATCTTTCATCATTTCGTCAGTAAAGTAAACTAATCCATACCCTGTTGCTTCAGTTCTTGTTAAGCTTCCACCATAAGCTAATCCTTTTCCAGTTAAAACACCTTGATCATTAGCATTTCTAATTTTCTTGTAATATCCATACATATATCCAATTTCTCTAGCACCAACACCAATATCCCCTGCTGGTACATCTGTATCTAAACCTATATGTTTACATAATTCAGCCATGAAACTTTGACAAAATCTCATTACTTCTCTATCAGATTTTCCCTTAGGATCAAAATCTGAACCACCTTTTCCCCCACCAATAGGTAGTCCTGTTAATGAGTTTTTAAAGATTTGTTCAAATCCTAAAAATTTAATTATGCTAGCATTTACTGTTGGATGAAATCTTAATCCTCCCTTATAAGGCCCTATAGCACTATTAAATTGCATTCTATATCCCCTATTAACTTGAACTTTTCCTTCATCATCTACCCAAGGAACTCTAAACATAATTTGTCTCTCTGGCTCTACAATTCTTTCTAATACTCCTTCTTCCATATACTCTGGATGTTTCTCAAATACCGGAATTAAAGAAATCGCAACTTCTTTTACTGCATCTAAAAATTCTTTTTCATTTCCATTTCTTTTTTCAACTTGTTCTAAAACACTTAAAACATATTCTTTTCCTGTCATAAGCTTTCCCCCTTAATCTTTATTCCTATATCTTATATTTAATTTTAGGATATGTTTTACACATAAGCATATTATTCAAATACTTTTTTATATTAACAATTTTTTATCAAGTTATTTGTTAATATACTAATCCTACTTAATATTTTAATACCATTTTGGTAAATTTTAAAGATATTTTTAAAAAATAAGAAAAAAAAGTTATGCTAAATAAATTTAACATAACCTTTCTAAAACTATTGTTTATTTATAATATTGTTTTTTTCTATTAATTCATTAATTAATAAAAATATATTTTTAGTAGAATCATTTTTATCAAAGGATTTGCAGGCTTTCTTCATGCCTTCTAACTTTTCACTATCTTTTAACAGTTCTACTATAGCTGCTCTGCAACTATTTCCATCACTAATTCTTACAGCCATATTATGTTTTAATAAGAATTCTGCATTTTCCTCCTCTTGACCTGGAATTGCATCGAAAACAGCCATTGGAATATTACATGCTAATGCTTCTGTAACAGTTAGTCCACCTGGCTTAGTAATTATTATGTCTGATGCTTGCATAAAGTTATTAATTTCATCTGTAAAGTATATAAGTTTTGTCTTTTTAGGACTACTTCCTATTACTTCTTCAAACTGATTATATAACTTTTGATTTCTTCCTGTTACTAATATTATTTGGAAGTTCAAATCTATATCTATTATATTCTCATAAACATCAAAAACATTTGATACTCCAAAGCTTCCCGCCATCATCAATACTGTTGGCAAGTTTTTATCAAGACCTAATTCTTCAATTACTAATTGCTTTTCCTTTTCTTCAAAGAACACTTCGTCCACAGGTATTCCATATGGATAAATACATCTTGAATCTACTCCTTCAGAAATCATTTTAGCAACCATATCATCATTAGCAACTATATATGCATCTACCTTATCATTTATCCAAGCCTTATGTGGAGCATAATCAGTCATTATACAAATTAATGGTATATTTATTTCTTTCTTTGACTTTAACCTTGATACCATCTCAGTGGGAAATGGATGAGTTGTTATAATAATATCTGGTTTAAACTCATCAATCAAAGGTAATAACTTATTTGCAAATATATTGTTAAGTCTAGTTACAAAATTAGCCAATTTATGTTCCTTATTAGTTAAATCATATAACTTTCCATATAATTTAGGCGTTTTGGTTGCTAAATAAACATATCCACCTGTAACTGTTTTATTTAATATTGGACTTATATACAATAAACTATCTACTATTTTAACATTTATATCTTTATTCTTTTGGGTCATATAACCCTCTATTGCTTTAGATGCCCTCATATGTCCGCCACCAGTTGATGCTGACAAAATAAGAATATTCATTTAAGCTCCCCCTAACAATATAATTTCTCTCAATAATCAATTTACTATTATATCACATAATTTTGAATATTAAATAGCAATTCTCCCTAAAAAAGAAACTACACTTACTCCACAAGTAATACCTAGAACTATTCCAAATATAACATCTGTTGGATAATGTACCTTTAAATAAATTCTTGAAAATGCAATTAATGTAGCAATAGGACTCATTATTAATCCTAACTTTCCATTCATTTGTAAAAAAACTGCCAAGGCTGCAAATGAAGATGCTGTATGCCCTGATGGAAATGAATATGTTATAGGTTTATTTATTAATAATTCATCTTCATGATTTTGAAATGGTCTATTTCTTTTAACTATGTGTTTTATTATCCCCTCACCAATTATGGTTGTTAATATTAATGCTAAAATAACACTAATGCCAATAATTCTATCTTCAACTTTTAATAACATTAAAATTGATATAATTAACCATATTACCCCTAAATTCCCCATCATTGTTATAATAGGCATTATTCTATCAAATGTTCTATTTTTACATTTTTCACTTATGTACTTTAATCCTTTATTATCTATTATTTTAAAAAATTTAATCATCCTCTCTCTCCTTTCTTATATTTTGCCCCATTTAATATTTCAAATACTTTAATATTCCCCTTCATTATACTCTTATTATATACCAAAATTCTTATATAAAGTTAACTCTTTTTTAACATTTCGCTACTATTTTTCTTAATGTTTTCTTAAGAATCTAAAAAAGAAGGAGAAATAATACGAATATTACTTCCCCTTCTTTTATTCACTTTCATTTATTTGTTTATTTATATTTTCAATAAATTTTATTTTTTTGCCTTTTATATGATAAAAATAAATAGGAACATTAGAAACAATCCCCATCAAAGTACCACATATTATATCCCACATTGTATCATGCAGGCTATTATTCTGAGATACAAATCCAAATAATTGATCTGTTGAAAATTCCCATATTTCCCATACTCCTGCGGCTGCAATAGAAAATATTATAGAAAATAACATAGGCATATATCTTTTAAATGAGTCTTCTACATTACCATTACTTACATGTAAAAAAAAGATATATCCTATAAGTCCAATAATAAGCCCTGATAATAAATGTAATATTTTATCATACATAGGGATAATTATATAAAAATCAAATACATTTCCTAAATACATTGCTCCAATAATAAAAGAATAAATCAAATAAAAACTTATTCTTGCTTTTCTTAAAAAAGTTTTTTTATAAACAAAATACATTATCCATAAAGTAACTGCCATTAAGCCTATTCTAAAAAGCTTTTCTCCACCTCTAAACATAAAATCATATATTGCTGTAATAACTAATATTACCATTGTTATTAAATTTACTCTCAATGCTTTATCCTCTAATAAACTCATTAGCATGCTCCTTTATAAATTAATATATTTTTTTATCTCTCATTACTAAAGCTGAGATAACCCCAAATACTAGTCCACCAATATGTGCCCCATTATCTATATTACTTATTGTAACTCCTATAAATATATTTATGAGTAAAACTTTAAATAAATTCACTATATAGGCTTTTCCAATTCTATTTTTATGCCTTATTCCAAAAATAATCATAGCTCCTAGAAGCCCAAATATTGCTCCTGATGCTCCTACACTTATTGAATTTGCATTAAATAAATAACTAAATACACTGCCTCCCAAAGCTGATAGTAAGTATATCGCTATATATTTAACTTTTCCATATAAGCACTCTACTTCTGATCCAATAATTTTAAGAGCATACATATTAAATGCTATATGTGATAATCCGCCATGTAAAAATGCACATGTTATTAATCTCCAAGGCTGTCCATTATTAATCAGAACATTTACTTTAGCTCCTAATTCTATAAGCGTATATGAATCAATATCGTATATATTTTTAGATAAAAAAACTGTAATTATAAAAATCAAAATATTTATACATATTAATATATATGTAACCAAGTTTTCTTTATATTTTACCTTTGGTTTATTTAATTTTTCCTTTTCAATACTATAATTTAATATAGAAACAAGTGGCTTACAGCTATCATCGCTGTAAACTACTTGTTTTTCTTTTTCTGAATAAATTAACTTATTATAATGTTGATGAATTAGTGATTCATAATTATCTCCAGTACATATAACTATATTTAAAGATATTTTTTTAGCATATGTCTTTTTTAGAAAGCTCATTGCTTCGTAATATACAAAATCACTTTCATTATTTTTACATACTATAGCAACATAAATAAAATCTTCATTCTCCATTATAGCTATCCATTTATTTTCTTTTAAAAACTCACTATAATAGTCTTTTATATAAAACCCAGCCTGCTTTGTTAGTTCACTAAATAAAATATTTTCTAATTTATTCATTTTTAAATTTCTTTCTCTAACATATCTAATAATTCATTAAATCTATCAATAGTTGCTTCTAATGGCTTAGGCGTAGTCATATCTACTCCCGCTTTCTTTAAAATCTCTATTGGATAATCACTTCCACCACTCTTTAAGAATCCAACATATTTTTCAACTGCATTAGGTTCCTTATCTAATATACTCTTAGCAAAAGCAGATGCTGCTGCATATCCAGTTGCATATTGATATACATAGAAATCACTATAGAAGTGTGGTATTCTTGACCATTCAACATCAATTTCAGGATCAACTACCATTTCTGGTCCAAAATATTTAATATTTAGCTCATGCCATTTTGCATTATAATCTTCTGCAGTTAATGGAATACCCTTTTCAAAGCTTTCATGTGTATAAAGTTCAAACTCTGCAAACATTAATTGTCTAAATACAGTAGTTCTTATTTGTTCTAATTCTTGATTTATTAAATATAATTTTTTCTTTTTATCAGTTTCTTTATTTATTAAATGATGAATTAATAGTGCTTCATTAGTAGTTGAAGCAACTTCTGCACAGAATAATGTATAACCTGCATAATAGTAACTTTGTTCTTTTCTTGAATAATAAGAATGAATTGAGTGACCCATTTCATGAACTAAAGTTGATACATCATTAAGCTCATAATTATAATTTAATAAAACATAAGGCTTAGTATCATATCCACCCCATGAATACGCTCCACCACGTTTTCCTTTATTAATATATTTATCTATCCATCCACCGTTAATTCCTTCTTGGAATATATCTAAATATTCTTTTCCTAAAGGTTGTAACCCTTCAATTGCCATTTTAACTGCATCATCAAATTCTACACTTTCTTTAGGAATTTCAATTACTGGAACATATAAATCATACATATGCATTTCATCAAGACCTAATAGTTTTTTCTTTAAGCCTACATATCTATGAAGTGATGAAAGATTATCATCTATAGTTTTTATAGCATTAGTATAAACTTCTAAAGGAATATCATTTGGTTTTAATGATGCTTCTAATGCACTATTATAATTTCTTACTCTAGCTCCAAAATTAAATACTTTTATTGAACTAGAAAGAGTTGTTGCTAATGTGTTTTCAAAGGCTTTATATTCTTTAAATAATCCTTTAAATGCTTCTTTTCTAACTTCTCTATCCTTTGATTTTATAAATGAAGAATAATTTCCTTCTGTTAATTCAACTTCTTCTCCATCTTCATCTTTAATATTTCCAAATTTCATATCAGCATTTGTCATAATATTATGTATAGATGATGGTGCATCTAAACAATCTGAAGCTGCTGCAAGTAACTCTTCCTCTTTTTTATCTAATACATGCGGTTTTTCTTTTAAGATATTTTCTAATAAGAATTTATAAGGTTCAAGACCTTTTAATTCTTCCATTTGTTTTTCTATTGTTCCATCTGGAAGAGATAAAATTTCTGGTACCACATAAGCTGTATAAGTAGCATATTCAGCCATATAAGCATCAATTTTATTCATCATTGCTTGATACTTTGTATTACTTGTATCTTCATCACATCTTAAATGTGCATAAACATAAATTTTTTCTGCTTTTCTTGATACCTTTTCATTTACTTCAAAATATTTTATTAAAGTTTCTCCATCTCCAAGCTTTCCTTCAAATTCTTTAAGTTTTGGTGCTTCTTCTTGTAATTCTTTATATTCCTTTTCCCAAACCTCATCATTAGAGTATATTTCATTAATACTCCATTTATCTTGTTCTTGTATTTCCTCTCTTTTCTTTAAAACCTTACTTTCCATAGCCCACCTTCAGCCTATCCCTATAGGCATCTCCTTTCTATTTTTATTGATATTCTTCCTCTTTACCTTCAATATCATTAAAGGCTTTTTCCATAGCTTCTTCTATTAACTCTATAGAAAGAGATAATTTTTCTTCAATGTATTCATGATCATCCTTATATTTAAAATTAATTAAAAATGTTGGGTTATATTCATCATCAACTTCTTCAATTTCAAACCCTTCATTTTCAAATAACTCCATATTAAATACATCATATATTGCAGAGTATTCCCATTCTTCAACATCTTTATTTGTATCAAATTTTATATAAACACTATCTCCTTTAACATAAAAACCTTTTATATGTTCTGCTCCTTCTGAAACTTTATAGCTTCCAAGTTCCTTTGTTACAAATCCTGTTTCATTATCTCTTTCCATTAATATTAAGCTTGAATAATCCATAGTAATATTCTCCTTTTCGTCTCATCTTTATCTGTGTTTTTTTATCCATAATCTAAAACTTATTTTATGAATTTAATTTTAGTAAACATAATTATAAAATCTTTATTATTTTGTTTAAAAATATTTATTTAAAGTTACTAAAATACAAATCCTAAAACAAAGAATGTTTTATCTTAATTATATTGTTAGTATTCCAAATATACAATATTTTCTTTACTTATTTACATAATATGGTAACATATAATTATAACTTAGATTATCTAAATTTTGATTTATATAATCTAACTTGCCTAAAACTCCAAATTTCAATTTGGTAAGTTGAAGGTATACTTTAGAGTACTCCTACAACAAAAATAATAGGAGTTTCCTTAAAGATTTCTTTGTGGAGGTTAGCATATGAGCACTGTTTCTGCTGTAAAAAAACAAAATTTAATTAAAATAAATCATAAAAAAAAGAAAATACAAAGAAATAGAAAAATTATTGTAATAGCTATTCTATTGTTAACATTATTTATTATAGGAACCTCCATAAAAAATATGTATATATCTTATAGATGTTCTAATTTTATTTATTCAGTTGATTATTATTTTACTCATTGGAAAGATAAATCTCTTAGATTAATAGAGGTAGAATCTATGTCTGTAATATCAAAAGTTGATGATACAATAGAAATTGAAGCATATGGTTTTGCCTATGAGAAACCATATAAAAAAACATATTTAATAGGAACTTTTGCAGAAGACGATAAAGGACGTTGGCATATGAAATCAGTTAAACTTAAAGATACTGATTCTACTACCGAATAATATTGTTCGTCACGTGGAAGCGAAAAAAGTTAATGTTTTCTGCTACAACTTTTCCTGATATTATAGTTAATTTGTATATTTATAATTTTAGCTATAAAAAATATATATTTAAAAATTAACAATTTGGTATATAAAATATAGCAGAAGTCGTTAACTTTTAAGGTGATAACACGGTAAATTGTATCTTTTAGCTTTAAAGCCAGTGATAAAGAAAAAAATTATATTCCTTTCTGGAGATTATATAATCATTTTTTTCGTCATCACGGCAATTCAAGCCTTAACGAACAATTTAGATATATTATGACTCTAATAAATTATCAAATTGTCTGCTTACATTCCAGGTATGATAATTATTTCCTTCCTTTGAGTGATTTTCTATAAAATCTTGTAGATCAACTTCAACTTCTGTACATTCATCTAATTCTAATTTCACAGTATCATCTTCAGTAAATTCAATTTTAGTAATTTCTCCTTGTTCTATATCTTCACTACCATAATGAAAAACTACTCCTAACTCCACTAATGTATCAAAACTTTCTATTAAACCTTCAATTTTATCTTTTATCATATCTTTCTCCTTATATTATTACCTTCAAAAATATTATATTAAAACTTGTTCCTTTTCCAATATCACTTTCTACAGTTATACTGCCACCATGTGCCTCTATTATCTTTTTACTTAATGATAATCCAATTCCTATGCTCTTAGGATTTATAGAATTTTTCCCCTTATAAAATCTTTTAAATATATTTTTAAGCTCAGATTTTTCAATTCCTTCACCATTATCACTTATTGTAATGCTAATAGACATAGGTGTTTCTTCAAGTGTAATTTTTATTTTACCATTAATATCAGTATGTTCTATAGCATTTTTTATTATATTACTTAAACTTTCAGCAATCCATTTTTTATCATGCAAATAATATCCTTCACTACTAAGGTCTAGCTCTATATCTTGCTTCTTGTCATTTGCACTTAACTTTAATGGGTCTATAGCATACCTTATACTTTTACTCAGTGGTATCATTTCTTTATTATAACTTACTGCATTACTTTCTATTCTTGCATATTTAAGTAATGTTGTTATAAGCCAATCCATTCTATCTAATTGCTCTGAAGTCATATCTATAAATTTGCTTTTTGTTTCCATATCAATACTTTCATGATTTTTTAATATATCATTATAAGCTATTAATGCTGAAAGTGGTGTTTTTAACTGATGTGATATATCATTTATTATATCTTTCAAATTAATCTTTTCAGCTTGTAGAGCTTTTAATGCATTTTCAAGTCTCTCTCCCATATGATTAAATTTATTATAAAACACATAAAAGTCTCCTTCTTCAAACTTAAGTTCCTTAGAACTAAAACGTCCCTCAACCATTTCATCTGCTCTTTCACCTAACTTTTTTATATTATTAAATATTGGTGAAATAATCTTCAAAATTAGTAATATCACTGCTATAAAAAACACTCCCCATAATAATATTATAGTTAACTTGAAATTACTATAACTATCTTTAAGAATTGGATTTTTTATTGAACTTAAATTTTCATTATAATAATATTTATCTAAAATATTATTTCCTATTGAATAATATTCATCTATATTACCTTTTGTTATTATTGGAACTATTTCATCTTCAAGCTCAGGATTATTTTCAATTATTGCACCAACTAAAGCCGTATTTTGATTAATATATTTTTTATTTATATCATTAAACCAATTATATGTTATAAAAATGAAAGCTGCTAAAAATACTAAAAAAGTTATAAAGCTAGTTATTACAATAAGTTTTACTTCCTTATTTTTAAATAACCTCATAGATTATACCTCCTTAATCTCTTTAGCCCATCTATAGCCTATTCCTCTTACTGTTTCTATGTATATAGGTTTTTTTATATCATCTTCAACCTTTTCTCTTAACCTTTTTATATAAACTGTTAATGCATTTCCATCAACAAAATTCCCATCAGTATCCCATAGTTTTTCTAATAGTAAATTTCTTTCTAATACATTTCCTTTGTTCTTTATTAAAAGTAATAATAGCTTATATTCAATAGTTGTAAGATCAATAATTTCTCCCTTTTTATAAACTTTATATTTTAGTAATTCAACAATTATATCTCCACTTATAATCTTATTACTATTTTCTTCTTTTTTAGATGCTACTCCTCTTCTCCTTAAAACTGCATTTATTCTAGAAACTAATTCTTTAACTCTTATAGGCTTAGTTATATAATCATCTCCACCCATATCTAATCCCATAACTACATTTCCCTCTTCATCACATGCAGTCATAAATATTATAGGTATTTCACTATTTTCTCTTATTTCTTTGCAACGTTCATATCCTGTTCCATCTGGTAACATTACATCTAATAGTATTATGTTAAATTCATTATTTTTATATTTTTCCCTAGCTTCACTTAAACTCTTAGCATGAACTACATCAAATCCCTCTTGTTTTAATGTATATTCCATACCTAAAGCTAATGGTAAATCATCTTCTACAAACAATATCTTTATCACTTTAAATGTCCCCCTTTTATCCTAAAATAGGAGCAGAAATTTTTTCTGCTCCTATTTTTTATTATTTTCTTTTTAAATGTACTTCAGTATCAGTAACCTCTAAAAATATTTCTAAATACATCATTTCAGAAAAACAGCACTTAAATATATCTTCTTCTACCCCTTCTCTTTTATAATAATCATGTGTATATCTATTTCTTAACCTTACAATCTTAGTTAAAAATTGAAGTAAATCATCATCAAAGAAACCGTTAATTCTTGCTTTTCTTAAAAGTTCAGTTCCTGAATATCCATCAATATAATTATCAGTCATTACTAAATAAGTTTCTGACATATCAACAACATATTCCGATAAATCTTGAAAATATCCAATTATACTTCTTCTTAAATATATTGAATTCGTATTACTATACTCTTTAATAGCACCTTGTAATAAAAGAAGTGTTTCCATGGCTACATCAAACTTTTTTTCTAATCGCTCTTTCTTATACTTATAATATGGAGTCATTTATATCACTCCTTTCCTTAATATCTCTTTTAATTAAATCTTCAAGCCACTTATTATTCCTTCTATATTTATTTACATATAATCTAAAATCAACTTCCCTTTCTTTGTCAAATACTAACTTATCATTGCTTTTTATATACTCTAAAGCTAATGGATGCTCAAAATCTTTCATGTATAAAAAGGTCAAATGTATGTTATTATAATTAAAATATTTTTGTAACCTTGGAATCAACTCATCTTCTAAGTCAAATTCAATAGAAACATCAATCTTTTTATCTAATAAAATTAATATATCTATATCACTCCTATTAACTCTCCAATATTCAGTATTATAGCTCCCTATAATAGCCATTGATATAATATTTTTATTAAATATTTTTAAATCTTTTAATAACATAATTCACCACCTTAATTTATTTATTTTATTAATATTATAAACTACTCTTAATATTTTATAAACATGTTATTACTCAATATTTCTTATAGTTTCTACTAAACTCATTTTCTTAAGCTTATTTAACGGTATTAATGAAGCTATAAGAACAACTAATAAATTAATTGTAAATCCTATTACAAATGGCTGCCAGTATATTTTTGATGAAACCGAAAAACCAAAATCTATTATTTTAATTGCGTATAATACTAGACCTACAGATAATCCTCCTCCGATTATAGATGAAAATACTCCATGAAGAATCCCCTCTAGTAATACCATATTTGTTAACTGCATTCTAGTCATTCCTATAGTTCCTAACGTTCCAAACTCCTTTTTCTTTAGAAGTATATTAAGTGAAATAGTGTTTATAACATTAACTATTCCTATTAAGCTTACCATAACAATAAAACCATAAACAAATACATTTATAACTGTCCACATTTGTTGTTGCATCTTATTATCTTCATTTAAATCATTAAAAGCTTCCCCATACTCATCTGCAATTTCATGAACTGCTTTTGATGCTTCTTCTGTTAATTCTTCATTACTCATATCACTATACCTAAACTTTATCCATTTATTTAAATACAATTCACTTGTAACTTTCTCGTAATCTGTATATCCCATTATTATTGTAAAATTATAATTATATCCTTCTTCAAATGGATTTTTATCAATAACCTTCTTAACTTTAAATTCTATACATCTATCTTCTGCTTTATCCTTTAATAAACTTTCAGTATAATTTTCATTAAGAAATTCATTAAAATTACTTACTGGTACTTTAAAGGTATCTCCTTCTTTTAAGTTAGTTATATTAATATTTTTTAATTTACCATTTTCATCATACCGACTTCTACTATTAACTAATATTACTTCATTTTCCTTTAAACCATCAGTGATACCTATTTCTTTTAATGAATTATCATCGAATCCATAAATTTCAACATTACTTAAAAATTCATCCGCATCGTAAGAAAATATCTCTTTAAACTCATCTGAAATTAAATTTAAATCCAAAGCTAAAAGTGATATTCCTGTTCTTGCTTGAATAAACTTTTCTCCTATTCCCTCAATTTTATTTAATTTCTCTTCTATTTCACTGCCATATTCACTACTTGCATAAATTTCACCATGAGTTATACTGCTTTTATTTATATAATTAAGTTCCTCTATTCTCTTGATATTTAATGTTGTAAATAATATAAACATTATTAAAGATATGCTTAGCGAAAGAATTGTAACTATAAATCTCTTAGAATTTTTTCTTATATTTTTATAGGCAATCCAACCTTCAATACCAAATATTTTTCTAATAATTTTACCATTATAATATTTTATTTTCTCATTACTTTTATTACCCTTTATTATGTTTATAGGAGATATCTTTCCAGCTTTTTTTGCTGGCCCAAAAGATGCCATAAATATTGTTATTATTCCTATTATTGTAGTAAATAATATTATACTTGGATAAAACTTAACTGATAATATTCCTTCTCCATCCCCAATCATCATTACTATCTTACTTTCTAATAATTTAACAGTAGTCCATACCCCTATAAATCCTGATGCTACTCCAAAAGGTATTGACATCAAGCATAAAACTAATGATTCTCTAATAACTAATCTCCTTACTTGACTTGGAGTTGCTCCTATACTTCTTAATATTCCAAATTCAGTCATTCTCTCTGTCACAGAAATATTTATTGCATTATAAATTAAAAATATAGTGACAACTACAATTATTCCTATCACAAATATAACTGCTCCATTAATTGCAGTATTAATTCCTGTATACCCTGTTTGTCCACGCAATGATAATAGTTCATTATGGATATAAATTTTCTCTTGATTTACCTTTAAGTTATTTGCTTTACTTATAGCTATATCTATTTTATTTTTTCTATCTTTAACTGTAAATCTAATATCATAACTTTTATTATTTTTTATTTCATCTAAACAAGTTACTGCATAAAAATATTTCCCATTTGTGCTAACGCTCTCTTTTGAAAATCCAACAATAGTATACTCTTTAAAGTTATTAGTCTTTACCTCTTTACCATCTTTATAAGTTATTTCTTCAACCTTAATCTTATCGTTTATACTTAATCCTAAATATTCTTTAGCATGACTATCTATAATTAACTCCGAACTTTCCGTAGGCAATCTTCCTTCTGTTAATTCATGATTAAATATTTCATTTAAAGCAGTCTCATCATCACTCTCAATATGAACTTCAATATCCTCATATCCATCTATCTTATAAGATCCACTACCTTCAATTGTACTAACTCCAACTTTATCTAAATCAACATCATTTCTTAATATAGAAATTACCCTCTCATCAACATCAAAGAAAAGAAATTCATAATCTCCATTTCCTTTAATAGCTCTATCATACATAAAATCCCTAAAACTTAAACCTAAAAATCCAACTCCACTAATAAGAGATAATGAAAGTATAATTCCTATAATAGTAAATAAACTTCTCTTCTTATTTTTCTTTAAATATTTTAAAGTAATATCACTATAACTTCTCATTATTTAATCACCTCATCAGTAGTGATTTGACCATCTTCAATAGTAATAACTCTATCTGCAGATTTTGCTATATTAATATCATGTGTAATTAAAATTAATGTTTGATTATACTTTTTAGCACAGTATTTCAAAAGTTCTAATACTTCCTTTGAATTTTTAGAATCAAGATTTCCTGTTGGTTCATCTGCTAAAATAATTGATGGCTTATTAGCTAAGGCTCTTCCTATAGAAACTCTTTGCTGTTGTCCTCCTGATAACTCTGATGGATGATGATTTCTTCTTTCTTCTAATCCTAATAATTTTAAAAGCTCATTCATATAATTTTTATCTATCTTTCCATTATCTAAAAGTACAGGCATTTCAATATTTTCTTCTGCAGTTAAAACAGGTATTAAGTTAAAAAATTGAAATACAAATCCCAACTTTCTTCTTCTCAAAATTGCTAATTCTTTTTCCTTTAATTTATAAATACTTTCCCCTTTTATTATTACTTCTCCAGAAGTTGGTTTATCTACCCCACCAAGTAAATGCAATAATGTACTTTTCCCAGATCCAGATGGTCCAACTATTGCTACAAATTCACCTTGTTCTATATTTAAATCTATATTTTTTAAAGCCGTAACTTCAGCTTCTCCACTACCATATACTTTGCTTAAATTCTTTACTTCTATAAGTGACATAATTGTAATCTCCCCTTCATTTTCTATTATAACTATAGTATAAAATTTGAATATTACATTACTATAAATTCAATTATTACAATTTATTAATATTAGGCATAATAAAAGTGAAGTAAACCTACCTTATCTACCTCACTCATATAACTTATGCTAATTTATACTTACCATCATTTTCATTATCCCATTCTAATTCACATATAGACTTTCCTTCAACATATATTTGATGCCATAAACAAAACATAAATACTGTCCAAACCTTTCGTGAATTATCTTTTTCACCTTGAATATGCTCATCTAATAAATTAATCACATATTTTTTATTTATTAATTCATCTACATCTGCATTATTAATAATTTCTCTAACATATTTCCCTAAATCACTCTTTAGCCATACTCTTATAGGTGTTGGAAATCCAAGCTTTTTCTTTTCTTTCATATAAGGTGGAACTATATCTTTAAATGATTCTCTTAATAAAACTTTTGTATTGCTTTTATTTACCTTTTGGGATAATGTTAAACCTTCAGCACACTTTAAAACTTCTTTATCTAAAAATGGTACTCTTACCTCCAAAGAATGTGACATAGACATTTTATCAGCTTTTAATAAAATATCTCCTTCTAACCAAGTATTCATATCTATGTATTGCATAGTTGTAACATTATCGTAATTATTCTTATCACATTCTTCATATAAACTAGATAAAATATTGCTACAAGTATTATTTTCATCATAATCATGTATTATGTTTTTTACCTCTTCATCGCTAAATATTTTAGCATTCCCTATGTATCTATCCTTTAACTTAGTAGTACCTCTTAAT
The DNA here is from genome assembly GCF_026168755.1 of Clostridium sp. Classification (GTDB taxonomy): domain Bacteria; phylum Bacillota; class Clostridia; order Clostridiales; family Clostridiaceae; genus Clostridium. The sequence continues at coordinate 82,621 of NZ_JAPFDR010000008.1, read as the reverse complement.
AAATAGCTTTTTCCCTTTATATCTGGAAGTAATTTAGCTATCTTATTAACCTTACCTTTTACCCCTTCCGGTAAATATGAAAATGGTTTAAGACTATAATATTCCTTATAAATGTTATATCCCCCAAATAATTCATCTGCTCCTTCTCCAGATAAGACTACTTTTACATGTTTTCTAGCTTCCTCTGATAATAAATAAATACCAACACAAGATGGATCTGCCAATGGATCATCCATATAATAAGCTACACTTGGAAGAGCTTTTATATACTCCTGTTCAGATACATTTACTGATATATTTTCTATTCCTAAATATTCTGCTGTTTTCTTTGCAAAGTTTAATTCATTATAACCTTCAACATCAAACCCAATAGAAAAAGACTTAATTTTAGGATTAATTTTTGCCGCTAATGCTGTAGTAATAGTAGAATCTATTCCTCCAGAAAGAAAAGTTCCAACTTCAACATTTGCTATCATATGATGTTTTACAGAATCATTTATAATATCATAAACATTTTTTTCTCTTACATCTTTATTACTAAATTTATATTTATGATATCTCTTAAATTCTATGTTACCATTTTTTATTGTAAAATATGTTCCATTTGGAACCTCTTTAATTTCATTAACAATGGTATTATAGTTAGGTGTATATTGAAATGATAAATAATTTTGTAATGCACTCTTATCCACACTTACTTTACCAACTAACTTTACCAAAGACTTATATTCAGATGAAAAAGCTATAAATTCATCATTATTTATATAATATAAAGGCTTTATTCCAAAATGATCTCTAGCACCAAATACTATATCTTTTACTTCATCATATATAATAAATGCAAACATACCTCTTAACTTATCTAAACATTTTTCTTCATAATTAATATAAGATGTTAAAAGAACTTCAGTATCTGAATTAGTAGTAAATTCATTACTTTTATTTAACTCTGCTCTTAACTCATTATGATTATATATCTCACCATTAAATATAATAGTTCTATTTTCTTTTTTAAATGGCTGATTTCCACATTCTAAATCTATTATACTTAGTCTATTAAATCCAAATGCGATATTATCTTTTATAAAGTATCCTGTATCATCTGGTCCTCTATGAATTATCTTTTCTGTTAATTGTCTTATAAGTAGTTCATCAGCTTTTTTATTTTTATAATATATAGATATATGACCACACATCTTATAACCCCCTAAATCTTTTAAAATTTTGAATTGTTTTTTTAGTAATTAAAATATATTTCTTTATTTATTCTTTACATATTTTTTACTTATTTTTCACATTCTCCATTATATCATAAAAAAAATTTATTTATCTAACCTTAGTTATTTTTAATGTTATTTTAAGAAAACATTAAAATAAAACCTTTAATATAAAAAAGTGAAGCAATTTTAAATTACTTCACCTTTTTATTATTTAAATTTTACTGATTTATAAATATAAATAACCATACTTCCAATTAATATACTTAAAGCTATATATAAAAATATTATTGATATGCTTTTACCGTTATTCATTGATGTAGCTATACTAATTTGAATAAATAAAACTAAAGTCAATATTTCAACATTCATAATTTTAATAAATGTTGATGCCATTGAATATTGTATATCTTTATTTTTATCATTTATTTCAATACAATAATTACAAACTTCAGGATACTTAGATAATATAGCAAGTCCTATATAAATTATTATTGCTATAGGTAATAATATAAATAGTGTATTTTTAGAACCATAGGAATCAATTTCACCCTTAAAATTAAAATGAGTTGGTACTATATCAGGCGCCTTTATCCAATATATACAAGTAATAACAATTAAAGCTACAACTAAAACTACACCTATTATATCTAAGTATTTGTTTATTTTTACATATTTCCCTTCATTCCCCCACTTATCCATTATTACTCACCCCTTAAATATTATAATTACTATTATACTCCTTATTTTTAAATAAAAATCTAATATTACATTAAATTACAAATGATATTTTTCTTAACCTGCTTACTTTAATAATAATAATAATAATAATAAAACTATAAAACACTTCCTTCTTGCAACATCATTTTAAAATCCTCCCAAGCTACAAACTTTCCTCCCATACTTTCTAAATGATTAGTATGCATTTGACAATCTAAAAATAAATCTCCTTCCTCTTCAAGTCTTTTGCAAATACTTATTAAAGCTACCTTAGATGCATTTGGTTCTGTAGAAAACATACTTTCACCAAAAAAACATCTTCCTATATTAACTCCATAAAGTCCACCTACAAGCTTATTATCTTTATACACTTCAACACTTGACGCAAAGCCTTTATTAAATAAATTTATATAAGCTTGCTTCATATCATCAGTAATCCATGTACCTTCTTTATTTTCCCTAAGCTCTTTGCACTTACTTATTACACCTTCAAAATCATTATTAAAAGTAACTTTAAATTCACCTTTATTAAAAACTCTTTTCATTGACTTTGATATTTTTACTTCTTTCGGCTTTATAATAAATCTAAGCTTTGGGCACCACCATAATATTGGCTCATCATCACTATACCAAGGAAATATTCCATTACAATAAGCCAACAAAAGTCTTTCCCATCTTAAATCTCCCCCTATAGCCAACAAGCCATCCTCTTCTGATAACTCTGGCTTTGGAAACATTATTTCATCTGTTAGTTGATATATAGGCATAATTTCATCCCTTTCATCAAATATTTAATACTCTTAAATTATCACAATACTAAAATCTATGGAAGATTAAATTAAAATGAAGTCACACCTAATTTACTAATAGTAATTAGAAGCGACTTCATTTTGGTTTTAATTTCTATAAAAAATATTTATTCATAAGTAAATGCGAGTTCACCTTTTCCTAAAATAGCTGTAGTATGTTCTGATATTGGTTTTGTTAACATTATTTCAACCTTAGGTGAATCTTTAGTAAACTCTACATAATACTTTAAAGATCTACTATCATTTTCTATAATCATCAAAATCATAGGCTCGTTAGGAGTTTCTAATTTTAAAGTCATCTTGCTCCCAGAACTTTGAGAAAAGTGGTATATACCCTCTTTATAAATATCAGCCTTTGGTGGTTGATTTTTATAGCTTATAACACTAGCATCTACTCTTGTTGTTGATGTTATTAAAAACATAATAACTATAATTGCAACACTTAATTTTTTTATCATTAGTTTTCAAATCCCTTCTATAAAAAATTTAACTATATACTTAAAGCTATTTATATTCTTCCTTTCTGACCTTAAATATATTCTTTATTATAAAAAGGAGTAATAAGTACATTCATTACTTTGACCTATACTTATCACTTAAATTTATTTTAAACTGCCTTTAATTTACTCTTTTCATCATTTTTATTGTTTCTTTTATTTATAATATAATCCACAATAATCGCTATGGCTCCATCTCCAGTAACATTAGTTGCAGTTCCAAAACTATCTTGTGCTGCATGTAATGCAATCATAATCGACTTTTCCATTGCTCCAAATCCAAGCATTGATTCAAGTAGCCCCAAAGCAGCCATAATACCTCCTCCTGGTACTCCTGGTGCTGCAATCATTGTAACTCCTAACATAAATATAAATGGCATTATCATTCCAAAAGTAGGAGTTTGTCCATTCATATACATGACCGCCATAGAAGTAAGAACTAAAGTAATAGTGTCACCTGCTAAATGTATAGTTGCTCCTAGGGGTACAACGAAATCTAAAACTTCCTCATTAACTTGATTCTTTTTAACACATTGAAGTGTTACTGGAATTGTTGCTGCTGAAGATTGAGTTCCTAAGGCAGTCATGTATGCTGGAAGCATATTTTTTATTAACTTAAAAGGATTTTCTCCTTTAATAGCACCTGCAATACAATATTGCAGAGCTATATATAATAATTGTAGTGAAAATAATATTATATATACTATTCCAAAAGACTTTAATGTATTAAATATTTCACCACTATAGCTTAACTTTGAAAAAATACATCCAATATAAATTGGAACTAATGGTATCAATACCTTAGTAACAATCATTAAAACAATTGAACTAAATTCATCTACTACTTTTAACATTGCACTATTTTTAATTTTTGATAAACCTATACCAAGTATAAATGCTAATACTAATGCAGACATTACTCCCATTATTGCTGGTATTTCTATATTAAAATATGGCTCTATAGATTTTCCTGCTTCACTCAATGAAAGTTTACTCTTTATTAAGTTAGGTAATATCCCAACACCAACTAAATATGCTGCAAATCCAGACACTAATGTAGAAATATATGCTATTATCGTAGTTATTATAAGACCTTTTCCTGATTTACTTCCTAATGATGCTATTCCAGGAACTATAAACCCAATGATAATTAAAGGAATTACAAATGATAAGAAGTTCCCAAATAAGTCACTAAAGGTCACTAGTATTTTTATTGGAAATTGAATATTATTTGCCCCACACAATAATCCAATTCCAATTCCTAATACTAAACATAATAATATTCTTGTAATTAAAGATAGTTTTTTCATTAAATCCCCCCTTGTTGTCCTTTGTTGAAAAACATCTGTACCTCTATTAAATTCACTATAACTAATTTTTTTATGATTGTCAAATTAATTTGAAAAAAAATTTATATTAATGATAATTTACCACTACTATAAATTTATTAATTTTCGTTACTATATATTAGTAACTAACTTTTTTAAAAGAAAATCATTTTTATTGAAAAAACAATTAATGTTATGCCACCAAAAAAACTGGCATATTTTGATATAAATCCTATCTTTCTTATATATCTACATAAATAAAATGTAGCTGTACATAATATCAAAGTTATAAATCCAACAATAGAACAATCCCCTATCATAATTAAAGCATTACTTATGTAATTAAATCCTGTAAAGCCTACAACAAAAGCATCAATACTAACGGATATTCCAAGTATTAATACCATTCCTTTCTTCAATAATAAGGTTTCATCCTCTTCACTACCTTCAAATCCCTCCTTTATCATTAATATACCTACTATAGATATAGCAACACCTCCAACTATATTAGGAATAGCTGTTACATATTTTTCAAATAAATGTCCTCCTATTCCCCCTAAAAGAAAGAACAAAAACTGAAATATTGCAAAAGAAATTATAAAAGCTATTTTATTCTTACGTATAACCTTAGGATTTACTCCAATACTTACAGTTACTCCAACAGCATCCATGGCTAAAGCAATTCCAACTATAATTAAATCTTTTAAATTCATAACTCCCCCCACATTTACATTATTTATATAATTTTATTATTAATTTTATCAACCTATGATTCATATTGTAAATTTTATTTTTTACATCTTTTATTTAATACTATTTTGTTGTATAGTATATATTGTATTTGAAAATAAAAGAAATAGTATATCACATTAATATCTATCTTCTAGGAATTAATGTATATTTTAAACTTATAAATTTTAATTAATTTGAACTTTAAAGGAGAGTATTTTAATGGCAAATTGTATCATAGCACAATCTGGAGGTCCTACAGCAGTTATAAATTCAAGCGTTGTTGGATTAGTTGAAGCAAATAACACTTTAGGAGCTTTTGACAAAGTTTATGCAGGTTTAAATGGAATTGAAGGAATTTTAAATGGTAATATAATAGAACTTTCATCATTTTCTCAAGATGACATAAACAGATTTAGATATACACCTTCATCAGGTTTAGGTTCTTGTAGATATAAAATGAAAAAACTTGAAGAATCAACCGAAGAATATGATAAGCTACTTGAAATCTTAAAAGCTAATGATATTAAAGCTTTCTTTTATGTTGGTGGTAATGACTCTATGGACACTACAGCTAAACTAAGTTCTTATGCAAAAGAAACTGGAATAGATGTTAAGTTTATTGGTATACCTAAAACTATCGATAATGATTTAATGTACACTGATCATACACCTGGTTTTGGTAGTGCCGCTAAATTCATTGCAACAAGTGTACTTGAAACTTACCTTGATTCGTCTGTATACATAAACAATGGAATATTCATTTTAGAAACTATGGGGCGTGATACTGGATGGTTAGCTGCATCTGCTGCATTAGCGAAATTAAATGGAAAACAAGTAGCAGATTTTATTTATTTACCTGAAGCCGCCTTTGATGTAGATAAATTTTTATGTGATGTAAAAAATAAATTTGAAGAACAAAATCAAGTTTACATAGTTGTTTCTGAAGGAATAAGAACTGCTGAAGGAAAATTTGTTGCAGAAGCCCATGCTCAAGCTCACGATAAATTTGGTCATGCTCAATTAGGCGGTGTTGGTGCTTACTTAAAGAATTTAATAATCTCTTCTGGTATAACTAGTAGAGTTAAATCTTTAGAACTTGGAGTTCTTCAAAGATGTGCTATGCATTGTGCTTCTAATATAGATTTAGAAGAAGCTTATGAAGTTGGATATGAAGCTTTAAAGCAAGCTAACCTTGGTAAATCTGGTTATATGATTGCAATAAAAAGAGAAAATAATGTACCTTATAAATCTTCTTATTTCTTAATCGAAGCTGATAAGATTGCTAATAACGTTAAATACTTCCCAACTGAATGGATAAATGAATCTGGAAATAACTTAAAAGAAGAAGCCTTAGAATATTTAGCTCCTTTAGTTTCTGAAATTCCAGATATAATTTCAGCTACACCAATGCCATCATTTAAAGTTTTCAATAAATAGAATGATATTGCGCACCACATGGAATCGAAAAAATGAAATATTTATTTTCCGGTAATCGTGAAATTTTCACCTAGAATTTATATGATTTGTGCTATAAATTATTTCTTAATGTGATACGCATAAAATTGTATCTTTTAGCTTAGAAGCAAGTGATAAAGAAAAATTAATGATATTATTGGAAGGAATATTGTAATTAAGTTTTAGAATTTAATTATTTTTGTAGGAAAAGGAGCGTTAAGAAGCTGAGGGAACAAAGTGACTTTCGAAGCTTTAGCCCTTTTTCCGGAGAAAATAATATAAATTCTTAACGCAAATTACACAATTCCTGGAGATAATATCATTAATTTTCGTCATCACGGCATTCAAGCTATAACCAACAATTTAGTATTTAGCGTAGCGTCTACAAATATATTCGATTGTATCTAAAAATATATTTGCTTCTTTTTTGCTATTATATGCTCCTAAGCTTATTCTAACTAATCCTGGAGTTCCAACTTCACTCATATATCTTTGTAAATCACTATCTGATATTCCAAGAACTCTCCTTGTATATGGGTGCGCACAAAATCCTCCTTCTCTAACCCCTATTCCTCTTATATTGGCAAGTGCTTCTCCAACCTCTTCATAAGTCATTCCATCAATATTAAATACTAAAATTCCTAATCTATCTTTTATATTATCATTATCACCATACAAAATTATTTTTTCAAATTGCTTTAACTCTTTAATTAAATATGAAAGTAATTCTTTCTCATTACTTTCAATAGTTTCAAATCCTATTTTATCCATTTCTCTAAGAGCTTCAGCTATTGCTACAGCTCCAAAAAGATTAGGTGTTCCTGCTTCATTTCTCTCTGGTGTATCTAACCATAGTTGACGATCATCAAGTACAATTTGAACAGTTCCCCCTCCCTTTGAAGCTGGTTCTTTTTCATTAAATATTTCTCTTAAACCAATAATAACTCCACTTCCAAAAGGTGCATATACTTTATGACCAGAGAACACCAAAAAATCTATATTTTCATTAATATCTTCTTGTGTCATAGATATTTTTTTATGTGGAATTAATTGAGCACCATCAACAATTATTTTAGCTCCATATTTATGAGCAGCTCTTGCTATTCTTCTTATATCATTTACATAACCAGTAACATTTGATGCTCCTGTTATAGTAACATATTTAACTCTTTCTTGGTACTTCTCTAATAACAACTCTATTTCTTCTACTATAACTCTTCCATCCTTATCTACCTCAACATGTTTTAAATTACACTTATTTCTCCAAGGTAAATCATTTGAATGATGTTCCATTCTAGTAGTAATAACTATATCATCCTTATCTTCAATTAAAATATTAGATAATTTATTTAATCCATCAGTAGTATTACCAACAAAAATTGCTGTATATATATCTTCAGGTGCATTAAAATACTCTAATATATATTTTCTAGAATTTTCATATAAATCACTACAATATTGAGATTTTTTACCATCACCTCTTGCAATTGATCCATAATACTCACTAGTTTCTAATATGATTTTCATAACTTTTTTAAAAGGCGGAGTGGTAGCTGCATTATCAAAATTTATAGGAATTAATCTTCCTTTTCCATCTACATTAACCTTTTTATCCAACCCTATAAATAGTTTTCTTAAATTATCTATATTTTCCTTATGCATAATAATCCCCTCCACTATAATATATTCCTTGCTTTATCTATTGTGATTATTTAATCATAATAGATTATTCAACTTGTAATATACCTCTCATTATAGTCATATTCTATAAAGTAACATATGTGTTTAAAATACATATATTATTAATAAATTATTACTTGGAGGGTATTAATGAGTTCAGAAAAAAGTAATATTGAAAAATATAATAATACCGATGATGATTTAAATTTTATTCCTTTAAAAATTGACTCATCTTTAGCACCTAATAGTACAAAGTTCCCATTGCAATTTAATGTAGATGCAGTTTCTGTAACTAAAACTTCGGGAACTATATCGTTAGGTTTTCCAAATTTAAATATTAACCCAACACCATTGCCATTGACTACAAACCCAATAACTGAATTAGCTCCACTTACACCTTATCCTAAGAATATACCAACTTTGGATTCAAATACATCTTTAAATGGGAATATTAATAGTACAACTAATAGTAATGATTACAACAATAACTACAATAATAATGAAAACTATATGAATTCTAATAATTATAATAATATTAATTTAGAATATCCAAGTGAACAAGATGACAACTTTCTTCATTCATATAACGAAACAAAAGTTAATGAAAGATATTCAGATGATTCTGTTAATATACTTGATATTTTAAGAAATTTTGATATATCAGTAGACTTTTCTTCAGATGAATTTAGAAAAAATAATTGTACTGAAGATGAAGTTGATGAATTATTTGCATTAATAGAAAAAGATAGCCCAGGAATATTAGCTACTATGAAAACCTATAGAATTCCCTATCCTATTGCTAAGTTATTAATAAAAAAAATAATACAAATTTCTCTTGATAACTGTAAAAGGTAGGTGATTTATATGGAACAATTTTCAAAATCACTTCCTCGAGTTGAGACTAGTGTGAGAATTCTTCATGCTGTTCCTAATGCCCCAAATGTTGATGTTTATCTAAACGGCTCTCTTTTAACAAGTAATTTGGCCTTTGGAAAAATATCTAAATATAGTGTTTTTTCACCTGGTGAATACGAGTTTCAACTATTTCCAACTGGAACTTATGATAAACCACTATTAAGTCAAACTATTCAATTAATAGCCAATGCTAATTATACAGTTTCAATAGTTACACTATCTAATGATTTATATCTATTTAGATTAAAAGATGCTAATATTACTGCAAGTAAATCTCAAGCATCTTTAAGATTTATTAATTTAACTTCAAATGCCCCTTTGCTTAGTTTAGCCTTGCCTAATGGAGTTACTCTATTTAACCAAGCAGAATATTTAGAAACTACAGGATATTATCCATTATCAGCTGGAATTTATAATTTTGAGGTTCTTTTGGGTTCTTCTCAGGTTACTACAAAATTTATAAAAAATATTACATTAGATGGTGGTAGATTCTATACTATTTATATTATAGGACTATTTAACGATAAACCACCTCTTGGATATCTCTTTGTTGATGATGCAATCTAAAAAAAGGAGTTGTTGAAAAACATCTCCTTTTTAATTTGATATAGATTTACTATAATAGTATAATTATAAGGAAAACTTCGTCTAACTGGAGGAAATTATGATAATACTAAGTTGTAAAGATATATGTAAAAGTTACGGAATTCGCGATGTCCTTAAAGATATTACATTTTCAATAAATGATGGTGATAAGGTTGGAATTATTGGTGCTAATGGTGAAGGTAAATCAACCCTTTTTAAAATAATAACTAAAGAAATATCTCAAGACTCAGGTGAAATATTTATAGATAAAAATAAAACTTTAGGATATTTATCACAAAATTTAGCATTAGGCTCTGATAAAAATATTTATGAAGAAGCTCTTTCTGTATTTCATGAGCTCCTAAATATTGAAGAAAGGCTTTCATCTTTAGAAATAAAAATGAGTGAACCTTACGATGAAAATAATGCTTCATATCATGACAAGCTCATAAAAGATTATACTACTCTTCAAGATATATATTCACATAAAGGTGGTTATGTATATAAAGGTGAGATATCAAGAGTATTAAAGGGGCTTGGCTTTACTGAGGATGATTTTTATAAATCTATAAATACTTTAAGTGGTGGACAAAAAACAAGAGTTGCATTATGTAAATTATTACTACGTAAGCCGGATATTATTTTACTTGATGAACCTACTAACCACTTAGATTTAGAAGCAATTAGTTGGTTAGAAGATTATATGAAAAACTATAAAGGAACTGTTTTAGTAATATCTCATGATAGATTCTTCTTAGATTCAGTAACAACTAGTACTTTTGAAGTTATTGGCGGAAAAGTTGAATGCTATAATGTTCCTTATTCTAAATTTATAGACCTTAGAAAAAAGAATTATGAAGCAAAGCTTAAAGCTTATAATCTTCAACAAGCTGAAATTAAAAGACAGGAAGCAATTATTGAAAGATTCCGTTCTTTTAATCGAGAAAAAAGTATAAGAGCTGCTGAAAGTAGAGAAAAAGCCTTAGATAAAATGGAAAGAATTGAAGCTCCAACCCATGAAAAGGAAGGTTCTAAGATAAAGTTTGAAGCTTCCATAAAAAGTGGATATGATGTTTTACATATAGAAGATATGAATAAATCTTATGGTGAAAAAACATTATTCACAAATTTAAATATTGATTTAAAACGTGGTGAGAAAGTTGCTTTAATTGGTGAAAATGGTAGAGGAAAAACTACGCTTTTCAAAATAATAATGGATAAAGTAGAAGCTGATAAAGGTGTTAAAGTATTAGGTACTAACGTAAATGTTGGATATTATGATCAGGAACAATCAGATTTAAATTTAGATAAAACAATATTAGATGAAGTTTGGGATGAGTTTCCTAATTTAACAACCTCTAAGCTTAGAAGTTATCTAGCTTCTTTCTTATTTACTGGTGATGATGTATTTAAAGTTATAAATACTCTAAGTGGTGGTGAGAAATGTAGAATAAATTTATTGAAGCTTATGCTTTCTAAATCTAATTTACTTCTACTAGATGAACCTACTAATCACCTTGATATTATCTCTAGAGAAGCTTTAGAAGATGCTATATTAGAATATGATGGAACCTTAATGGTTATATCTCATGATAGATACTTCTTAAATAAAGTAATTGGACGTATACTTGAACTTAAAGAAGAAGGTGTTTCTGAGTACCTTGGTAATTATAGTTACTATCAAGAAAAGAAACTTAATCCTACACGTTTTGAAGATTATGAAGAATTAGCTAATGGAAAAACTAAAACTCAGCTTAAAGATGAAAAGAAGAAAAAGCGTGAGGCAGAAAAAGAGGCTAAAACTCTTCAAACTAAAATTAAAAACCTTGAAAAAACAATTGCTGAAAAAGAAGATGAATTAACAAACTTACAAGAACAACTTTGTTTAGAATCTGTTTACTCTAATCCTTCTGAAAGTCAAAGAGTTAATGGTGAAATTAAAAAACTAGAAGATACTATTTCTCAACTTTATGAAGAATGGGAAAGCTTAGTTTAATTAATGACTAAATAAAAAGTCAGTCCTAGACTGACTTTTTCATATTAACATTTTCCTATACAGTTTCTGCTACATTTTGATTAACTGTATCTTTACTAAAGGTATTTACTACAGCTTTTCTTAACATGTCAACTGGAATAATTGTAATTGCCATAAGAATTACAACTAACCAATGATTAATAGAGATTGGTGTACAACTAAACATTTCTCCACCAATAATTGTTAATATTACTTGAACCACTATTATTATTCCCATTACTTTTAAGAAACTCATATTTTCATTTATATGTTCAAATATATTAGCATTTTCACTTCTTACATTAAATCCATTAAACACTGCACAAAGTACAAACATTGAGAAATATGCTGTCATATGCTCTTCTGTATTATTAAACATTTCTACAAAATATGGAGCTTTCAAGAATATAAAGCTTAATATAGTTACCCATGCCCCTGCAAAAACAATTTGATTCATCATCTTACCAGAAACTATACTTTGAGTTCTTGATTTAGGCTTTTCAAGCATATATTTCTTAAGTGCTGGTTCAGAACCTAAAGCTAATGCTCCAAGACCATCCATAACTAAGTTAATCCAAAGTATATGAGTAATTTTTAACGGCTCTTCAATTCCAAAGAATGGTGCAATAGCACATACAGCAACGGCTCCAACATTTATAGTTAATTGGAATTTTATAAACTTTAAAATATTATTATAAATTGTTCTACCATATAAAATAGCATTTTCAATTGATTTAAAGTTATCATCTAATATTACTATTGAACCTGCCTCTTTAGCTACATCTGTACCACTACCCATTGCAAAACCAACATCAGCTCTCTTTAATGCAGGAGCATCATTAACACCATCACCAGTCATACCACATACAAGATTTAACTCTTGAGCAAGTCTTACCATTCTTGATTTATCTGTTGGTAATGCTCTAGCTATTACCCTTAAATTAGGTATAATAGCCTTTACTTCTTCATCAGACATTTTGTTTAATTCTTCTGAAGTTAATGCAACATCTTTATCTGATTTTAATAACCCAGCTTCTTTTGCAATTGCAACTGCTGTTTCTTTTCTATCACCAGTTATCATTACAACTTGAACACCTGCATTTTGAACTTCCTCAATAGCTTGTTTAGCTTCCATTCTTACATCATCACGAATTCCAACAAATCCAACAATAACCAAATCATCTGGAAGAGTATCCTCTACTAGTCCACTTTCACTGTAAGCAAATGATAAAACTCTCATAGCTCTTACAGCTAATTCATCTATCTTATTGTTAATTTTATTTTTATTTATCTCAACTACATTTCCGTTTTCATCTAACATTTTTGTAGCTTTTGCAAGTAATCTTTCTGGAGCACCCTTATATACTGTTTTTCCACCTAATTGACTTGCTGAATATTTATTAGCTGAATTAAATCCTTGTGATTTTTCAACAACTATACCTGTTAATTTTGACATCTCTTGTTGTGTTAAGAAATTAAGTAATGCCTTATCAGTAGCATTTCCTCCAACAACTTTACCATTTGCATCAAACATTGCTCCTGTATTTTTACCAATACAAAGATTCATCATTTCTTTTACTTTAGAACCATCTTTATAAGTATCTTTTAAATTACCATCAAAAAATTCTACAACTTCTAATTCACCTTTAGTAATTGTACCTGTTTTATCTGAGAATAATATATTTAATGAACCTGCTGTTTCAATACCAATTGGCTTTCTAACAAGTACATTATTTTGTAACATCTTAGAAGTATTTCTCATAAGAACAATCGCAATCATAAGAGGTAACCCCTCCGGAACTGCCATAACAACAATAACAACAGCTAACATAACTGCTTCTAATACATCTTTAAATATTAATACACCACCATTTGAAAAGTAGTCAGCAAAACCACCAGCTACTATTACCTTATGTCCTAATAATGCTAATGCAATAACAACTGAACCAATATATCCAAACATAGAAATTTGCTCTGCAAGCTTAGTAAGTTTAACCTTTAACGGACTTGCTACTTCATCATCAGCCATATCTGCAGCCATAGCACCCATCATAGTTTTCATACCAACTTTAGTAACTTCCATAACCCCTTCACCATTGAATACTACTGCACCTCTAAATAAAGAGTGAGCATCAACAAAGGTATCTCCAGTCACATCTGCTGTCATAGCACTTTCTTTATATGCTTTAGAATCTTCTACTGCAAATTTTTTACACTCTTCTGCTTCACCATTAAGAGCTGAATTATCTACTCTTAAATCCCCTTGATACAAATATCCATCAGCTGGAATTTTATCTCCACTTTGAAGTATTACCATATCTCCAACAACAAGTTCATTTACTTCAATTTCAATAACCTTACCATCTCTATATACTTTGCATACTTCCTTTTTAGTTGAGTCTTTTAACTTTCTATACTCATTATCACTTGCAATTTCTGTCTTAGCTGAAATCCCTGTTACTAATAATACAGATATTGCTATACCAATTAACTCTCCAAATTCAGCATATCCCATAAATGCCATTATTGCCATAATTGCTGCAATTGCTAACAATAATTTAATCATTGGATCATCAAATGCACCCTTAAATTTGTCCCAAAACGTTTCCGGCTCTGCTTCATGGATTACATTATCCCCATAGAGCTTTCTACTTTCATCTACTTGCTTTTTATTAAGCCCTTTAATCATTCCACTCTCTCCTTAAATAAAATTTACATATTTTAATATAATAATCAATATATATTATATTATCATTTATTTTAACATTTTGAAAATATTACAATGTTAAATTTTTTAAAAAATATACATGCAAAAGTAACTTTATCTTTTGCATGTACCTCTTTTAACTATTGATATAAAGCTAATACTCCATTTAAATCAGCAATTTTTCCTTCTCCAATAGCTTTAAATTGCCATTCTGATCCACTCCTATTAAGTTCTGCAAATATTACAGATGTAGCAGTTGATCCATTTTCCTTTAAATTAAATCTACATAACTCTTTTCCATTTTGATCTAAGTCAACTAATCTAACATATGAATTGTTTATCATTCCAAAAGTTTGTCTCTTAGCCATTGCTTCGTGAATTGTAACAACAAAGACTATTTTTGCTATGCTTGAATCAATTTTATCTAGTTCTATGTTTATAGTTTCATCATCGCCTGCTCCAGCTCCAGTTCTATTATCACCAGCTAAAGCAATTCCTTGACCTGATCTATTATTAAAGAATATTACATTTGAAACAGTATTAAACTTATTATTAGCATCTAATAAAAATGCTGCTATGTCTAAATCAAAATCTGAACCATTATTTGAAATATCCCATCCTGCACCAAGCATTACTCTTTTTAATCCTGGATTTCTCTTTGTTAAATCTAAAATATCATTTTTATTTAAGTTTAAAATCCCACCAGCTGGTGTGCTATTATTTGTATTCCCTGTTAAATTTCCAAATCCTGAACCTAAATTAATTCCCATAATTAATTCCTCCTCTATTTATACATATCTGCTAAAGATTTAACTGTAGCTTTTAATAATTCTCCCTTAGCTTTAAATTGCCAATTTCCATTTGCTCTTTGTAATTCAGCAAAAAGTAATGCTGTATTATCTCCTCCATCTTCTGATAGATTATATCTACAAATTTCCTTATTACCTTTATCTTCATTTAATATTCTAATATAAGCATTCTTTATCTTAGAAAAAGTTTGTTTTCTTGATACTGCATCATAAATATTAAGAGCGAATATAACTTTTTCACATTGAACTGGTAATTTATCTAAATCTACTGATATTTTTTCATCATCTCCATCACCAGCACCTGTTCTATTATCGCCATGTAAGTATATTCCATCACCTTTTAAATTTCCGAAGTATATTACACCTCTATTTATTAATTTATCATTACTATCTAATAATAATGCTATTAAATCTAAATCACAATCTGGTCCTATATTAAAGAAACCTTTCTTAGCAACATCCCAGCCAGCACCTAACATAACATGCCTTAATCCTGGTTCTGCCTTTGTTAAATCTAAAATATCATTTTTTTTCAAGTTTAAAACTCCAACCATATTTTTTACCCTCCAAATCTCATATTCCTTACATATATAATCCTAAAATTCCATTTAAATCAGCAATCTTTCCTTCTCCAATTGCTTTAAATTGCCATTCTCCACTTACTTTATATAATTCTGCAAAAATTACTGAAGTAACTGTTGAACCATTTTCTTTTAAATTGAATCTACAAATTTCTTTTTCATTATGCTCTTCATCTAAAATTCTAACATAAGAATTTTCTACCATTCCAAAGGTTTGTCTTTTTGCTTGAGCTTCATGTATAGTAACAACAAAAACTATTTTTTGAACATGTGATGAAATTGATTCTAAATCTAATCTTATTCTTTCGTCATCACCATCTCCAACCCCAGTTCTATTATCACCTTCTAGATAAATCCCTTGTCCTTGCATATTGTTAAAGAATATCACGTCATCAGGTATATTTTGAACCTTTCCATTTATATTTAATAAAAATGCTGCTATGTCTAAATCAAAATCTTGCCCTATACTCGCTACATCCCATCCAGCTCCTAAGATAACTTTCTTTAATCCTGGATTCTTCTTTGTTAGATTTAAAACATCATTCTTTTTTAAATTTAATGCATTTACTCCATTATCATTTGCATTAGAACGCATATTGTTCATCATTGAACCTAAGTTAATTCCCATTTTTATACCTCCTAATTCTAAACACCGCTTTAAAACGCTATTGAAAATTATTTTATGTGATAAATTATACCACTTAATAAATTTATTTTCAACTCTTTTCGAAGTATATTTTATTAGTTTTTCTATTTATTTTAATTGTTCCCATTTTTATTCACTATCCTTAATTATTTTAAAAATGAGCTATATTCTTTTTCATAGAGTGTTTAATTTGTTCGAGTTTAGCTGAATTCTCTACTCTTTGTGCTCTATTTGCTTCTTGAATTGCTTTAGTATCCTCAATTCCTTTCATTATTGTTTCAAAAGATTTCTCTAATGTAGAAATCGCTACTGAACTTCCTGATGCCATTCTTGCAATCTCTACTGACTGTCTAGCTGTATTTTGGGCATTTCTCATAATAAGCTCATTAGTCTTATCATCTAACTGCTTAATTGATTTAGCTTGAATTTCTTGTCTTTTTAATATAACAGCTTGTGCTAAGCACTGCTTAAATATTGGCAATGTAACTATAAATGATGAATTTATTTTTCTCATTAGATTAAAATTAGACATTTGTATAGTTTGAATCATAGGTGCTGCTTGAATTGCAACATTTTCTGCAATTTGAAGATCATATACACGTTGTGATAACATTTCCTTACTTATTTCAAGTTTTTGAGTTAACATATGCTTTTCTTCTTCATTCATTGCAGTATTCATTGATATTTGCTGTATATATAAATCTATTTCTTCTAATGCTAATTCTCCTGCAACAATATACTTTTCTAATAATTGATAATAATGAAGATTGGCATCATATAATTTCTTTAAATTAGCATTTGATTCTCTAATATCATTTTCATATTTCTTTAATAATACATATACCTTCTCTACTTCATAACCCATAGTATCGTATTTTTGAAATAATTTAGCTACACTATTACCTACACCTTTTATAATTTTGGAGAACATAGATTGCTTTTCTACGCCTTCAAGTTCTTTAACATCAAATTTATCCATTATTTTAGTTAAGTTTACTAGCATTTCACTAGCTTCTTCTGACTTTACAGCCTTCATTGATTTTAATAATTCATCAGAAACCTTAGATATATTTTCACTTGCTTTTTGTCCAAACATAACTATAGAGTTAGGATTTTGAATTTCTACTTCATTAGTAAGATCTTGAACTTCTTTCATTCCTCTTAATCTTTGTTTATATTCTGATATAGTTGCCATATCAAAGTTATCATTTGGAATTTGTGCATTGTTATCTTGATACATCCCCATTTGACCTTGGTAATTCATTTGTTGGTTTGGATACATTCCTGCTTGCCCCTGATATCCCATTTGTTGATTTTGATATCCCATTTGCTGATTTTCATATATATCTTCATTAAATGTTTGTCCAAACATATTATTATCATTATTATTCATATGTAATTCTCCCCTCTCACCTTCTTAAAAATCTTGAAAAAACACCTTGTTTTAAATTCATTAAATTATTATATTTTGAATCATACTTCATAACATCTAACCTAAAATCATTTAATGCAGTAGCCTTTATTACATTATTAATATTAAATAAACCTGATGGATTAAATATAACTATATCAATACCTATAGTATGAAGATATCCTAAAAGGATTTGCATAGATTCAGGCATGGTATTTTCATCTTCAAGATAAATTACTATTTTAGGAATAGCTGCTGTAAAGTCAAAATTATCTATTAACCTAACAATACTTTCATTTAATCCTAAAACTAATACTAATAATCTTAATATTTCTTCTTTATTAAATGTTCTATTAAATAATTCAGTACTACTTATTGTTTCATTAAACTTTTTTAATAAAAAATTTTGCACATCTTCACTATATTTTGAAAATCTATATATAGGTAACTTTTTAACTTCATCTATATCAAAAGAACCATCACTTAGTTGACAAAACATAAGCTGATACATATCATCTGTAAATTGCACATCTTCAGAAAAATATCTTCCATTGAAAACTAATGTATTTGGTGATGATGTACAATATTTAACTAGTTTTTGATACTCAAATTCATCATTATATATTCCATCTATCTTTTTAAAGAAACATGGAACTTGAACAGTACTTCCTTCAACTTTAAATCCACTTCTCAATTTACATGGCTCATTCCAATAAATATAAATATCTTCTAATATTGTGTCTAATAAAACACTTTTGGTATATCCTTTTCTAAACTGCCAAGGCTTAAACATTCCAGTATTTGAAAAAAGTTGTTCTTCTATATCTCTTTGAATTTGCTTAGTAACAGTTTCAAAATTATCAATTATTTTTCCACTATTAGCTCTTTCCTTAAAAGACTCAACACTTAAAATTTCCATACTTTTTATACATTCACTTAAACCTGCATCTTCAATTTCATTCCATAACTCTTCTTTTAATGGATTAATATAAATAACATCAAATCCCATTTTATAGAGCATAATTAGAAAATATATTTCATGTCTTTGAATATTACCATAATAAACACACTTTGGATTAATACTATCATCATATTTTATATCTTTAGCATAGGTATAAGTCCAAACAATTAATTTAGTTATAAAATTATTTCTCACATTATCATTAAAAAAATTTTCCTTACTACAAGCAATTGGTATAACATATTCTAACGCACTTAAAAACTTAAAATTCACTTCAAAATCATCAAATATAGTTATATCTTGTGCAGTCATTTTATAAACATCCATTGAAGAAAGTTCATTAAAAATATACTGAATTAACTCCATTTCACCGCTTAATGGAATAGAATTATCAAATATAATACATTTATCTTTTTCTTCTACAAACTTACTTTCAATTGTCTTAATGCAATCATTATATTTAGAACTATCATCTACACCTATAAATCTATAAAAATATGGCTTAAACTTATTATATGTATCTTCTCTTTCGTAGATAGCCCTAAACATATAATTTGTTATATTTTTTAAACCTACAGCCATTTTACAAATAAACCCCTTACTTTTTTAAAATAGACCTTACATCTAAATTTTAACCTATTTAATACTTTCCTTTCAACATTTTCCTTGCTTTAGCACATTAATTTTACCTTTTATCCAATAATTTCTTCTATATAATCTAAAATCTCTTCTGTAGCATGTATTTTGCTTTTTTCTGTTATTATAGCTTTTTCATATTTGAAAGAACTATGCTTAGGTAAAATTGTTATTCCTCTACTAGTGAATTCTCTATCAACCTCTGTATCACCAGATGTAATTAATTTCTTTATATTAAATCTTTCAATAATATAATCCACTGCATATACCTTATTTATTCTATTATGAATAATAAATATTTTAGCTTCTATTTTTAAAACATTAATACTTTTATCAAAGCTATTACTTATTATATTGTAAAATTTATCTGCTTCATTTGAATCTACGCACTTTACAGTAATATAAAAATCTTCAATATTTCTTACTTCTATAATCCCTATAAGTTCCTTATATTCTTCTTTTAAATTTTCAAGATATTTAATATTTTTATCTAATTCATTTTTATCACATAGAGATTTCATTTGCTTGTCCCAAACTTCATCAAGTTTTCCATTAATATAAATTTGAGCTCCATTTGTACATATTATAATTTTCGGATTATAACTTCTTATAAAATCAACTCTTAATGTTTGATTGATATTTCTCATAGTACATGGTATAAAAATAAACTCTTCTCTTTTTAATAACTCCTGTAACTTCTCATAAGCATAATCAGTCATATATGTTATTTCCTTATAACCAAGCTTTTCAACGCATCTATAACCGCTATGTTTAGAATGTATTATTGTTCTATCTAAATCAGTAATAAAAAATATCTTCTCCATTTATCTTTCATTAATTATTGAAATACAATTATAGTCACTATCTTTATATTCAATAACTTTTACTCCTTTTTCCTCTGCTAACTTAAGTATATGCTCTACATTTTTATCATTTTTATTTTTAACTAATACGATTCTAGGATCTCTTCTTAATAAAACTCTAGCTGACTCTCCTACACTTAACTTAATATTATTTATATTATTAACATCATATAATTCTCTTATCTTATTAACAACCTTAATTGAATACTCTTTATCTTCAATTTCTAAAGTCAAATCCTCATAACCAATACTTATATTCTTAAATTCATTACTTATTTCATCAATAAAATATTGTGAATAATCTTCATTACTTAAATAATATAGAGTCTTGGCTCCATGAAAATCATCCTTACCAATGTACCTTTCATTATGAATTGTTCTACTTATCAATCCACTTACTGTTGAATTTAAACAACATGTAGCTATTCCAAAGTCCTCTCTTGTACCA
This sequence comes from Clostridium sp., assembly GCF_026168755.1. Classification (GTDB taxonomy): domain Bacteria; phylum Bacillota; class Clostridia; order Clostridiales; family Clostridiaceae; genus Clostridium. The sequence continues at coordinate 61,607 of NZ_JAPFDR010000008.1, read as the reverse complement.
CATACTTTACATAACTTTGCCGGATCTGAAATAACAGCTAATGAACTATCTATATTAGCTTTATTTTCATTATTAAAAATATCTACAGATTTATTTAATTCTTTTGTTATAGAGCCTTTCCCAGTCCATCCATCAACAAACTGTATATTTGCCTCCTTATGTTCACTTAAAATATATTTTAATGCATTAGAATCTATTCCCTTACCTCTTATAATAGATATACTATAGTGTGGTATATCTACTTTATATTTAAACTTCAAATATCTTTTAATTAGTATTCCATAAGGGGTTCCTGCTCTAGCTAAAGAAACAATTACTAGCTCATTACCTTTTTTCCTATATATTATTTCCGCTATCTTTGCAACATAATATGCAATTACCTTCTTATCCCTATTTAAAATATTAAGAAATATATTTTTAATATCTTCACTTGGTATACTTTCTTTTGAAATAATCTCCGAATAATTTACTCCACTTCTTATCAACTCTTCTTTTTCTTCTATTGTAATTTCCTTTATTTTATCAGTTAAATCCTTAAGTAAAAATATACAATCTTCTTTATAACTATGTTTGACTAAATTTATATTCTCCACAATCTCTAAACCCTTACTATAATAATATTGTTTGTTAATTTAATATTTAAATCATCTTCTGTTATCAAAATTACCTTATCATACTTTTTTTCAATTTCACTTTTATTATAAAAATAATACTTTACTCCTTTATGATAAAATACATGTTTTTCTTTTATAGGGTAACCATCAACATCTTCACAATAAATTGGACTTCTTGTAGTACTCTTAAAATAAACATCTCCCTTTATATAAGATGCTATTCTACAAGGAATATATATATTTTCTCCATGTCCTAATACTAGTATTTTTTCATTACATCCAATTAAACCTTGAAGTCTATTAGCTATATATTTACACTTACTTTCTAATGCTTCTATTTCACTAAATTCAACTCCAAACCTTCCTGTATGTAACAAATAACTTTCAACTTCTTTTTCATAGCTTGTCTTTAAGTCAACTCTATCTAAAACATTATAATTTAAAACATCAGCAGTATCATTTATTACTTCATCATTAGTATCTATATAGGTAGTTATATCCCTTACTTTTATATCTCCTGATATTAAGGATAAAACTTCTACATTAATATTTTCTTCATTAACTAAATAATCATATGCCTTTCTATGCTCTTCATTTCTCCAATCTAAAATGCTTAATATAATGAATTTTTTTGCATTAGTAACCTTTTTTAATTCTTTTATTATATTTATCATGGATTTACCAGTTGTTATCTCATCATCTACTAAAATTATTTTTTCTGAATTAACAAGCTTGTCCTTATCTAATGGAAAACATTTATGTGTTGTTGCATGGGAATGCTCTTCCTCAAATTTAAAAATAGATTTTAACTCTGTTATACATTCCCTAGTAGTAGTGATATAATAACAATTTTTAATATATGATGCTACAGCCATTCCTAACCCTGTTGCTGTTTCAGCAAATCCTATTACACATATTTTTTCATTATTTTTATAGCTTTTTTCTTCTTTATCAAAAATTAATCTAGCTAACTTCAAGCCTATTTCTTTACATACCTTCGGCTTAGCTTCAATATGTTTTCCTAATACCTTACTTATAAATAAAAAATTTCTTTTATTATTGTTAATTCTTTTTCCCATTATTATTAAGTCATTTAAATTTAAATTATATTTATTTTCTCTTATATTAATATCTACACTCATAGTCCAATCCTCTTTAATATCCTTTTTATAATACTTCTATAGATTTACTACTAAAATTATCTTCCTTATATAAATCCTCATTTGATACTCCTTCTTTTAACACCCCAAAGATTTCAGCTCTACTCATAACTTTCTTAGCCCAATTAAAGTGTGGTTTTACCTCATTCATCTTATTTCCACCGTAACCCTTAAATACTCCTCCATCTTTATGAGAATCAATTATAACCTTAGCATCTATATATTCCTCATAAGTAACTGTATATAATGAATTTACATATTTAATTTGACTTGGATGAATTATTGTTTTACCACAAAACCCATTTTCTTTATCACTTTTTATTTCATTTATCAATCCACAAACTTCTCTAGATTTTATATCTTCAGAAAAATATTCCCAAACTGGTGCTGAAATAACATAGTCCTGTCCATCTCTTAAAAACATATTTATAATATCAATTAAACAATCACAGACTACTCTTATATTGTAAATACTTGAATCAATACTTCTCCTCAATCCAAATTTAGAAGAAAAATCAGTACCCCCAACTCTAATATTTAAAATAATATCTGAATAATCATCTATTACTTCTTTTATATTAATTAATTCTTGGATCCTAGTTTCTTTATAAATAATCCCCTCACTTTCTAAAATAGGCATAGCATATAGAACTTCATTATACTTTTCTGAAAGCTCCTTTGTGTATTCAAGATAAGCTATTGAATTTTCAGTTGCAAACTTCGGAAAAATAAATCCAGTAATATATTTAAAATGATCAGCTTTTAATTTTGAAGTGAATCTAAGAAATTGATTATAATTTCTCACTCTAAAAAAAATAAGGGGAATATTATTTATAACATCTATATTCTCAATATAATTTGCTAAATCATCCAGCATTTTAACTACATTGTTCTCAGCATCCTCAACCTCACTATTCCTAGTTGCATCCTCAAAACAAATAGAAATTGTACCTAACTCATTAAAATCTCCATTAATTATCTTTTCATAAAAATTTTTTTCTCCATTCATATATAAATTAGCGCCTACTGCATATTTTAATATATCCTTATTAGAATTCTTATTAAACTCTATTGGTTCTTTATAGAATAGATCTTTTTTATATTCATTTAAATATCTCAATTGTTAATACTCCTTTATAATACCTATTAATTACTTTTGTGATAGTTAATTCCTATATAATTATAACAAAATAATTATATAAATATTAAACTACATAAAAATTAACTATCTCAAAATTAAAAAATATAATTTTGAGATAGTTATAATCCTATATTTTCACTAAAATTTCATTTATATCTTGGCTAACTCTAAGTCTTTCTGAGTATACCCAATCCACATCAAACTTTAAGTTAAATATCTTAGAGAAAGAATAATACATATTAATTTTTTGATAATAAATTTCTAAATCATCAAGGTTTCCTGTAAAACATGTAGGCTTTGTTATTTCATCTAACTTAGCAACAAAAATTTCATCTACATACTCTAAAAATTTGTTCATAAGCTCATCACTTGCAACATCAAAAGGAACTTTTAATAGATCCCATTGATATTCTTCTTTAAGCTTATATCTCTTTATTTTCTCCAATATTAATAGATATTCACTTATATCCATCTTTGTATAGTAGTCTATCTTTGATTCTCTAGTTTTCCATAGCACTAATTTTTCATTCAGCGGTAAACTTTTTATAGTTAAAATTGCTTCTGATGGACCTATTACTGCCTGCTTTATAATCTCATCCTTTACTTCTAACTTTCTACTAATAAAATTGTGAGTATCTGAAACTCCAGCAACATACCCTGTATCGTATATTCCTTTTCTACCTGCTCTTCCCGCAATCTGTTTAACTTCTTGAGATGTTAATTCTCGTACCTCTTCCCCATCAAACTTTCTTATAGCCATAAATATTATTCTTCTTATAGGCAGATTAACACCCATTCCAATAGCATCTGTTGTTACCAAAACTTTATTTTCTTTATTTATAAATTGTTCATATTGCATCTTTCTAACTTCTGGTGGTAAATCGCCGTAAATAATACTAGTTTTTATATTTTTATTTGAATAATCTTGTGCTATTTCTAATACTCTCTTTTTCGAAAATACTACAATAGCATCTCCTTCTTGAACATCATTATAACTAAAATTTTTAGTTTCAACTATTAAAGGTATATTTCTATGATATTCCTTAATTTCATAATCATCTTCACAATCCTCTAATACTTTAATTAATAATTCCTTAGCATTCATTGCACCACAAATATGAATTTCATTACATCTAAGCCCTAAAACTGCTCTACTCCATGCTATTCCTCTTTGCGTGTCATTAATCATTTGAATTTCATCAATTACAGCAATATCATAGCTTTGTTTTAAATTAACCTTTTCTATAGTACAAGAAACATGTGTTGAATTTTCTTTTATTATTTCTTCCTCCCCTGTCATCAAATCACAAACTATGCCTTCATTATTTAATTTATCATAGTTCTCTAAGGCAAGAATTCTAAGTGGAGATAAATATACGCCTTTTTTAGCTGTTTTAAGTCTTTCTACTGCATTATAAGTTTTTCCTGTGTTTGTATCTCCAAGATGAATGTATATTTTTCTTTTCATTCTTCTTGTTACCATATATTCATCTTTTGGATTGTCTGGGAATGCCTCTTCAAAAGCTTCCCCAATAAGCTTTGGTACATGTTGTTTAGTAAGAACTGTCATAACACCTGAATTTAAAAATGTATTATAATTTCCTCTAACTACTTCATAAAAATCAAAATCAGTATTATTTTTTTTATTATAATCTTCAAGTATTCTCTTAGAAGCATCTTCTAGTATTTCTTCATATCTATCACATACATCTTGATACTCCTTAAACCCTTCCTTTTCCATTTCTTTAAGTAATCTAATCTTCTTTCTAATAGAAGTTTCTTGTTCTATTAATGCTCCTACCTTAGAATGATGTACTATTTCTTCTATTTGATTTATTTGACTTTTTAATTTTTTAAATTCTCTTAATGCTGCATTCTTTTTCATTTACTTCCTCCGATATACTATTAATTCTTTTTATTACATAATTATTTTTCTATTTTAAATTCTATAACATCTATATCTATAGCCTTTGCTATTCCTTGAGCTATTAATCATTTTCTTCTAACGAATACAATATTAATAAATTTCTTACTTAATAATTACTTCCTTGTTTACATTCCTTAATATAAAACTATTATAAATCACTTTACATTATTACCCAAGTACAATTCTTATATTAATTTAAACACATCAACTTCATTAAATTGAAACACAATTGACAAATTTATATACTATACTTTAATCATAAAGTATTAAATAAATTTTCCCCCATTAAAAACGTTCCTAGAAAATACCTTCCCCCGGTATATATTCTAGGAACGTTTTTATTTTTACTTATAAAAAATATAAGAGCTAGCTAGAAAGGTATTATTTAATAACTTTCTAGCTGCTCCTTATTTAGCTTATATCCTATTTAACATTATTATTTATTCTTTTTTTATTAAATAAAAAGAATGTTCCTATAACTATTAATACTATAGAAGCTAATGCTACTACTATAGAATTAGTTCCTCCTGTTTGTGGTAAATTATTCGTATTAGAATTATTTTTACAAGATTCTTGTCCACCTGAATTATTTCCTGATTGATTTGTATTAGTTGATGGATCTTTAGTCTTTTCTTTTAAGTTCTTAATAGCTTCTTCTAAATTAGCTAAAGCTTTATCAACCTCCTCTTGAGTAGTTTTACTATTATCTAGTACCGCCTTTGCTTCGTTTAAAGAAGTATTAAATATATTCCAAGAAGCATCTGTATAATTATCCTGCTTTTTATTTTTGTTTGCATCATACAACTCTTGTAACTTATCTTTATTTACTTCTTCTGTTTGTGGCTCCTCTTGTTTTTCTTCTAATTCATCAATTGCTTTTACTAAACTATCTAAAGCATTATTAACTTGTTCTTGTGTTGCATTTTCATTTTTAAGGATTGCATCAGCTATTTTCAATGCATTTTGGAACGTATTCCAACTACTGCTTGTATAACCTTCATCCTTCTTATCTTTATTTGCGTTATATAAGCTTTCAAGTTCTGATTTATCAACCTTTGGATATGCTTTCTCAAGGTTGTCTTTTGCATCATTAAGTGCTTTAATAAGCTCATTAATCTTAGATTCACTTATATCAGAATTATCTTTAACTGCTGCTTCTAAATATTCTTTAGCTTTTTCAAATGTGTTCCAACTTTCTTCTGTATATTCATCCGCTTTAAGATTTTCTTTTTGTATACTAGTTAAAAGCTTTTCTGCTTCTGTCACATCTGCACGTTTTTCAAGTGCATTTAATGAATCTTCTAATGACTTTGTTGCTTCATTAACTTGATCTTGTGTAACAGTATTACTATTCATAAATTCTATAGCACGATTATATGCAGCTTTCATAACATCATAAGATGTATTTGTATAAGCGTTTTCATCTACTTTTTCAGCTTTCTCAATAGCCTTCTTAAGTTCATCCTTATTTACTTCTGTTACAACAGGAGCTTCTACAAGGGCATTTTTTGCACTTTCAAGAGCTGTTTTTGCAGCATCTACATCTGCTTGTGAACTATTGCTATTATCTTTAACAATAGCAACTGCTTCATCAAGTTTAGCCTTATATGAATCCCATGACTCTTTAGTATAATCTGATTCTTTTAATGCTTCATAAGATTCTATTAAATCTGCTAATTCTTCTGTGTTACCACGATCAACAAGTTTATCGCTTGATTTAGCCACATTTAACTCTTCAATTATTGTTTTGATACTTTCTGTAGTTCCATTAATTAATAAAGCTTCTGCTTCTTCTACTTTAGAAATTAATTCTTTAGCACTACTAGTTGTCTTTATAGCTACAACATCTTTTGCTTCTTTAATAGCTGTTTTAAGTTCACTTGTATTAACTAAAATTTCTTCTGCATTTTCTAGTTTAGCAAGCATATTATCAATATCTTCTTCTGTCTTAACATTTGATAATAAGTCATATCCTTCTTTCATTAATTTATTGAACTCTATTACACTATTTTTTGTAGCATTAGTAGTATCTACCTCATTTAGTTCAGTAAGTCTATCAATTAAAGTAGTTATATCAATAGATACTTCTGGATCCCTATTTTGTTTTCCCATAACTTCTAGCTCTATTATATGATTTGTATCACCTGCACTGCTTCCATGCATATAAACACGTACATATCTTGCTTTTGTTACTTCCTTCAATTTAATTGCTTTTCCAGCTTCAGTTTCTGCATAAGTAGAATCTGTTCCTACACCTAATCCATGTACATTTTCAGCATCTGAATTATAAACTATTACAGGATTATCAAAAGCTTCTGTTTCAGATAATGCTATAACAGTTCCATTGTATCTTCTTCCACCATTCCAGTAACGGTATAGGTTAATAGATTCAACATCACTAACTTTACCAAGATCAACTTGAATATAAGAAGAATCTTTACTATCATCTTTTCCAAAATCCGCATAGTCATTTAATGTCTTATTACCATTAACTGCATTTGATAATGGTTTATCTCCATTTACATTTACATTTTCATTAGTTTTTGTCCATTTACCAATAACCTCTTTATTTAATGCAAGATTAGTAGATACTTCTTTCTCTCCGAAAACCTTAATATCACCAACAGTCATAAACTTATTAACATTTTCAGCTTGCCAGTGATAAGACTCTGTTCCACTAATACGAATATTAGTAGCTTCAACTGGATCAAAGGTTATTTCAGTAGTTCCTCCATTTCCCTTTTCAGTAAATGATTCATCTTTAAATGTTTCTCCTGATTTAACCTCACTCCATGTTTTACCACCATCATTGCTTATTTCTAAAACATAATCGCGTAAGTTACCAGTACACTTCCAAATATTCTCTGATGCATTGTAAAAACGTTTTGTATAATCTACCCTATCAATGATATATGAACCATTAAGATCAATTTCTAGGTATGGATTACCCTTAGTAATACCATCACTTACTTCAGCGCTTGTCCAGAAAGTTGTAGGATCATTATCAAAAATCTTATCCTTATTTCCTTCACTAGTATTTGGTACACTTACTGTCATTCCGGTAGTATCTAGAGGTTTACGTTCATTACTTGGGTTAGAAAGTTCTCTTACTACATCATAACCGTAAGCAGTATCATATACAGTAACTCCAACTTTTCCTATAAAGTCTTTACTTCCAATTGTGGTTGCTCCAGCATTCACTTTAAAGTATCTATTTTCTTTATTATATGCAGATCCAACAAGCTCTCCATCAACATATAATTTTAGAATACCGTTATTTTCTTTTACACCAGTTATCACATGTTCAACATTATCATTAATAGCCTCTTCAGATATTGCTGTTGCACCATTTAATGTGAAGCATGCTTTTCCATCTTTATTGATTCCTAAATCATAACCATTTTCTTGTGAAACAGTACTTCCCTTTGATTCTGTCTTTACTGTTGCAGAAACAGTAAATCCATTGTTTGAATTAAGAGATTTTTCTGCATCTGATATTTTCTTACCTTCACTTACATCTATAGTATCACTTTCAATTACTTTATTATCTTTATGATAAGTTGTAGTAATTGTTTTATCTTCTAATTTATTTCCTGCTAAATCTTTAATATCTTTAGCCTTAATAGTTACAGTATTACCATCTTCAAGCGATTCTGTTAACTTAATAGTATATGTTATTCCATCTGCACTCTTATTAATAGAAGCTATTTTTGATCCTTCTACTTCAAATAATTTACCATTTACTTTTTCATTAAACTTTACAGTAATTGTCTTATCCCCATCTGTATAAGCTCTTGTATATTTAGGTGCTGTTGTGTCTCCATCCTTAGATACACGAAGAATTCTTACTTCATCGGGTTGTAATGTGATTTTGTATGTTTTTCCATACTCAAGTGTTCCTGTTGTATCTGTTCCTTCTGTAAGATTATATGAATGTTCTAAATGATACTTTAATTTACCTGCATTTTCTGCTACCCCCATAGTACGATCAAAAGTAAACGTAATTTCCTTAGGTGTTGTAGCAGGATTTCTTAATGAAATTATACCATCTGTTCCATCAAATCCTGAGAATCCATATGCATAGTTTTCTCCTTTTCCATTTCCACTAAGAGTAGTACCAGTGTTAGGATTTCCTCCAAACATCTTTGAATTTTTAAGCATACGATAGCTTTCTTCTGCCCATTGAAGGAATTCTCCTGTAACTTCATATTTACCTTCTGTCATAATACTATCAGAGTAATAGAGTTCCCAGAATGCAGTTCCACGAGTAGATAGCATATATAAATAATTCTTAAATTGCTCATCTGTTGCAGTAGTAAGATCCATTCCTGTTCCTTCTTTACCATATACAGGATCATGATTGTAAATATTAGATAATGGGAATTGGAATTCATGGTTCTTTATAAAATCATAATAAGCTGCATCACGATAAGTTATTTGACGATCCATCTTACTACTACTGCTTCCTGCATCTGCTTGGTCAGCAGTACATTGCAGCCATACGCTATTTGCCCATTGTAAATACCAAGGACTTGGATTTACATAGCATGTTAAAGAAATCCATAATTTATTTATATCTTGTCCATTTTCACGAACTAATTCAAACATATCAATCCATGCTTCCCACATATCTGTTACATGATACATATGTTGATATCCACCAGTCATATGACGATTAGCATATCCTGGAACCCCATCTGCAGCTGGAAAAGCATTATATTGTGCACGGTCTACAAAACCATCTCACTTCCAATAATTAACACCATATTCATTTTGCCAATCTACTGCCATTTCTCCAAAGTTTTTTACATACTCACGATCAGCAACATCAATTGAACCTCCAGCTTTACTTCCTTTTCCACTCTTTGTAAGAATATCAGCTAATGACCCATAGAAATTATATCCACCACGTGGCCCAATCCATATACCAAAATCACTTCCAAATTTATTAACAAGCTCACTTGAAGTAGTAAGTCCATTAGGGAACTTTGTGTTAAACTCCCAGAAACCTGTTTCATTTAATGACGTACCAGAACGTACTTCATCAAGAACATGAGTATCATTATAGTTGTTCCATCCATCATCTACTACATAAGATTCAATAGGACGAACCTCTACCTTGTTAAGCTCTCTATCTACCTCTATAAATGATTCAAGAATATTTTTATCATCAATTCTCATCATATTATCAAACCATGAATTGTACTGAATACGGAACTCAGATGGAGTAGCAATAGATGATATATACTCAAAGAAATCAGCTTGAATAACTTCATTTTCTGTGCTTCTTGCTGCACCAGCAACTGTTTGCCATGTAACATATTTTGCACTGCCATCCTCTGTTTTAGCAAGTTGATTATCTAATCCTAATCTTTCAAAAGACTTTCCTGAGTAATATCTTATATATCCAGTTTCATCTACAATTTCTGTATCTGTTAAAGGGAACTCAGAACCAAAGAACATTCCTTGAATATAAATTGGTTGTCCAAGATTTGCTTTAAACTGATCCATTTCAACAATACCACCAGCATCTGTTTGTATTGTCCATGTAGCATCGTTTTCATTTACATTCATTGATTCTAAATCAATATAATCAATTACCGCATCTGCTTTTTGAGAATCTGGAACACTGATTTCTAAATATTTACGCATAAAGTGATCACCTTCATACATAACAATATTTTCAGAAATAGTATATTCAACCCCTTTGAATGTATAAGGTTCAAAATTAAATGTTACTTTTTTACCTGTTTTATCAACATTATTTATTGTTGCATTAGTATCTGTAATAACAGGATCTCCATCTAATTCTAAATTACTTGTAGCAAACTCTCTATCATTTGCTACGATTGGTGCTTTTTCTTCATGTAAATTAAATTCAGCACCTCCTGCAAAATTTTGTCCATTATTTGAAGATGTAGCTACAAATTTTAATTGATTTGCACTTACTTCTTTATCTAAGTTAACATAAATAGGATTTACTCCATCATACTTAAAGTTACCTTCTGCTACTTTTGTCCATTCACTAGAATCTACAGTAAGTTCACTATCACTTGTTGCCGCCCAAAGCTCATACCCCTTAATATTTCCATTAGTACCTTCACCCTCTTGTCGTGGTGTGTAAGAGAATGATTGAAATTTTTCAACTTTATTTAATCTAAAAAATACATTATAAGGATATTCCTTACTACCTTGTCCTCCATTGTAGTTTGTATGCCATATTGATGATACATTTCCATCAATAAGATTAGATGCAGGTCCATCACTAGCCCCTGATTCATTTTGATAACTATCTGCTGTTGCAGTCCATTTATCCCTAGAAATAGCTGGTAATTCTATAGGCTTTGAGTCTTTTTTTGTTACTCTAATTTTAAATTCCTCACTACCTTCTGCTGGAATAAATTCAGTATAGCCATTACTTGTTCTCTTATTTGTAATTTTCTCTGTTTTTAACTTATCTTCAATCGTTGAAAAAGTACGTCCTATATAGTCATTTTCAATTATTAATTTCCCATCTTTATAAGTCGCACGAACTTTTCCTCCTAAAATCTCTGCCTTTACTGTCTTATATGGAGTCGAAATTAATGTTAGAGCCATAACTCCCGCCAATGTTGTAGCCCCTACCCTTTTAAGTTTATTAAACATAACTTTCTCCCTTCACTTTAATATTAATTTTTAGTTTAAATAATTACTCCTCCTTTCATTATTTTAATAGTCATACATAAATTTTATAACTTGCAGAACTCAAATATATAAAAAGCTAATGTTAACGCTTTCACAAAAGATTATACACTACTTAACTTTCATAGTATTTGCACTTCCTAGTTAAAATTTTATATTTTTTCATTATTTTATATTTTCTAACTATTTAATTCTAAATATTGGTAAATAAAAAATAATCTCCATTTTCTTTAGTTAAGTGGATTTTGGTTTTTCATTTAACAGTAAATTAATATAATTCTCCAAAGAAAAAAATAAGGTCAGCTTACACCAACCTTATTTAAATATTTAGTTATTTCTTTTAATTAAAAGCTTGTCTTTTTATATTTTATGCTTTATTTTGACAACCACAAACTTGAATTTTTTCTTTTACAAACTTCTTAACTTCTTCAAGCCCAGCTTTATTATACTTTTTAGGATCTATTTCATTTGGGTTTGCTTTTAAATATTCATTAACTCCATGTGTAAATGCAATTCTAAGTTCTGTAGCATAATTTACTTTGCATATTCCTCTATTGATAGCTTCTTGCACCTTTGAATCTGGAATTCCTGATCCACCATGTAATACAAGTGGAACTGATACAACATCTCTTATTTCAGATAGCCTTTCCAAATCTAACTTAGGTTCTCCTTTATACATACCATGAGCTGTACCTATAGCTATAGCTAATGAGTCAACTCCTGTTCTTTCTACAAACTCTCTAGCTTCTTGTGGATCTGTATATGCATCTCCCTCACCACCATCTAAATCATCTTCTTTTCCTCCAACTTTTCCAAGTTCAGCTTCAACTGCAATTCCTGAAGGCTTACACATATCTACAACTGCTTTAGATAAAGCTATATTCTCTTCAAAACTTTCATGGGAACCATCTATCATAATTGAAGTATATCCAGCTCTTAATGCTTGAGCCGCTAAATCAAAGCTTGACCCATGATCCAAATGCATAACTACTGGTACACTTGCACTACTTGCCGCAACCTTTACATTTGCTAAAAAATAATCTAATCCTGCATATTTTACTGTAGATGGAGTAGTTTGCATTATTACAGGTGCATTCATTTCTTCTGCTGCACTTATAACTGCCATTACCATCTCCATATTTTCAACATTAAAAGCACCTATTGCATAATGTCCTTCTTGAGCCCTTTTTAATATATTTTTTGTTGTAATTAGTTCCATAATATCTCTCCCTTTCCCATTAAACTTATCTTGTATAAAAATTTTTATTTGTTTTTCATTTTACTAAAAGCTATCCCATTAATTATTGCTGAATAAATTCCATATATGGCTACTATGAAACTTAAAATCATAAAAATCATATTATAATTTTGTTGTATAGCATTTATAACTATAAGTATGCTTAAAAGCACATAAGCACATAATTTCATAATGGTTTTCTCTTTTGCCTGGCTATTAATAATAATTTCTAATTTTGAAAGCTTTCTTTCTCTTTTAAAATTTTTTATAGATTTTAATTTTTTTAGAAATATTACCCTAAAATATAACTCTGCTATAACTGTAGCTGAAACACCAACTAAAATTGTACTTTGAAGTGTTTTAAAATAATCTCCTAATAAAATTAAAGCTATTATGATAATAGAATATCTATAATAAATGACTCTAAATTTCTGCTCAACTTGTGGAGATATAATATATCCATTTTTATCAAATGGGTTATAATAAACTGTATCTCCATACATATCTAGATAAATATTTTTTCCTGCTAAAGCTACAGTATTTTTATTCATTTACAACATCGCCTTCCCTAAACAATAAGTTTGATGAACCGAATAATCATCGTTAAGCACTACTAAATCACTATCATATCCAACACCTATTCTACCTTTGCGGTTATCAATACCTAAACATCTTGCTGGATTAATAGTACATGCATTTATCGCATAATTAAAAGGTACCATAGCTTTTTCTACTAATATCCTAAGACCTTCATTCATTCTTAATGTTGAACCTGCTAATCCTTTTGTACTAACTAAATGAGCACTACCATCTTCATATATTTCAATTTCATTTCCACCAAAAATGAATCTTGAACCTGGCTCAAACCCTTTTGCCATTAATGCATCTGTAATCATAATTCCATAATCAGGTCCCTTTGCATTAAAGAAATTATATAATGCTGTTGGAGTAGAATGATTACCATCACAAATAATTTCTCCATACATTCCATTAACTCTTAAACTAAATCCAACTAATCCATTTTGTCTATGATTAAATGGAGTCATACCATTATAAACATGAGTTTGAGATCTAGCTCCATGAGCAAAGGCAAATACTGCTTCTTCATAAGTAGAAGCTGAATGTCCTATACTTACAACTATTCCATTATCATATAAATACTCTGTTAGTTCATAATCTTCATCTGTCTCAGTTGCTAAAGTCACATATTTTATTAATCCCTTTGCTGCTCTTTGATAAGTTTGAAATTCTTTAACTGTAGGTTTTGCTATGAACTGTTTTGGTTGAGCCCCCTTATATTCCATATCAAGATATGGTCCTTCAAAGTGTATACCTAGTATCTCTGCACCTTCATATCCCTCTTCAACAACTTTCGCTACATTAGCTACTGCATTGGTTAAAACTTCTCTACTTTGAGTTATAGTTGTTGCTAATAATGCTGTAACACCTTCAGTTGGTATTTTCTTCGTCCAATTTCTAAGCCCTTCTTCATTAGCATCATTTGTATCAAATCCATATGCACCATGGCAATGAATATCTATAAAACCTGGAACAATTCTCCTATTTCCATATTCATATGCCCCATCTTTTTCATTATACTTGTAGATATTTATTATTTTATTATCATCAATTTCAATTTGAGCTGAAATAAATTGATCTGCTATCCAAACATTTCTACTTTGTATTAACATAGTATACCTCCTCTTTTAATATTACCTTTATTATACATAAGATTATTGTTACAATATTTGCACTTTTTAACATAGATATTATATCTTTTAGTACTTACATTGTATTTGTTAGAGTCTTAATTATAATTAAAATTAGTAAAGCTTTTGATAGCTATAATTAAAATATGGAGGGTATAAATTTATGAAGATTTTTAATATCAATGAAAATCAAATGAAAGATACTAAATCAACATTTACTTTAAATGAAATTTTTCAACAACCTAAAACATGGATAAAAACATTAGAACAAATTAAAGCTAATAAAATTTCTATACAATCATTTATAAATAACGTAATAACTAAAGAGGATTATGATGTAATATTAACTGGTGCAGGTACTAGTGAATTTGTAGGTAATGCATTATATTCTCATTTAAATACACTACTTAATTATAAAGTTAAATCATATGGTACAACTGATATAGTTGCAACACCTGAAAATTATTTATCTAGAACTAAACCAACTCTACTTATAAGTTTTGGCCGTTCTGGTAATTCTCCTGAGTCAATAGGAGCAGTTGAAACTGCTAATGTTGTTTGTGATAATATTTATCATTTATTTGTAACTTGTAATAAAAATGGTGCTCTTTCAAAAATGGCTGAAGACTTAGATAATTGTTATGCAATAAATCTTACTAACGAAACTCATGATCAATCATTTGCCATGACATCAAGTTTTAGTAATATGTACTTAGCTGCATACCTTTGCTTTAATCTTGATAATTTGGATGAAAAATCAAAAGAAATAACTAATATTTGTTTATCTACTCAAAGATTCTTAAATGGAGGTTTTGAAACTATAAATAAAATAATTAATGAATATAACTTTGAAAGAATAGTTTATTTAGGAAGTAATACTTTAAAAGGAATATCACAAGAATCTGCATTAAAAATGCTTGAATTAACAGCAGGGAAAACCGTTGCACTATTTGATACTCCACTTGGATTTAGACATGGTCCAAAATCAATTATAGATGATTCTACATTAACGGTAGTATATGTAAGTAATGATGAATTCACTTATAAATATGAATTAGATTTAATAAAAGAAATAAGTTCTCAAAGAAAAGGAAATAAATTAGCTGTTGTATCAGATAAGCATTCTGATGAATTAGCATCCTTAGCTGATTACTACTATGCTTATAATGCTGCTGGAAATCCAAATAACATTGAATTAGGTCTAGCTTATATTACATTCGCTCAAACTTTATCAACATTAAAATCTTTATCAATGGGAATAACACCTGATAATCCTTGTCCATCCGGAGAAGTTAACCGTGTTGTTAAAGGTGTTACATTATACAACTATACTCGTAAATAAATAACGAAAATAGTTTTTCAACTTATGAAAGAGAGGATAATAATATGATAGGAATAATAATTAGTGGACATGGAAATTTTGGTACTGGATTACAAAGTTCTTTAAAATTAATTGCTGGTATAACTACAAATATAGAATATGTTGACTTTTTAGAAACAGATTCTACAGAAAGCTTAAAAGAAAAATATAAAGTTGCATTAAACAATTTAAATAATTGTAATGATATTTTAGCTCTTACAGATTTAGCTGGTGGTTCACCTTTCAAAACTTTAGTTGAATTAAATAATGAAGTTGAGCAATCCATTCAAGTAATAGGTGGAACAAACTTACCTATGGCACTTGAAATAACTATGACTAAAAATATTATTAATGATTTGTCATCCCTAGCTGATTCAGCCTTAGATGTTGGTAAAAATGGAGTTGTTAAATTTGAGCTTATATCACATGAAGAAATTGAATGTGAGGATGGTATTTAATTATGATAAATTGGGAAGTTATTATTTGGACATGCATTACAATAGGAGTTCTCCTTGGAATAGCTGCATTACTTTTAACATTTATATCAGCACGAAATATTAAAAAGAAAGCTTCCGAACTTAAAAATCTACATTCTGATTTGAAGCCTGGAATGAAGGTTATGTTCTGTAGTGCAATTTACGGGAAAGTAATTAAAGTTAAAGATGACATAGTAGAAGTTGAAATTGCTAAAAATGTAATAGTTTCAGTATCTAGATATGCAATTCAAAGTGTTGATTAATTAACTATACAAAAAATTTATAGATAAATTAGATAAAATCAATTAATGAATAACTTTAATTTTTTGTACATTAGAATAAAAGTGGACAAATTTAATTATCAAGAATAACTTTGCCCACTTTTATACATTTTATTAGGCAACCTTGTTTAAAACAGAGCAATTAATTAAATACAGTTTGTGCATACTCACTAGGACTTATTTCATAATGTTGAGTAAATGCCCTAGAAAAATAATGTATAGAGCTAAATCCTAACATAAATGCAATTTCACTGATAGTATATTTATTTTCTTTTATCAATAATTTACTCTTTGCCAATTTTAAATCATTTATATACTTCTTTGGAGTTATATTTAAATTATTTTTAAATAACATTTGCAATGAAGATCTAGATATAGCAAACTTACAACAAATATCTTCTATAGCAATTGGTTCACAAATAGTTTCATCTATATATGATAGTATATCCTCTAATAACTCATCTTGAAAATGTTGATGAGACTCTTTAGGCAATTTATCATTTTCACTTCCTGAATAATCATATTGAAATAATCTAATAATTATTTCATGAAAATTACTTAAAATTAAATTTTGAGCGTATGGTGCTGTGGAAGATAAATTTTTTGCAAAATTTTTTACTGTCTTATAAAGATCTTTTTTACAATGAAATACTCTATTACAAATAGCACTATCATCATCACATTCCATATCAAATAATACTGTTAAATATGAACAAGATGAATCACTATTTACAGTTTGAGTATGAAATTGATTTTTTCCATAAATAATTAGATCATATGAATCTAATGTATAATTAACATCATCTATTGTTGTATCTAATCTTCCATTATCTACAAATGTTAATTCATAGACATTATGCTTCTCTCCTTTAAATTTATAATTTGGACTTTTAATAGTATAATAATATGCCATTATTTCTGGGATATTTATAGTTGGTAATATTCTATTATATACATATGGTGGATTTAAAAATTCCAATTTAATATTATAGTTACTAGAAATTATTAAATTAAATGTAACCTCTTTAGTCATTGGAATTATATTAAAACACATATTAGGTTTTATCTCTAAATTTCTATGCACCCCAAACAACTTAAAATCTCTATCACTATGTTCACTTATCAATATATAAGCCATTCCTTCTTCAAGTTCAATATATACTGGCTCTGAAAATTTATATAAACTTGAAATTACCCTATCACTAGTAATTACTTTTTTCCTTATTAGTTCCTTGCTAGATATATCTTTCAGTTCATCATAAACACTCCCATATTTTCTAAATTCAATGCTAGATGTTTTGTCATACATAGCAAATCTCCTCTCTTAAATACCACTTTGTTAATATTTTATTAATATCAACATGTCCTCATATACCCTCTTATAAAATACATTTATATTTTATATTTTATATTTTAATATACCAAAATCATTTGTCAAATTTTTGAATTTACTAACATTTTTATACTATATTGCACTTTTATATTATATTTCAATTTTAATTGCATATATATTTAATGTATATTTAGATATTTTTAGCCTTATGTAAACGTTTGTTAAAAAACATAAAACAAATGTTAAAAATTCTAAAGATTCTATATTATACAAATTCTATAATATTATTGTAGAGTTGATTACAAAAACATAACAAAACAATTTATAAGGAGGTGAATATTATGCCAAACATTGTTTTAACAAGAATAGATAACAGATTAATTCATGGACAAGTTGCTACTCAATGGTGTGGATCTATTGGTGCAAACTTAATTCTAGTTGCAAATGATGTTGTTGCTGGTGATAAACTTAGACAAGGTCTAATGGATATGGCTGCTCCAACTTATGCTTCTACTCGTTATTGGACAATCGAAAAAACTATCAACACTATTCACAAAGCTAGCGAAAGACAACTTATATTCATAGTATGTGAAACTCCTACTGATGTTTTAAGACTTGTTGAAGGTGGTGTACCAATAAAAAAGGTAAACATAGGAAATATGCACATGGCTCAAGGTAAGAGACAAGTTGCTGGATCTGTTGCTGTAGATGACAAAGACGTTGAAGCATTCAGAAAACTAAAAGATTTAGGAGTAGATCTTGAAATTAGAAGAGTTCCTACTGAAGGTGCAGAAAATATTGATAAACTTTTTAAATAATTACGAAAGGAGATTCGTGATATGGATTTTAATTTTATTCAGATTCTTTTAGTTGCAGTATTTGCATTTATTGCAGGTATAGATCAATTTAGTTTCTTGGAATCATTATATCAACCAATTGTATCTGGTGCTGTTATCGGAGCAATTCTTGATGATTTACAAACTGGACTTATCGTTGGTGGTACTTATCAATTAATGACAATTGGAAACATGCCTGTAGGAGGAGCTCAACCTCCAAATGCTGTTATAGGTGGAATAATGGCAGTTGTATTTGCTATTTCTTCTAACTTAGAACCGGCTGCTGCTGTTGGACTAGCTTTCCCATTCGCAGTACTGGGACAATATTGTGTAACTTTATTATTCACAATTATGTCTCCATTAATGTCAAAAGCTGATAAATATGCTGATAATGCTGATACAAAAGGTATCGAAAATCTTAACTACATGGCAATGGGTCTATTAGGATTATTCTTTGCTTTAGTAGTTGTTATCGGATTAATCGGTGGTTCTGCCGCTGGTGAAACTATAACAGCATTATCTGAAAAGCACGCTTGGTTCATGGACGGTTTAAGCGCTGCTGGTGGAATGATGAGATACGTTGGATTTGCAATACTTTTACGTATTATGTTATCAGGCGATTTATGGGGAATCTACTTTGCTGGATTTGGTATTGCTACTATTATAGGAAAAATAGATGGATTAAGTGGTTCAGCTCTATTAATCATAGCATTTATAGGAATTGCCATTGCTATCTATGACTTCCAAACTAGTGTAAAAATGAAGAGCAGTGCTGCATATGCACCAGTAGGAGGAGGAGATGACGAAGATGGAATCTAATTCAACATTATATAAAGATTTAACTCCAGCTAAACAACTTGATAAAAAAACTTTAAATCAAATGGTTTGGCGTTCATTATTCTTACAGGCTTCATTTAACTATGAAAGAATGCAAGCTGGAGGATGGTTATACGGTATATTGCCTGGATTAAAGAAAATCCATACTAATAAAGAAGACTTATCAAAGTCAATGAAACACAACCTAGAATTCTTTAACACTCACCCATTCCTAATAACTTTCGTTATGGGTATAATTCTTTCTTTAGAGCAACAAAAGGCAGATACTAACACTATCAGAGCCGTTAGAGTTGCTGCAATGGGGCCCCTAGGTGGTATTGGAGATGCAATTTTCTGGTTTACTCTAGTTCCTATTACTGCCGGTATAACTGCAAATATGGCTATAAGTGGTTCTCTAGCTGGACCAATATTGTTCTTAATAATTTTTAATGCTGTTCAATTTGGTATAAGATATTGGTTAATGTACTGGTCTTATAACTTAGGTTCTAAAGCAATTGATATATTAACTAAGAATGCTAAAGAATTTACTCGTGCTGCTTCTATGTTAGGTATATTCATAGTTGGTGCTTTAACATCTAACTATGGTGTAACTAAATTAGCAATTGAAATACCAAATGGTGAATCACCAATAATTATTCAAGATATATTAGATGGTGTATTACCTCAAATGATTCCTCTAGGATTAACATTATTACTATTCTTCTTACTTAAGAAGAAAGGTTGGAAACCAGTTACTTGTATAGTTCTTTTACTTGTAATAGGTATAGTTGGTGCATTAATTGGTCACTTATGTGGCTTCACAATGTGGGCAAAATAGAAATAACTTTAAAGAAGCTGGATTTTTCCAGCTTCTTTTTCATATATTAAAATACTTATTAATATTATTCCCTTTATTTAAAATTTCTATTCTTCCATAAACATTTTTAAATCATCTTCAACATTAGTAATACCACCAATTCCAAAGTTTTCAACTAAAACTTTAGCTACATTAGGTGAAAGGAATGCTGGAAGTGTTGGTCCTAAGTGTATATTCTTAACTCCAAGATATAATAATGATAATAATACTATTACAGCCTTTTGCTCATACCAAGCAATATTAAATGCTATTGGTAATTCATTAATATCTTCTAATTCAAATACTTCCTTTAATTTTAATGCTATTAATGCTAATGAATAAGAATCATTACATTGACCTGCATCTAAAACTCTTGGAATTCCATTTATATCTCCAAGATCTAACTTATTATATTTATATTTAGCACATCCTGCTGTTAATATCACTGTATCCTTTGGTAAAGCTTTTGCAAAGTCTGTATAATAATTTCTTGATTTAGCTCTTCCATCACATCCTGCCATAACAAAGAATTTCTTAATAGCTCCAATTTTAACAGCTTCAACAACTTGATCTGCTAATGCTAATACTTGTGCATGAGCAAATCCCCCTATAATTTCTCCTTGTTCTATTTCTGTTGGTGCCTTACACTTCTTAGCTTGTTCAATTATTGCAGAGAAATCTTTAACGCCATTTTCATCAGCTTCTATATGAACGCAACCTTCGAAGCCTGCTGCTCCTGTTGTATACATTCTTGATTTATAGCTTTCATTCTTTGGTGGCACTATACAGTTAGTAGTCATTAATATTGGTCCATTAAAGCTTTCAAATTCTTCTCTTTGCTTCCACCATGCATTACCATAGTTACCTACTAAATGCTTGTACTTCTTTAAGTTTGGATAATAGTGAGCTGGTAACATTTCTGAGTGGGTATATACATCTACTCCTGTTCCTTCTGTTTGAATTAATAATTGTTCAATATCTTTTAAGTCATGTCCTGATACTAAGATACCTGGATTTTTACCTACTCCTATATTTACTTTTGTTATTTCAGGATTTCCATAAGTTTCAGTATTAGCAGTATCTAATAATGCCATACCATCTACCCCTACTTTTCCTGTTTCTAATGTTAAAGCAATTAATTCTTCAACAGTTAATGAATCATCTAAAAGCTTAGCTAAAGTCTCTTGCATAAATGCATCTATTTCTTCATTATCATATCCTAAAGCATTAGCATGTTTTGAATATGCTGATAACCCTTTTAATCCATAAGTTATAAGTTCCCTTAATGATCTTACATCTTCATTCTTAGTTGCAAGAACTCCAACCTCATCACTATTTGACTTTTTATACATTTCTTCATTTGAAGATGTCTCCCATAAAGCAACTTCTGATAAATTTTCTTTATTATCTAATTTTTCTATTAACTCTCTTTTTATTCTTAAAGTTTCCTTTACTCTACCATAAAATACTTCGTTATCAAAATTTGCATTTGTAATAGTTGTAAAAAGGTTTAATGTAATAAAATGATTTAACTCTTTATCAATCTTTTTTCCTTCTTTTCTTACTCTTGTTGTTACTTCTGATAATCCTTTAGTAGCATATATTAATAAATCTTGCATATTTGCAAGTTCTGGACTTTTTCCACATACACCAAACTTAGTACATCCTGCACATCCTGCAGTTTCTTGACATTGAAAACAAAACATCTTATTTTCCATATTTAAAATCTCCTCTTAAAATGTATTTTTTAATCTCTATGTGATTATTCTACATATATACAGAAAAAGAATCTGTAACACATGTTACAGATTCTTTTTCTAATTAAATAATTCTTCTTCTAAACTTTCTATATCTAATATAATTATTTTTTTTCTATTAAACTCAATATAATTCATATCCCTCAAATTAATTAATTCTCGTGATAATGATGGTCTTGGAATACCTAATAATGATGCTATCTCCTCTTTAGTATTCTTTAATATAATAGAATTGCTTTTTTGCTCCTTTACTTCATTTAAAATATAGTTTATAACTTTTTGTCTTATACTTTTAAAAGATATGCTTTTTATTTTGGAATTTAAAATAAAAACTTTATCACTTAATAGCGAAATAAAATTTTCCAATATTTTTTCTTCATTAGAACACATTTTTAATACATCACTCTTATTTATAAAGAGTACTTTGCATTCACTCAATGCTATTACAGTCGCAGGATATGTCTTTGCTTTTGAAAATACTAAGGCTTCTCCAAATACATCTCCTTCAAATATTCTGCTTAATACTATATATTTTCCATTAGAATATAATCTTTGTATTTCTACAGTTCCATCCAATACTAATGATAAGCTTCTACATTCATCATCTTCATTTGCAATTATTTCACCTTTACTATATGTTTTTATATAATATTGGATTTCTTTCAAAACATTTTTTATAGTTTCATCACTTAATCCAATAAATAATTGATTTTTCTTTATTATTTTAATTATTTCTTCCATAGAATACTTCCTTTTTTATTGTATAGGTAATATAATAATAAATTCACTACCCTTTCCCTTTTCACTAACTACACTAATTTTCACATTTTTGTCTAACTCACTTATAGTAATCGTTATCGTTCTCCCAGCTTCAGTAAATTTAATAGCATTTCCAATTAAGTTTATTATACATCTTTCTATATCTAACTTATCACAATTTATAAATAACTCCTCAATCTCTGTGTCAACTATGATTTCTAATCCCTTAACCTCAGCAAGTTCAACCATAGATAAAGCTGTATCTTCAACAAGATTTACTATATTAACTTGAACCTTATCCAACCTATAAAACCCTGAACCTATTTTAGATGTATCACTAATGCATCTAATATTTTTACTTAATTATAATATATAAATATTATATATGCTATATGAGTTTTCCAAATAGAATTCTTTACTTTAATATTTACCTCCGATATATCAGACCAAACCCCATTATAAATTCTTCCTCTAAATTCATTTTATTTAGTCCACCATCAGTACCTATCCATAAATTTTTATCATTATCTTCTACTAATGAACTAATCATATTATTACTAATGCTATTATTATCATTTTTAATATTTTTAGTTAATAGTATATCTATCACTAGCATAAGCTTTATTGCAAAATATACATAATGAAATAAATACAAACATTAAAATTAAATAATTTAATTTTAATATTAAATTTAAGTATTTTCATATGGTAATAGAGATATACTAAATTATACAGAATTATTTATTCTTTCTATTTTAGGAGGTACATGATGAATAGTAAGTACACTGATCTGTTTGATATATTAATAAAATCTTATTATGATGGGAATTTTGATGAGACCCTTAATAAAATAATTACTTGCCATGAAAATTCTCCACAAGAAACTTTTGAAATAATTACTTCATTATGTGGAGTAAAAGTTGACTTTGATAATAATTATGTTTATAACTTAAAAAAAGCAATAACTAATTATAATGTAAATAAAAAAATAGTAGAAAAACTAGAATGCTCCTGTACAAACTGTAATCCTGATGAAAATAATACATATGGTTGTCAAAGAGCCTGCCCCTTTGATGCGATAAAATTTGATTCTGATAATAATACAACATTTATTGATAATAATGTTTGTATTGATTGTGGTATTTGTGTTGATTCCTGTAATAATGGACGTATTTTAGACAAAATAGAATTTCTGCCAATATTAGATTTATTAAAAAATAATAAAACTGTAATCGCTGCTGTTGCCCCTGCTATTATAGGTCAATTTGGTAGTGATGTTACTATGGATCAATTAAGAGCTGCTTTTATTAAAATTGGGTTTACAGATATGATTGAAGTTGCTTTTGCTGCTGACATGTTGACTATAAAAGAAGCAGTTGAATTTAATAAACATGTAAAAGGTCCAAATGACTTAATGATAACTTCTTGTTGTTGTCCTATGTGGGTAGGGATGTTAAAGAAAGTTTATAAAGAACTTCTTCCTAACCTTTCACCTTCAGTTTCTCCTATGATTGCAGCTGGTAGAGTAATTAAATCTTTAAATAATGATGCAAAAGTCGTATTTGTAGGGCCTTGTATAGCTAAAAAAGCAGAAGCAAAGGAAAAAGATGTTGCTGGTGCAATTGACTTTGTCTTAACTTTCCAAGAGCTTAATAATATCTTTGAATCTTTAGAAATTCATCCTAGAGACTTAAAAGGAATTCCATCTATAGAATATACATCTAGAGGCGGAAGATTATATGCTCGTACTGGAGGAGTTTCAATTGCGGTCTCAGAAGCCGTAGAAGAACTTTATCCGAATAACATTAAAAACTTTAAAGCTAGAAAAGCAGAGGGAGTTAAAGAATGTAAAGCAGTGCTTAATGATGCTTTAGCTGGTAAAGCAAATGCAAGCTTTATTGAAGGTATGGGTTGTGTTGGTGGTTGTGTTGGTGGTCCTAAAATTCTAGTTCCTCCTGAAGAAGGTAAAAAGGCAGTGGATAACTTTGCCTACGATGCTTCAATAAAAGTAGCTGTTCATAGTAAAATTCTTGATGATGTCTTAGATAAATTAGGAATAGACTCATTAAAAGATTTTGAAGATCCTAATAAAATAAGCATTTTGGAAAGAGATTTTTAATTATTCTATTAATTTTATATAATATAAAAATGAGTTATGCCTAATTGACATAACTCATTTTTAATAATAAAATTCTCTTCTATTTTATTTCCTCTTCATTAACAATAAAATCACTAAAATTATTTAAATCAGTATCTATTTCCTTACTATTACTTATTAATCTAATATTAGTAAATTCTACTCTACTAACTGGTAATTTAAGTTTCATAGTACTATTAACAATATCTATTTTATAATAATTTTGCCTCTCACCTTTAAACTCCATCTCTTCAATACAATCTACAACACCGATTCCTTGACCTGGATAAACAATTTTATCTCCTATATTAAACAAAGTTTCAATCTTGTTCATATACTGTAATATCAATAACAAAATTACCACACAAATGATTACGAGGTGAGTTACTATGAGTATAAAATCCAAAGAATACTTTCCACATAATTCAAATTCAATGTATATTTATAGAGGTTTTAATAATAATTTAATTAACTTCAAAAGTTCAATCGATTATTTTAATAATAATAAAATTCAGGTTAGATTTGATAACGGTACAACCAATAACGTAAATATTTACGAATATACTAATAATGGGATTAAACTTTCCTTTCAAATTAGAAATGCTTGTCATCATCAAAATTTCTTAGATGAATCTAATAATATGGATAATTATTTAATAAGGGAGCCTGTTGTTAAAAATAATATGTGGCTTTTATCTGATGGAAGCAAACGTTGTATCACTAACGTAGATATAAAAGTTAAAACTCAATTTAACTTATTTCCTTCAGCCTTAGAAATTGTTACTGTATCTAAAGATAAATCTAAATTTTCTGTAGATTACTATGTACTAGGCATAGGTCTTGTTAAAAGTATATATTATATAAAAAAAAGAGGATTATTATATTGTGAGCTTGAAGAGATAATAGAAAATTCCTCTTTCTCTGAAAATGTTAAAATATATTATCCTGATGAAAATTTAAATACTATTTGGTATTCAAATAAAACTTTAAACTATAATACCAATGAAGATATAACTTTAGGCTTTTCTAAGCTCCTCCAAACACCTCCTATAGGATTGCTCCCATTAATAAATCGTAATACAAAAATTAATAAAATGTATTATAATTATAAAGATAATTTTGCTCATATAGACTTTCACGAAGGTATTATAAATATTTTAAAAGAAAATATACTTAAAACAAAAGCCTTCTTTGATTGTATTTATAATACCTTAAAAAATTATTATAAAACTGAAAAAATATATATAACAATTAACAATCATCCTTATACAGATTATTTTAATCCTATTATCCCAACAGATGATATTAATATTATCCAGTGGAAAGTTCAAAACTGTAAATATCCCTTTACCTATGTAGTAAAAGATAAAGATACACTAATTAATATATCTAATAAATTTGATATTAGTTATAAGAAGATTGCTAAATTAAACAATATAAAAAATCTAAATAGACTTTCTAAAAGTCAAGTACTTCAACTTTATTCATCTGGTGTATATAAAATAAAAGAGGGAGACTCCTTAGAAACTATTTCTGAAATGTTTAATTTAAGCATTAATAAGATAATAGAACTTAATAATATATCAGATTTAAATCTTATTACAGTAGGTCAAAAAATTAAGCTATGTTAAAAACAAGGTGGGTTTTATAATCCACCTTGTTAAAGTTTAATTACTTATATTTGTTATTTTAATAGTTAACTTTTATGCTTCTGCACCTTCAAATTGGCTATTATAAAGATTTGCATAGAATCCATTCTTAGCTAATAACTCTTCATGATTTCCTTGCTCAACTATATCCCCATCTTTCATAACAAGAATAAGGTCTGCATCTCTAATAGTAGATAATCTATGTGCAATTATAAAGCTAGTTCTTCCATTCATCAAATTATCCATAGCCTTTTGAATTAATACTTCTGTTCTTGTATCAACAGAACTTGTGGCTTCATCAAGTATTAATATCTTAGGATTTGCTAGTATTGCACGGGCAATAGTTAATAATTGCTTTTGACCTTGTGATACATTACTTGCTTCTTCATTAAGTTCCATATCATAACCATGAGGTAATGTTTTTATAAAGCTATGAACATGAGCTGCTTTAGCTGCTTCTTTAACCTCTTCATCTGTAGCATCTAATCTACCATAACGTAGGTTTTCCATTATAGTTCCATTAAATAACCATGTATCTTGAAGAACCATACCAAACATTTTTCTTAAATCACTTCTTCTAAAGTCTTTAATATTATGTCCATCGATTAAAATAGCACCATCATTAACATCATAGAATCTCATAAGAAGCTTAACCATTGTTGTCTTACCAGCACCAGTTGGTCCTACTATAGCAACTCTTTGACCTGGTTTTACACGAGCTGTAAAATTGTTAATAATAGTTCTTTCTGGATTGTATCCAAAATGAACATTTTCAAACTCAACCTTTCCTTCTATCTCTTCAGTGCTTACTGGATGTTCAACGTCTAAACTTTCTTCTTCTTCATCTAAGAATTCAAATACTCTTTCAGCAGCTGCTGCAGTTGATTGAAGTACATTGGCTATTTGTGCAGTTTGAGCAATTGGTTGCATAAATGACCTAATATATTGAACGAAAGATAAAATATCACCAACTTCAATAACCTTTTTAATAGTCAGCCATCCACCAAGTATTGATACTATTACATATCCTAAGTTACCTACAAAAGTCATTATAGGCATCATCATACCTGATAAAAATTGTGATTTCCATGCGCTATTGTAAAGTGTATCATTAAGTTCATTAAATTTATTAATTTCTCTTTCTTCTGCATTAAAAGCCTTCATTACATTATGGCCAGAATAAACTTCTTCAACTTGACCATTAACATATCCTAAATACTCTTGTTGAGTCTTAAAATATCTTTGAGACTTCTTAACAACAAAAGCAATTAACCCTGCTGATACTGGTACTACAATTAATGAAGCTAATGTCATTATCCAGTTTATTGAGAACATCATTATAAGTACACCAATAAGTGTAGTTGCTGATGTTAACATTTGTGATAAACTTTGATTTAAAGTTTGGCTTACAGTATCAACATCATTTGTTACTCTTGATAATACTTCACCATGAGTCTTAGTATCAAAATATTTAAGAGGCATTCTATTAATCTTTTCTGATATTTCTTTTCTCATATTATAGGATACCTTTTGGGCAATTCCTGACATTACCCATCCTTGTACTAATGAGAAAATTACACTAACTAAATATAGTCCTACTAAAAATAAAATTATTTCTCCTATACGAGTAAAATTAATTCCTTCTGCATTAGTAGTTGTAACTTTTTTTACTAATCCATTAAATATCTCTGTAGTTGCTTCCCCTAATATCTTTGGTCCTACAATTGAAAATGCAGCAGAACCAATAGCAAATATTATAACTATTATTATTGATAATCTATAAGGCCTTAAATATTTCCCAAGAGTTTTCATAGTCTTTTTGAAATCTTTAGCCTTTTCGCCACCTCTTGCCATTCCACCCATTGGACCTCCACCCATTGGGCCTCTCATTTTATGTTTACTCATTTGAAAGCTCCTCCTTTGAAAGTTGTGATAGAGCTATTTGTTGGTAAACTTCACAGTTTTCCATAAGCTCTTTATGAGTTCCTTTACCAACAACCTTGCCTTCATCAAGAACTATAATTTGATTTGCATTCATTATAGTGCTTATTCTTTGAGCAACAATTAAAAGTGTACTTTCTTTTAATTCAGTATTTATTGCTTTTCTAAGTTTAGCATCAGTCTTAAAGTCTAACGCAGAGAAACTATCATCAAATATAAATACTTCTGGATTTTTAGCTATAGCACGAGCAATTGCTAATCTTTGTTTTTGTCCACCAGATACATTTGTACCGCCTTGAGCAATCTCTGTATTAAATCTTTCTTCTTTACTGTTTATAAACTCCATTGCTTGAGCAATTTCAGAAGCCTTTATCATATCTTCATCAGCTATATGATCTCCACCATACTTTAAGTTACTTTCAATTGTACCAGAGAATAAAAGTCCCTTTTGCGGAATAAATCCAATTTTTTCTCTTAAATCATATTGAGATACATTTTTTATATTTACACCATCAATCAATATTTCACCTTCTGTTACATCATAGAAACGAGGTATTAAATTAATTAATGTTGATTTACCACTACCAGTACTACCAATAAATGCAGTAGTTTCTCCTGGGAATGCTTTAAAGCTAACATTACTTATTACATCTTCATCTGCACCAGGATATCTAAATGAAACATTTTTAAATTCAATAGTTCCTTTTTCATCTTCATTAAACATTTGTAGTTTTTCAGAATCTTTAATTGCTACATCAATATTTAGAACTTCAGATACACGTTGAGCAGAAACCATTGCTCTTGGTAATATAACTGAAACCATTGATATCATTAAGAATGCCATGATTATTTGCATAGTATATTGCATAAATGCCATCATTGTTCCAACTTGCATAATACCTTCATCAATTCTATGTGCTCCAACCCATACAATTAATAATGTTATTGCATTCATAATGAACATCATTAATGGCATCATTACTGTCATAACTCTATTAACAAAAAGATTTGTTCTTGTTAAGTTTTTATTAGCAACTTCAAATTTTTCTTCTTCATGCTTTTGAGTACTAAATGAACGAATAACAAGCATACCAGTTAAACTTTCTCTTGTAACAAGATTTAGTCTATCAACAAGCTTTTGTACACTTTTAAACTTTGGCATAGCAAAACTGAATAATACAATTACTAAAAGTAATATTGATATTACTGCAACTACAATTACCCATCCCATTGATGCTCCAGTGTTAATAACTTTAATAACACCTCCAATACCTAAGATTGGTGCATAGAATACAATTCTTAATCCCATTACAACAAGCATAAGAATTTGTTGTATATCATTTGTTGTTCTTGTAATAAGTGATGCCGTTGAAAATTCATCAAATTCTGTATTTGAAAATCCTACAACCTTTTTAAATACATCTTTTCTTAAATTTCTACCTAATGCAGCACCAACTCTTGCCGCAATAAAACTTACAATAACTGTAGCCACCATACTAATTAAAGCAATACCTACCATTTTTAATCCAGACATAATTACATAGTTAGACTGAAGCTTATCAGTATTAATTCCAACTTCTTTATATTGTTCCTTAACATAACTAGTAGCAGCTTGAGTTATCATACTCTCAGGCATATCCTCTAATTTCTCATCTACATTTGCTAACATATTATCTATTTGTTCTTGAGACATCATACTTAGCATTTCAAAAGAATCCATAGTAGATAAATCCATGCCTTGTGGAGCCATATTATCAATACCAGGAACTCCTTCTAACCCTTGTGATTCTAACATTGAAACAATAAGCATTGGCTTTCCAAATATATCATTTAACTTGTCTATCTTTTCCTCTTTACCAGTATTTAACTTATAAGTACTTTCATTTTTTAATTCTGGATAATCTTTTACATACTTATTATACTCATCTGTAGTAAGATTATCTTTATCTAACAAAGTATAATTATCCTTGATAACATTTTTTTCATCATCATTCATGAAAATAAATAATTTTTCCATTTCCGATGATTTAATAACTTTAGGAACAGCATTTTCTACTCCGCCTTGTTGTATTCCTACATTAACTATATTGGACATATAGTCTGGCAATGATAAATCACATATAGCTTGAACAAATAAAAGTGCTATTGCAAGCATCATTGAACCAAGAAAAGGCTTTAAGTGTTTTAATAAATTAAGCATAAGCTCTCCTCTCCTTATTTAAATTTAATATATTTCTATTTTTATAATAATTATATTTTTATAACTATTCTCTGTCAATAAAAATTGTTACTTTTTATAATAGTTATATTTTTATAACTATATATTGTAAACTATTTTTTAATAGATTATAATATTATCAATTAGTATTGTAAGGAGGCTAACATGACTACTTTAAATTTAAATGATATATCTGATAATTTATATCTATTATTATTCTCTCTAAATAAACATATTTTTAACCCTAATGTTCTTGCAAAAAAATTTAATATTCCTCATTCACATATAAAAGTATTATTTTATTTAGTTCATAACGGACCACTTCCTATTTCTAAAATGGCAAAAGAACTTTGTATATCTAAGCCTAATATGACACCTGTAATCGATAAATTAGTTGAAGATGGCCTTGTTACTAGGGATTATAATCCTACTGATAGGAGAGTTATATTAATACAAGCTACGCCTAAAGCCCTAGAAGTTTTAAGGGAGGGTAAAGAATATATTAAAGAAGTAATAAAAGAAAAACTTTCTCCTTTAAGTGATGAAGATATAAGCAATTTATCTTCTTCTTTAGATACATTATTAACTGTAATAAAGAAATTTTAGAATCACCTTTATACTATATTTTTAAATATAAAAATTTGTTCTAAAAATAAAAGCTCACTTTGTCTCTTCATCAAAGTGAGCTTTTATAAAATTTAATTTTATATAAATACGAACTTCATTACAAATATTATTCCAATTATTACTGTAGTCCAAGTAACCTCTTTCCATCTTCCAGTAAATACCTTTAATATAATATATGATACAACACCAAATACTATCCCATCTGAGATTGAATATGCAAATGGCATCATTATTATTGTTAAAAATGCCGGAATTGCTTCTGTATAGTCTTCTAAATCTAACTCCTTTATATTTTCAATCATAAACAATCCAACAACAACTAAAACTGAAGCTGTTACTGCTGAAGTAATTACTCCAAATACAGGTGATAAGAATAATGCTAAGAAAAACATAAATGCTGTAGATATTGCTGTTAATCCTGTTCTTCCACCTTCTGCTACACCTGCAGCACTTTCAACAAAAGTACTAACTGTACTTGTTCCAAGACATGCTCCTACTGTTGTTCCTACCGCATCTGCTAAAAGAGCCTTTTTAATATTAGGAACCTTTCCATCTTTATCTAGCATATTTGCTTTAGTTGCAACACCTACTAAAGTTCCTATTGTATCAAACATATCCATAAATAATAATGTAAATAATGCTATTGCCATATCCCAAGAGAAAATATTATTCCATTCAAATTGCATAAATGTTGAACTTATTGATGGTGGCATACTAAATATTTTATTAGGAATATCTATTATGCCCATTGGTATACCTATTACTGCTGTTATTATCATTCCTAAGAATAAAGCCCCTTTAACTTTTCTTGCTACCAATATTCCTGTAACTACTATTCCTATAATTGCTAAAAGTCCTGTTCCTGACGTAATATTACCTAAAGAAACTATTGTTCCATCATCAGCAGGATGAACAACTATTCCAGCTCCTTCAAGTCCAAGTAATGCTATAAATAATCCTATTCCAACAGAAATAGCTCTTTTAATATTTACTGGAATTGAATCAACAATAGCCTCTCTCACATTAAATACTGTTAATAATAAGAATATTAATCCTTCTAATAAAACTGCCGTTAATGCAAATTGATATGAATATCCCATTGATAAAACTACAGTATATGCAAAGAACGCATTTAATCCCATACCTGGTGCTTGAGCAAAAGGTAATTTGGCATATAACCCCATTACTAACGTTGCAACTATTGCTGATAATGCAGTTGCCGTAAATACAGCTCCTGAATCCATTCCTGCAGCTGATAAAATTGAAGGGTTGACTATTAATATATATGCCATAGTCATAAATGTAGTAATACCAGCTATAAATTCTGTTTTAACATTTGTATTGTTTTCTTTAAGCTTAAAGAAATTATTTAAAAAATTGTTCATTAAAATATAATCTCCTTTTTACCTTTTATTACTTAAAATTTACTCATTTCTCTAATTATATAACGAGTTTACTTTTATATAATAGCAGAAATTTTTAAAATGCCAATACTTTTAACGAACATTTCTTCATTTTTTTATTCATTCGTTCACACATAATAACTTTTTATACATTTTTATATTTTTTTTAGATATATATATACTATTCCCTAGAAATTAAAATAAAATTTTTAATTTACTTTTTTGATAAAAGTAGTATAATGTTTATTATAATTGCAAATTATTATCATTTGACTTTAGGAGGACAGGTTATGAAATTAAAATTCCCAAAACTACTGACACTACTTATTACAACATCATTCTTATTTATAGGTTGTAATAATGTAGATTCAAATAAAACTAATGAAGATACTTTAAATATAGTAACTTCTTTTTATCCACTATATATATCAACAATTAACATTACAAAAGATATTCCAAATGTAACTGTTACAAATATGACTAAATCACAAACAGGATGTCTTCATGATTATCAGCTTACACCTCAAGATTTAAAAACATTAGAAAAGGCTGATATTCTAGTTGTAAATGGTGCTGGAATGGAATCTTTTTTAGATGATATAATTTCACAATACCCTAATCTTCAAATAGTTGATGCAACTAAAGGTCTCTCTCTTCTAGAAGATGATACTCACAGCCATGATGACCACGATCATGATCACGATACTGAAGATGAGCACTCTGAAGATGATGGGCATGATCATGAATATAATGCTCATGTATGGGTTAGTGTAACAGGTAACATAGAAGAAGTTAAAAATATTTCTTCTCAACTTGAAGATTTAAATCCTGAGAATAAAGAAGCTTACGAAGCAAATACCAACACTTATGTTTCTAAATTAGAAGACTTAAAAAACGAAATGCATGCAGAGTTAGATAACTTACCAAATAGAGATATAATTACATTCCATGAAGCATTTCCTTACTTTGCTGAAGAATTTAATTTAAACATAGCTGGGGTTATTGAAATAGAACCTGATTCTGAACCTTCAGCAAAAGAAATTGAAGAGATAATTAACACTATAAAAGCTAAAAATATAAACTCTCTATTTACTGAACCTCAATATTCTTCTAAGGTTGCAGAAACTATCGCTACTGAAACTGGTGCTACAGTTTATGAACTAGATCCTATAGTAACAGGAGACTCTACTACTGATGCTTACGATGATTATATAAATAAAATGAAAAAAAATCTTGATGTATTAAAAGAGGCGTTAAAATGATAAAAAAAGCTAACTTTAATAAAAATAATAGCTGCAATAACTTTTGCTGCACAAAAATTGAAAACTTTTCTGTTACTATTGGTAATAATGAAATACTTAAAGATGTAAATCTCCATATTCATTGTGGAGAACTTACATCTATTATTGGACCAAACGGAGCTGGTAAAAGCACACTACTTAAAGCCTTACTTGGAGAAGTTAAACATTCTGGAAACTTAAATTTTATTGGGCAAAATGATAATAAATATCATCAACCTATAATTGGATATGTTCCTCAATATTTAACATTTGATAAAGATACTCCTATTAGTGTGCTTGATTTATTTGTCTGTTGTAAGACTTCTCTGCCTTCATGGCTAAGACCTAAAAAGAAAATACGTGAAGATGTATTAGAAAGCTTAAAAAGAGTAAAAGTTCCTCATTTAATAGATAGACGTCTTGGAGCTTTATCTGGTGGAGAACTCCAAAGAGTTCTACTTGCATTAGCTCTTGATCCAATTCCTAATATACTACTATTAGATGAGCCCGTATCTGGAGTTGATCAAAATGGACTAGAATTATTTTATGAAATACTTATGGACATCAAAAAGAATTATGATTTATCAATTATCTTAGTTTCTCATGATTTAGATTTAGTTTATAAATATTCTGACCGTATAGCACTTGTAAATGGCACAATAGTTTGTTCTGGTACTCCAAAGCAAGTTTTTAATAATCCTGCTACACAAAAAATATTCGGATTATCATTAAATCATTCTAATGGAGACTCATCTAAAACAGGAGGAATTTAAGATATGTTTGATTCTATATATAATTTTATTCATCTAATACTACCATTTCAATGGCTATCTTTTGATTTTATGAAAAATGCTTTTTTAGCTATTTTAATAGTTACTCCTCTTTTTGGACTTTTAAGTACTATGGTTGTTAGTAATAAAATGTCTTTCTTTGCTGATTCCTTAGGTCATGGAGCTTTTACAGGAATAGCTATTGGAATTCTTTTAGGTGGTATTGACCCGATGTGGGGAGCAACACTATTTTCAGTTTGTTTTGCAATATCTATAACAATAATAAAAAACAAGGGAACTTCATCAACAGATACAATAATTGGAGTTTTCTCATCTACTGCAATAGCTTTAGGCTTAGTACTTATGAGTTTTTCTAGTAGCTTAAGTAAATTTTCATCTTACTTAGTTGGAGATTTACTTAGTATAACTCAAAAAGAAATTATTTTACTATTTGTTGTATTTATTGTTGTTATTGTACTTTGGACTTTAATATTTAATAAACTAATTATAACAAGTTTAAATCCCTCACTTGCAAATAGCCGTGGTATGAATACCTTATTAATAGAAATTATATTTACTTGTACCATAGCTGTTATAGTTACTTTAACTGTAAGATGGGTAGGTTTATTAATAATAAACTCCCTTTTAGTTTTACCTGCTGCCGCAGCTCGTAATATTTCTAAAAATGTTCGTCAATATCATTTATTTTCAGTATTAATTGCTGTATTCTCTGGTATTACAGGACTAATAATTTCATATTATTTAAACACTGTTACAGGCGCAACAATTGTTCTTGTATCAGCAGTAATATTCTTTATCACTTTAATTATTAGGCGCAAATTTGTATAATATAAATAAATACTGCCTGGAGGTAATAAATTGAATAATGAAATTAACTTTAGTGATATACTTAAATCAAAAGGATTAAAAATAACTAAGCATAGAACCTCTGTACTTCAGGTACTATCTGAAAGTACACAACCTCTTAGTGCTGAAGAAATATATTCAAAATTAAAGGAAAATTCAATTTCTATAAATTTATCATCAATTTATAAAATATTAGATTCCCTCTCTAATAAAAATGTAATTTCTAAATGTATTTTAGGAGATGACAATAGAACATCTTATGAAATGAATACTTCTGAACATAGACATCACTTGATTTGTAAACAATGTAAAGAAGTATTTCCTATAACCGATTGTCCTCTTTGTGTTTATGAAAAGCATCTAAGAGATGATATGGATTTTGATGTAACCGAGCATCGCCTTGAAATATATGGTTATTGTAGAAACTGCAAAAAATGACTAAGGAGTAGAATTCTCGCTTAGTCATTTTTATTTACTATTTATTAACAATGCCTATTTTATAAATTGTAGTATGTTTATATTCTTGTCCAGGTTTTAACACTATATTAGAAAAACCTGAATGATGTAAACTATCTGGGAAGTATTGTGTTTCAAGACATAAGCCTTGCCTCTTTTTATACTTCACTCCACCCTTTCCAATTTCATTCTCATTTAAAAAATTACCTGTATAAAATTGTATTCCTGGCTTTGTAGTAAATACTTCTAATAATCTTCCACTATTATCCTCTATAACTTCTGCAGCCTTTTTAAGCTCTCCTGTATAGTCATCAATAATCCAGTTATGATCATATCCATTCCCATTAATTAATTGATCATATTCTTTATCTATATCTGCTCCAATACACTTTAAATTACTAAAATCCATAGGTGTTCCTTCTACACTTCTTATTTCACCAGTAGGTATGCTTTCAGAATCTGCCGCAGTTATATTTTTTGCATAAATTCTAACCTTATGATCTAATACATCTCCTGAAGCATGACCTTTTAAGTTGAAGTATGAATGATTAGTTAAATTTAAAACTGTGCTTTTATCACATTTCCCATAATAATTAATAATCAATTCATTTTCTTTTGTTAACTTATATTCAACAGTAACCTCTAAATTTCCTGGATACTCTTCTTCACCATCTTTACTTAAGTAAGATAGCTTTAAATATTCTCCATCTTTATCCTTTAAAACTTCAGAATCCCAAACTACTCTATTAAATCCTTTTAGACCACCATGAAGATGGTTGTTACCATCATTTTGAGCAAGTTTATACTTGATTCCATCTACCTCAATTTCAGCTTTTCCAATTCTATTAGCACAACGTCCAATAATAGCACCAAAATATGTTGTGGTAGTCTTATAATCTTCAAAATTATCATATCCCAAAACAATATCATCTTTTGCTCCGAATTTGTCTGGTGTAATTAGTGATAATATAATACCGCCATAGTTTGTTATTTTTATACTTGTACTTTCATTAGATAACGTGTAAACATAAACCGTTTTTCCATCAATTTTATTTAAAAGTTCTTCTCTTTGTACTCTCATTATTCCCCTCCATTAATCTAATTATTATATCATATCAATTATAGCAATCACATACACAACTGTAAACATTATTAATTTAACTTATTAAATTTTCACTTTTAAGAATTACATCTAACTCCATAATAATTTCGTTAATATCTTCTAATATTACATTATCACATTTTGAAATATCTTTAATTAATTTCTCAATATCTGCTAATGCATTATTAGGTAGTTTCTTACACATAGTATTAACTATATTTAAAAGCCTTTTTTCTCCTGGATGTGGAATTTCATTTATAGCAAATATAATATCAAAATAACTATCTAAAAAATAAGCTATTCTATTATTTAAATTTACTATATCATTTCTATTTATAGCTTTTTCTATTTGATTATAATATGATGAGAAACTTCTTTTTAATATAGGATAATTTTTACTAACTATATTTCTTTTAAGCTCTGTTGGATAACCTGTAGTATATTTCTCTTTAAGTTCTTTAAACCTTCCATTTCTATCAAAAACTATTAATGAATTAATTACATTGTGCCAAAAACATGTGCTATATCCAATATATGCATTGTATTTTTCTAAAATACTTTTTAATTGATTTTCTAACCAATTAAAATTAAAATAACCTATATCAATTTGTATTGATGAGTTCCTTAATACAAATTCATCAGATACTCCCCAAAAAGTATTATTCATCTCCATCAAATCAGAAAACTTTTTTACAATACTTTCTCTTTTTTCAACTGATATATCATTTTCTGTAATTATATTTATATCAATATCTGAGGAATTATCCTTTCTACCACTTGCACATGATCCAGCTAAAGTTATAGCAACTACTTCACCTAATCTTTTAAATTCATTAACTATCTGATAAACTATCATATTCATTCCCATAAACCTCACCCCTTTTTATTAGTTTAAAATACAATATAGAATGCAACTAATTAATTTCCATATTAAGTTACATTCTATATACTCTATTCTATTACCTATATATTTGATCTATTGTTTTATTAATACCTTTATGGATTTTGGAGCAACACTAACTATATCATAATTTAAGACTTCTATAACTTCATTTCCTGCCTTTTTATCATTAACAAATACTCCCCAATTTTCTCCGTTAAGCTTTACCTTTTCCTCTGTTTCATTTGCATTTATTATAACTGCTATTTTAGAACACTTATCATCTATATTCTTAGAATCTATTATATATGCAACTAAATTATCAGATTCAAAATCTTTTCCCTTTTCTAAGAAATGAATATTTTTTTGTATATCTTTATTGCTATTCATTCTAAATGCTTTATATTTTTTTCTTAATGAAATTAACCCCTTATAGTATTCAACTAAATCCTTATACTCAATTTTTCTATCCCAATAAATTTTATTTACATTATCAGAAGAAGCAAAACTATTTTCTACAGGTTTTCCATCTTCATCAACCTTAGTTCTTGCCATCTCTTCTCCAGCATGTATAAAACTTATTCCTTGTGAAGTTAATATTATACCAGCTATTAATTTATTCATTTTTATTAATTCTTCTTTACTAGCTTCTGGTGATACTATTTGAAGTTTATCCCATAAAGTATAATTATCATGTGCAGATGCATAAGTTATTGTTTGATAAGGTTCATTAGCCCAAAATTCATCTGAATATACTATATTATTTTTATCTACTTCTTTATGTGGTGTTGATGCAACAATGGCAAATTTTATTGTTTCTTCAAGCCCAGCTTTTCCATTTGCAAAGCCAGCCTCTTTTTCATAAAAAACATGCCCCTTAACTCCATCTCTACAATCATCACTAAAAGCTGCTATTTGTAATTCATCAAATTTATAAGTGTTTTTCTTTAAAGCTGCATCATCTTCTTTTAAAGGGCTTGGACCTCCCATCCACCCTTCACCATAGACAATTATGCTTGGATCTATTTTGTTTAATTCTTCTCTTATTAACTTCATAGTCTCTATATCATGTATACCCATTAAATCAAACCTAAATCCATCAATATGATATTCTTTAGCCCAGTATACTACTGAATCTATCATATATCTTCTAAACATATATCTATCTGATGCTGTTTCATTACCACAAGCTGAAGCATTACTATAGTTTCCTTCTTCATCTTGTCTATAGTAATATTTAGGGACAGCTTTATTTAAACATGAATCTAAGCTAAAAGTATGATTATAAACAACATCCATAACCACTCTTATTCCAACCTCATGTAAAGCCTTTATCATCTCCTTAAACTCCCTTATCCTAACATCACCTAAATATGGATTCGTTGAATAAGACCCTTCAGGAACATTATAATTTTCTGGATCATATCCCCAGTTAAATTGTGGTTTATCAAGCTTTGTTTCATCTACTGATCCATAATCAAAAGATGGTAATAAATGAATATGTGTGAATCCC
The DNA here is from genome assembly GCF_026168755.1 of Clostridium sp. Lineage (GTDB taxonomy): Bacteria > Bacillota > Clostridia > Clostridiales > Clostridiaceae > Clostridium. The sequence continues at coordinate 21,821 of NZ_JAPFDR010000008.1, read as the reverse complement.
ATATCTTTAATATGATTTATTACAGTCTTTATATTAGTTCCTGGAATATAACTATTACTCTCAGTAAGTCCTTTAAATTTACCTTTAAATTCATCTTTTATGCCTGAAGTCTCATCTATGGTTAAATCTCTTACATGAGCCTCATATATTATAGAATCTGTAGGTGCCTTTAGTTCTGGCTTTGCATCATCTTCCCAACCTTCAGGATTAGTACTCTTCAAATCAATTACCATTCCACGTTTACCGTTAACCCCTGCTGATTTAGCATATGGATCAACAACTTCATTAACTTTTCCATCTATAGTAACTAAATAATTGTAATATTGACCATTTAAATCTTTATTAATTTCTAACATCCAAGTTCCATTAATACTTTTATTCATATTATACGCTTTAATTGGTTTACAGCTATAATTATATCCATCATCGCCATATAGCACTAAATCAACTTTTTCTGCTGTTGGTGCCCATAAAATAAACTTACTTTTTTCCTTTGAATAAACTACTCCTAGTTCTCCATTATAGTTATATAATCTTTCAAATTCACTATTAAATATTAATTCTCTCCCCATTTCCTCATCTCCCATTAAATTAAGTCTACTTTAGATAAACATAAGTTTGGAATCGTTACCAAATGTATGTTTAATATAATTTTATACCAAATTTATTTTTATATCTATAAAAAACTAGACTTTTTTTATTTTTATTATATATTCTCATAAAAATATATATTTCAAATCGAAGCTTCAGTTAACTTTTTGTATATCTTAACCTTAATAGCAATAATAAATTAAAGATAAAATAAGGGGAAAACTTATTTTATCTTTAATCCCTAATGTTTCATCATCAACCTCTCAATTAAGTTTTATATTTACTTACTCCCATTCTCCATTAATATATTCCTCATCATCTTCATATGATTCATTATTCTCTTTATTTTTTTCATAATTTATACTACTATCTGAAGTACTATTTTTATAATCACTTTCATAGTTATAAATCCATTCACCTGTTTTATATTCATTAAGTGCTTCTCTTAAAGAGTTATAATCAAATTTACTTTCATCTGGCTCTATACCATTAAATATGAAATCATGCAAAATCTCGGTATTTTGCTCTCTATCCATTATAAATACCCATCCAACTTCTCCGCCATAATTCATATCACTAGCTAATTCTGTAACTGGTATATGAACTTGTTTTGTCTCTAAGCTTGGAAATTTATAAATTGTATATGCCATATTTAAAGCATCTAAAATATCTATATTAGTATTTATATAATCAAGCATACTATTCATAACCCCAAAATACTTTGTTGGTTTTGTTTCTCTTAACTTTTCAGCAACCTTAAATAATACCTCTCTTTGTCTTTCAGTTCTCTCAAATTCATCTCCTACACCTTTCCTTATTCTTGCATAAGATAAAGCCTGTTTTCCATTTAACACTTGCAATCCACTCTCTGTAACAGGACAATCATTTCCACCTGTAGATTCACCTATATACTTATTTAATTCATCCAATTGATAATCCTTAACATCAATTTCTAATCCACCTATTTGATCGATTATAGTTTCAAATCCCCAAAAATTTATTATTATATATTTATCTATACTTATATTGTATGTTTCTTGTATTGTATCCTTTAATAAACTTATTCCACCAAAAGCCATAGCTGCATTTAACTTATAAGGTCCATATCCATCAATATTAACTAAGGTATCTCTAAATAATGATGTTAATCTTATTTCTTTTTTATTATTATCTAAAGTCGCAATTATAATAGAATCTGCTCTAGCACTTTCCTTTAAATCTCTGGCATCTGTTCCAACTAATAATACATTAGTAATACCGTCGACTTCCTTATAATCCACTTCCTCTTCACTTTTCTTCTCTACAGTCTTTACTTCTATTTCATTTGGCTCTGCATATATTTTACTTTTCACGTAATTATAGTATCCTATACTCACTCCAACAACAGCAGCAAGTACCACAAATACAGCTGAAATTATTATTCTATTTCTTAATGAATATCTTTTCTTCTTTTTCTTATTTTTCTTCTTATTTTTATCCATCCTTACTGCCTCCTAATATGTTGGATCGCTACTAACTTTCTTATTTTACCATATTTTCTACAATTTATATAGTCACTTATATAATAATTAACTATATATTTATATTTAGCTTATTTCATTATAGATATAATCTAAAAATTGAAATCAAAAAATATTTTTATATATCAAAAAAAGATTGTAAGAAAAATTCTTACAATCTTATAATTTCAATTACTTTCTGTTGTTTTGTTGAGCTTTTCTTGCTCTTCTGCAATCAACGCATCTTACTGGTTCGTTATCAAAGCCTTTTTCTTTGTAGAAAGCTTGTTCCCCTTCAGTAAATAAAAATTCTTTTCCGCAGTCTCTGCATACGATAGTCTTATCTGCCATTATAAATTCCTCCATTTTCTTAAGATTTATCATGGTTAATAACATATCTCTTGAATAGGAGAAATTTTATTAATCTATTTTAAATCTTTTAACTAGTCAAAATTTGACTTCTTCTTAATTATATCACATATATTATTTTTTACAATACTTTTATAAATTTTATTAAAATTTTTCTCATTTTGTAATATATTGTTTTTGTAAATTTGAACAATATATTTCCATAGATATTTGAATTTAATTTTAATCCTCTGTTATTAATTCACCATCAATAAAAGCCTTTTCCCATTGTTCTACATAACTTCCACTACACCATTCTGACATTATTATTTCATCATCTTCACCTATAGGTATTGTAACTAAAGGTTCTGTTATTATATTTCCATTTTCTATTTTATAAACTGCTATATAGCTGTCAAATTGAACTAACACAATCTTACATAAAGGCGATATAAATGCATCTTTAAAAAATCCTAATTGTTGCTTTAAGTTTTTCCATGATATATAAAGAGAATTATAATTTATAAATCTACTATCTGGCAGTATTGATACATTAAAACTTTCTCCTGCATCATCCATATCTTTAGGCAACAAATTTGCAACAAACCTCCATCGTCCTACACTTCTTTCGATGGCTAAATTATTATAATCTATTGAATAAATATTTAATTTATCAATTTGCTCCTTAGATAAACTATTAATTTTATTTTGAAATTCCTCTAAATATTTTTCCTTTTCAGTACCAATAAATATTTCGTCTACTTGTAGTCCATTTTTAATATTAATGTTATTTATAGGTATTATTTGATAAATTGGATAATTTCCTTCAAAAGAATTCCCTTCATATTTTCCTATCGCTATATAATCATTTCCAACAAATTTTATAGTTTTATATTCACTTTTATCTAAAATTAAATATTCAACTGTATTATTTCCTACTTTTTCATCATATTTTCCTACTTGAAATTCATCATACTCAAAGCCATTCATACTCTTTTGATTAACTTCTAATTTCCATATTCCATTTAATCTAGGGAAAATAATACTAGTTTTTTCATATATACTTCCTATTCTCCAGTTATCATGAGATATCCATAAAGTTCTATACTCATCATTACTATATACTCCATCATCAATTTTTTTACCTGGAGTTTTAATCCCTAACATAACTCCTTCTTTTGCATCAGCCTCTTCTTCATCAGTTTTATCTCCTATAGAAATATTATTATCAGCATCATCAAAATTAACATTTTTATTTAATTTACTTAATTTAAACAAACTACTTTTATATAATAATATCATCTCAGTATCTGAATTTAAAAAGAATTCACCTATCATTTGATTTTCATCAATAATAGATATTAAATCTACTGTCTCTCTACCATTCATAAAAGTGTTCATAGTTAAATTACTCTCGTATGAAATAATATAATCTCCTTTAACAGCCTTTAACTTATAACGAATATTAGATTTATAATTGCCTACAATATCAATTTTATTGTTACCTAGCTTTATTTCACCTCCAATTAAAGAATTATTCTCTTCTTCACCTTCCTCTTTCTCTCCTAATTGCTCTATTGAATCAATTCTCCACGTCCCAGTAAAGTTAAAAACATAATTACTCTCCTCATTACTATTCTTTGATTTACATCCAACAAACAATATTATAACAAGAGATAATACAATCAAAAATTTCCTACTCATATTATATCTCTCCCTGATTTAAAGGAATTCTAATTACTATTTCGGTTCCTTCATTTTCCTTACTTATAACCTCTAAATTTCCTCTATGCAAAGTTACTATTTCATCACTTATAGATAGACCTATTCCATTTTTTGATTTACTATTTTTCCCTTTATAAAATTTATCTTTTACCCTTGGTAAATCTTTGATACTTATTCCACTTCCGTTATCCTTTACTCTAAATACTAAATATCCTTCTTCAATTTTAGCATTTAAACTTATTTTTCCATTTTCTTCAGTAAACTTAAAAGCATTATCTATAACATTACTTAAAACCTGTTTAAGCCTATTTTCATCAAAATAACCTTTACCAATATTCTCATCTATACTTATACTAAACTCTTTACCTTCTCTTTCAGCTCTTGGCCTCATATAATTTTCAATATATTCTATAAAATCTTTTACCTTATGCTCTTTTATATTTAAGGAAATAACACCATTTATAAGCTTAGAAAAATCTAATAATTCTTCTACCATTTCAGTTAATCTATCACTTTCCTTTTCAATAATATCAAGTCCTAAAGCTACTGTATCCATATCACTACAATCATACTTTAATGTTATGACCCACCCCTTAATCGATGTTAAAGGTGTTCTTAATTCATGTGAAACTGAAGATATAAATTCATTTTTCAACTTTTCTCTCTTTTCAACTTCACACCCCATATAATTCAATGTTTTTGACAATTGAGCTATTTCAATATTATCAGTAACATCACTTCTAATGTTTAAATTTCCTTTTGCCATCTCCTTTGCAACAGCTGTTATCTTTTTTATTGGAGATACAATATCTTTAGCTATTATTAAACTCATTATTATTCCTAATGCTATTACAATTATTGAAATTACTAAAAATAGCTTACTAAAGGAATTTATTAATTTTTGTACTTCTTTTAGTGAAAAAATTATTCTAACTATACCTATGGTTTCATTTGGATTTATTTTTGATTTAATGGCTTTAGAAACTATCATTATTTTTTCATTATAATAGCTTACATTTCCAGTCCATACACCAACATCTCCTGCTTTAGCCTTTGTAATATCAGGCGTACTTAAAATTTCAGGATTTCTTATTCCATATGAATCCATTAATAATTTTCCATCTGAATCTAATATCTCTACTTGCTCTTGATTTGTACTCCAAAAAACATCCATATTTTCATATATATTATCTATTAATTTATTGTTAGAAAAGTATTTTTGATAAAAATTAATATACCCTTCTAACTGATTAACTAAAGTATCTTGAGTAGTTTTATAATAGTATCCTCTTAAACATAATAACGTTAATAAATCTAATATTAAAACTGTTAATATTATAACTATAAGAAAATTTTTTAACAGCTTACTTCGTATACTCTTCACACTCTTCGCCTCTCCATCTATATCCAAATCCCCATATTGTCTCTATATATCCTTCTTTAGATGAGTAGTCTTCTATTTTACTTCTAAGTCTTCTTATATTCACATCTATAATTTTAGAATCTGCAAAATAATCTTTTCCCCATATTAAATCTAATAATTCATCTCTTGAAAAGGCTCTATTAGGATTTTCTATAAATAATTTTATAATTGAATATTCTTTTGGCGTTAAATCAATCTCCTTATCACCCTTAAATATTTTTTTCCCATATGTATCCACAGTAAATATTCCATTTTTTAAAACCTTTTTTTCATCATTTACACCAATTCTTCTTAATATAGCCTTTATTCTAAGTAACAATTCCATTGGATTAAAAGGCTTTAGCATATAATCATCTGCACCATATTCAAGCCCCATTATTTTGTCCATATCTTGCCCCTTTGCAGTTAACATTATAATACCTACCTTCTCTTTTTTTTCTCTAACTCTCTTACAAACTTCAAACCCATCTATGCCTGGTAACATAACATCTAATATTATCAGAACTGGATCTTCTATATCTAATATCTTTAGCCCATCTTCACCATTATCAACTTCTAAAACCTCAAAGCCATTTCTCTTTAGGTTTATTTTTAAAAAACCTCTTATACTATCTTCATCTTCAATTATTAATATTTTTTTCATATACTTTCCTTTCAACTCTATAAAACTAATATTTATATTCTTTAAATCTACGAATAAAATACCGGATAAATATAATCATTCACCCAGTATATATTAACAACATTTCTACTTTAATGTCCTAAATTCATACCCTAAAGACTTTAAGTAATCTATAACTTCTTGTAATGATTGTGCTGTTGTTTTCTTTGCATTGGTATCATGCATCAATATAACTAATACATCATCATTTCCAGCTAAATCTCTTATAGTTCCTTTTAATCTATTTACTAATTGCTCAACACTTCTGTCATTCCCTTCAGCATCTCCATTCAACGCATTCCAATCTATACAACTATATCCATTTTCTTTAAGAAGCGGATCTAATGCTTTAGTATTCCATGACATATGACCTCCAGGCAATCTAATAACACTAGTTCTGAAATCGTCACCTAAAACAGACTTCATTGCATCCTCTGATTTTTTCATATCATTTATTACTACTGTTGGATTAGCAACTCTACTTGGATATAAAATACTATAATTATGACAATATCCATGATTTCCAATGGCGTGTCCTTCCATAACCATTTCTTTCAACAATTCCTTCTGTATATCGCTTTTTTCAACATTACTACCTAATACAAAAAAGGTAGCTTTTACATTATTAGATTTAAGAGTTTCTAATATTTCTTGAGTTACTTCAGTTGAAGGACCATCATCAAAAGTTAAATATGCAATCTTTTTTCCATCTTCCCTTAAATAATTCCATTTATTAAACATATTCTCTATTTCTTTAGCATTATCTGCATATAAATCATTTTCATAAGATGTATATACTAGGTTTTGCTTATTTGTATCAATATTAATATTTTCTCTATTCTGAGAATCTCCATAATTGCTTTCCTCATTAGTATCTAGGGAAACTTCATTATCAATAGAACTTCTATTTTGCTCAGATACATCTTCATTATCCTCATTATATAGTTTATTTCCGTTAGAATATTCCATCCCCAATATAAAAGTTAATAATAAAACTACTATTAAAGCACTATTTCTTATTATAATTTTATTTAATTTATACATTTTCAATTCCCCCTAGCTACTTCTTATATAGTTCTACACTTTATATTATACCTATATAGAGCTAAAATTAATTTACAAAAATGTTACAACAAAATTATAATTTATAGTAGTTGCTTAAATATTTTCTTAATTTGTTTTATTTTACTAAATATAATTGAAAAAGCCAAGCATTAGCTTGACTCTATAAAATCTCAAAATTCTAAATGTAGTTTATCTATATTTTTAATACCTCAACATTATTGGCAATTTTATTCCAATTATAATAACCATATAGGGAGTTTAATAAATTAGTAAGCTTCATAACTATTATAATAACTGCACTCTTATCACCAGATGCATATACCATTATCCACATTACTATTGATAAAGCATTCACTCCAACCCACATTAACCATTGCTCAGAAAATCTCATTAAATAAAGAATACTCGCCACAACAGAAACTACAGTTGTTAAAGAATCCATAAATGCTAAATTTCCACCTAATAAATTTAGTACCTTCGCATATAAAATTACACATAGTAATGTCCCCCCAAAAGATAGTACTATTAATTTACCAGACATAGCTTTAAAACGTATTTTACCATCATCATCTTTATTTTTATTCCATAAGTATATGGCTATAGCACTAACTGGAATGCTAAATAACATATTATACATTACTTCTCCATAAAGCTTTACTTCCATACATTGATATGAATATAATAAGCAATTAATAATTGCAAAATATAGTCCTGCTATCTTTCCTTTTGCACCTAAGACTAGGTTAAGACTTCCTGTTAAAGTCAGCACTAATAAAAATGCTGTATCACCATTTAAATACCAAATAACAGTCATAATTGTACATACTGTTATTAACCATAACTTTTCAAACATCGTCCAATCTGCGAAATAATTTTTAATTTTATTCATAATAGTGATTCCCCTCTTTGTATTTTAAATTTATCAAAACATTCTCTACTAAGTTTAGCCCCTTGTATTTGCACTACCTCTGCAGCCACCTTATTAGCTAATTTACATACATACACAAAATCATATCTAAGATTATCCTCCAAATAATTATCCTGATAACTATCTAAAAAAATGTCCTTTGAATCTACTAAAGAATATGCTGAAATAATTGCACCAATATGACTATCACCAGCCCCTATTGTATCTACAACATTCACATTTTCTCCTTTTATATGCACAATTTCTTGCCCATCATAAAATACTGTTCCTCTTTCACCAATTGTTACAAATACAATATTCTTAGTTAATTCATATAAAAATAAAATGCTATCATTAACATTATCCTTTTTAGTAAAATCCAAAGCTTCCTTTTCATTAAGATGTAATATTGGATTAGTTGAAAATATCTTTTTCATTGTATTTTTATCTATATCATTAATAACTGGACCTGGTGCAAAAAATATATTCTTATCCTTTTGATCTATTAACCAATCTGCTATTATATCATCCTTATCTTCACAAATCTGATAACCAGCCACATATATATTTTCATATTCACTCATATTTAATCTATTAAACCATTCCTCTTTATGAAATCCTTCAATACCCTTAACAGTAATAAATGTTCTCTCGCCATTATCTTCTACTAAACATAAACAATAGCCATTATCCATTTCTAAATCACTTATTAAAACATCATATCCATCTTCACTTAATGTTTTTCTTATTATATCTGCATACATTCCAGAGCCTATTGGCACAAATAAATCATGATCAACATTAAAACCTTTTAATATATTTGCAACATTATAAGCACATCCACCTACAGTTAATTTTCTTTCAGTACACAAAACATCTTCACCACTTTTGGGTAGATTAGGTATTTTCATAATAATATCTACTATTGCGGCTCCAAGTACTAAAGTTTTCACTTAATTGCAACTCCTTCCTTCCATTAAGATAGAAATATATCTTTGAAAATCAACATCATTTGCATTGTCTAAAACATCAATATACTCTTTCTTTATATAATTTACTCCCTTAAAGGCTCCACAAATTGCAGTTGCCATTGCTCCAATAGTATCAGTATCTCCTGCTAAGTTTGCACAAAGCAAAGAACATTTATTAGGATCCTGTGCATAATAAGCTATAGAAATTGCAGATGGAACAGATTCACTAATATTTACGCCAGCACCAACTATGTCATATAATTTTTCTAAAAATAGATCCTCATTATCCTTATATTTATTTGCTAAATAAATGCCTAATCTTATTCTTTCTGTTAATGATGGACTATAAGTTTCTGCACCTAACTTTCTAGCAATAGGCTCCATTTCAAAAATATCTTTTATAACAACTTCAAAATCAGTATTTTCAATAGCTGAACTAACAGCCACTGCTATCATAGCTGCTCCTGCAATTGATATATCACTAGTATGAGTTACTTCTGAAACTCCATAAACAAAGTTAGCTAACCTTTCTTTATCATCAGCATTAAAAAGACATCCTATTGGTGCAATTCTCATAGCTGATCCATTTGACAATGCCTTATCTGTAACTACTTTTGAATCTATTCCATCTCTAAAATTAGCTAATGCAACCTTTGAAGTAGGTCCTAAAATATTATTTTCAAATGCTTTTTCTTTTTCAGCCCATTTTAAAAGTCTTTCTGCAATATCCTTAGAGTTAGGCTCAAAATTTGTACTATTTAATGAATCTACTAATACAAGTGCTTGTCCAGTATCATCTGTAAATTGACCTTTTTTATAATTACAAGCTACACTATTTTCTTTAGGCCCATCTAATAAACCTTCAATTTTCCCAAAATATTTTCTTACCTTTTCCCTGCCCCATAGTTCTGAAGGCATTCCCATGGCATCTCCTAATGCCATTCCATATATAGCTCCCGCAATTTTATTTATCACTCTTACCACTCCTAACCTAACAGGCTCTATTAAATTTATACTCATTTATGTAATGTTATTGCAATACAATTGTATATACAGTTGTATTGTTATGTCAATATATAATTAATAATAAAAAAAATTAGTACTATAACACTTTATAGCACTAATTTTTTAAGTTTATTTCAAAAACCCCTGTTTAAAATTTAAATAAATGGATTATAGAAACGTCCACCATTTATTATTGTAGCAAATATAGCTATTACTAATATAAGACTAACTATAGCTATCGCTATATAATCCCCTTTTTTAAATGGTCTTCCATTATACCAAGTACGTTTTTTATTACTTCCAAATGCTCTAAGCTCCATAGCAGAACTTATAGTTTCTATTCTGTCTAAACTTGAAAATATTAACGGCATTAATATAGAAGCTGAATTTTTAATTCTTTTTGTTAATTTTTCTTTTTTAGACATATCTATTCCTCTAGCTTGTTGTGCAAATGATATATCTTGATAATCACGTTGAACATCAGGTATATATCTTAAAGCTATTGAAACCGAATATGCAACTTTATAACTTATACCTATCTTATTTAATGAAGCTGCAAACTCACTTGGATTAGTGGCAACCATAAATAATAATGCCATAGGTATTATTGAAAAATACTTTAAAGTTATATTAAACTGATAGAATAACTGCTCACTTGTTACAGTATATGGTCCTGCAATCTTAAATAGATCTGTTCTACTTCCATATATATTAACACCTTCATATGGTGAGAATATAAATATTGCTACATTATTTAATAATAAGAATATTAATATAAAGTAAAGAACAAATGAAACTTGTTTAAATTCTACCTTCGAAATCTTAAACACAATTATACTTACAACAAACATACCTAAAAGTACACGAGTATCATATGTAACCATGGAAGCTAAAGCCCAAATAATTAAAGCAATTAACTTTGACGCTCCTGTTAATCTATGAATAGGTGAATCTATATCTGAATATCCAATCATTGTACTCATATTCCTCTAATCCTCCTATCATAATCAATAAACTTTTTAACAAACATTCTTGGATTATCTAAATTAGCCTTTACAGCTAATTCATATAGTGATGTTTCCTTTAAGTTTGCTTTATTTATTACTTCTTCATCTGTAAGAACATTAGCTGCTATATCATCAGCTAATTTTATTCCATCAGATAATACAATTGCTCTGTTAGTATATTCAAGCATTAAATGCATATCATGAGTTATCATTATTATTGTTACACCTTTTTGATTCAATTCTTTTAAGAATTCCATAATCTCTGTATAATGTTTAAAGTCTTGCCCTGCTGTAGGCTCATCTAAAATAATAACTTCAGGATTTAATACTAAGATTGATGCAATTGTTACACGTTTCTTTTGCCCAAAACTTAATGCAGAAATCGGCCAATTACGGAATTCATATAAACCACAAATCTTTAATGTTTCAAAAACTCTATTTTTAATTTCCTCTTCAGAAATGCCTCTAATTTTAAGTCCTAAAGCTACCTCATCAAAAATCATAGTCTTTGATATCATTTGATTTGGATTTTGCATTACTATTCCTATTTTTTCTGCACGTTCTTTAATAGTATCATTAACTAAATCTCTACCATTAAATAATATTTTTCCTTCTGTTGGTTTATAAAATCCACATATTAACTTGGAAATAGTTGATTTACCGGCTCCATTTCTACCTACAATACTAACCATTTCACCCCTATTAACTTTAAAGGAAACACCATGTAATATTTCCTTTCCTGATTCATAGGAGAATTTTACATCTTTCATTTCAAGAATAGCTTCATTATTTACTTGTTGTTTATCTTCTATAGTATCTTCATACCACTCTTTTAATTTTTCTCTACAGCTATCTATATTTAATGTATCAATATGTTCTGGATGCATTTTAGGTATAATATTGCATCCTGCATATTTTAATGCTGTAATATATAGTGGTTCACGTATTCCTGTTTCAACTAATAGATTTGAACTTAATAACTCTTCTGGAGTTATATCAGCAGCTATTTTACCATTATCAACAACTATTATTCTATCTACTGGACAATGTAATACATCTTCTAATCTGTGTTCTATTATTAATATAGTCTTATTAGTTTTCTTTTGAATTTGATCTATTAGTTCAATAGCACTTTTCCCAGTTGCAGGATCTAAACTTGCAAGTGGCTCATCAAATAAAAGAATATCTACGTCACCTACCATAACACCAGCTAATGTTACACGTTGTTTTTGTCCTCCTGATAAACTATAAGGTGCAGAACTTAAATGAGTATCTATTCCTACAATTTCAGAAACAACTTTAACTTTTTCTTTCATTTCCTCTTGTGATACACAATCATTCTCTAACTTAAAAGCTATATCTTCAGCAACTGTTAACCCTATAAATTGACCATCTGGATCTTGAAGTACAGTCCCTACTGAGTTTGATAGTTCAAATATACTCATTTCCTTAGTTTCTTTCCCTTTAACTTTTAAGCTACCAGAAATTTCACCTTCATTGGAAAATGGTACAAGTCCATTTATACAATTTGAAAGAGTACTTTTCCCTGAGCCTGATGGTCCTACTATAAGTACTTTTTCTCCTTCATATATAGTTAAATTTATATTATTCAATGTTGGCTTTGCTTGAGCTCTGTATTGAAAAGTAAAATCCACGAACTCAATTACAGGTTTTTTCATAGCAAATCTCCTCGTCTTTTTGTATATAAACTTCAATGATATTAATCTATTTTTATTAATTACTTTAAAGCTTAATAGATTGTCTATTAAATACTTTTTCTAAGTTACTTAATTAAAATTTTATCATTAGCAAAATTTTTAATTAATAACCTCCATTAAAGATAATACTATATTTTTAATCATATGTATATTCTGAAAAAGATTTTATAATATAAAATCTTCTTTAATTATTAAAAATACCAGAGACTTAAAGACTCCGGTATTTAAAATAGATATTATTCTCTATCTAAGCTTCCTTTTTTAACTCTAGTCTTAGAATAAGTATATAATAATATAGTACCTAACACTCCAACTGTAATTGCATTTGAAGCTGCTGCTACAGCTCCTTGCGCATAAACTTTATTAGCTGGTTCTGCATATATAGCTATATCTAATGTTGGTGCAATTAAAAGCCATGCTATAGCATTAGCAATGATTTGGTAAATGTTAAAAATTATCATTTCCTTTTTATTAAATTCACCTTCATTAACCTTTAATTTTTCCCAAGCTAATCCTATAATAATACCAACAACTGCCGATGCAATAACCCAACTAAACCAAGGCGAACCATAAAACACTAAGTCTTTTAACGCATGTCCTATAAACCCAATAGCAACGCCTGCAAATGGTCCATATACTATTGCCATTAAAGCTAAAAATGCATAACATGTTTCAATATTAGTATTTGGTATTCCTGTAGGAATTGAACCAAAACGACCTAATATCATAAATACAGCTGCTCCTATACCAATTGCAACAATAGTCTTAATAGATAATTTATTACCCATTATGTCTCCTCCTTTTCATATACATTATGATTAATTAAATTTAATTTTATTCGTAAACTACTTTCGGAGCCTTTCTAATAGAAATTATCCAATTAGTTCCCGTTTGTATGTTATATGCTTTAGAGAATGAACCTTGATTTATAGCAACAGCTAAATTATCTAATGAATTAACATAAACTAAAGTTTCTCCAACATGAACATCTGCAAATGATTTTGCATATATCATTATATTTCTATAAACTTCTCTTGTATCATTTTTTATTGAAACTTCTACTCTATCTCCATAATTTATCCCTAAACTAGTAAATAATTCTCTACCAATATTTGTCCAAAGGCTACCAAATCTAACATCTAAAACATCGATTGTTCCAGTTACTATATCATTATTCTTACTTGATTCAACTACTGGTAATTCAATAATTTCATCAACTGGAATTTCTGGTCCAACTTGTTCAAAGTTTATAACCCCTGAAGCAAGTCTTGCACCCGTATATGCATATATATCTCTTCCATGGAATGTATAAGATGCTCCTGAATTAGGTAATCTATTTATAGTTTCATCTATTTCTCTAGCTTCTACAATTCCACACATACGCTTGATATGAGTAAGTGTTCCATTATCCGGTGTAATTATGTACTGACCTTTTACAGTCTTAACTGCTATACTCTTTCTATGTGATCCAACCCCTGGGTCTACTACAGAAACAAATACGCTTCCTTCTGGCCAATAAACTACAGTTTGAATTAGTCTATATGAAGCCTCCCAAATATTATACTGTGGTATTTCATGAGTTAAATCAAATAATTGTAATGTTTTATCTACAGAATATGCAACTCCATACATTGCACTAACTGCACCATCCGCTATACCAAAGTCTGATTGAAATATTAAAGCATTTTTCATAAAATAAGCCTCCTAAATATAATGTCATATTCCTAGTATAATGACGAACATTGTCTTAGTCAATCTTTTTTTTATTCGCTATTATGCGAATATTAATTTCATCCTCTTTTTTAGCAATACTTTAAAATTATACTTTTATATTAATTTATAGTCAATATCTTTATCTATATATTATGCAATTAAAAGGCAATAGGAAAAACTAATAAAATTTCTAAATTTTAATTTAATAATATAAAAACATAAAATGACTGTCTTTAATTACTTGGCCCTTATTTCACTTCTCTAAGGCTAATTAATTATAAGACAGTCATTTTTAATTTTATAGTGCGTGAGTTCCCTCACCTATATTACTTGTATAAAATGATGGTGTAATTCCTGTAACCTTTTGATACGCTACTGATACCTTTTCTTTAAATTCTTCAACTTTATTATCAATTACTAGAGCAATTGCACATCCACCAAACCCAGCACCTGTCATTCTAGATCCTATACAACCTTCTATCTTTAATGCTTCATGCACTAATGTATCAAGATGAAGACCTGTAACTTCATAATCATTTTCAAGAGACATGTGAGATGCTGTTAACAACTTACCAAATCCTAATATGTCATTATTCTTCAACATTTCCATACTATTTTTAACTCTTTCATTTTCAGTAACAACATGATTAGCTCTTCTTTTTAAAGTTTCATCATTAATAAATGATTCTATATCATCTATTGTTGCTTGACAAAGATTATCTAATTTTTCAGATTTATTTTCATTTATAATTTCAAGAGCCTTCTCACACTCTGCTCTTCTCTCATTATATTTTGAATCTGCAAGTTCTCTTCTCTTATTAGTACTCATTATAACTAAACTATATTCTCCTAAATTTAAAGGTGCATATTCATAATAAAGAGAGGCACAATCTAAAAGTATTGCATGATCTTTCTTTCCTACTGCAACTGCAAATTGGTCCATAATTCCACAGTTAACACCAACAAATTCATTTTCAACCTTTTGGCAAATCTTAGATACCTCAACTCTATCTATTTGCTCTGGATTTTCTAAATAAAGTATTATATATGCCATTAATACTTCAAGTGCTGCTGAAGATGAAAGCCCTGCTCCGTCTGGAATATTGCTATATAAAACTATATCCATTCCTGGTACTTTATGACCTAAATCCTTAAGTGCTTTTATAACTCCCTTTGGATAATTTCCCCAATCATCTTCTTTCTTATAAACTAATTCTTCCTCTAAATTAACTATTACTTCCCCAGCAACATTCTTTGATCTCATTCTTATTTTATTATCATCTCTTAATGATAAAGCTGCATAAATTCCAACTGTCAATGCTCCTGGAAACACAAATCCACCATTATAATCTATATGCTCACCAATTAAATTAACTCTTCCTGGAGATAAGAAAGTTTTTATATCTCTATTATCTACTCCATATTCATTTTTAAATAACTCTATCATTTTCTCTTTATTCATATTCTTTTTAAACCTCTCTACAAATCTATTATTTCTTAAATTATCATTTACATATATTAAAGCACTGTGCTTAAGAATTTTTCTAACCCAGCTTGTCCTTTTTCATTTCTCTTAAATACTCCAGCATCTTCAAGAACTTTTGCAAATATATTTCCTACTTCCTTCCTCAATAACTCTTTAGCTTCATCATAAGTTAATGAAGAATTTTCAGACATCATTTTTTCTATCCATGGTATATGCTTGTTGACTTCATCATTATTTTCTGCTTCTATTCTATTATAAATTAACTTACCACAAAGAATTTTAGCTATAGTATCTAATTCTTTTTCTAATCTTCCTGGTAAAACAGCAAGTCCCATAACTTCAATTAATCCTATATTTTCTTTCTTTATATGATGAAGCTCTTTATGAGGGTGGAATATACCATCTGGATGCTCTTCTGAAGTTCTATTATTTCTTAAAACTATGTCTAATTCAAAAGCCTCACCTTTTCTTCTTGCAATTGGAGTTACAGTATTATGTGGTGTATCTCCACTAAATGCTACTACTTCATTTTCTTCATCAGAATAATTTTTCCATGCTTCAAATATCTCCATAGCTAAATCTATAACACTATTTTTATTATTTCCTTTTATTCTAACTACAGACATTGGCCATTTAACAGTTCCAATTTCAAGATCTTTATATTTTTTACTTTCATAATATTTTTCTACAATAGCCTTTTCCATAGGGAATGCGTGTCTTCCCCCTTGATAATGATCATGAGTTAATATTGAACCACCTACAATAGGTAAATCTGCATTAGAACCTATAAAATAGTGTGGTAAAACCTCTGTAAATTCAACTAATCTTTCAATTGAGTCTCTTGTTAGTCTCATTGGTTCATGTTCTCCACTAAAAACTATACAATGCTCATTATAGTAAACATATGGGGAGTATTGTAAGAACCATTCTTTATTAGTTAATTTCATAGGAATAATTCTATGATTTTGTCTTGCTGGATGATTTATTCTTCCTGCATATCCTACGTTTTCTTTACAAAGTAGACACTTTGGATATGTTGCTTGTTTCATAAGTTTTGCTTTAGCAATTTCCTTTGGATCTTTTTCTGGTTTTGATAAGTTAACAGTAATCTCCAAATCACCATATTCAGTTGTAGCTGGCCACCAAAGATTTTTAGCTATTCTCTCAGTCATTATATAATTTGAAGCTTTGCTCAAATCATAAAACCACTCTGTAGCTTTTTCCTTTGATTCATTTTCATATTTATCATAAAAAGTTTTAACAACTTCACCTTCTCTTGGCATCAACAATCCCATTATCTTTGCATCAAATAAATCTCTGAAAGTAATCGTATTTTCCTCTATTAATCCTGTTTCAGCTGCATAATCTAAAATATTATTTAATATTTTAACTACACTATCTTCTACCTCCCCTTCTACTTCTCCTTCAAAAGGTGCTTCTACTTTTAATAAGTCCATCAATGCATTTCTAGTTGGAATTACATCCCATTTAGAAATCATCTCCTTTTTTAAAGCAAATTTTAAAAGCCTTTCAATTTCATACCCAATCTTACTCATAATCTTCACCATCCACTCTTAATTTAATACTATTTAAAATATATTTTAAATTTAATACTATATCTTACTTTATATTCTTATAGCTAAATATCTCTTGAATAACTAATGTTGCTGCACCAACTACAGCAGCATCTCTACCTAATAAGCTTCTAATTATTCTTACATTTTCACTTGATAATTTAAGCCCTCTGTTTTTAACTATTTCACTTAAGGTTTCAATAGTATGTGTTGTATTTTCAAATATCTCTCCAACAACAACTATTGCTGTAGGATTTAATATATTTATTAAATTTGTAATAGCTATCCCAATGTATCTAGCTGCTTCCTTTAGTATTGTTATAGATAGCTCATCACCATCATTGGCTGCTTTACAGATATCTTCTATCGATAAATCGTTTATATCATCTATAGCTTTACTAAGGGAACTATTTACGCCTTGCTTTATAAGTTTAATAGCCTTTCTGGTTATATTGTTATTAGATGCAACAGTTTCAAGACAACCATAATTTCCACAATTACATTTATCACCATCTGCTTCTACTACTATATGACCTATTTCTCCTGCACTAAAATCAACTCCATAATAAGGCATATTATTTATAATTATCCCTGCTCCTATACCATTTGATATATTTAAAGTCACAAAGTTAGCTATATCCTTTGTTGCACCAAACCAACTTTCGCCTAACGACATTGCTCTTACATCATTATCTACATATACAGTTAAGTCTAGTGCTTCTTCTAACTTTTCTTTTATATCTCTGTTTTTCCAACCATAATATAAAGCATGTATAGATATTCCAGTTTTTGCATTAACTATACCATGTAAAGCTACACCTACTCCTAATATCTTCTCTTTATCTATTTTGCTGGATTTCACCACTTCATTAATTAAATTAACTAACTTCTTAAGTACTAAATCATAATCATATCTTTCCTCTTCTATTCTCATTGACCTCTTTATTATTATACTAGCTGAAAGATTAGTTATAACTACATCTATTACCCCAACTCCTATACCTACACCTACTACATATCTAGCATCTGGATTAAACTCTAATATTATTGGTGGTCTCCCTCCACTAGATTCCCCTATCTTGCTTTCTATAAGAAAATTATCTTCAATTAAAAATTTTGTTATATTGGTAACACTAGCAGGAGTCAAACCTGTTAATTTAGCGATTTCTGCACGTGATAGGCTTCCATTGTCTTTTATAATTTTAAGTACAGCTGAAACATTTAATTGTTTCATTAACTCAAAACTACCTCTTAATATTTTACTCATCTTATCACTTCTTTATTAATTATTTTAATAAAGTCTACAAAAAAATTTTTTCTCTTTTTTAAAGACTTTTGAAATTGTTTTCTTAATTTAATGTTATCATATCTTTATTTTTTGTCAATATATTTTAAGTTAACTTACTATAAAAGCTAGTACAAAATTTATACTAGCTTCCTCTTTTCTCTTATTAATCTAAAATTATTATTTAATAACCTTGTATATTTTAAAAGACAATTTATTTAACTTTATTTCTCTTAAGTCTTCAACACTTCCTGTAATTAAATTTACTGCTTTTAATTCTGAATTTATATTTACTAAAGTATTCTCATCTCCATTGTTAAATATACATAGAATTTCTTCACTACCTAAAACTCTTTTAAAAGCTATAATATTATTTTTACAATAAACCTCTTCAAAATCCCCATTTATAAAAACCTTATCACTTTTTCTAATATTAATTATATTTTTATAAAAATTAAATAATTCTCTATTTTGCCTTTTTTCTTCCCAAATCATACATTTTCTATTTTCAGGATCATCTCCCCCATCTAGTCCAACTTCATCTCCATAATATATATATGGAACACCTATATATGAGAATTGATATGCTATAGCAAGTTTTATTCTATTAATATTTCCATCACATTCATTATAAATTCTTTTTGTATCATGGCTTCCTATTAAATTCCACATTTGCTTAGTTATACTATCCATATATAATACTCTATTTTCTGCCATTATATCTAGAAACTCTCTTCCACTTATAATCCCTTTAGCAAAAAAATCTATAATAGCATTTTTAAAAGGATAATTCATTATTCCATCTAACTGGTCTCCCTTTAAAAAAGAATTAGCTTCATGCATTATCTCTCCAATTATTATTGCATCACTTTTAACATCCTTAACTCGTTTTCTAAACTCTCTCCAAAATTCATGTCCAACTTCATCACAAACATCAAGTCTCCATCCATCTATTCCAATTTCCTTAATCCAAAACTCTCCTACCTTTAATAAATACTCTCTTACTTCTTTATTATTAGTATTAAGCTTAGGCATATTATCACAGCCATTAGCAAAAGTATAGTACTTATTTTTCGATTTCTTCACTGGCCATGTATCTACAAAATACCATTCTTTATATTTCGATTCTTGTTGATTTTCTATCAAATCTTTAAAAGCAAAAAAATCTGATCCTGAATGATTGAACACAGCATCAAAAACTATTTTAATTCCTAAGTTATGTGCCTTTTCTACCAGTTCTTTTGCTTCTTCTAATGTTCCAAACTGATGATCTATATTAAAATAATCTTCAGTATTATACTTATGATTAGTATCAGATTTAAATATAGGTGTAAGATAAATTAAATTAACACCTAATTCTTCTAAATAAGGTAACTTCTCTATTATCCCACGTAAGTCTCCACCATAAATACTTCTTCTATGAACTTTACCTTCTCCCCATTGACCAGTTCCCTCAAGATTTATTAAGGGATTTCCATTATAGAACCTATCAGGAAATATTTGATATACAATAGCTTCTTGTAACCACTTAATTTCTTTATACAAATCTTCTTCTGCTATATAAGGAAACTGAAAAGAATTCATATCATTATACTTAAACTCTGGATTTACAAATCCTCTTTCATTATATTTAAAGCTTTCTCCATTCATATCAATAAATTCAAAATAATATCTATATCTATTTCTAAAAACTGATATTTCTGTTTGATAATATGTGAAAAGTTCCGTTTCTGCAACTACATTCATAACTTTTTTATTATATGAATTTTCCCAATCATATCTATCTTTATAATAAATATAACATTCCTTAACATCATTTTTCGCTACTCTAACTCTTACAACCAAAGTATCCTTATCTTTTCCATAAGAATAAGGAGTATCTAAAATATGAAAAACAGCATATTTATTCATAAACTTCACCTCTATTTTTAAAACATTTATATAATTTATTATAAAAATTTTTCATACTCTTGATTGTATATTTATAATATAATATATATATAATTAATATGATTTTCTATATTATGGGGGGGTAATTGTTATGTATGAAAGTTTTATTTCTGACTTAAATATTTTTAGTAATGAATTTTCTTCTTTTATTGACACTAGTAATAGACCTGCTATTCTTCATAAAATTAAACAAAAACATATTGGCGAATTAGAAGATGAGTTAAATATAGAAGATAAAAAAATTGATTTATATATATGGAATGCAATATTCTCTAAAGAAATTATAAGACATGGTATTTCTAAGAAATATCTTCATACTCTTTATAATGAATATTATGTTAAAATCCCAACTCTTAATGATTTAAAATCTCTTCAAGAATTAGAAATAGAAATGGCTGAAGCCTACCTTGAGTTTTTAATTAGTGATATAGAAGTTAAGGACAACTTTATAGTAAACAAACTTCTTCAGCACCTTCATATGAATATTGAAAGTTTTATGTCTCTTGAAAAAATATCTGAACATCTTGGAATAACACCTGAATATGCATCAACTTGTTTTAAAAAACATATGGGAATATCTCTTATGAAATATTCTAAGAAAATTAAAATAGACAGAGCTAAGGTTTTATTACTTACAACAAATAAAAGCATCCTTGATATATCAATATCATTAGGGTTTTATGATCAAAGCCATTTCTCAAAAACCTTTAAAGCATTTGAAGGTATGTCTCCCTCCAAATTCCGCAACACACATTATAACTAAATTGTTCGTTAGAGCTTGAATGCCGTGATGCCGAAAAAATTGATTATATAATCTCCAGGAAGGAATATAATTTCACTAAGAATTTATATTATTATTTCCATAAAATCTACTAAAGCTTCGAAGCTCCTAA
>NZ_JAPFDR010000088.1 GCF_026168755.1 Clostridium sp. | reverse complement strand
TATTGATGTTAGAGCAAAAACTTCTAAGGGAGAAAATATAGACATAGAAGTACAACTTACAGATCAAGGGAATATGGATAAAAGGACATTATTTTATTGGGGAAAGATGTATCTAGAAAATATAAAACAAGGCCAAGATTATACTAGTTTGGAAAAGGTAATTACAATTAATATCTTAGATTTTGAATTTTTAGGGACAGAAAGCTATCAATCATCATTTCACTTATGGGAAGATATAGAAAAAGACTATATGTTAACAGATGTTGTAGAAATACACTTTTTAGAACTACCTAAGTTTAGAAAGAAAAAAGATAAAGATTATAGAGAGAATGCTATAGAAAGGTGGCTTATGTTTTTAGAAAAGGATATATCTGAAACTACATTGAAGGAGTTGATGAGTTTGGATACAGCTATAGAAAAAGCTGAACAAAAAATCGAATACTTAAGTAGTGATGAAGAAACTATGAGGATTTATTACGAGAGAGAAAGGTCACTTCATGAAAGGGCTAATATGATAAGTACTGCAGAAGCAAGAGGTAAACATGATAAAGCAATAGAAATAGCGAAAAACTTATTAGATATTTTAGATAATGAAACAATAGCTATAAAGACAGGGTTAGATATAAAAGAAATTAAAGATTTAAGAGATAAGAATTGTTAGGATAGGTGAAAACTTATCCTATTTTTATAAAAAAATATTATTAAAACTTGAATTTGAAATATTATTAATTATATTGTATATGGGCAAATCTAAACCTTTTTTACTTACGATACGGAGAACCGTACCACAAATAAATGATATTTATAAATATATTTTATATATTTAGATTTTAATGAAACTAGATGTACAGTAGTTAGATTGGTTTTTTACACAAATCAATCTACTGTCCCAAAAGAGTATATGACTCAGTAAAAGTCATATACTCTTTATATTACAATTCTTTAGCAATAGCATATCCTGCATGAATAGCATCTTTTATTGTTCCAACATTGTTTGCGTCTCCTATAGTGTGATAAGGCATTTGAAGTTCCTTTAAGGTATCAGCTAGTGTGGTGTCTGTGTGGTAACCTACGGCGAAGATAAGGGTGTCGGCATCAGCAATGCAGTGGATTTCACCGTCTTTGCTATAGTAGATTTTGTCTTCCTCTACCTTTTCAACCTTGGCACTACAGATTAGATCTATGCCTTTTTTAATCATACGTTGTACAAGTAAACTTCTACCTGCACCTGTTTCTGTTGACATGATTTCTGGAGCCATTTCAATTACAGTGACTTTTCTGTCTCTAGGAAGACGGTCATAAACTAAGGGTGCTAGATAATCTGCAGTTTCACAGCCTACAGAACCACCTCCAATAATAACGATTTTACGGCCAGGGAAGGCTTTTCCACCTAGAATATCATCAGCAGTTGCCCAATGTTTAAAGGCTGTAAATGGTTGGATAACAATAGGGGAGGCACCATTGCTTATAATCACTTCATAATCAGCAAATTCATTTTGTAATAGTTCTTTATTAACAGTACAGTTTAAACGAATTTCAACTCCAGTTTCTTCGAGTTTTCTAACCATGTATTGTGTAACCTTTGAAAGATCTTGCTTAGCAATTGGCACAGAAGCTATACGCATAAGTCCACCTAGTTCTTCATTTTGATCGCAAAGGACTACATGATGACCTCTTTTCTTTGCAACATAGGCTGCTTCCATACCAGCAGGTCCGCCACCAATAACAAGAATTTTTTTCTTTGTGTTAGATAACTTAAGAGTATCCTCATTTTCAATTTCAAGAGAAGGATTGATTGTACAAGATACACGCTTTCCAAACATAATACCGTTTAGGCAACGAAGACATCCAATACATGGACGTATATCATTATCTATACCTTTTTCGGCTTTATTAGCAAATTCAGAATCGCATAAATTAGCTCTTCCAATCATGCAGATATCTGCTTTACCATTGGCAATTAATTCATCAGCAATCCAAGGCTCTGTAATTCGTCCAACAGTAGCTATTGGGATTGACGTATGTTTTTTGATTTCTTCTGATAACTTAGCGTGAGAACCTTGCTTTGTACCAGGTGCAGGGATTGAGCTACCACGCATGATAGTAGTTCCTCCAGATACGTGAATCATATCAGCACCAGCTTTCTCTAATTGCTTAGCAATGTATATTCCATCGTTAAGATTTAAGCCTCCATCACAGTATTCATCACCAGAAATTCTTACATCAATGATGAAATCTTTTCCGCACGTTTTACGAACTTCTTCAATAACTTCTAGTGTTAATTTCAAACGGCCATTGATATCACCGCCATATTCATCAGTTCTTTTATTATATAGAGGAGATAAAAAACCTCCTAGTAGACCGTGGGCATGAGCAGCATGAATTTCAACACCATCTCCTCCAGCGGTTTTAATTCTTAAGGCTGCTTCACCAAACTGCTTGATAATAATCTTTAATTCTGGTATGGTTACTGGTCTTGGGGCTTCCTTTGCATAGGCAGGACCAACATTTGATGGTGCAATTAAACGAGGTGTTCCCGGAATAGGGAAGGCCATGTAAGCAGGATGGAATAATTGTGGAAGGATTTTTGCTCCATACTTATGGACAGCCTCCGTCAATTTTTTCCAAGCAGGAATATAAGAATCATCACTTATGGACATATCTCCAGGTAAATATGTGTAAACAGGTTCAATAGTAGTTACTTCAGTAACAATAAGACCAACACCACCCTTTGCTCTTGCAGCGTAATGCTCAACTAAAGTATCTGTTACATAACCTTTATCTGCTAGGTTTGTAGATATTGGTGGCATAAAAATACGGTTTTTAACTGTGGTTTCACCAATTTTGATAGGTGAAAATAAATGACTATATTTTTTCATATCCTCATCTCCTTTTTCTTTGATGTTACCATATTATTCAATTAGTATCCTTGTCCTAGCTTGATGTTAAAGGTTAAAATATGTCCTCATATTTGAAGATTAAAAGCGAAATAAGATAATATTAAAGCGAAAAATGACTTATAATAGAAAGTTACAAGGTAGATTTTAAGTTCCTCCATTTTAAACTTTAGCAATATCTATAATAATTTCATCATTACAGTGAGTTATAGTGCTTTTTACATCTTTATATGTTTGAATGGAGCAAAGAGTATGCCCTTCTTTCACTTTGATTTTTATGCTATCATTTTCATAAAGGATGTTTTCTGATTCTTCTAACAGGTGTTGAAGGAGCTGCTTTTGATTATAATCTAGAGACATTATTTGTTCTCTTTTATCTTCATTAAATTTCATGTTATTGACAAACTTTTTGCGATAGTGGCTAGGAACAATTCCATAAAGTTCTTTGAAGGCTGTGGTATAGGCTTTAGAATTTGGCATGCCACAATCAGCAGCAATCTGCTCAATGGATTTTTTCCCCTCTAATAAAGATTCTATGGATTCACGAATTCTTACTAGAGCAACATATTTTACAAATGGAATACCTGTATACTTCTTAAAGAGTTTGGAAGTGTAAGAAACGCTAAACATAAGTGTATCTGCTACATCTGTTAAACGTAGATCCTCTTGATAATGGCTATCTATGTACTGAATAGCTTTAATATAGTTTTCTCTATGAATAGATTGAAGAGGTAAACGTTCAATAGGATACTGCATGTGATTAGAAGTTATATAAACAATTTCCATCATTATTGTATTTAACTCAAATAAATTATTATTACCACGTAATAGAACTCCAACTAATTTACCTATTTGAAGCTTTAATTTTTTCAATAATTTCAAATTATTATTGTCAGTGCAAACAATTGATTCGTAGGAATGCTTTATTTCTCCTATCATTGCTGATGGAAAGAGAGAAAAATCAATATGTATGGTTAAAATCACATTTTCTTCTCTAGAATTTTGACGAATTATATGAATATCATTTGGAGCAATGATTAATAGTTCATGCTCTTTAATTATATGAGAGAAGTTTTCTGTAATAACCTCATATTCTCCCTTTAAAACGTAGGTTATTTCTAGACTACTATGACGACAAAATACTTGTCTGCTAAAGCTGTTAATGCTTAGGCTTAAAGGATAACCGAATTTTTGACCTGAAAAATCATAATAATATTTCATATTTTGCATAAAAAACCTCCATTTATTGTAGTTGCAGATTTAGCGTATTTTTTCTTTAGATATATAAATTAAAATTATATTACTAATAATAGATGCTTTTACAAAAGTAAACAAGTTGTTATTCTTGATAATGATTGAATGATAAAAGTCTTAGCGAAATAAAGAAATTATATAGGGAAGATAGACAAGATGTATTAGAAAAAGCTGATGAGCTTATTAATTTGACACATATATCATTTATTGATATATTATATTTAATGATATATCAATAAATGATATATATAATAGGAAGGAGGATTTTATGCCAAGAAAAGATTCTATTGATATTGGAGAACTAACAGATTCTGCTTTTTATATTTTATCTAGTGTTATTGAGGAAAAGCACGGATACCTAATTATGAAAACTATTGAGAATCTTACTAATAATGAAGTTACTATTGGTCCTGCATCACTTTATACAACACTGAAAAAG
>NZ_JAPFDR010000063.1 GCF_026168755.1 Clostridium sp. | reverse complement strand
TTTTACGTGATTCTGTGTTATTATTTGGGTAGTCCATAGTGATTATCCTCCGTGTTGGTTTTGTTTGGCAATTAAATCATAACACAGATAATCCACTATGGATTTTTTTATTAGTTCAATTTCATTTTACAACAAGTCAAAAGAAATTAATTAAAATGGTAGAAGAAAAGTTAAAAGAAATTAGAAAGTAATAAAAATAGGGAAGCTAATATTTTTATATTAACTTCTCTATTTTTTTGTTATATTTAAAGTAATTTAGAGGAAATTAGAATAAAATGTAGAATAAATAGGTGTAAGGGTAAATAGGAGGAGATAAAATGAGAAAAAAGATAAAGCAAATATTAATTGTAATAATAATTGCACTAATATTAATAATAGGATTTATAGTATTAAATTTATATAATAAGGGGTTTAAATTTTATACATATACTACAGAAAATTATATAAAGGATCAAATTGAAGGAATAATAGAGATAGATAATGGTCAAGATTATAGCGGAAAAATTGAAGAGTTATCAATAAAAGATATGAATAGTTCATATTTAGGTTTTTTCTATATTAAAGATAATAATGAAAATCAATGCGTAATTGCAAAATATAAGGAGTGTTTTAATTTAGGGAGTCATACTGTATTAAATTTAGATAAGGTAATAAAAGGAAGTAATTCTGTAGCTATGGTAGATTTGTCTGAAGACAACAATAATGATTTACTTATATTAATTTCAGCAGATGAAGATAAATATGAAAGTTTAAATATAGTTTCATTAAATGATGAAGAAGTTTTAGATAACATTACATTAACAGATGAAGGAATAAAAGAGTTTGGTGGAGAGCTTTTAAAAGATAATATATATTTATTACAATATAAAGCTGATGAATATAAAGAAATTGGAATAGAATTAGTAAAGAAGAGTGAATAATAAGTTTCACTCTTCTTTTAGTTAAAGTTTTAAATTTTAATTAATATCTAAGTATATTTATTTAAAAGAATTAAATGAAGCATCGGATGGCATTCTCCAATCACCACGAGGGCTAAGAGAAATTGAACCAACTTTAGGACCATCAGGTAATGCACTTCTTTTAAATTGTTGAGTAAAGAATCTATAAATAAATTTATCAAGCCATTTTTCAATTTCTTCTTTAGAATAATCATCTTTAAATGCAGCTTCAGCTAAAAGTAATATTCTTTCTTTAGATGATCCATGTTTTATAAAGTGATAAAGGAAGAAATCATGAAGCTCATAAGGTCCTACAATATCTTCTGTTTTTTGAACAATATCACCCTTATCACCTTTTGGAAGTAGTTCAGGGCTAACAGGTGTATCTAAGATGTCTAATAATGTATCAGATACTTCTTTATTAGATTCTTTTTCAGCAACATATCTAACTAAATATCTAACAAGTGTTTTTGGAATTGAAGGATTTACAGAGTACATACTCATATGGTCACCATTGTAAGTACACCATCCAAGAGCTAATTCAGATAAATCTCCTGTACCTATTAATAGGCCACCTTCTTTATTTGCTAAATCCATAAGAATTTGAGTTCTTTCTCTAGCTTGAACATTTTCATAAGTTACATCATGTATATCTTTATTATGTCCAATATCTTTAAAGTGTTGAAGAGCTGCATCAACTATATTTATTTCTCTTAAGTCTGTACCTAATTCATTGCATAAAGTTAAGGCATTATTATAAGTTCTATCAGTTGTACCAAAACCAGGCATAGTAATTGCTATAATATTTTTATTGTCAATTCCTAAAAGCTTGAAAGTTTTAACTACTACTAAAAGAGCTAAAGTTGAATCAAGTCCACCTGAAATACCTATAACAGCTCTTTTTGGTCCTGTATGCTCTAAACGCTTAGCTAAGGCAGAAGATTGGATATTAAATATTTCTTTACATCTTTCTTCTCTTTCATATTCATTTGAAGGTACAAATGGATGTTTATCAACATATCTATCAAAGTTTGTAATTTTAGTGCTATTAAAACTGAAATTTATGAGCTTTGATTTAAAAGGAACAATTTGAGAAGATGATCTATAGCTTAAGTTTTTTAATCTTTCTGAATTAAGCTTAAATACATCAACACAAGATGTTATTATTTCATTTTCTCTTTGGAATCTATCATTTTCTTTTAATATAGAACCATTTTCACTAATAATTAAGTGTCCACTAAATAATAAATCTGTAGTAGATTCATGAACACCAGCAGATGAATATATATATGAAGACATACATCTAGCGCTTTGATTAGAAACCAATGAAACTCTATAATCTTTTTTACTTACTAACTCATTAGAAGCAGATAAATTACCAATTATATTTGCTCCTAATAATGAAAGATAAGAACTAGGAGGGATTGTAACCCAAAGGTCTTCACAAATTTCTACTCCAAATTTATAATCACCAGCACAGAAAATTAAGTTTGTTCCAAAAGGAATATTTTGTTGGAATGGTAGACTTAAAATTTCATCTACTAGCATAGCAGCTTCAGTAAACCATCTTTTCTCATAAAATTCACTATAATTAGGAATATAGGATTTTGGAACTATACCAAGAACTTTTCCATCAAAAATAATACATGCACAATTGTATAGGATATTATTATGTACTAATGGACATCCAACGGCTATTAGCATGTCTTTATTACGGCTTTCTTCACAAATTGTTTTTAAACCATCAATAGCTTTATTTAAAAGTGATGATGTTAAAAATAAATCACCACAAGTATAAGAAGTTATAGATAGCTCAGGAAAAACTATAAATTTAACTTCTTGCTTATAAGCATCTTTTATACAAGAACATATATTTTCAACATTATAAAGAACATCTGAAACTTTTGTCTTAGGGCAAGCAGATCCTACTTTAATAAAATCCATAATATCATCTCCATTACATTATATAAATTTAGTATTGTATTATATGGCTAATAAAATACATATAAGTAAATAATAAAAGGAAAACCTTAGAAAATCAATTAATTTAAGCAAGGTATATAATCAAATTTTAAAAGGTTATTAAATAACTCATTTAGCGATAAAAAATAACTTGAAAAACATTAACTTATATAGTATAATAAGTTTATACTTAATAATTGATTTAAGATATTAAAAATACAAAAAAAGAAGTATATGGTATATAATAAAAGTATATAAATACTAATAAGTAATTTTGTTAGTATTTTAAAATAAAGTTGAAAGGGGGAAGAGAAATGGTTGAGGTAATTATTTGGATTTTAGTTGCTATCTTTGTAATTGCTATTGACGTTGTTACAAGTAGTTTTATTTTCATGTGGCTGTCAATTGGAGCTTTAGCTGCCATAATACTTTCTTTATTAGGTATATCAGTTTTGTGGCAAGTAATAGCGTTTTTAATTGTTGGCGTCGTAACTATTTCTATTGGGTATCCTTGGGCAAAGAAAAAATTTAAAGCTGACGTAAATCAGGTACTAACAATGGAGCAAACATATATTGGAAAAGAAATGGTTGCTACAGAAGATATGGAAGAAACATCAAAGATAAAAGTAAGCGGTATTTATTGGACTGCTTATAATAAGGGGAAAACTATAAAAAAAGGTGAAAAATATACCATTACAGGTATAGAAGGAAATAAATTAATTGTAATTTTAAAGGAGGATTAATATGACAGGATTAATATTTTTAGTAGCATTATTAGTAATTGTTTTCTTATTGCTATTGTCATCAATTAAAGTTGTTAACACAGGTTATTTATATGTAGTAGAAAGGTTAGGGCAGTTCCATAGAATTTTAGAGCCAGGATGGCACTTTATAATTCCAGGTATTGATTTTGTAAGAAAAAAGGTATCAACTAAGCAACAAATTTTAGATGTACCACCACAATCAGTTATTACTAAAGATAATGTTAAAATTTCAGTAGATAATGTTATATTCTACAAAATGTTAAATGCAAAAGATGCAGTATATAATATTGAAGATTATAAATCAGGTATAGTTTACTCAGCAACAACTAACATAAGAAATATCCTTGGGAATATGACATTAGATGAAGTATTAGCAGGAAGAGATAGTATCAATCAACAATTATTAGGTATTATTGATGAAGTTACAGATGCTTATGGTATTAAAGTACTATCAGTTGAAATTAAAAATATAATTCCACCAGCTGAAATACAACAAGCAATGGAAAAGCAAATGAAAGCTGAAAGAGACAAGAGAGCTATGATTCTTCAAGCAGAAGGTTTAAGACAATCACAAATTGAAAAGGCTGAAGGAGAAAAGCAATCTAAGATTCTTGCAGCAGAAGCTGAAAAGGAAGCAAATATTAGAAGAGCAGAAGGTTTAAAGGAATCACAATTACTTGAAGCAGAAGGTAAAGCAAAGGCAATTGAACAAATAGCTATAGCAGAATCAGAAGCTATTAGAAAAGTAAATGAAGCTATTATTGAATCAGGAACTAATGAAACAGTTATAGCATTAAAACAAGTTGAAGCTCTTAAAGAAATGGCTAATAATCCAGCTAATAAGCTTATATTACCAAATGAAACATTATCTTCACTTGGTAGCATAGCTGCTATTGGAGAAATGCTTAAGGGGAGCAAGGAATAGTTAGTTATTAATAAAAATAAGAATGGGGCTGTGGCACTAAATAATTAGTGCACAGTCCCATTTAAAAAGTCTAGGTATTAATTATAGTATATAAGCTATTATCTTTATGAAGTACTGATTCAAGTGAGGTATTTGTAAATATATGAAGTTCATGTAATGCTCTAGTACAAGCTGTATAGAATAAATGCTTATCTTCGTTAGATAAATAATTTTCGCCATCAGCTAAAATTACAGCATCAAATTCTAAACCTTTTGCTATATAAGATGATATTATATTAACTCCAATCTTAAATTCACACTTATCACTTACTATTAAATTTACATCAGTACCAATTGCTTTTAATGAAGAATAAAGTTTTTCACAGTTTTCTTTGTTTTTACAAATAATAGCTATTGATTTAAATCCTTTATCTTTCATTTCAGTAATTTTATTAGCAATTCTTTCATTTAAGTTATTATTAACTAAATAAATAGTAGGATTCTCTCCAATTCTATCAACAGCTTCAATAGGTTCATGAGTATCTAAAATATTCTTTGTAAAATTAGTTATATTTGCAGTTGAACGATAGCTTTTAGTTAATACTACAGTTTTAATGTCGTTAAAAATATTAGTAATGCCATCTCTGCTTTTTACATTTGAATGCTTATCAATTCTTTGGTTTAAATCTCCCAT
The DNA here is from genome assembly GCF_026168755.1 of Clostridium sp. Classification (GTDB taxonomy): domain Bacteria; phylum Bacillota; class Clostridia; order Clostridiales; family Clostridiaceae; genus Clostridium. Next base: position 7,383 of record NZ_JAPFDR010000063.1, on the reverse strand, counting down.
AATAGTTAAAGATGCATTTGGGAATGAATTTTTAACTATTTCATAGAATAAAGGGCTATAATCTTGACATTCATCTACAAGAACATGCTTCATGTTTCCATAACTTCTAAAGCCTTCTAAGGCAGCTCTAATATAAATTATTGGAGTAATATCTTCATATTTAACTTCATTGTTGTTTAAAGATTTTAATGTAATATTTTTTATATCAGTTAAATCTAAATCAGTATACTTTTCTATATTGTTCCAAAGTAATTTGTATATAGCAACACTATCTAATGTATCAATCATAGAATCAACTTGAATATCAACTTGATTTTTACAGTAATCATAGAAAGTTTTTTTATCCTCTACATAATCAAAATGTGAATTATCTTTTGAAGATAAATATTTATTTTCAACTTGTGAAAATAAACTTTGCTTAATAACATCAATTCTATTTAAGAATGGAATATCTTTAAATCTTTCAAAGAATGTATTTTCAACAGATTTTTTACTAACTATTTGAGTTCCTTCAATTATTATTGGTTTAGCATTTGTTATAAATTTTGGAATATCTAAAGTAAAGTTATTTAACACATTCATAAATTCTAAAGTATTTTTATATTCCATAGATTTAGTTCTTTTGTTAAATTCATTTAAATCCCTTATATTAGAATAAATATAATCTAAATGATCATTTTTACTTTCATATAAATAATTTGTAGGTAAAAATCTTTTTGAATAAAGTTCAAAAGTAGTTTGACGAATATTACTTTCTCCAAGCTCAGGTAATACATCAGATATATACTCTGCAAAAACTTCATTTGGACTGAAAATTAAAATATTTTCTGCACTTAAATTTTTTCTGTGTTTATATAGTAAATAAGCAGATCTATGAAGTGCTATAGAAGTTTTACCAGAACCAGCGGCCCCTTGTATAAATAATACTTTACTATCATCACTTCTAATAATATCATTTTGTTCCTTTTGAATAGAAGCAACTATGTTTTTAATTTTATCTGTTGCATTTCCGCTTAACATAGAAGTTAAAGCTTCATCACATAAACTCTCATTAGAGTTATGAATAAACACTATTTCACCATTTTTTATATTATATTGTCTTGTAAATTCGATTTCACCATGAATTCTTCTAACTGGAGCATCATAGTGTGCAGGACCAGCTTCAAAATCGTAAAACATATTAGCAACAGGGGAACGCCAATCAAATACAAAAATATCAAAGTTATCTTCATCTTCTACCGTAGATAATCCTATATAAAAACTTTCAGTATCTTCTCCATCTTCTTTAAAATCTAACCTTGCAAAGTAAGGATTAGATAGTTGTTTTTCTAAAGTTCTAATTCTGGAAATCTTCTTTGAATGAAGTTGTTCGTTTAAGGCTACTTGTCCACAGTTTTCATTAATTTCAATTTCATCAAGTTCATTTCTATTGTCCCAAAGAAATTTTCTATGCTTAATTATTTCTTTATCTTGTTCTTCACTAGAAGTTCCATAACTTTTTAAAAGTTCATTTATTTTTTCTATTGTATTTTTTAAATATACTTTTTCATCATGTAGATCTTTTCCAACTAGCATTTTATCAATCTCCTTATAAATACGGTCATTAAATTTTAATGTTTATATTAATTTGTGTCAAGTAGATAAATTTTAATTGAAAAAAATAGCAAAATATTGGCATAAAATATAATAAAATTGTGATTGCATTGACCAATAAAATCATCTTTGTTAGCATAAAGTTATATAGAAAGATATAGCAAAATAACAATGGTGAGATGGAGTTTATTCATAAAAAGAGTCGATGAATTTAAAGAAAAAGAAATATAAAGGAGGGATATTTTATATTAAGAAATTAAAATTTTTATAGAAAATGGGGGAACTTTATGAGAAAAAAGGGAAAAAGAATTTTAGCAACAGTGCTATCTACAATAATGTTTACATCTTTATGTCAGACAGCATTTGCAGAAGGAAATTCATATGAAAATTATAAGAATGGTGAAAACGATTTAAAGTTATGGTATACAAAGCCAGCTTCAAAAGGTGCTGAAAATCTGACTGAGGATAATATGTGGCAAGAGTATACTTTACCAATAGGGAATGGTGATATTGGCGGAAATGTATATGGAGAAATTATTAATGAGCGTATAACATTTAATGAAAAGACACTTTGGACAGGGGGACCAAGTGAAAGTCGTAAAGATTATAATGGTGGTAATGTAGAAACAGCCAGTGATGGTAGAGCAATGTATGAGGTATTGCAAGAAATTAGGGAGTTATTTGCACTTCATACTGAAGAGGGAAATGCTAAAGCTAGTAAGCTATGTAATGAATTAATTGGTACTGACAAAGGTTATGGAGCTTATCAAGCATGGGGAGAAATAAATATTAACTTTAAAGATATTGATGAGAGTAATGTTAAGAATTATATGCGTGATCTTGATTTAAAAACTGCAATTTCATCTGTAAATTATACTGAAGGTAATACAAAATATACTAGAGAATATTTTGTAAGTCATCCCGATGATGTTATGGTTATAAGAGTTGAAGCTGAAGGGGATAAAAAGCTTAACTTTGATGTAAGTTTCCCATCTAAACAAGGTGCAACAACAATAGTAGAGAATGATACTATTACATTAAAAGGAGAAATATCTGATAATCAATTAAAATATAATTCACAATTAAAAGTTATAAGTGATAGTGGGAATATAATTGAAGGTAATAATAAATTAACAGTAAAAGAAGCAACTTCCGCAACAATCTATATATCAGCAGCTACAGATTACAAAAATGATTATCCAGTTTATCGTACTGGAGAAACGGAAGAAGAATTAAATGCTCGTGTTGAAGAAGTTATTTCAGAAGTAGTTAAGAAAAGTTATGATGAAGTAAGAGCTGATCATGTATCTGATTATAAAAGTATTTTTGATAGAGTTGAGTTAGATTTAGGACAAGAATTACCTAATATTCCAACAGATGAGCTTTTAAGTGGATATGGAAACAATACAGTTTCTGAAGAGGCTAGAAGAGCTCTTGAAGTAATCTTCTTCCAATATGGAAGATATTTAACTATTGCATCTTCAAGAGAAGATTCACAACTTCCATCTAACTTACAAGGGGTATGGAATAATAAAAATAACCCATCTTGGAGTTCAGATTACCACATGAATGTAAATCTTCAAATGAATTATTGGCCAACTTATTCTACAAATATGGCTGAATGTGCTACTCCTTTAGTTAATTATATTGATTCACTAAGAGAGCCAGGGCGTGAAACAGCAAGAATTTATGCTGGAGTAGAAAGTGCTAAGGATGAAAATGGAGAATATATTGAAGCTAATGGATTTATGGCTCATACTCAAAATACTCCATTTGGATGGACTTGTCCAGGATGGAGCTTTGACTGGGGATGGTCTCCAGCAGCAGTGCCATGGATATTACAAAATGTTTGGGAAATGTATGAATATACTGGTGATATTGAGTATATGAGAGATGTTATTTACCCAATTATGAAAGAAGAAGTTAACTTATATGAAAATATGTTAGTATGGGATGAAGTTCAACAAAGAATGGTTTCATCACCAACATATTCTCCAGAACATGGGCCAAGAACAGTTGGTAACACATATGAGCAAACTTTAATATGGCAATTATATGAAGATACAATCAAAGCAGCAGAAGACTTAGGTGTTGATGCAGATAAGGTTGCAAAGTGGAAAGACACTCAATCTAAATTAGATCCAATTCAAATTGGTGATGATGGTCAAATTAAAGAGTGGTATGAAGAAACTACTTTAAACAGTATTCCAAGTGAAGGATATAATCATAGACATATGTCTCATCTTTTAGGATTATTCCCAGGAGATTCTATTTCAGTTGAAACTCCAGAACTTTTAGATGCTGCTTTAGTATCATTAAATAATAGAACAGACCAATCTACTGGATGGGGAATGGGACAAAGAATAAATTCTTGGGCTAGAGCAGGTCAAGGAAATAAAGCTTATGAATTATTAACTAAGCAATTAAAGAGAGTTGGAACAGGACAAGCTGGCGGAGGTGGTACTTACTCTAACCTTTGGGATGCACATCCACCTTTCCAAATAGATGGTAACTTTGGAGCAACAGCTGGAATATCTGAAATGTTAATGCAAAGCAACATGGGATATATAAACTTTTTACCTGCACTTCCAGATGTATGGGCTGATGGTTCATATGATGGATTACTTGCAAGAGGAAACTTTGAAGTTGGTGCAAAATGGTCAAATGGAAAAGCTTATGAATTAACTATTAAATCTAACAATGGTGGAGATGCAGTAGTTAAATATGATGGATTAAATCTTGCTACAGTAACTAACTCTAAGGGAGAAAATGTAGAGTTTACAATACTTGAAGAAGATAAAATTTCATTTAATACAGAAGTAGGAGAAACTTATATTATAACTGAAATTCCTGTTAGTGAAAAACTTTTAGATGCACCGACTGGATTAGTTGCAGAAAGAATAGAAAGTGATTCTGTAAGCTTAGAATGGAATGCTATAGAAGGTGATGATATTACTTATAATGTATATCGTCAAATTGATAAAGGTGATGTTATAACTGTAGCAAAAGATATTAAAGAAGTAAGCTTTAAGGATAATTCTGCAAGAGATATATTAGGTACATTTACTTATAGCGTTTCAGCTGTAGTAGATGGAAAGGAAACAAAAGTATCAGAAGGTATATCAGTAAATGATTTAAGAAATATGGCTGGATATATTGATGATAGAGATTCACGTATTGTTTACTCTGGTAACTGGGGTGATTGGAGCGAAGATACAAACCATGCAGGAACAATTAAGTATATTGAAGATCCAGTTGGAAATGAAACAGCTACATTAACATTTGTAGGTACAGGAATAGAAGTTATCACTTGTACAAATGCTGATAGAGGTAAGTTTGAAATAAGTATTGATGGAAAAGTTATAGGTGAAGTTGATACTTATAGTCCATCAACAGTAAGACAAGTAACTATATTTTCTAAAGATGATTTAGAATATGGTAAGCATACAATTACAGTTCGAGCAACTAACACTAAATCAGAAGCAGCAAGAAAGACAAAGGTAGAACTTGATGCATTTAAAGTACTAGATTCAACTAAGCAAAAACCAACTTCAGTTTCAGTTGGAACTAAGTCTGGAATAACAACTATAAGTAAAGAAAATAGTTCAGTTCAAATGGTTGCTACAGTTCTTCCAAGTGAAGTAAGCAATAAGGAAGTAACATGGTCAGTAAATGATTCTAATATTGCAACTATTGATGAAAATGGAGTATTAACAACTAAAAATGTTAATGGAACTGTTACAGTAACAGCTACATCAAAAGAAGATGCGTCTGTAAGTGGTTCAATTACTATAAAGGTAGTACTTCCAACAGTAACAGCTGAAGAAATTATAGTTGAAGATGCAACATTAAATGGACCTAAAAATCCAGATATAACTTGGGGTGACAACTGGTCAGTTTGGTCTGGTGAATCAAATAGACATCATGGTGGAACTAAAACAGAAGCTACTACAGGTGCAACGATAACTTATAAATTTACTGGAACAGGAATAGAAGTCTACTCTCAAAAGCATTCAGACTTCTCAAGCTTTGATATTTCAATAGATGGTGAATCTAAAGGAAACTTTTCATTAGAGGGAAGTAGTTCTGGTGATGACCAACAATTAGTTGCAGAATTTAAGGGATTAGAAAATAATGAACACACTATAGTTATGAAGGCTGTAGATAGGGATGGAAAAACTAAAGTTAACTTAGATTACTTTAAGGTATTTAAAGCTATTAATGGTAATATAGTTGATAAATCAGAATTACAAACAGAAATAGAAGCGCACAGTAATAAAGTTGAGGCTAACTATACATCAGAAACATGGAGTGAATTTAAAACTGCATATGATAATGCTGTAACAGTTATGAATAATGATGATTCAACAGATGAAAATGTAACAAGTGCTTTAACATCTCTTAGAGAAAAAGCAAATGGATTAGTAGCTCAAGAATCACAAGGACCAGAAATTCCAGATAGTGCTAAGGTTGAAGCAATTGGAGTTGAAAGCAAGACATTAGTTCTTACATGGCCTTCAATAGATGGAGCTTCAATTTATGAAGTTTATGAAGGTGAAACTAAGGTTGGTGAAACAGTTAATAATTACTATAGAGTTAATGACTTAACTGCAGATACTGAATATAACTTTACTGTTAAGGCTGTAAATGAAGCTGGAAAAGCAACAGCATTTAAAGCTATAACTGTAAAAACAGAATTAGCTGTAGATATAGAGAGACCAAGTAATATAGAGTCAATATCTGTAAAAACTACATCAAAGACAAGTGCTGAAGTTTCATGGAGTAAAGCAACTGATAATATTGGAGTAGTTGGATATAAGGTTTATGTAAATGGAACTCTTAAGGCTGAAGTAGAAGGATTAAATTATACACTTGAAGGACTAGATGAAGGAGTTAAATATATAGTTAAAATAGTAGCTATAGATAAGGCTGGAAATACTTCATTAATACCTGCAAGTGCAAGGTTTATAATTGGAGATGAAGAGGTTCCACCAACAGAAAATAAAGGAGATAAAGCTCAATTAATAAGCTTAATAGAAAAAATTGAAGCGTTAGATTCAAGTAAGTATATAGCAAAAACTTGGGAAAAGTTAGCTAAAGTTTTAGAAGAATCAAAAGCAGTAGTTGCTGATGAAAATGCTTCAGAAGAAGAAGTCTCAAAATCTTATGATAGCTTATTAAGAGTATACTTAGAATTAAGATTAAAGCCAAATAAAGATGCTTTAAATGATTTAATCAAAAAAGCACAGTCTTTAGATTCTAGTAAGTACACAAAGGCAAGTTGGAGTTATGTTGAAAAGGCAGTAGAAGAAGCTAATAAAGTAATAGAAAATGAAGATGCAACAGAAGAAGAAGTTGCAAAGGCTGAAGAAAATTTAAATATTGCAATTTCAGCATTAGAAATAGCATCAAATGATAGTACAAATAGTGCAACTAATAATGGAAGTGATAATAGAGAGGATGGAAAAACAACATCAAATTCAAAGCTTCCAAAAACAGGTGGAACCAATGCTGTTTATATATTAATAGTAGGAGCTGCTTTAGTTGTTACAGGTGGGGTATTCATGTTTACTAGAAAGAAAAAATCTGATAATACACCCAAATAATAAAAGTTAGAATAGAGATTGTATCGAAATATAGTATTATAAAGAGACTGTAGATAATTTTGTGTAATATAGTTTCTTATAAATCAAATATTACTGGAAATTTTGATTTCCAGTAATATTTTTTTATTATCTAGAAATACTAATAATGTGTTTTTCTGTTCTTTTATATTATCTAACAAAAGTT
>NZ_JAPFDR010000068.1 GCF_026168755.1 Clostridium sp. | reverse complement strand
GCTGGTTTACTTTAACTATATTCTGTTCAATTTTCAAAGACCATTTACTCTGTCGCACCGAAGCGACTTCCTTATCTTATCACTGAGAAACTTTTCTGTCAACATCTTTTTTCAACATTTTTTGTTGTTTTTGTTAACTTACTTCACTTCCTATCTTTCGACTTATCAGCGGTCCTTTTGGACAAGACTTATAATATCATTATATTAATATATTAACCAATACTGTATTATTATATTCAGAAATTAGTTTAGTTTTTCTGTATTTTTCATAAATTTTCTTAATAATACTTATATTGATACACAAGGATACGTTCACTTATTTAATTTGAATATTCAATCAACTATATTACCTTTACCATCATATGTTTATAAATCCTCCCTCCTCCCTTTTCATAGTGTCCTTTTTGATTTTACACTATTAAAGTCATTGATATTACTATCTTTAAGACTCAACAGATTTATACTTTTCCTAGATATGAAAAAGAGAGCTAAAATATATTTTTATTTCAACTCTCTTACTATTAATTAATATTTTTAAACAACTCTTTTTTTAGGAATTATAAGCGGATTATTTTCTAACCCCTTTACCTCTTCATTATCATCAATTAATGTTCCTTTATCTGTAATTGTATTATTCATAGTTACATTATTCCCTATAACAGTATTTTGAAGTATAACACAATTTTCAATTACACTACCTTTTCCAATATAAACATTTCTTCCTATAACACTATTTTTAACTGTTCCTTCAATATATGAACCATTAGCAATAATAGAATTTACTACACTACTTGTTTCAGTATATTGCGTTGGGCATGCATCCTTTGGTTTTGTATATATAGGAAAATTATTATAGAATAATTCTTTATTTACTTTTTCATTTAAGAATTCCATGTTAGCATCATAGTATGCTCCTATGGAATTAATGCAAGCCAAGTACCCCTTGAACTCATATCCACCAACTTTTAATTTATCTATATTTCCATTAATATAATTTTTTATCTTTTTATATATTCCACCTCTAATACATTCATATATCATGTCTATAAAAAGATCAGTTTTCATTATATACATTTCCATATTTATATTAGCACTATTCTTTAAACCTACATTTTCTCCAACACCAGTTACTCTACTGTTTTCATCTAAGTTTAAAACTTGGCATCCAATAAAGCTATCTTCTATATGCTTAACATTTTTATATACTGTTGTTACATCATTACCTTGTGCAATGTGATACTTAATTAATTCACTATAATTTATATTGCAAATCATATATGATGAGCAAATCAAAGTATACTCTTTTTTACTATAATCAAAATAATCTATGTTTTCTAAAAAGTTATGAACATCATCATGTACCGGATCAATATCACCAAAATTAAATACCTTTAATCCATCCTTTTTGCGATGCATATCCCACGGCCTACCATTTGTCAAATGATCCATTAGTGATCTTGACTTATTTTTTGTAAATATTCCTATTACTTCAATTCCTGAATTAGTCATATTAGATAATACAAAGTCAACAACTCTATATCTACCTGCTATAGGTAAAGATGCTAAAGGTCTTCGTCTTGTTAGCTCTATAGTTTTTTCTTCATTTTCATCTAAGTTAATTACACCAATACAATTATTCATATTTTCTCTTTCCCCTCCTATACTATACTTCCATTGCATCTATTACAGTTCCACTTTTAACATCTTCTTTAGATGCTATAACAGATATTTTTTCACCATTACCAATCTTACAATCTCTTCTTATCTTTGCTTCTCCACCAATAATAGCTTTATTAATTATTACACTATCTCCTATTTTGGCATCAGTCATTATTACAGAATCTCTTATAATAGTATTTTTCCCTATATAAACACCCTCAAATAATACAGAATTTTCAACTATTCCATGCACTGTGCATCCTTCAACTATTAATGAATTTTTCACATTTGCATCTTTTCCAATATATTGAGCTGGTCTTACAGGGCTAACAGAGTATATCTTCCAATCATCCTCATATAGATTTAACCCACTTTCCCTCTTTAATAAATCCATATTTGCTTCCCAAAGACTATTTATAGTACCAACATCTTTCCAATATCCTTTAAATGGATAAGCCACTAACCTTCTACCTTCATTTAACATTTTAGGAATTATGTTTTTACCAAAGTCATTGCTAGATTCTTTATCCTTTTCATCTTCCTTTAATGCTTGTCTTAATAGTTTCCAATTAAATATATAAACTCCCATGGATGCCATATTACTCTTAGGATTCGCAGGTTTTTCTTCAAACTCATATATTGATAGATCTTCATTAGTATTCATTATTCCAAATCTAGAAGCCTCTTTCATAGGAACTTCAATTACTGCTATTGTAGCTTCAGCATTCTTTTCCTTATGGAATTGAAGCATTCTATCATAATCCATTTTATAAATATGGTCACCTGATAAAATTAATACATATTCTGGATTATATCTATCTACAAATTCAATATTTTGATAAATTGCATTTGCAGTTCCCTTATACCAATTCCCCCCCTTTTCCTCTTGGTATGGTGGTAATATACTCACTCCTCCATCTCTTCTATCTAAATCCCATGGATTCCCTATTCCAATATGTGCATTAAGTTCTAATGGCTTATATTGAGTTAGTACTCCAACTGAATATATACCTGAATTTGAGCAATTACTTAAAGGAAAATCTATTATTCTATATTTTCCTCCATAAGGTACTGCTGGCTTAGCTAATTTCTTCGTTAAAACACCTAATCTTGAACCTTGTCCTCCTGCTAATATCATAGCAACCATTTCTTTTTTTCTCACTATTTTCCCCATCCCCTCTTAACTTAATACTATACAATTTAGTGTATCTACTTAATTACATTTTTTTATTTATGTTAATTTTGTAATTTTGCTATTATTTTGTACTATTTTGTTAGTATATATTTATTTATAAAAACTAGATATAATTTATATATCTAAACGCCTTTGTTAAATAATATTCCATTAATTAAAAAATATTCAAACTAAAATTTAAAAAGTAAGGCACTTTGAAATTATAAAAGTGCCATACTATTTTATAGAACCTTTAATATTATAAATTTATGTGCTTCTATTAAAACACTTGTCGATCCATTTTCTACTATATATTCTTTATCTTTATCTAATAAATCCCAAATTTCCCCATTTATATTGTTAATTAATATATCTCCTTCTTTTTCCATTGTATTGACTACGATAATTATTCTATCTTTATTTAAAATTCTTTCATATCCTAATATTCCATTGTTAAATTCTAAGAATTCTATTTCTCCACTCCTTAAAGCCTCTTCACTAACTCTAATAACTGATATCTTTCTATAAAATTCTAATATATCATTATTTTCTTTTCCCCATGGATATGATTTTCTATTGCTTGGGTCCTTTCCTCCAGTCAAGCCAGCTTCATCTCCATAATATATTAATGGAACGCCTGGTAATGTCATTTGAATTACTATTGCCTCTTTTAACTGATTGACATTATTATTTAGCATAGTTAATACTCTTTCAGTATCATGGTTTCCAAGAATATTCATAGTTGAATAAAAGTATTCCTTAGGATAGTTTTCTTTTAATGATAAATACTTTTTAATAAAATATTTGCTATCTATATAGTTTCTGACCAAATCTAAAATTATTTGCCTCAAAGGATAATTAGTTACAGAATCTAACTCATTTCCGAATAGATACTCTCTTTTCCTATTATAACTAACCTTATTTGATGCATCTTCCCATACCTCACCAATTAGTACGCTATCTTTTTTTACTTCTTTAATTTTCTTTTTTAAAATCTTAATAAATTCATCTGGTAATTCATCTGCAACATCTAATCTCCAACCGCCTGCACCAAGACTTAACCATTTTTCTATAATAGAGTTATCATTTCTAATTATATAATCCAAATAACTTGGATTAAGTTCATCTACATTAGGCATATTAGAAAATCCCCACCAAGTTTCATATAGATTAGGATAATCATTAAATCTATACCACCTATAATATGGAGATTGTAAAGACTGATAGGCTCCTAAAGAATCATAATTCCCATATTTATTAAAATATTTACTATCACTTCCCGTATGACTAAAAACCCCATCTAATATAATTCTCATGCCTAACTTTTCCGCTTCACTACATAAATCTTTAAATATTTCTTCATCTCCAAACATAGGATCTATTTTCTCATAATCGCCAGTATCATACTTATGACAGCTAGGAGAATCAAATATTGGATTAAAATATATTACACTTACACCTAATGACTTAATGTATTCCAATTTCTTTTTTACCCCTAAAAGATTTCCACCATAAAAATCCCATCTCACTATATTTCCGTCCATATCTTTTATATACATTGGACTGTCATCCCAATTTCCATATATAAAAGTATTCTTTTTAGGATTTAAAACTTTTCCTTCATCTTCTCCATTAAAAAACCTATCCACAAATATTTGATATATAATTCCCTCTCTATACCAACTAGGTACTTCTTGCTTAGAATATATAGTTATCTGGTAGCTTACTGGCTCATTAAAATATACCTGGCCTATCCCACCTAATGATTCTATATTATTTCCATAAATAATATCCATTCCACAGTAATTAACTCTAAAGTAATAATATATTAAACCCTTATTATTTGATGTATCTACTTCGGCTTCATAAACCCAATTATTTACTGAACTATTCCATCCAATTTCGTTCATTTGAATTTCTATCTGATTGTTATAAAAATTTATTAAATTAATATAAACTGAACATCTTTTACTAGTCCATAATCTGATTCGCACCTTAGTTCCTATACTAACTGCACCAAAAGGATTCCTTAATTCAAGGTTGTGAGAATCATGGAAAATTTGTATATCATCCAAATTCACATTCCCCCTAAAGATTTTTATATATTACAGTTGAACCCCAAATTCCTGTTGCATATTCCTGAATAGTTCTATCAGATGAAAATATTCCTGAATGTGCTATATTAATGCCACACATCTTTTGCCATCTTTCTTTATCCATATATAATTTATTAACTCTTTCTTGTGCATCTAAATAAGAATCAAAATCCTTTAATACAAAAAATTCATCATTATAGGTTAATAAATTTTCATATATACTTCTAAACCTATCTTTATCTCTACAATATTTACCATTAATTAAATCATTCGTAACCCTTTGTAATCTAGAATCCTTATTGCATATATCCCATGATGAATATCCACCATTCTTATGATAATTTAATACCTCTTCAGCATTTAATCCAAAAATAATAATATTATCCTCACCAACTTCATCTTTAATTTCAATATTAGCACCATCTAATGTTGCAATAGTTATTGCTCCATTCATCATAAACTTCATATTAGAAGTACCAGATGCTTCTTTTGTTGTTGTTGAAATCTGTTCACTTAGGTCAGTTGCTGGAATTATTTTTTCAGCTAATGAAACTTGATAATTCTCCAACATTACAACCTTAATTTTTTCATTCACTCTCAGATCATTATTTACAGTATCTGCAACCCTACAAATTAACTCAATTGTATTTTTGGCTAAATAATATCCTGGTGCTGCTTTTCCTGCAAAAATAAAAGTTCTTGGTATTATATCTAAATTAGGATTATCAATTAGTTTATTATAAAGATCCATTATTCTTAAACAGTTCAATGTTTGACGCTTATAAGCATGAATCCTTTTGATTTGAACATCAAAAATTGAATTCGTATCTATAACTATTCCATTACTTTTATAAATCTCTTGTGCTAATCTTTCTTTATTACCCTTTTTTATTTCTCCAAGTCTTTTTAAAACATTTTTATCATCAAGATAATTTCCAAAGTTCTCTAAATCAGTTGGATGTTTTATAAAACTTTCACCAATAGTATCAAGTAAAAGATTAGTTAACTCTGGATTAGACCTAATTAACCATCTCCTGTGAGTTATACCATTAGTTTTATTATTAAACTTTGATGGATATAAATAATAAAAATCAGACATTTCCTTTTTCTTTAATATCTCAGTATGAAGTTTTGCTACTCCATTAACGCTATGGCTACCCACTATAGCTAAATTAGCCATTCTTACATATCCATCACCTATAATAGCCATTCTTGATATCTTATCCCATTGACCTACATACTTATTCCAAAGTTCCCCACAATATCTCTTATTTATTTCTTCTATAATCATATAAATCCTTGGTAACAAACTTTTAAACATATCAATAGGCCACTTTTCTAAAGCTTCAGCTAAAATTGTATGATTAGTGTATGAAATTGTATTTTGAGTTATCCTCCACGCATTCTCCCAAGACAATCCCTCTTCATCAATTAATATCCTCATTAACTCTGGAATTGCTAATGTTGGATGCGTATCATTGATGTGTATTGCTATCTTTTCATCTAGTAATTTAATGTCTCCCTTGTGCTTTTTATAATGCCTTACTATACTTTGTATTCCTGCAGAAACAAAAAAATACTGTTGCTTTAATCTAAGCATTTTTCCTTCATAAAATGAATCCTCTGGATATAGAACTAAAGATATTGCTTCTACTGAATTTTTATAAGATATTGCTTTTAGAAAATCTCCTCTACTGAATGATGAAAAATCAAACTCATTTGATACTGGCTCAGCACTCCACAACCTTAAAGTATTTACTACTTCATTTTCATAACCAACAATTGGTGTATCATATGGTACTGCTAAAACAGGCTCATAGTTAACATGAGTAAAAGTTAATTTGCCATTAACATAATCAGAAACAATTGTTCCTCCAAATTTAACTATCTCAGCTTTGTCTTGCTTCTTTATTTCCCATACATTTCCCTCTCTTAACCAGTTATCAGAAGCTTCAACTTGCTGACAGTCTACTATTTTTTGTTCAAAAAAACCATATTTATACCTTATTCCGCATCCATGTCCAGCAATATTTAAGGATGCCATAGAGTCTAGAAAGCAAGCTGCTAATCTCCCTAATCCTCCATTACCCAATCCTTGATCATGCTCTAAATTTTCAATTTCCTCTAAATCAATATCCAACTCATTTAATGCTTCTTTACAAATATCTCTTATTCCTAAATTCAAAAGAAAATCACCTAATAGTCTGCCTAATAAGAATTCCATTGAGAAATAGTATACTTGTTTTTCTCCAGTTTGATTGTACCTACTATTAGTATCCATCCATGTACTAATCACATAATCTCTAATCAAACTTCCCAATGCTTCATATTTTTGTTGATTACTTCCTTCTTTTAATTCTTTTCCATGTAATTGAACGAATTTATTGTTATAATCTCTTTTAAATGAATTCTTATCGATTGATAGCATATATCTACCTCCTAATAGCTTAATCCATTAAGATCTATTAACTACTCCTTCATATAACAACTTATATTGCATAGCTGATTTTTCCCAGCTGTTATCTGAATTCATAGCTTGTCTGATTATGTTACTCCAAGCATTTTTATCGCTGTAGATTGTTAATGCGTATTCCATAATTTGCATTAATTCATTTGAATTAAAATTTTTAAACCCAAATCCATTCCCTACTCCATTGTATTGATTATAAGGAGATATTGTGTCTTTTAACCCTCCAGTTTCTCTTACAATAGGAATTGATCCATATCTTAATGCTATTAATTGCCCTAATCCACAAGGTTCAAATAATGACGGCATTAAAAACATATCAGTTGCAGCATATATCTTGTGTGCTAAAGTATTATCAAACTTTATATTAGCTGAAACTTTATCTCTATATCTATGTTGTAAATTCTTAAATGTTTCCTCATACCAATAATCACCTGTTCCTAATATAACAAGCTGTATATCTCTTTGAAGTAGCCTATCTATCATATTAACTATCAAGTCACAACCCTTTTGATGAGTTAGCCTAGATATTAATCCAATCATAGGTGTATCTTTCTTTTGTGGTAATCCTAACTCTCTTTGAAGAGCTAACTTATTTTCAACTTTATTATCTATTGAATTAATATTAAAGTTTTTAAATATAAATTTATCATCTTGTGGATTAAACTCTTCATAATCTATTCCATTAACTATTCCCATTAAATAATAGCTTTTACTTCTAAGAAATCCATCTAATCCTTCACCATATTGTGAAGTTTTTATTTCTTCTGCATAAGTATTACTTACAGTTGTGATTTGATCACAGTAATTCAATCCCCCTTTTAAAAAGCTTACTGAACCATCTAGCTCTACACTTCCATTAGCTAATGGCATATAATCATAGCCAAATAACTCCGGTAATACTTTAGGTGAAAAACTTCCTTTAAATAGTAAATTATGAATAGAAAATACTGTTTTTATTTTTGAGTAAAATTCATCTTTTTTATATTCTAAATTAAGTAGTACTGGTACCATTCCTGTTTGCCAGTCATTACAATTTATTAAATCTGGTTGCCAATCAATTTGCTTAATAAACTCTAAAACAGCTCTATTAAAAAATGCAAACCTTTCTCCATCATCAAAATATCCATATAACCCATCTCTATTAAAATAATATTCGTTATCTATGAAATAATAAATTACTCCCTTATATTGATATTGAAAAATTCCACAATATTGATTTCTCCAACCTACAGAAACAGTAAACCATTTTACAAACTGGAATTTTTGTTTTAACTCATCTTTTATATTTTTATACTTCGGTATTACTACCCTGACATCTACACCTAGTTTTACTAGTGATTTAGGCAATGCTCCCATTACATCTCCTAAACCCCCAGTTTTAATAAATGGATGCGCTTCTGATGCTACAAACAATACTTTCATCTATTTACACTCCCTATTTAGATTTGTTATTTACCTTTAAAATAATAGCTGCCATTGGTGGAACTTTAATTTTTATTGAATATGGTTGATTATTACAAGCAATTTCCTCTGCTACTAATTTATCAGTCATTACTTGTCCTGATCCTCCATAAATTTCGCTATCTGTATTAAAATCTTCTATATATTCAGCCAATAGTGGAACACCAACTCTAAAATCATATCTAACTACAGGTGTATAATTACATATGAATATTAAAATCTCATCATTTTTACTATCCTTTCTTATAAATGAATATATGCTTTCATCGCAATTATCTGCATCGATCCATTCATATCCTTCTGGTTTATAATCACCTTCCCATAAGGCCTTATTTACCTTATAATAATGATTCATATCTTTAAAAAATTGTTGGGTCTTCTTATGCATATCATATTCTTCAATTAGGTTCCATTGTAATCCTTCATATTCACGCCATTCTATAAATTGACCAAATTCTGAACCCATAAACATTAATTTCTTTCCTGGATGTCCCATCATATGCGCTAAATAGACTCTAACTCCGGCAAATTTATTCCAATAATCTCCCCACATTTTATTTACAAGTGAACCTTTTCCATGTACAACTTCATCATGTGATATAGATAATATAAAGTTCTCGGAATAATGGTATGCCATTGAAAAAGTGAGCTTATGATGATGATACTTTCTATTTATCGGATCCTCTTTAATATATTTTAAAGTATCATTCATCCATCCCATATTCCATTTAAAGTTAAAACCTAATCCATCCTCTTCAACTGGTTTAGATATTTTAGGCCATGCTGTAGATTCTTCTGCAATTGTCATTACAGTAGGAAATTCCTGGTGTAGTGCCGTATTATATTCTTTGATAAACTGTATTGCTTCTAAATTTCCACATCCTCCATAAATATTAGGGAACCATTCTCCATCATTTCTTCCATAATTAAGATACAACATATTTGATACTGCATCATTTCTAATACCATCTATATGAAATTCTTTTATCCAATAAAAAAGATTTGATATTAAGAAACTCTTAACTTCTGGTCTTCCTAAATCAAAATTAAAAGTCCCCCATCCCTTATTTTCTCTTTTCCATTCTTCCTCATATTCATAAGTTGGAGTTCCATCAAACATATATAATCCATGTGCATCTTTACAAAAATGACTTGGTACCCAATCTAATATTACTCCTATACCGGCTCTATGCAGTTCATCAATTAAATACTTAAAATCATTTGCATTTCCATATCTACTAGTTACTGAGTAATATCCTACACCTTGATATCCCCAAGATGCATCTAATGGATGCTCTAATAATGGTAAAATTTCTACATGAGTATATCCCATGTCTACTAAATACTTCGGTAATTCCTCAGCTATTTCTTTATATGTTAAAAACTCTCCATTTTTAGTTTTCCAAGATCCTAAATGTATTTCATAAATATTAATTGGACTTTCATACATATTAAATCTTTTTCTCTTCATCATCCAACTTCTATCATTCCATTTATACTTAACATTCTCACTAATTATAGATGCGGTTTTTGGTCTCTTTTCTGATTCAAAAGCATAAGGATCTGCCTTATATTTATGTTCTCCATGAATACTTTCTATTGAATATTTATATTTTTCTCCAGGCTCTATTCCTTCTATAAATATACTCCATAGTCCTAAATCCGATACCTTGTCCATTTTATAATCTTCTTTTACTTCAAAGTTAGAAAAATCACCTACTACATATACATTTTCTGCCCTAGGAGCCCATGTTGTGAATCTCACACCTCTTTTTCTTTTTTCAGAAATAACATGTGCTCCCATAAAAGCATATGCTTCATAGTGCTTTCCTTGATGAAATAAAGAAATATTATCCTTACTTAATTCACATTTTACTTTCTTTTTTACAACTTTATTTTCTTTTTTATTATCTGAAATTTTGCTACTTATCTTCTTATTTACCGACTTAATATCTTCAATAGTCTTTTTTTTACTATTCTGCGTGACTGCTGCTAACCCTTCTCCTCTCATGTGAATCCCCCTTCATCTTTTACTCTATTGTAATTATTTTCTATTATAGTAATTATTTCTCTATTTTATAATTCTACCATCAAGTTTTTATACTGTTCAACTTCTTTTAACCGACATATAATCTAATAATCTCTAATATAAAAATATATCTTTATCTCATTTATGATATATTCTGTCGTTTTACTTTTTCTGCTGTTTATTCTTGTCTATATTTAGATATATTTTTCTCTATTTTTATGTATATCGTCGATATTATATTACTTATAAGATTTCTTTTTATTTTATTAATCGAGTAGGAGGTAGATAATTATTTTATCTACCGACCTCTCACACCACCGTGCGTACCGGTCTGGTACACGGCGGTTCTTTAAGTTTAATGAATTTTAATATATTGACGCGTTAGGCTTTTCAAGCCTAAGTCGT
>NZ_JAPFDR010000028.1 GCF_026168755.1 Clostridium sp. | reverse complement strand
ATTTTATTTTTGCCTCCGATACCGAAGGTCTTTTTGTCATATCCAATTTTTAAATTTTAGTTGATATTACAACGTTATTTTTTAATTATTATTAAAAATTAGCCATAGGCTATTTTTTCATACGAAACTTTACACTATCAATTCTTAAACCTAAATTAGGAGGCAAATAAATAGCTTTCCTATTTTATTTACCCCCTCATATAATTTTATTAGTACTTTATATTACTTTCTTTTCTTTGCTAAAACAGCTCCTGCAGATGTTAAAAGCATTCCTAAACCTGCAACTGCTGTTGAAGCAATAGGTGCACCAGTTTGTGGTAATGTATCTACTGTATATTCTTTAATGAATGTTAAAGTATCTTCTAATAATGTAACACCAAATTCAACTTCTCTAGACATTGGTACTACATAAGTTTTAACTTTTATACTGTCGCTTAAGCTTGAAACTACAAATCTAACATTTGTTGTATCCCCACTTGTATTCTTAGTTATAGCAACTTTTTTACCATTTACATAAATCTCATGATTTTGCATAAACTCAGCTCCAGTGAAAGTTAAAGTAACATAGTATTTACCATCTATTTCTTCAACTTTTGAAGTAGAATTTAAATATTTTCTAGCCATTGATTTTCCAGTTTCACTCTCATGAGTTACACTATTTTGAATTGAGTATAACTTACCTTTTGTTACTTTAGTTTCCTCTTTATTAGTAGTTGTGTTTTCAGTGCTTGTACTACCATTGTTGTTTGATCCAGATGTTGTTCCTCCTGTAGTACCTCCAGTTGTTCCACCATTATTAGTTGTTCCATCTGTAACTAATGTTAATGTATCTTCTAATATATCAACTCCGAAATCTACATTTCTTCCCATCATAGTAACATAAGCTGAAACCTTTATTGAATCTTCTAAGCCTCCAACAGCAAATCTTAAACTAACAATATCACCATCTACTGATTTAGTTGCATCTACTTTTGCTCCATTAACATATACTGTATGATTACTCATCATTGTTGATCCCATAGATGTAAATGCTAATGTAACATATTTATTTCCATTTACTTCTTCAACCTTTAATGTCTCTTCTAAAGCTTTCCTTGCCATACTAAGCCCAGTCTCACTCTCATGAGTTACATTATTTTTTCCTGTATAAACCTTAGTGCCTTGTTCTTCAGTTACTCCATTATTTGAATCTTCATTTCCAGTATTACCACCATTATTTTCTGGATTTCCAGGTATTTGTTCACCATCGCCATTTTCACCATTATTATCAGGCTTTACTTGTTCTTCTTCACCGTTTCCTGAATCATTAGAGGAACCATCCCCTGTATATTCAGTTAATTCTCCCTCATGTAATAAATCAACATCAACTGTGTGTAATTTTCCTGGGAACATAAATTCTGGAAGACCTTCATTATAGTATGTTAGATTAACACTAATTCTTGTGTATAATGTATTCATTGATTCAATATCAAAGCTTATTGATCCATCCTCATTTTTTACAAATGAAACTTCTTGTCCATTTATTTTGATTGAGTTTGTTGATCGTACAGTTTCTAATCCAGCTTCATTATATTTCATAGTTACAGTAATTTTTCCGTCTTTAACTGTTACAATCGAATCTTTAGCTATATAATTTCTTATTGAACTATTAGTATCTAATCCTGATTTTAATGTCTTATTTGTTATTTTATATACGCCATCAGCTAAAACATTTTCTTGATTTTCATTATCTTCTACTGAATTATCTTCAGTAGGAATTGTGCTAGTATCATTTGTTACAAAGAAAGTCACTTCTTTTCCCATGGCTATTACAGTCATATCTACTTGTACTTTAGCATCAACAGATGGCACTTCAAAAGTAATTGATTTATTTGTTGTATCATTAACTCCATTTAAATCAACCCCATCTAAACTTACTTTAATATCTTTCATCATTGGATATAACTGATCATCAAATTGTAATGTCATAGTTATTTTATCTTCTTCAATTTTAATAATAGTATCTTCTTTTAATGCTTTTCTAGCCATAGATTCACCTGTAGTGTTTCCTGGTTCAACATATTGAGTTTCATTTTTAACTGTATATGTTCCATTAACTAAATTACTACCTTGATTGGCATCTTCGTTCCCTGAGTTATCTATTGATGGACTAGCAATAGCATCAACTGTTGTTGCTCCTACCGCTTGTACATTAGTTCCTAATACAATTGTTGACACCATTAATGCAGCTAATATCTTACAAAGCTTCTTTCTTACCATAATCCTATTCCCCCTAAATGTATTTCTAAAATTTATTTTTTCCTTTTAATTGACATATTAATAATTTTCTTTCATAATTAGTGATATTGATTCTCATTTACTATTAAAATAATATCATATA
Source organism: Clostridium sp. (assembly GCF_026168755.1). Lineage (GTDB taxonomy): Bacteria > Bacillota > Clostridia > Clostridiales > Clostridiaceae > Clostridium. The sequence goes on along the minus strand of NZ_JAPFDR010000028.1, from coordinate 36,322 downwards.
TTTTAAACATATATTTTAACTATATTTACAATTTTTTTAACAATATTTTTATATTTAATAAATTTAGAATAAAATTTAAGGGAAGGATGCTCAAATTAATGATTTCAAATATATTAACTAATTTCTTTAATTGCCTTGCTGTTCCAATACTAGTTTTAAATTATAAGTTTGAAACTATATTTGCCCATAATCATGACTCCAAAATCGATAATTCATTTTATACTTCTAAAGCTATAGAACAAATAAAAAAAATAAATTTTTCATCAAACACTTTTTCATTTAATATAAATCAAGATATATCCTTTACTTGCATTAGCTTTAATCATTATGACAATAATAAAATGTATCTATTAATAGGACCATATAAACTCACTGAGGATTATAATAATTTTAATTTTATTAATATACTCACAGAGGATGGATTAGAAAATATTATTAAATTACATTCTTATATTATCGATAATCATATTTGTAATAATAAACCAAACATGATTAATTCTCCTTTTGTAAATCATGCTATTAAATATATTGAAAAAAACTATGCTCACGAAATCTCAATAGATGATATTTGCAAAGAATTAAACGTAAATAAATGTTATTTTTGTAGTGTATTTAAAAAAGAAGTTGGATCTACATTTATAAACTATTTAAACAACTATAAAATAGAAAAAAGTAAAGAACTATTAAAAAATCCTAATATCTCTTTACTTGATGTTTCACTTTCTGTGGGCTATAATAATCAAAGCTATTTTAGTACTGTATTTAAAAAAATAACATCAAAAACTCCATTAGAATTTAGAGATGAATACTTAAATAAAAATATAAAATGCTAATAAGATAATTTTCTTATTAGCATTTTATTAATTCCCCTCTTATTTCATTTAAATTATTAAAACTTTTATAAGATTTACTTAAAATATTTTCATCAGCTTCTTTCAAGTCAACAACATGAATAGGTATCATACCAGCGTTAAATGCCGCCTCTATCCCTGCACTTGAATCTTCAATTACAATGCATTGTTCTGGCTTTACCATTAACTTATCTGCAGCTTTTAAAAATATATCAGGATTTGGTTTAGTTTTCTTAACTTCATCCTTACATACTACAGCATTAAAAAAGTTTTCAATATTAGCTTGCTTTAGTTGTTTAAATGCCCTTTTTGAAATAGCTGATGTTGCTAAGGCAATTTTAAAATCATTTTCTTTTAAGTATTCTAAAATTTCATATACTCCTAATTTTAAAGGAACGCCTTTCTCTATTTCTTTAGCTAAATTATCATCCTTTTCTATGTACATATCATCTATTGGTAAATTACTTCCAAAATGACTCACAAATACTTTTTTAACATTTTCACGACCAGTGCCTAATACTAATGAATATATTTCCTTTGTCATTTTATATCCATACTTTTCAAAAACATCTGACCATACTTTTAAATATATCATTTCAGTATCAAATATTACTCCATCCATATCGAATATTATAGCTTTTATTTTATCAATCTCCAAAGTCATATAACTACTGTCACCTTATCCCTACTATTTATAATTTAAAATTTTTATTAATAATTTATACTAATTATATAATAACTTAAATTTATATTTTTTCACTATTTTATTTAATTTTTTCTTATTTTCTTCTATTATTTACATTTAAGTCTATTTATTTTGAAAATAATGTAATAATATTTGTTATTAATTATTTTTACATTATTTTCTATTTAATATAAAATATGTATATACAATACTTTTTATATTTCTTCTATTTTCTTATAGTAAGAGATAAATTGAATAAAAATTTGATGAATAGGAGGGTAATTTAACCATATGAGTTGCTGGACTGTTTTAAGAATAACACCAACTAGAAATATTGATAAAATTAATGAGGCTTATGTTGAATTAAGTAATTCTATAGCCGAAAATAATAAAGATGCTGAGGAATTAGAGTTAGCATATAATAAAGCTATTTCTTTAGCTACTGCATCCATTGGAGATCTAAATATGACTTTATTGCATAATTCTAATTTCGATATTTTATCAGCTTTAATAAACTCATCTATAGATAATACCTCTATAGATTCAATAGATAAATTTATTGACAAAGTAAATGAAATATATAATAATCCTAGTCTTAGATTTTCTAAGGATTCATGGATTAATTTATTAACACTACCTATTTTAAATAACCCTTCTATTAATGAAAACTTAGAAATTGAACTTATTAAGTATATATATATACATAAATATCTTCCTTTAAATATTTATACTTTATTAAATTCTAGATTTAATTGGACAAATAGAATCAGCGAATTAAAATCTAATATTTCAAATGAAATTGTTGATTTTATAATAAATGAGATAAATAATCCATTACCTTTAACTTATAACTATTTATCTAATATTGATACTGATCAATTAGATGAATATCTCGCTCTTAGAGAAAAGGCTTATTTATCCCTTAATTCTAATGAAGAAGATACTGATAAAAGCTGTTTATTTGCTGCCTATGCTATATATACAAAAGATTTAGACCTATTAAAACTATTAGGAAATTATTATATTACTAAAAATGATAATCTTATGGCTTTAAATTACTTTAGAGAAGCCATTAGTATAAACCCTAATGACATGTTTTGTCTTTCAAACTTTGGACATTTACTAGCAAAAAGTAACCAATTTTCAAATGCAATATACTATCTTGAAAAATATATAAAAAAATTGAAAAATACAATTGATTTAGATCGTATTATGGATTTAGCTCACTGTTATCATCATTCATATGATCTACAAAAAGCTAAAGATTTATATACTTTAATAATTAAATTAAGACCTTGGGATATTTCAATAAGAGCTGAACTAGATACTATTAAGAATAAACTTTCTAATAATTCAGTATCTTTACCATTAACAATTCCAATTTATAAAAAATATCTTAATCCATATATTGAACCATTTATGAGTAAACTAAAAGAAATCTATAACGATTTTTCGCTTAGGATAAACGAGGAAAGCTGGAAAGAATTATTTTCTTTACCTATAGCCTCAAATGAAATACTATTTTATTTAGTAGAACAAAATATTATAGAATTTATAACTAATAATAAAAATATTCCTAAAAATATTTTTACATTCTTAAATAATAAATTTAATTGGCTATCTAGGCATGATGAACTAATAGCAATTTATCCTACTTTAAAAATTGATTATTTATTTGATAGATTATCTTTTGGTGGAACATTAAGCTATGATTCTCTAAAAGATATTGATTCTAATATATTAGAAGAGTATATAGACCTTCGTTCTATGGCTTATGATTTAGTTTATGGTGGATCAAAGGATGCAGAATATTACTTAAATCAAGCCTTAAGCTTATATAATAAAGATTTTGAACTATATAAATTATTTGGTCAATATTATTCAGATAATAATTCTTATGATGCTGCAATTACAAACTTTAAGCTGGTCCTTTCCTTTAAGAAGGATGATTATTACTCTATTTGCAGTTTAGCTTTATTACTAACTAAGACAGAAAATTATGAAGAAGCTCTTTATTATTTAAATAAAAGTGTCAACACTATTGCAGGTAGTATGCTACTTGATAATGAAGATTTTTTAACTAAATATGCAATTAGTTTTTATTATACAAATGATTTAGTTAATGCAAAAAAATATTTCAAAAAATTATCTAAACTTAATTCAAATCTTAGATTTGTAAATCATTATTTAAAGAATATAAATGATAGATTATCAGGTAAGAAAAAATCACCTATCCCTGTAGAGATTATTACAAATCCTACTTACTATAAATCTAAAACAAAGACTAAATTAATAGATATTGTTTCAAAATTTAAAGAAACTATAGGAATATAATATATATTAATTATCATATAAGAATAATGTAAATTTATAAAAAACAATTTTTATATCTAAAATAAATAGAAAAATCCTATAGAGTAAACTTTTTTATCATGTCTACCCTATAGGATACACTTTATTTTAAATATTCTCTTTTTATTTATTGCTTCTTCTTTTATAACTCATTACACATTCTTTACAAATACAAGCTTTTCCTCGTAAATTTTCTGGTATTTGATCTCTTAATTCTTTAGGAACTTCAATTTTCTCACACCAACAGCTTCCATGTGATAATCCTTTTTCATAGGCACAGTTATTAGTTTTTCCACAAATAGGGCAAATACTTTTATTAACCTCCATCACACCTATCTCCTTTCTAACTTATTTTATTTTGAATCAAATATAACATATTAGACTTAAGTAGTAAAATTTAATACATTATAATGTTACATTTTTTATATAACGGGATAATACATCGGCGAGCTTCTCTATTTTTTCATAATCTATTAATTCTGGAGTATCTTTTTCATTTAAAATAAACTCTGAAATACCCTGTTGACATATATGAATATTTGCATAACCATTTTCCTCAAATGCAAAATAATCACTTACTCCCATATTTTGCTCAAAAGCCATTTTAGCTTTTTCAGTAGGATAATCATCAACAAAATCTATATTATTATCATTAAAAATCTCTTTAATCCCTGAATATAATATTTGTGACTCACTAATTCTACTTAAATTTTTTAAACCTAAAGGATTAGAATTATATGAATCTTTCATTCCAACACAGTCAATATTTATATTAAAAACACTTTTATATTGTAGCTGTTCAAGCTTTGTTACAAACTTTCTACTACCTGAAAAAAGAGCCATTTCTCCATTAGTCATTAGGAAAATAACATCATAATTAAGAGATTCTTTTTTCGATGTATCTTTTAATAATTTAGCTATTTCAAGAACAGTAGAAACACCTGATGCATTATCAACAGCTCCATTAAACCAAGCATCAAAGTGAGCTGTTAAAATAATAGCAGTACTATTATCCTTTCCACTAATCTTACCAACAACATTACTAAGATTTATATCATAATATAAAAAATTATCTAAATACGATTTACCAAAAACAAATTCTAAATCTAATTCTTTATACAACTCATCAATATATTCAGCTGCCTTTTGATTTCCTTCTTTATTATATTCTCTATCTTCGATTTCTTCTGAACATAAATATTCAACTACTTCTCCAACTGTAAACTTTTCCTCCAGACTTTCTTCTTTAATAGTCTTATCGCTTACACCATTATTTTCACTTTTTTCTATATTGTTATCATTACAACTACATAATAAAAATACACTTATCAGTATCAATAGAAAATTTATTTTTTTATTTTAATCATCTCCCCTATTAATTTAATATTACAAATAAATATATATGTTGAACTCTATATAAATATAAGTTATTTATTCATAGCTCATATATAATTTCCTAATAATATGAACCATAAATTTTAAGTTTACCACTCTAAATTATTATTTACATATCTTTGGTACAACAACCAATTTTATATTAACTTTTCCAACTTATTTGTTTCTCCATAACATAATTTTGTAACAAAACCCCACTTCTTTCTACACTCTGTTTCTTAATAACTTTATATCCTCTTTTCTCAAAAAATGGTCTTGCTGTAATTGAAGCATGAGTAATTATTTTATCTACATTCAAAATGCATTCCAACTTATCACAAATTTCAGTAGCAATTCCTTTATTTTGATAGTCCTTATGAACATATAGCCTATCTAGATATCCTGTTCTATCTATATCACCAAAACCAACTATAAGTTCATCTTCAACTGCAACAAGTGAAAAATTTGACATCAAAGATTGGTTCCACTGCTCTAAATCTATACTCCCCGTTGCCCATACATTTAATTGTTCTTCTGTATAATCCTTTGAGTTAATGAAATGTACTGTGTTATAAAATAATTCTGCTACATACTTGCAATCTGATATTTCATACCTTCTAATAATCATTTCTTATCTCCTCCATAAATTCCAACTTATCTAATTAATTGAACTAAATACTATCTATACAATATTTTTTCTAGATATCTTATATAAATAAGCCCTTATTGAAAACTCTAGTTACTGCTCCTAATACACCTGCTTTTTCTATAACTTTAGCTTCTAGTTCATCATTTACAGCATTCAACACCTGACATCTTATTCCTACATCTATTAGTTTTTTAGCTAGATAAGTTGATTCTTTAACATTACTTGTACCTATAAGAATTGGCTGTCCATTTAACAAAATGCTGTAAAGTTATTTGTGATAGGATTTTACTTGTACATTGAACCTCTAAATTCTCTTTAACTTCTAAAGCTGCCTGAATTCCATCAGCCCAATGCCTATTCCTTGAAATACGCCCTGTAAATTCATCGATCATTTCAATATTCTCATTTTTTACAATATAATCTATATCCCTTTTAAGCATCACTTCTGCATATAAGGTGCTATTTAATAACCTTAATAAATTAAAATTCTTATTATCATAAAGCTTTCCACAACTAAGTAAATTCTTGCTTCATCTATTAGTATTGAATCAGCTTCATCTACAATTGCACAATAAAAAGGTCGATGCACTAATTCCTCTGCACTGTAAGCATTTACTGCTAATTTCATAAGTTATCTCCTATTTATTATCCATTTAATTTTTTACTATAACAATTATCTCATAAATTATATATTTCATTGTACCATAATTTTCAAATTGTTATAATTATTTGTATATCTCCGCATAATTAAGTTTAATTTTACCATTAAGTTCTTTTATATATTTACAACTCAAATATTGTATCGTTACAAATCTTCTAAAATTGCTTTTCCAAAATTCTTCTTTTATAATTAGTATTTAAAGGATGTGAAAAGAATGATGGGATTTAATCAGAAAAAAATAGCTCTTATAAATGATATAACAGGGTTCGGTAGATGCTCCATAGCCGTTTCATTACCTATTATTTCAGCACTTAAAGTTCAATGTTGTTTTATACCAACAGCTATACTTTCAAACCATACTGGATTTAATAATTTCTTTTTTGAAGATTATACGCCTAAAATGAAAGAATATATAAATAATTGGGAAATCCTTGGATTAAACTTTGATGGAATATGTACAGGTTTTTTAGGTTCTAAAGAACAAATTAAAATAGTAGTAGAATTTTTAGAAAAATTTAAAACTGAAAATAATATAGTTTTAATAGATCCAGTCATGGGTGACTATGGAAAGCTTTATTCTACTTACACAGATGAAATGTGTAAAGAAATGCAAAATTTAATTAAATATGCAGATGTATTAACACCTAACCTTACTGAAGTTTGTAGATTATTAGATTTATCTTACCCTTCTGATACTCCAACACATGAAGAATTATATTTATTATGTGAAAGATTATCTCTTCAGGGTCCAAGCAAAATAGTAATTACTGGCTTACAAAGACAAGATGCTATAGAAAATTTTATTTTTGAAAGTAATAAACCTTATAAAGTTATACAAGTTAAAAAAATTGGAGAAGATCGTTCTGGAACTGGTGATGTTTTCTCTTCTATTGTATCTGCTAGTCTTGTTAAAGGCGAAGATTTTGCAGATTCAGTAAAAAAAGCAACAGATTTCATTAGTAAATCATTAAAATTTACTACTAATTTGAATTTACCTGGTAGCTATGGCGTTTGTTTTGAGGAATTCTTAACTGAATTAAAATAATATAAAAGGATGGGGTAATATGGTTATTTTATATACTAGTGATAAGGGGAATTTTATAAATTTAAAAAATATAACAATTAAAGAAATGGAATCTAAGGGTATAAAGAAAAATATATATGTAAATTTGACTAATCGTTGTCCATGTGCATGTGCATGTGTATTTTGTTTGAGACAAACTAAAAAAATGCTTGAATCCAATAGCCTATGGTTAGAAAGAGAACCAACAGTTAATGAAGTAATTAGTGAGTTTGAATCTATAGATATTAATCTTTATGATGAAATTATATTCTGCGGATTTGGAGAACCAACTGAAAGATTAGATGCCATAATTGAAGTTTCTAAATATATAAAAGAAAGAAACTCAAAAATTCCAATTAGAATTAATACTAATGGCTTAGGGGATTTAATTAATAAAAGGGAGATATCTCCTCTACTAAATGGTTTAATTGATACAATTTCTATAAGCCTTAATGCACCAACAGCTGAAGAGTTTTATAAAATAACTAAAAACAAGTTTGGAATTGAATCTTATAATGCTATGAAGAAATTTGCTGTATCATGTAAGTCTTATATTCCTAATGTTGTATTCACCGTTGTAGATTGTATTGGTAAAGATGCCATTGAAGCAAGTCAAAAAGTATGTGATGATTTAGGAATAACATTAAGAGTTAGACCTTTTGAATAAAATATAAAACAAGCTATATCTAAATTTAAAATTTGATTTTAGATATAGCTTATTATTTAGCTATTTAATCTTTCCTTATTCATCGCCTAATACCGCCTTGTCTAAAAAATACCAAAACTCTTCATTTTCTTTATAAAGTCTATCATAATAAATTCTTGATTCTTCTAGTAATTCATCATTATTTATTATAAGTTTACTATTTAATGCATCAAATTTAATAACATTATTAATATTATCATCATTTATATCTATTATATCTACACTTCTTCCTAGTATATCTTCTAATTCAGTAGTTATTTCTAGTTCTTCTGTAAAGCTTAGTTTATTTTTTCTTATTATAGCTATATCTACATCTGATTCTACTGTAAAGTTTCCATTATACAAACTTCCAAATATAATTATATTTTTAATATCTCTCCTAAAAAAAATATTTTTAAAATCAAAACTATTAATAATATCTAAAATTTCATCTTTACTCTTAGCATCTTCAATAGATCTATCTAGAAACATAAAATTACCACCCTTTAACTCTACTTAATTATTTATATTATATACTACATTCATTACTTTATAAATAATTTTACTTACTAATACCCTTTCATATTTGCTATACATTATATAAATTTTAACTATAGAAAATCCCCTTCATCTAACAGATATAAGAAATATGAACCCTCTCTTCATTTACAATAACTTCTGAATCAACTTCATAAACATCTTTTATAAGTTCCTGCGTTAATACATCCTTTGGCTTACCATTCTTAATAATTTCTCCGTCCTTCAAAACATATATTTTATCACAATACATAGCTGCAATATTCAAATCATGAATTGCTGCAATAACCTCAATACCTAACCCCTTAACTATTCTCATAAGTTGTAATTGATATTTTATATCTAAGTGATTTGTTGGCTCATCCAATATTAAACATTGTGGCTGTTGCGCTAAAGCTCTTGCAAGTATTACTCTTTGTTGTTCACCACCTGATAAACTTTGAAAAGATCTATCCTTAAACTCAAACATATCAACTTTTTTTAAAGCTTCATTTACAATATCATAATCCTCTTTATTATCTCTTTCCATAAACTTTTTATGAGGGGATCTTCCCATTAAAACAATATCTTTAACAGTAAAATCAAAATTATAATTATTATGCTGAGATAATACAGCCAATCTTTTTGAGCTTTCTTTTACTGTCATATCTTTTATATCTACATTATCTAACAGTATTGCTCCATCATTGGGCTTTAATACCATATATATACATTTCAGCAAAGTTGATTTTCCACTTCCATTAGGTCCTATTATTCCTACAACTTCCTTATTATCTACCTCTATATTTATACCTTTTAATATATTATTTTTTTCTAAAGTAATATTTATATTTTCAGCTTTTATATTCATTACTTATTACCACCAAATCCATAATTCTTTTTAATCATAAGCCATACAAATAACGGTGCTCCTATTATTGATATAACTATTCCAATAGGTATTTCTGTACCCCTTATCAAAACTCTAGAAATAACATCTGCCCATATTAAAATTATTGATCCCAACAAAGCTGTTATTGGAATTATTTTTTTATGATCGGTTCCAAAAATAATTCTAACTATATGAGGTATTATAAGTCCAACAAACCCTATCATTCCTGATACATAAACCAATAACCCTATCATAAGTGAGGTTATTACTAGATATATAATTCTAAATTTATGCAAATCTGTACCTAATGTAATTGATACTTCATCCCCTAATAACATTAAATTTAATGTCCTATATTGGGTAATAAAAAATATTGTTCCTAAAATTATAACTGGTAATATAATTACTATTTCACTCCATTTAGCTCCTGCTAAACTGCCCATTAACCAAAAAGTTATAGTTTTCAGCTTTTGTGAATAATCTGATATATATACTAAAAAACTTGAAAAAGAACTACAAACAGAGCTTAATGCCATTCCTGCCAAAAGTAGCTTTATAGAGTTACTTCTTCCCCCTATATTAGATATCATTAAGACTAATATAGAAACTCCAAAAGCTCCAATAAACCCCATTATACCAAGTGAATTACTTCCAAATACACTTCCTATTCCTAATACTACTGTAAGTGTTGCTCCTAAAGATGCACCTGATGAAACTCCTAATATATATGGATCAGCTAGTGGATTTTTAACTATTGCTTGCATTACTATTCCAACTACTGATAATCCTGCTCCAACTGCTATAGCTAATACTATTCTCGGCATTCTTATTAGCCAAACTACATCTGCTACGGCTCCTATTCCTATAGTTAAATCCCCAATATTAAATAATTTATATAATATAACTTCATAAACTTCCTTTATACTAATATCTACAGATCCCATGGTAACAGCAAAACCTATAGATAAAAAAAGTATAATTAATAGTATGACAGAAGTTCCTATATAAATAGGAACTTCTTTTAAAACTTTATTCTTCATTTCCATATAATCCATTTGCAAAAGTGTTTATACCATCTATAGTTCTTATTCCACTAGAATACATATCTCCTAATGGTATAGCGTAAACTCTTTTGCTTTTAACTGCTGAAAGGCTTGCAAAGGATGGATTTTCTAATATCTTATTTACCTCTTCAACCGGAACACTTTCATCTCCTCTATCCATATAAGAAACAAAAATACAATCTGGATTTAGCTTAATTAAATCTTCTGCTCCTATATTTCCACCTTCAGGATTTAAAACCTCTGCTCCTAATTTTGTTACCATATCTCCAGCTAAAGTTTTAGAACCATATGTATATATTTCATCATCAAAAAATTCTACTACCATAGCACTTTGTTTTTCTTCATTACTTACTTTTGAAGAAACTTCATTAACAGTTGCTGTAATTTCATCCACTATAGCCTGAGCCTTATCTTCCACATTAAAAATCTTCCCTAAATTTAATATATCATTTATTTCATTTTCTATTGTTCTTTCTTGTGCTACTCCACTATTTAATGAGATATAAGTATTTACACCACTTTCATTCCAATAGTCAATATCACCTAATCTTTTATCATCAAATAAAGAATACCATCCTAATATGAAATCAGGTTTCTCCATTATTATTGCTTCTTTTGATGGAGTAAACTCTTCTAAATAATTTACCTTACTAAAAGCTTCTTTGTATTCATCTTTCACATCATGATCAAGCCCTGCAGCTGCAACTATTCTATCCTCTAGTCCTAATGCTAGCATAGTTTCAATTGAATTTTGATAAATAGCTACCACCTTTTCTGGTGCCTTATCAAAAGTCATTTCAACAGGTTCCCTTGCATAATTATAAGTTGTTATAGTTACTGGATAATGTAAGTCATTATTTTCTTGTGCTTGCACATTAGAACCACCATTTACTGATTCCTTATTGCTTGTACCACAAGAAACAAGACCTAAGATAAGCATTGCGCTTAATAGAATTGTTGTTACGTTTTTGAAATTTTTCATCTTTGTTCTCCCTTTATCATTTTATATTTGTTCATTTTAATATAAAGATATAAGGATACTCTTAGTTCTTTGATATTTAATTTTTTATTAATATCACTCTTTTACCGAAGAGTATCGATATTATAATATTGGCAAGTCTCCTGACTTATAGATCATCACGTTATTTCTCCTTCTCAAGCATATATGCTCAATGGATTACTTTGAAATAACATTCCCTAAATACAGTAGCGGCACTGTGTAGGACTTTCACCTAACTTCCTTTTTAATAAAAATAGATATTACTATATATGTATTTTTAACCAATATTATTTTATTATCGTTATATTTAACAACTAAATAAGTATATCTAAATATATTACATTTGTCTATATCTAACTGTAAAATTATAGTATTTAGGAATACTATAATTTTACAACTTAATTTTAAATTCTATAATCTTATTATATAGATTTTTATTTTAATTCTATTCTTTCTAAATCATCTGGAACAAATACTTGTCCATCATAAATTTATTTTACTTCTTCACTATAAAGCTTTTTAGGTTCTGAAAGTCTCTTATCTTCTGTTATACAAAAATTCACCATGTATTTATTGTGAATTTCTAATAATTTATACAGTTATTAATTCCTCTATTTCCTCCATATTATTCGATGTTATAACTAATATATCTCCTGGATTAATTATTGTATTTCCATTAGGAACTAATACTTGTCCCTTTCTTTTTATCATAACTATAAGAACATCATCTGGAATATCTGCATCCTTTATAGATTTATTAATTAAACCACTTCTTTCTTCAACAGAAACCTCTGTTAATGTTGTACTCTTATCTTCATTATATTCATTGAAGTGTTTAAGCTTGTTACCAGATAAAACTAAGATATCTCCTGGTAAAATTTCTGTAGATCCATTTGGTACAAATACATCCCCATTTCTTTTTATCATTACTACAAGAATATCTTCTGGTATATTAGCATCCATTATTGTTTTATTCGCTATAATATTATGCTCATCAATTGTAAACTCTATTAATCTTGTACTCTTGTCTTCTTTATAATCATTAAAAGTCTTTAAAACAGACTCCTCATTATCTATTAAATCTAATTTTTTAGCTAGTTTAGGAATAACTGTACCTTGTACAGCCACTGAGAATAGTGCTATAAAGAATATTATATGAAAAATATCATTATTTATTGATACTCCATATGTTTCAGCAAATATTGCAAAAACTAGTGATGCAGCACCTCTTATCCCTACCCATGATATAAAAATCTCTTCTTTTATAGGTGTCTTAAACCAATATAAAATACTAAATATTGCAACTGGTCTTGCTACAAAAATCATAAATATTGAAATTGATATTCCCTTAATCATTACTGATGGTATCTTTGATGGAAATGCTAATAATCCAAGTAAAAAGAATAACATGATTTGCATAATCCATGATATACCATCAAAAAATTGAAATATACTTTTCTTATGTGGTATCTTTGCATTTCCTATTATAATACCAGTAATATAAACACTTAAATATCCATTTCCAGAAAAATATTCACTTAGTGAATAAGCTAACACTGCTATAGCAGTTACAAAGATTGGATAAAATCCTTCTATTTCAAATTTAGCATGTCTTAATAAGTAAATAGATAATTTAGCTAAAACAACTGAAACTATTACTCCTACTATAATTTGCTTTAATATCATTGGAATTATATTTCCATATCCACCATCAGCCATTAATCCTAATATTATCACTGTCAGCATATATGCACATGGATCATTACTACCACTTTCTAACTCTAACATAGATGCAATTGATCCTCTCAAATTTAATCGTTGAGATCTTAATATTGCAAATACAGAAGCTGCATCTGTAGATCCAACAATTGATCCTATAAGTAATCCTTCTAATAATGTTGTTTTAAATACAAAAAAACAAAATAATCCTGTTAATATAGCTGTAAAAACAACTCCTAATGTTGACATAAAAACTGATTGTACTGCTACAGGTTTAGCCATACCCCAATTAGTACCAAAACCTCCATAAAACATTATAAATATTAATGCTATAGTACTTACTTTACTAGCTAATTGATAATCATTAAAGTATATTCCAACAATACCATCAGACCCAAATAACATTCCTAACACCATAAATATTAAAAGAATTGGTACACCAAACTTATATAATATTTTAGTAGAAGTTATGCACATTAATAATACTAATGCACAAATAATCATTAAATTTATCATAGATTCCCCACTTGCATAATTTTAATCATTACTTTCTCCTTTTATCCTATTCATTTATTACCCTATCTGAGTCTAGAAATATAAAATTTAGAAACAAAAAACTTTATACTTTAATTATTTTGATTTACAAAATATTTGACTTATGATATTCTATCAACGATATAATATTTCTCAATTATATTTCGCGAAAGGGGATAAAATAAATGAATTTACAGAAGAAAAATAAATACATAATAATATTATTAGTCATATTTATATCATTCTTTATAGGATTTAAATCATTAAATCCATCAAAGCCAAACTATACCGATAATAGTAGGACTAATGTTAATAATCAAATGGAGCATATAAAAAATATCGCTCAAGAACCACACACAATTTTTGATATTGAAGCTAAAGAAAAAGTAAGAGATTATCTAGTCTCAGAACTTTCATCACTAGGTATAGAATCTAAACTTTATAAGTATGAAGACATTTATGAAAAAAGAAGTGATAGTCTTGTAGACATTGAAAATATTTATGCTGAAGTAAAAGGTAAGTCTGATTCCTATATTTTATTAGCTACCCATTATGATAGTTCTCATGCAAAGAAAGAAAGGTATGCAGAAACAGATGGTTCTTTAGGAGCTGCAGATGCAGGTTATGCACTTTCTACAATTCTAGAAACACTAAGAGTTATAAAAGAAAAAAATATTGAACTTGAAAATGGAATTAAAATTTTATTTACTGATGGTGAAGAGTATGGTCTTTTAGGCGCAAAAGAATCCGTTAAAGAAGCGGAAATTTTTGATGGAGTTAACTATGTTATTAATATTGAAGCAAGGGGAACTGAAGGTCCTGCTGTAATGTTTGAGACAAGCCCTAATAACAATGCTGTTTTAGATTTATATAAGGCTAGTAATAATCCATTTTCATATTCTATAACATCTGAAATATATAGATTATTACCTAACTCTACTGATTTTACAGTATTTTTACAAAATAATTTAACTGGAATTAATATAGCTGTTTTAGATGGAATCGAAAATTATCATACACCTAATGATAATCCTGAAAATCTAAGTGAAGAATCTATGCAGCATTATGGTGATCAAGTTTTACCTATAGTAACTGAATTTGTTACTAATGAAAAATATTCTAATCCAGAAAATTTAGAGGGAACTAACGATTCAATATTCTTTATATTAGGAAATCAATTTATAGAATACTCAAATACTCTAAACTATGTATTCTTGATTGTTATATTAATCTTAATAATTTACTTATATAAAAAATTTAATATTAAAAATGTAAAGAATGTATTCAAATTTGTATTAATAAACACTGGATTTACAATAATAGCAATGATAGTTGGATACATTATTAGTCGAATAGTTGCAATTTTAAACGGAAGAGAATTTAAGCTTACTTATTTACCACTTATGAAGTTTGAAGGAATAATTTTTGTATCTGTACTTTTATTAGTACTTGTAACATTTATATTTACTATAAAAAAATTCTCAAAAAACTTTATTGAAAAGAATGATTTTATAATAGGTTCATTAGTATTATTATTAATATTATCAATTATATTAACTATTGTTTTACCAGGAGCAAGCTATTTAACTGTAATTCCTGCATTATTAATATCAATTTTCGCTTCTATAAAACAAAACTTTGTAAATATTAAATATTTATCATTTATCTTACTAATTCCAGTATCATTAGTGATTATATTATATGTTCCTATGATATATTTATTTAATTGTGCATTAACATTTGGTGCATTAGCAGTAAATATATTCTTTGTAATTTTAGTGTATATATCAATTTTAACTGCTTTATCAGCTATTGAGTAATACTTTCTATAAAAAAATACTGAACATTACACCTTTGTACTGTTCAGTATTTTTTTAGTTATTTTTCAACTTTGTACATTAATTCTAGAAGAACTAAATTAACTAAACTCAATGCATATTTTCAAATATTTTATAAAAATTAAGTATTCCATATCCTAATTCGGGATTAGGATATACATCCTTCCCCCTCTTTACAACTCCCCTAGTTAAAAAAGTCTTTATACTTTGTGAATACATATATGGATAATTTCCCTCAACTATTCCCCATTGAAATAATAAAATGCAAGCCCCAGCTCCAACAGCAGCTGATAAGCTAGTTCCATTTATTATTTGAGTAGAATTATTTAACCCTACTGTCATTGTATTAACTCCACCTGCAGCAAAATCTATTTTCTTTATATATTCTTGCCTAAATGATAGTCCTGAATAAGTTAATAAATTATTGTTATTTTGATTATATGCAGCAACTGTAACAACCGAAGTAGAATCTCCAGGAATTGTTATTGTTCCATATGGATCACTTGGTGAAAATCTAGTATTGGGTAATGATAAACCATACTGCCATATCCACGCATTATACCTTGCCATTTCTCCACTTCTTAACTTCAATTTTATCTGCCATATACCTGATACTATATTGGAAAAATATATAGATATTAATTCATCACCTGCATATTCTTCTGGTAAAAAATAAGAAATTTTTGCCTGAGTTTTTTCAAAAATAAATTTATTATCACGTTGAATATTAGTCGCTGCTTGAATAAAACCAGTTTCTTCACCTGAAGGTGAAACTAAATTTATATCTACAATACTAGGCAAATCTATCCATATTTCCATTCCCATATATCTTTGATTTTCCTCAATAAATAAATTTATAGTTTCAATCTCATTGCTATTTCTTATAATACCTGATACGTGCTCATCTCTATTTCCTTCATTTCCAGCACCTGTTACAATTACAATTCCAACATTACTTGATACACTTTCTATATATCCATCAAATAAAGTATTCCCTTTATGATCTCCATTATTACTCCCTAATGGTAACAATACTACTACAGGCATTTTTTCACTTAATAAAATTTTTCTTAAATATTCTATAGCTGGAAAAATTGATGGCAATCCAAAAATTGGTGTTTTTGTGCTTAGTAACTTTTTAACAATATTAAATTCACTTAATTTAACTATTACAAAATTACATTTTGGTGCTATTCCTCTTATATCTTTATTTTTTCCAGTAGCTCCAACAATCCCTGCCATTCCCGTTCCATGACCATTCAAATCCTTGCTTGGCACTATATCATAAGGATTTCCTCCTGACTCATAAGCTTCTATAGCCCTATTTATTTCTTCATTTGTATAAATAGTTCCAAAAGGCACATCTTTTGAATCATTTTCATTTGATTCGATAGTTTGATCCCAAATACTAATTATTCTACTTTTTCCGATTTCATCCCTAAATTCATCACTTAGATAATCTATTCCAGTATCAATAATTCCTACAATAACACCTTCTCCTGTCAGATTTAAAGCAGTATTAATTCCAACTGTACTAACTTGAGCCGCATCAATTGCAGATATCTCCTGAAGTGTATATAACTGAGTAGGAATTATATAAATTATTTTAAAATCACCAATATCAAGATTTTTTTCGAGTATTTCTCTTATATTATCTATATCGTTATTACTTATTATCTCATGCACTAATTCAGTAATAGATATCTTTAAAGATATTATTGCATAATTATCATTTACTTTTGTAATATACAATCCATTATCATTTTTAGGTATATTGGGAATATTACCTGAATATTGCACCATAATATGATTATAATCAGGACTATTAAAAACATATTCTGTATTTGCATTATTATTCAATTAATTCATCTCCCATTAACGTATTAAATCCATTGGATATCTTATAAATAAATTATTTATATAATACTCCATATATTTTTCTTCATATCTATAACCTCCACCAATTACATTAAATGATCCTAATAAATCTAATTTTCCATACCCTATATCCTTATTAGGATATTCATAGTTTTTATCCCTTCTAGCTCCATATATTAAAAAACTTCTTAACTTTACTGAATATACACCTTCATCTTTTAAACTATTAATTTGCCATTGTATTAATAGACATATTGCACCTACTACAATTGCTGTAGCTGCGGAACTCCCACTTACAGGTACAATTTTATTATCATTTCCTGATGTAGTTAAAATGTTAATTCCATCTGCTGCTAAATCTGGATTTATAGTCTGATTAGAGTCAAACCCTTTGCCTGACGATGTAACTATTGCATCATTTATGCTATTATAATAAGCAACTGTTGTAACTCTTTTCGCTGTAGAAGGTATGGTTAATGTAGTATCTGGATTTGAATTTAAAAACTTAGTCCCCTCTGGTAATAAAGTCTTATCTGGTAACCAAATATCAAATCTTCCATTAGTAATATACTCTCCCCTTAAATTTAACTTCCATATTCCACTCTTAATATCTGTAAACACAACTAAAAATACCTGATGTCCAGTAAAATTTTCTGGGTTATAACTAGTTACTTTTAAATTTGTATTTAATAAATAAAAATTTTTTTCATATGTTGAGTATATTTTTGGAGCCAGATATCCCATTTCCTCTCCTGATGGATCTATTATATTTAATGACATAATATCTGGTTTCTGAATCCATACATAAAACTCCAAATGCTTCATATTTTTAGATATTAGTAACTCTACTGTTCCTACATCTCCATCATTTTTCACATAATTTATTACATGCCCTTCTGAATCTCCAGAATTACCAGTTCCTGCAACAAAAATAACTCCTTCTTCATTCGCAAAAGAAGTTATAAACCTAGCTGTAATATTATATCCATCATGACTTCCATCATGACTCCCTACTCCACAAAAAATTACTAGTGGTCTATTGATTTCTTCAGCTGTTTCCCTTAAAAACTCTATTGCCGATAATATTTCAGCATTACTATATACAGGCACCTGCTTCAGATTGTTTTCTCTTAATATTTTTCTATAATTAGGTGATTCTAATAGCTTTACAACTAAAAAATCACAATCATGAGCAATCCCTTTCATTTGCTCATTATATCCCCTAGCTCCAATTATTCCTGCCATCTTAGTACCATGATCTATTTCATCTTTAGAATTAACTATACTATATGGATCCTTTCCTGATTTATATGCTTTTATTGCTTCATTAATTTCTTCGTTATAATATACGGTCCCAAACTTAAAATCACTTTTGTTTTTTGCTTGTACACTTTGATCCCAAATTCTTAAAATTCTTGATGTATCATCTTCTCTAATAAACTCTTGATTAAGATAATTTATTCCACTATCTATCATTCCTACTAATACACCTTTTCCAGTTAAATTTAAATATTGATTAATTTTAAGTTTATGTATATTATCAGCATTAGATGGATCTATCTCTTGCAATACATATATACTCTTAGCCTCAACAAAAATAATTGCAGGAACCTCTGCTCTTAACTTATTTAAGTTATTTACTTCAACTGCAACTACTGCTAATGTCTCTGTTATAGTTGTTCCACATGCATAATCAAGTTTATTTATTTGTTCTTGAAATTCTCCTCTGTATTCTACAACATAATGTTCATAATTCTCATCTAAGTATTTATTACAAACCTTCTCTCCTTCCATCACTTTTCCTCCAAGTTATATATTTATTAAATTTATATGATTATGCTATAATTTAAATTATATATAGGAGGTGTTTTTTTTATGAAAGTATATAATACATTCATTTTTAAACCTACTTGCTCCATGCAAAGACTACATAAAAATCAGCTATGCTTTGTTTGGAGCCTAAGCAGTTATTAAGTTAGCTGATCTTTTTAGGTTCTGTAACACATAGATTTTAGTACTCTTTGCTTTAAATTTTAAATTTTTAAAATTAAGGAGCAAAAAAATGAAATATATTAAAGCAATAGATGTGTTACCAAGAGAAGTTCTTGAAATGATTCAAGAATATGTAGATGGAGAATATCTTTATATTCCAAGAAAATGTGAAAATCATAAATCCTGGGGTGAAAAAAGTGGTATAAAGAGTAGCCTTAAGATAAGGAATAATGAGATATATAAAAAATATCTTCAAGGAACTCCTATCTATGAACTAACTAGAGAATATTTCTTATCAGAAAAAAGTATAAGAAGAATCATAAGTATTGAAAAACGAATATGCACATAATTAATACAGAAACATTTATTAGATTGAATATTCACTTTTAAGCATGTTATTGTTTTACTGTTAATATTTAATTAAATCTGATAGAAATGAGGTGTTATTATGACTTCTTTTATAAAAAAGCAACAATTTAATTATATAAAAAAGTGTTTATTTGATTTAAATAATGCTTTTAGAAATTGTGTGGATAATAATATTGTTGAAACTACAAAAGTTATTACACAGGAGAAAATATTATCTTTCTTTGATAATTTATCAGAAGAAGAAAAAGAAATACTAAATATAAGTAAAATAACTGAACCTTTACATATTAATGTATACTTAAAAGATTTGGATCAATATGTATATGGCATGCCTAATATAACAAGGAATGAGCTTACTAAAGTATTTAAAAAAGAAAAGAAACTTAAAATTCCTACTTTAAATATAGAGGATTCAAAGCTTGTATATTTAGGATGGATTGATGAATCTACTAGAAAGCTGCTTATCACATATAATATGGAAGGTAAACTCTTAGGAATGGCTTGTAGACTTCCAAATTCTATTTCAAACAACACCAATATATGTACTATTTGTAATCATATTGGATCTGAAAGTGAAGTTGCATTTGTCTCACCTATTTGTAAACCTAGGAATGAAGATGATTATAAATCTCTTGGTTTTCATATATGTTTAAATAGTGTTGAATGTAATGAAAGAATTACTTCTACTGAAAAACTTGAAAAACTTTTAAAAGATGTTAATAGAATAACTTAACCTAACTAGTGAGATTTATTTTTAATTATAGAGCTACTCACGGAAGAGTAGCTCTATTCCTAATAACACTTTTATGACTTAATTCTACTCTTTATTACCATTCTATTCTCAAAATAGTAATATCTAATTAAAAAGATATCAATTATTATTTTTCAATCTTCTTCTCTAATAAATGTATTTACTTCTTTTTTCTAATTAATATAGCACCTCCACCTACTGCAGTTAATCCTAATAACCCTACGGCTACTGCTGAAGTTCCACCTGTCTTAGGTAAACTTCCATTATCTTTACCACTATTATTTCCTGGTTTATTATTAGTTCCAGAATTAGATTCTGAATTATTTTCAGAGCCATTTATATTATTATTTGAGTTATCATTATCATTACTATCTGAATTTGCAACTAATTCACCTAAAGCAACTTCTAATTCATCTTTAGCTTTATCTACTTCATTCTTATCTACATCTTCATTTAACATAATAGCCTTAGCTGCAGCTAATTTTTCCTCTAGTTTAGCCCAAGATTCTTTCGTATATTTATTCTTATCCAAACTTTCTACCTTATTTATTAAATCTTGTAGTTTGTCCTTATTTGGTTTTAATCTTAACTCTAAGAATGCTCTTAATAACTCATCATAAGTTTTAGAAACTTCTTCTTCCATTGCATTTTCATTACTTAAAACATTATTAGCTTTTTCTAATGCAATAGCTAACTTATCCCAAGTTGAACTTATATATTCTGCTTTATCTAAAGCTTCAATTTTAGATACTAAAGATTCTAAAGCTTTCCTATCATCTTCTTCAGATATTGATGGCTTTTTTTCTAAAGATTCAAAGGCAACTTTTAAATCTTCAAGTGCTGCATTAACATCCTCTTGAGTTGCTTCTTCACTAGCTGCTACAGCCTCTGCTGCTTCCTTAGCTAATCTAAATACTTCAAATGATTCTGCTGTATAATTATCTTCAACTACATTTTCAAGTCCAGCTAAATATTCATTTAAAGCTGATTTATCAACTTCTGGTAAAACAGGTGTGTCTTTAGCTTCATGTATAAAAAATTCTGATGCAGTTGCAAAGTTTCCAGCTCCTGCATTTGCTACTATCTTAATATATCTAGCTTCAACTTCATCAAATTTAGCATATTTATTTGACATATTATTTTCCCAAGTGAATTTGCTAATAAGCTTATATTCATCACTTTCGCTAGCTTTTACATAAATATCACAATCTGTAATTCTTCCATTTGCATTACCATCTTGTCTTGGCATATAAGTAATTTTATTAATATTCTTAATTTCCTTCATATCAACTTCAACTGTTGCTGGTAAAGGTTGATGTGGACTGTAGTTTGTATGCCACCATGTATCTGGATTATTATCAAATGCTAATCTTATTGGTCCTTCAATGCCTCCACCTGCTAATGCATTTTCATTATCTGCAGTTACTGTAAAATTGCTAGAATCTATAACTGTTTCATCTTCTGGTAAAATACCATTTCCAACTATTATTTCATCTATTAATCCTTTAAATGAATTTGTAGCACTTCCTATCTTTTCTAAAGGTATTAACATAGTTCCTACTGCTGGACGACTACCTATAGTATCAACTAATTCATTATTTACATATAACATAGCTTTTTCATTTTTACTTGCAAATGTTAAATGAACCCACTCATTTTCTGGTAATTCATAATTAAACGAGAAATCTTGCCTTTCTCTCGTAAATCCTACTTTACCATTCTTATCTACAGCTTTTATAGCGTAATCATCAAATTGTGATAATGATTTAGATTCAAATATTATTTGTTCTCCTTCTGGAGCATTTGCATCCTTCTTAATCCAGAATGAAACTGAATTTGGTAATCCAACCTTCTTAATTGGTGTTTCTACATAACTAGTTCCACCATTAAGTCTTAAAGCTTTACCTACTTTACCTTTTTCAAATGAAACATTCTCTTTCGAAATTGAATCATAGCCATTTCCAGATTTATCAGATATACTTTCTTCTTCAAAATCATATTTTACATATTCGTCACCTACTGAATCTACAGTATAATATGGATTAGTGTTTGGAGCAGTACCTGTAATTGCAGATAATTCATTTAATTCATCAAATGTTTTATCTTCTCCATCTCCCCACATCTTTTCAGCTAAAGCTGGAAGTGGTTTAAAGAAACGATCAAATACATCATATTCTGAAATCTTAGCATCCCTCTTATCTATAGAATCATTCCATATAGCATAAGCTCCACCTAGCATTTGGTCATCACCTGCTGGAATATAAGTGCCACCAATGCTATTTGGCTCCCAATTATTATATAATCTTTGAGCATTTAAATAATTTGCATAATATCCCGCTGTTGGAACTATATATACATCTGAATCAAGAGTATTAATTAAATCATATCCTGCTTCAAACATTTCCTTTGGATTTGCCCAATCTCTTGACCAAACATTTATTTGAACATCATTAGATCTAACAGGAGTTTCTCCTTTAAGCCAAGTTAATCCTCCCCACATACGAACAGTTCTACCACTATCTTGAATATGTCCAAGCATAGAGTCTGTAAATTTTCTATAATGTTCTGCATTAGCCTCATATTCATCAGTACCAACATGAACTGTAGTTCCTAAATCAAATACTGGATTTTCACCTTCCATATATTCATTAAATAAATTCTTAACAAATTTTAACGATTCTGGGTTGCCTAAATCTAAATGATCTATTGTTGGACGATTTTTTATTCTAGGATTCCACCCTTTAAGAGCTAAATTCTTAAATACTT
Source organism: Clostridium sp. (assembly GCF_026168755.1). Taxonomy (GTDB): domain Bacteria; phylum Bacillota; class Clostridia; order Clostridiales; family Clostridiaceae; genus Clostridium. The sequence continues at coordinate 12,683 of NZ_JAPFDR010000028.1, read as the reverse complement.
TAGTTATAGACATAGCATGAGCTGGTGTATCTATTTCTGGAACTATATTTACTCCTATCTCTCTTGATTCTTGAATAAAGCTTCTAAAATCATCCTTTGTATAATATAAATCCTTAGCTGTTATTCCTTCTCCTTGTTCATTTCTAATATCTGATTCTAATCTAAAGGCTTCATATGCATTATAAGCATCTTCCATATTAGATTTATCAGCATTAATATATTCTTCTAAGAATATATAGTTATCATTTAAATGAACTTGTAGGTCATTTAGCTTATACCATGACATAGTTTCAGCTAACTCCTTTAAAGACTCTAGTTCATAAGACTTTCTCGCAACATCTAGAACAAAGCCTCTAACCTTATATTTTGGATAATCTCTAACAATACCTTGTGGAATTGTTGCCTTAGTTTGCTTTAAAATTTGTAGTATTGAACGAGTGGCATAATAAGCACCTTTTGCTGCCTTAGCTTCAATCTTAACTGAATTACCTATAGTTATTATATTACCTTCATTGCAAAGCCCAGTATCATCTGTTGCTAATGTAAGGAAGAAGTTATTATTACCTGCTTCAGTTCCTTGCTCCACAACTATATCTTTTCCTACTATATCCTTATAGTCAGCCGCAAACTTTTTAGCTGTTTCATTTAACTCTTCTGTATAAGCACTATCAACTATAATCTTAGTTGAATCTGTAATTGTAAAGTTTCCTTCTGTTCCATACCACTCAGCTAACTCTGGAATAACCTTTGGCTTTTCATTTCCTACATTTGCTTGATATTTTCCTGGCACTGTCACTCTTATTGGTGCTGTTGTTTTACTTTTATCACCTTTCTTTACAGTAAAGTTAACTTCAACTACAGTATCAACTAATGGTTGATGTATAGTTCTATCCGCACCTATTATTTGTTCATAATCAGCACCAACAAATTCTATTTCATATCCTTCTGGAACCTCTGGCATGGCCATATGAGTATCCCCTTTATTTATTGGTGCAACTGCTACTCCATTTGTAACAGATTCAAGTGTATGTTCAGGTAAGTCTAATTTTTCACCAAATAACTCAAATTCATATATAGAAACAGTATTCCATGTATTAGTAGTTCCTGATGCATTTGTACCTGTTGGACTAAAATCATTTATTTTAACTCTAAAATATTTAGCTGTTTTTGGTTCTGTAAAGTTCCCCTTTTCTCTAATTTCTTCATTTCTTGAACTTCTTGACCAAACTGTTTCCCACTCACTTCCATTTTGAGAAGCTTGTATTTCATAATTTATTACATTATCTCTTTCCCAATCTATAGCAAAGCTAGCTACTGTTTTAGGCTCTGGTAATTCAACTTGAACCCAATGTGGATTAGATGATGTTGCACTTCTCACTTCACTTGCCCATCTTGTTTCTTTATTACCATCGTTAACCTTATCTGCAGTTAATACACCACCTTCAAAGGCATTCGCTGTTGCCTTTCCTGTACGTGCAATATTATCTATATTCTTGTATTGATTTACTTCTAATTCAAAAACCGATACAGTATTCCAAGTTATAGTTTTTTCACTACCATCAGTATTTCTCACAGCAGCTTGAGAATTGTAACTTGCAATAGATAAACGTACATAACGAGCACTTTGTGCTTCTTCAAATGTAATAACTTGTCTATAATCGCTTGGTGTAGCTGAAAACTCCTTAACCGTTCTCCACTCCTCACCATTATCACTAAGTTCTATTACATAGTTTGTAGCATTCTTTCTTTCCCACTCAATAGCAATTTCATTGAAAGTCTTTACTGCTCCTAAATCTACTTGTAACCATTTTTTATTTTCCGTTGTTGGTGATGTTGTGTTGCTGGCCCATCTTGATTGTCCAGTTGAATTTTCATAATCTACAATTCCATCAATAGCTTTATCTGCGCCTAAAGTACCTGCTTCATCGTCAGAAGATGTTGCAACTACTCCATCCTCTAAAGCTAAATTTGTTTTTATAGCTTCTGCAGCTTTAACATAAGTAAAAGAGTTGCTTAAAAGCATTACACTTAAAGCTAATACAGCTATCTTTTGGTTCCTTTTTTTCATAGATTCTTCCCCCTTTTATCAGTTTATAAACTATGCTTCTATATATAAAAACCTAAAAAACGCAAAAAAAGCTAATCTATATATTAAATAGATTAGCGAATGCCCCGAAGGTTGCATGCAATAAAAACATAATTTATAACTTTTTACAATTATTATTATATTATGAATATTATGCATTGTAAACATTTTATTGGCTTATTTCATTATTTTTCTTATATAATAGAACAAATAAGTTAAAATTGAAATGAAAAAGACTGTTATTTTCTTTCTCCTTTAAACCTTATTACATAACATTAACTTCTTTAGCTATCTTAAACTTTTCAATATAAGGATTTTTATAAAATGCATATATAAGTTGTGCAGTCATAAAACACCAAATAATTGGCTCACAAAGTATTACACCTAAATATCCTATTTTCGGAATAATTAATATAACAAATAAAATCTTTCCAATAAATTCAATAATACTAGATACAAGTGGGGTTATTTTTTGTCCTAAGCCTTGTAATGAATATCTTAAATTAAGCAATATTCCTAATACTCCATAAAAAGGTGCATTTAATCTTAAATATCTTGCCCCATTATTGATTACTATAGCCTCGCTAGACCCCGATAAGATTCTAACCATTATAGGTGCAGTAAAGAATAAAATAATAATTATTATAATTGCCCAACAATTAGATATTATATTAGAATAATATACTGATTTTCTTATTCTTTCTCCTTGATTTGCTCCTCTATTTTGAGAAACAAATGTTGAGGTAGCATTTGCTATGGCAACTGTAGGCATCATACAAAAACTACTAAGCTTTCTTGCTGCAGTATGTCCTGCAATTGTCAAATATCCAAGTCCATTTATAGCACTTTGTAATATAACAGTTCCAGTAGATACAATCCCCATCATAAGCCCCATAGAAAGTCCTTGTCCTAATAATTCTTTATATAACTCACTTCCTACATTAAAATGCTTTTTCTTAGGAATAAGGATTTTACTCTTTTTACATATATATATGACGCATAATATGACTGATATAACTTGAGATATAACTGTTGCAACTGCAGCTCCTTTTATACCTATATTAAACTTTGTAATAAATAATATATCTAATCCTATATTTAATAAAGATGATATTATAAGAAACACTAATGGCATAAAGCTATTACCTATAGCTCTTAATAAACCTGCACATAAATTATATGCAAACATAACTCCTACAAATAATGTAATTGTTGAAATATAAGAATATGATTCTTCTATTATATTTTCAGGAGTATTTAATACTCTTAATAATGGCATTAAAGATAACTGTGATATAGACATAATTATTATTGTAATACAGCATCCTATAATAATTGAACCTGCAACTGATTTTCTTAGTAATTTTATATCATCTGCTCCGTAACTTCTTGCTACTACCATACTAAGTCCATTTCCTATTCCTAGCGCAAAACCAACTAATAGCTCATATACTGCTGAACTTGCCCCTATTGCAGCTAGTGATTTATCTCCTAAAAAATGTCCTACTATCATTATGTCCACTGTATTATATAATTGTTGAAATAAATTTGAAATAAATAATGGTATTGCAAAAATTATTAGTGATTTTAAAATATTCCCTTTTAATAAATCCACATTTGTATTTAACATATCATATACCCCTATAGTATTTTTTTCCACTTATAAGTATACAACTTTAACCTCACTACAAGTCAATAGATTTTCTACCTTTTTATTAAATAACAAAAAAACAGATGAAAGTAAATCAACTTCTTTACTTTCATCTGTAACAATAATTCTATAGTGTATATATCTAATCTATTTTTTCAATATAATTACAATTTACATAAATATGATTAAGAAAAGTAAGTAATCTTTCATAAAGTGGATTTACCTTATCTCCAAACTTTACTTCTAAATACTCTCCTATTTCCTTAACGGTTTTAATTCCATCAATTTGTGTAAATACTTCACTACTAATCTCATCAAGAGTAATTTCCTTATATAAAGGAATTTTAAATCTTAACTTTCTAAAAAACTTTTGAATCTTATGATCCTGTTTTTCAAGTACTGTAACTATTCCATTATCATCAATTTTATAGTTAGTACTATCACAAATTCTAAATTTTAAATTTAGAATTTCTTCATTATCTTTCATTCTTTTTCACCTTTGACAGCATAATTGGAATTGTAGTAGCTATAACTAAAACAATTAATAATAGTATTCCCATCATATTACTAGCAGCAAATCCACTTGGAATTCTTGGTTTTATTAATCCTGTTACTTGTAATATAATTCCTATTAATCCTATTATAGAACCTCCTGCAACAAGTCCTGATGAAAGACTTATTCCATTTGCAACCTTAACTTCTTTATCAGCTTCGCTCTTACTCATTTTTTCGACAAATACACGTATTAATGCTCCAACTAAAATAATTGTAGTAGTTGATATAGGTAAGTAGAAACCTATTGCAATTGTCATTATTGGTAAATTTAATAAGAATAAAAATAATGCCATTACAACACCTACTATAATCATTGGCCAAGGTAAATCACCTGACATTATACCTGACGTTAATGTAGACATTAAATTTGCTTGTGGTAAAGCAAATGGTGCATCTGCTCCAGTAATTCTTAATTGGCTAGAAAGTACTAATATTGTTCCTGTAGTAACGATAACACCAACTATACTTGCTATTGCAAAATAGTTTTGCATTTCTTTTTTACTTCCACCTATAACATAAGTTACTTTTTGTGATTGGCTATATCCACCTGCTACTGATATTGCTACAACCATAAATGCTGCAAATAAAAGTAGTGATTTATTATCTGCTTGACCTTTCCAACCCATTATTACAAAAACTAATGTTAATATTACTAATGATGCAATTGTCATTCCTGAAACTGGAAGATTTGATGTTCCTATAGTTCCTGTTAAACGTCCAGCAACTATTACAAATAATAATGATAGTATTAGTGACACAATTGCAGATACTATTGCCATTATAATACTTTGTGAAATAAAGAATCCTGCTATAAATGCTATTGCAACACCTGCTAAAAGTAGTATCATTTCACCTGAACTCTTTTCTCCATTACCATCCTTAGCTGATTTTGCTTTTAATGTTTCTTTTATAGAAACAACTATAGTTGGTATAAGTTTAAGGGCACCTATTACACCACCACAAAGCATCATCCCAGCCCCTATATACTTAACATAACTTCCTGTTATAGCATTTACATCCATTTGATTTATAAGAACTGTTGTATCATTCCATGCATGAGCATTGCCTTGTGCCATATCTGTAAAATAACCTATTAATGGTGCAATACCAAAATTAGATAATATAGATCCAGCAAACATAGTTAATGCAACTTCTAATCCAACTATAAATCCTATTCCTAATAAAAGTGGATTTACTTCAATAGAAAACTTCCACTTATAAAATTTGCTTCCAACATATGTAATAGTATTATTTATTAAGTTTAAAAATGAACCTGTTAATACGTTTATAATACCACTTATTCCAAAACCTATCCCCATAAACTTAATAGCATCTCCGCCACCTTCAGAGGCAACTAAAGTTTCTGAGATTGCCATTGATTCTGGATACATAAGTTTTCCATGCTCTTCAATTATTAAATAATTATAAACTAATGATAAAGCTCCTATCCCGAATAAAGCTCCACCTATACCTACACTTATTCCCTCTAAGAAAGTAAAATCACTTCCAATTAGAATAATAGCCGGTAAAACATATATCATACCGCTGGCGATTGACTCTCCTCCACTTGACATACCTTGTGTTATATTTTTGCCAAGTATTCCTTTATCCTTAGCAAATATACCTATAAACATTGAACCTATTATTGCACCTGGTATACCTGCTGCTACTGTTAATCCTGATTTCATTCCTGAATAAGAAGTCGATGCTGCAAATATTACTGATAAAACTATCCCTATTATCATTACAGCAATATTAGTTCCTTTTTTTGATTTATCAGTTATATATGGAATATAATCTTTTCCATGTACACCACCGTAAGCTTCCTTAGGTAATTTGTTTTTCATGTATAATTTCCTCCTTCGTTTATTACTGCAACATAGTTAGTATATTAATTTTATGCTATTACTGCAATATATTTATTATATGCATTTTATTTATTTACATTATTATAGATTATATTTTTATTAAAAATCTTCTACAATATTGTTAACTGCAGGGCTATCTATCAATTTCCCCCTATAATCAAATCTTGACCCATGACATGGACAATCCCATGTTAATTCATCTGCATTCCAATGAAGTTCACAACCTAAATGAGCGCATTTAGTTGATACAATAAACTCTTTTCCCTGTTTATCCTTATATACTCCAACTTTTTGACCGTTATACTCCACAATTCCAGCATGCCCATTTTTAATATGCTCTATTTCACTACTTGGAATAGATATTTTTTGAGCTATAAAATTCTTAGCTGTTTCAACTAAATCATTGGCAATATTGTTAATTGATAATGATAAATCAAACCTTTTTGATGAAAATATTTCCGAAAATTTATTCTCATTTCCTAATATAAAATCTGATATTATCATGGCTGATACCATAGCACTTGTCATTCCCCATTTATTAAACCCTGTAGCAACATATATGTTAGGTGTACTATTAGAATATCTTCCTATATAAGGTATACCATCTATAGTAATACAATCTTGAGCTGACCAGTGATATTTTTCTTTTGAGTTTGGATAAATTTCCTTTGCAAACTTTCTTAATTTATCATAGCTTCCTCCACTCTCATTTTCACCTGTTCTTTGACTTATGCCACCTAATAATAGTAATCCCTTATAATTTCTAAATGAATAGCCTTGTTTTTCATAATCTATATACATTCCTTCAATATTATTATCTGCATTTTCTAAAGCTATAACATAAGATCTTTCTTGATGCATTTTCATAAAATAATATCCTGGCGCATTCATTATTGGATAATGAGTCGCTATTACTATATGATTAGCTTCTATATTTCCTTTATCAGTACTTACTAAGTTCTCTTCTATTTTTATTGCTCTAGTATTTTCGTAAATAACTAGATCCTTTGAAATATCCTTCAAAAACTTTAATGGATTAAACTGTGCCTGATTATTAAATTTAATAGCACCTTTAACATCTAATGGAATATCAATTTTTTCTATAAACTCTGCATCTATTCCTAACTTTTTAGCTGCTTCTACTTCTTTTATTATTTTATCAGTTTCATTTAAGGAATAAATATATGCAGGAACCTCTTTAAAATCACAATCTATTTTTCTTTCTTCAATAATTTGTTTATATTTTCTTATAGCAAGTTCATTAGCATCTGCATACTGCTTAGCTTTTTCCTCTCCAAACTCTTTAATTAATGTATTATAAATCAAATCATGTTGTGATGTTATCTTTGCAGTAGTATTTCTTGTATTTCCACTTGCAATCTCAGCTTTATCGATTAATACTACATCTCTACCACTTTTCTTTAAGAAATATCCTATTAATATTCCTGTTATTCCTGCTCCAACAATTAAGACATCAGTTTTTATATATCCTTTTAACTCTTCTCTTTTATCAAATTTACAACTTTCGTCCCATATTGATTTCATCAAATCACCTCCATTATATTATTTCACTTTTATGAATCTGTATGCAGTTATATATTTTTATTTGTATAAATAATTCATTTTTAGTTATAGATTTAATGGTCAATATAATAAAAAAATTTTGTTCACTATAGTATATAATTAATAAAGAGAGCTACTTACTAAAAGAACTTTACTTCTAACTAATTAAAAAAGCTTCTAACTAAAATAGAACCCTAATATTTTTAGGATTCTATTTTATAAACAATATTAATTTTTATCAATTTTCCATAAATCAATTTCTACATCTGTTTGTTTATCTGTAAATACACTCACTCCTGCACTTGTATCTTTTGTAAATATTCTTGATGTAAATACTTCTTCACCATCATTAACAAATATTTCAACAGATGATGTATCAACAAACACTTGAAGTTTTAGCTCTTTTCCAACATATTCACATTTTCTTTCAGTTCCATATTCTGTAGCAAATACTTCTCCTGATTTACTTCTATCTAATACTAGTTTATTGTTTTCTATATCATAATAAAATACAGTTTCTTCATCAATACCTTTTCTTAGCTTTATTCCAACATATTTACCAGTAAAATTATTGAATTTACATATTAATTCATATGTTTTTTCATTAAAATCAACTATATCTTTTTCTTCGTTATTTAGTTCATAAACCTCTTTTCTATTTTTTCCCCTAAGAAGTTCTAACTCTTTTACTGGCTGCTGAATTAACTTATTATCTATTAACTTTAGTTCTCTAGGTATAGTTAAACAATGTGCCCATCCATTTTTATCAGTAGGATAATCTATTTCAGGTAATCCCATCCACCCTATTAATATTTTTCTTCCATATTTATCTTCAGTAGTTTGAGGTGCATAAAAATCAAACCCTCTATCTAACTCATTAAAATCGTCATGATTAAATTTACCATCATAAAAATTAATTTTATCTCCTATTAAATATCCAGATTGGAATATATTTTTATACTTATCTCCATCAGCCTCTAAACCTTGTGGTGAAAATATAAGTACTCCTTTATCTTCAAACTTTAAATAATCTGGACATTCCCACATGAATCCATTTCCAAGGAAATCTGTCTTTATTTCTCCTTTAAAGCTCCAATCTAGTAAATTCTCAGATACATAATATACTATAGTTCCTAAATTTTCTTTTCTTTCAGCTCCAATTAAACAATAATATTTATTGTCATCTTTAAATACTTTAGGATCCCTAAAATTATCAGTATATCCCTCTGGTAACTCCTTTATTACAGCTTCATTATTTTTAACTATTTCTCCTTCACAATTCATTATAGCTAAACATTGATAAGGATGTCTTATCCACTCTTCATTTCTTGTATTTCCAGTATAAAATAAATGTAATTTATTATTTTCAACTATACCACTTCCTGAAAATGCTCCATGACTTTCAAAATATTCTGTAGGTATTATTCCAACTCCACAATCTTTCCAGCTAACTAAATCTTTTGAAGAAACATGATACCAATGCTTTATTCCATGTACAGGTCCTAATGGAAACCATTGATAGAATAAATGATATTCTCCATTATAATAAGAGAATCCATTAGGATCGTTTAGTAAGCCTGTAGTTGGTTGAATATGAAATATTTGTCTATACGGACAACTATCCACTATCTCTTTTAATTCTGCAATTTCTTCATTTGATACCTGTAATATTGTTCTATATCTTTCTTCTCTTGTCCATTCCTTCATACATTTTCTCCTAATATAATACTTTTTATTATTTTTAAGTACAAAATAGAAGGCTTTAGTATAATACTAATTCCTTCTATACCTATAAAACATTTTATATAACTAATTTCTCTATTATTTTTCTTTATTCATAAATTTAGCTATAACAATTGTTGATATAATAGCTGTAACCATTGAAATTACCATAGCTATTATATAATTAACTATTGATGTAGGCCTAATTGATATAACTCCTGGTAACCCTGCTGCCCCTGGAGATATTGCAAGTACTTTCGTAAGCATTACATAACCTGATCCAATTGCAGATCCTATCATTGCTCCAAAGAATGGATAACGTAATTTTAAATTTACACCAAATATTGCTGGCTCAGTTATTCCAAGTAAAGCTGAAATTCCTGATGCTGATGCTATCCCCTTCATCTTTGAATCTTTTCTTAAGATAAAAATTACTGCTAATGCTGCTGCACCTTGTGCTACATTTGACATTGCTGCTACAGGGAATATAAATGATCCTCCTGTAGTTGCTATATCTGCTAATAACTGAGTTTCTATAGCTACAAAACTGTGATGCATACCTGTTATAACTATTGGCGCATATAAGAATCCAAATATTGCTCCACCTACTGGACCTAATGTATTAATTAACCATAATAATCCTGTTGTTATTCCATCACCAACACCCCTCATTACAGGTCCTATAACAACAAATGTTAATATACCAGTAATAAACACAGTAAATAATGGCGTTAATAAGTTATTTAATACTGATGGTATAACTTTATGTAACATTTTTTCTACCTTAGCTAAAACAAAAGCCGCAGCTAAAACTGGTAATACTGTTCCTTGATATCCAACCTTAGCTATAGTTAGTCCAAATATATTCCATACAGGTACAGTTCCTTCTACAACAGCTGCACCATAACTATATCCATTTAATAAATCTGAATGTATCATAAGTGCACCTATACAAGCACCTAAATAAGGATTTCCTCCAAAAGCTTTCGCAGCTGAGAACCCTAAAAATATTGGTAAAAATGCAAATCCTGTATTAGCAAATGTATTTATTAATTCTGCTAAATCTTTAAACTGTGGATATGCTTCAACTATAGATTGTCCCTCAATGAATAATCCTTGAGATGTTAATATATTATTGATTCCCATTAATAGTCCTGCTGCAACTAATATTGGTAATATAGGAACAAAAACATCAGCTAAAGATTTTAATAATCTTTGTAGAGGATTTAATTTTTTATCTGCTTCTTTTTTTAACTCTTCTTTACTACCTTCTTTAATATTGGCTAATTGTATAAATTCTTTATAAACCTCATCAACAACACCAGAACCTAAGATAACTTGAAATTGTCCTGATGTATTAAAACTTCCTTTAACAGCTGACATTTCTTCAATTGCTTTAATATTTATCTTTGAATCATCTTTAAGAACTAATCTTAAACGAGTTGCACAATGAGCTGCACTAACTACATTTTCTTTACCACCTATATTGCTTAAAATCTGACTTCCAATTTCTTTATAATTCTTACTCATCTTTATCCACCCTCCTGGATCTTGTGTTTTTTGAAACGTTTCATTTTATATTTATCATGTTAATACGTTTTCACCTATTCGTCAATATATTTTCAAAAAAAATTTAGGATTTTACTTTTTTGATTTATTTTTTAATTTAACTTTATAAAATTAAAAACTTTAAAATCATTAATGTAAAATCCTAAAATATAATTTATGTTTTTGTTGTATACCCTTGAATAAAACTAATAGGTAAAATTATTTCCTTCTTAACTTTTTTACTTTCTATAATATTTATTAAAGCTTTAACAGCTTCTTCTGCTATTAGTTCAACTGGTTGTCTAATAGTTGATATCTTCACTGTATCTGTAGCTGATGACTTACTTCCATCAAATCCAATTACTTGAACATCTCTTGGAACCTCTATATTATATTTTTTTAATTTATTTATAAAATCTACTGCGTACTCATCTGTTACAGCAAAAATGCCTTGTATCTTTATATCATTTTTAAAATAATTTTCTATAAACTTACCAAGTAACTTATCGAACTCTTCAGCTGAATCTAATAATTCACATATTTCATAATCTATGTTATTTTCCTTACAATAACTAATAAATCCATCTTTCCTTTTTCTTGTTGCATTATTTATTTTTGATCCTCGCCCTATATATGCTATCTTTTTACAGCCAAGGTCTACTAGCTTTTTAGCCGCAAGCTTACCACCATCAAAATTATTACTCGACACATAAGTTATATTTTTAGAAAAATATCTATCAATACTTACAAATGGTATTTTTTCAGAAACATACTCATCAATATCACTATAAGTTATAGCTATTACACCATCCATTTTATTTTGCTTAGCCATAGTTATATATTCTATCTCAGCATTATTGTCCTTATTTGAATTACAAAGAATCATCTTCATTCCGAAACTTCTTAAATTTCTTTCTAAGTTATAAGCTAATTCGCTAAAAAATGGATTCCATATTGTAGGTAAGATCACAGCAATAGTATTAGTTCGATTAATCTTAAATCCTCTAGCATAAATATTAGGTTCATAATTTAGCTTTTTAATTGCTTCTTCTACTTTTATTTTTGTAGCGGGCTTAACTTGTATATTATTTATTACATTTGAGACTGTCCCTACAGATACTCCAGCTTCTTTTGCAACGTCTTTAATAGTTACCATTTATGTCTCTCCTTAGATATTTATTAATTATCTGCGATATTTTAATAAATTCATATTAAAACTCTTTTTTAATTATATACAATAGCTAAATTATTAACAACGCAATAATACTAATAATATTTTATATCAACTTATAATCACTGCTTATAACATCACCACTATTCATATTTTTTACCTTAACTCTCTTTTTCTTAACTTCATCTTCACCAATTAAAATTACATTGCTAACACCTAATTTATTAGCATAATTCATTTTCTTCTTTTGTTATTCTAGATATTATATCATTAAATATTTGTTGATCCTTTGGTAATAACTCCATAAATCCTGGTAATATACTTGGTTTTATAATATTTCTTTTCATAATTAATTCACTCCTAAAATAATTTAGTTATTGTAAAGTTTTCTACACTACTTCTCTTTTTAAATCTTTATATATCAAGGTTTCGCAAGTTTTTTTGTATAAAAAAACAACGACCCCCTAATTTCATGTTAAAATTGAATCTCCTACAAAACAAAAATAACCATGAAAGGAT
>NZ_JAPFDR010000110.1 GCF_026168755.1 Clostridium sp. | reverse complement strand
CACATCTAAATCCTCAATATTACACTCTCCATTAGCATTAGTTTTCATTAAATTATCTGTTTTTGCTACTTTCTTAAATAGCTCCGCTGCTAATTCTAAATCATTAGCAGTTTTTATATTATTTAAATCAACTTCTACACCTTTGTAATCTTCTTTTACTTTATAAAGCCCATCTTCAATATCTGCTATCTTAGATATTGAAAATTCAACTCCTTCTTTGCTTTGATTATTTTTTACATCTGCTAATTTTATAGTTATACTTCCCTTATTTGATAAAGAAGTTTCATTATTTAGTATTTCATCTAACACTTCACTTGGTGGAATTACTACACTTCCATCTCCTTTATTAATAATTACCGAATCACTAATTATAGCTCTCGGTGAAGCCATAACACTAATTGGTACACTTAATAATATTAATGTTGATACCAACAATTTAAGCTTTTTTCCTAGCACTCTTAATCCTCCTTCTAACAATTATTGTTAAAAACACAAATGGGATTGCTAAAAATACATATTCTCTAATAGACATATTTTTACTTTCTATATTCTCATATATAGCTGGTTCATATTCAGTTCTTTCACCAGTTACTACAAGCCTATGAGTATTTAACCCATATGGAGTACAAGTTATAAGAGAAACTAAATCTTTGCCTTCTTCAATTTCTAATCCAGCAACATCTTCAGGATCAATTACTTGTATATCATTAACCTTATAAGCTAATGTTTCATTTAATACTCTTATGAAAAATAAATCGCCTTCTACTAATTCATCTAATCTAGTAAATAACTTAGAACTTGGCAATCCTCTATGAGCTGTTAATATACTTTTAGTATTAACCCCACCTATAGGTAAACTACTTCCATTAAGATGTCCTACACCAGCAGATAATACTTCATCACTAGTTCCATGGTATATAGGTAAATTAACATTAATACTAGGAATTTCTATGCTTCCCATAATTCCATTTCCTATATCCAATGTTGTATTATAATTTTCTTCACTTAAAATACTTAGCTTATCACTACTTAAAGAAGTAAGTGATTCAAATAGAACTTCATTATACTCCTTTGCCTTTGATAATGCTTCTTCAAGAGAAGAATTAGATGAATTATTTATCATCTGTTGATATGTAGCAACAGTCCCTTTCTGAGCCTGTTGCTGAACTATCCCACTAATCAAAGGGTAAGAACATAATATTAATCCTAATAAAAAACTTAATTTTTTTAATATATTATTCTTTCCCATAACAAATTTACCTATCTATAT
>NZ_JAPFDR010000039.1 GCF_026168755.1 Clostridium sp. | reverse complement strand
TTTATTTTTGCCTCCGATACCGAAGGTCTTTTTGTCATATCCAATTTTTAAATTTTAGTTGATATTACAACGTTATTTTTTAATTATTATTAAAAATTAGCCATAGGCTATTTTTTCATACGAAACTTTACACTATCTTTATTACTTAGCTAAGTATTACATCTATTAGATGTATATCTCAAGTAATATGTTCACTTTTCATAAAAAAATTAAAAGATGATATAAAACAATCTAAAATCATTTTATATCATCTTTTATTAACTAATTTCAAACTCTAATATTTCCATGCCTTAATAAACTTTTTATTCTTTTAAAATAAGTAATTCCTAATGGAATTACAGCTGCAAGCCAAGCAATTGGGTCCGCTAAACATATTCCCATAAACTCTAACTGACTTGGTAAAGTAAACGCAACTATAGCTCTTGCTACAAGTTCATATGCTCCGGCCATCATTGGAACAAATGAATCACCTATCCCTTGAAGTGCATTTCTATATATAAATATTAATCCTAAAGGTATAAAGAATATAGCTGATATATCAAGTACTTGTTGTGCATATCTTAATATTTCAGCATCAGGATTACTTATAAACATCATAACAAAGTATTTCCCAAGGAATATTAAAACTGCTCCTGCAATAATACTTGTAATAATTGAAATTTTAGTACATTCCTTAACCCCTTCTTTTATACGTCCATACTCTTTAGCCCCCAGATTTTGTCCACAATATGTAGCCATAGTAACACCAAAAGTGATTGCTGGTTGCATAACAAGCTGTAATGCCTTTGATGCTGCTGTATATGAAGCAATAACTATAGAACCAAATACATTTAAAGCACCTTGAACAGTCATTATTCCTATAGCTGTTATTGAAAATTGAAGTGCCATTGGAATCCCTATCTTTAAATGTTTATGGTAATATCTTTTTTTAACATTAAAATCTTCTTTTTTAAGTCTTAAAATAATAAACTTCTTATAAGTATAAATTAAACAAAGTATGGCAGACACACCTTGCGAAATAATAGTTGCATATGCAGCACCTGCTACTCCCATTTTAAAGTTAATTATAAACACTAAATCTAAAATAACATTTAAAACTGAAGATACTATTAAAAAGTATAATGGTGTTTTACTATCACCTAAAGCTCTTAATATACTTGCTATTAAATTATATGCAACTGTTGCTACAACTCCCCCATAAATTATTTTTATATATGTATGAGCATCAGCCATAATATTTTCAGGAGTATTCATTAAATTTAATAAAGGCTTTGCTCCTATCAAACTTACTAATGTAACTACAATTACTGAAATAACTGTTAAAGTTACTGCACTAGCAACAGCCTTACGGAGGCCCTCTTCATCTTTTGCACCAAATTTTTGCGATACTAAAACTGCAAATCCACTAGTTAATCCTGTGGCAAATCCATTAACTAAAAATACCATAGATCCTGTTGCACCAACTGCTGCTAAAGCATCAACACCTACAAATCTACCAACTATTATAGTATCTACCATACTGTAAAATTGTTGAAATACATTTCCTATTAATAAAGGTATTGAAAATAGTAATATTAACTTAACAGGATTTCCTTTAGTCATATCATTAGTCATATTATTTTTCATCTCATCATCCCCTCCTAACATATTATTTCACAATTACATAGGATATCATCTTTATAATACTTTTGCAAAACAAATTTTAAGAGATAAGAATATTTTTTTCTTACCTCTTAAAATTCCTTTATATTTAACTATTATTTAAATTTTTCAATTACTTTACCTATAATTCTGATACCATTTTCTATCTCTTCAAGAGATAATCTAGAAAGTCCTAACCTTAAACACTCTTTACAACTATCATCTACCGAAAATATATCTCCTGGTGTAAATATAACATTTTTCCTATAACACTCCTCTAAAAGTTTCCTTGAATCTATACCTTCTATTTTAATATAAATATGAAGTCCACCTTCTCCCCATATAAATGTTGGTTTAATATATTCATTAATACATTTTATAGCAAACTCATATTTTTCCTTATATACTTTTCTAACCTTTTTTATTTGTCTGTCAAAAGCCCCAGAACGCAAATATTCATAAAGTATTCCTTGATCTAAAAATGATGTATGAATATTTTTACACCTTTTTACACTTTCTAATATATCTATAACATTTTTATCTGCAAGAATCCATCCAACTCGGATGCCTGGAAATAATATTTTAGAAAAACTCCCTATATAAATAACTCCACTTCCGCCATTATCAAGAGCAGCTATTGGAGATACATGAGTACTATTATATAAAAGCTCTTCATTAAATCCATCCTCAATTATAGGTACATTATACTTTTTAAATAAATTATAAACAGAATATCTTCTTTCACCTTTCATTACAATTCCAGTTGGATTATGATATGAAGGAATTAAATATCCAAACTTTATATTATTACTTTTTAACTTATCTTCTAATTCGTTAATATCTATTCCCTGTTCTGTCATAGAAACTCCCACTACTTCCACTCCATGAACCTTCATAATCTTAATGGTTGTATTATGAGTTGGATTTTCACAAATAATTTTATCGCCTTTATTTGCATATGCAGTAAGAAGCATCTCCAATCCCTCTGTAAATCCATTAGTAATTATAATATCTTTACCTCTGGTATCTACACCCTTTGTATTCATATATTTTAAAAGATATTCAATAAGAGGTTTATAGCCTTTTGCATATCCATAATTTAAAATTTTATGTCCTTCTACCGAAATTCTATTTAAAAATGATTTTTTAAACTCTTCCATATCAAACAATTCGCCATCTGGTGATATACTTTTGAAAGATATTAAATTCTTTTCCCAAGGAATTTCACTTTTTACAATATCTAATTTTTTTGCAAGCTTTCCATAATTATTTGCTTTTTCACTCCAAGAAACCTTCCATCCATACTCATTTATTGACTTAATCTCCGAAACAAAAGTTCCTCTTCCCTTTACAGTATATAAAATTCCTTTCTCTTCGAGATTTTCATATGCAGTTATTACAGAATTTCTACTTACACCAAGTAATTTAGAAAGCTCCCTTGTAGCAGGGAGCTTTCCATTTGATACAAGAAGATTACTGTCAATCATACTCTTTATATAATTTTCTATTTGTAAATATAACGGTTCTTCATCATTAAAATCTATTTTAGAAAATATCATTTTCTCACAACTCCTAAACTAGTGAACACTCTATTATTTTATCTAATAGCTCACTAAATTCTAATCCTCTTACCTTTGCACTTTTAGGAATAAGACTTTGTTTTGTCATTCCTGGAAGTGTATTTACTTCTAGTAAATAAGGTACTCCATCTCTTACTATCATATCAATTCGTACATAACTATTGCAACCTAAAATACGCCAAACTTCTTTTGATATATTATTAATTTTTTCTTGTAACTTTTCTTCTAATAGAACTAATTCTTCTTCCGCTCCATTTTCACTATACTTAGAAGCATAATCAAAGAATTCACTATTTTTTGACTTAATCTTAACTGTAGGAAAAACTTCTCCATTTAACACAAAAGATGTTATTTCTTCTCCATTTATATATTCTTCTATTATTATTTCATTATCATATTTTAATCCTTCTCTTACTGCCATTTCCACTTCATCTTCTCTTCTAACTAAAAATGTAGCAACACTTGAACCACCATTATTAGGTTTAATAAATACAGGATATTGTAATTCTTTTATTTTTTTATAATCTATTTCTTCAACTGATTTTACTATTAACCACTTTGCTGTATTAACACCTACAGTTTTTACTATTCTCTTAGTTAACCCCTTATTCTTACATATAGCACTTGGTAATACTCTACATCCACTATAAGGTATTCCCATAGTTTCAAGTAAACCTTGAATAGTTCCATCTTCTCCAAATTTTCCATGCAAAGCTAAAAATGCAAAATCTATTCCTTTTACTTTTTCAATTACTTCACTTTTAGAATCTATTATTATAGGAATTATCTCTTCATATTTATCTTTATTTAAATTTAATAAAACTTGCTCACCTGACTGTAAGCTTATTTCTCTTTCTGATGATATTCCACCAATTATTACTCCAACTTTCATTATTATCACTCCCACTTTTTCGATCTTTATTTTATTTTATGAATATACTAAAAAATAAAAAAGCACCACCAGAAAGGTATTTTTCCTTAACTGTGGTACTACTATTTGTATCATTCATACTTAATTTTTAAGCTTTATACTACTATTCTAATTTATTAATAGCTATTCTTACAATATAGCTTTTCTCTCTTAAAATAGTAAATTTTAATCCACATTTGAATTATTTTCTAAAGGTAGTGCACTAATATCCACTTTATCCTTATCATTGTTATTTATCTTATTATTTTCTATTACATCTGATAAATCAATATAAGAATTACTTTCTATAATACTAAATTCATCTTCTATTAATTCATCATTAGAAAAATCATCATTAATTTTCAAATGATCTAAATCTCTACTTATTCCAAGTATATTATCATTCATCCTATTACTTGATAAATTTTCATAATTTTTAAGTTCTAGTTTATCTAATATATCTTTTTTCATAATATCACCTCATAAAAAAACTATATTAAGTATTATTCCTATTTATTTAACTTTTAATTATTTAATTTTTCTTTACAACATAATTCATAACTTTCTTTGATAGAATATACTATATATTTACTTTTTCTTAATTTTATTATATAAAGATGTTATAAGAACTTATAGTCTTTCTATGTTTCCTAATGAAGATATTTATAGAATAAGTGTTAAAAAAGTAAACTTAAATTCAGATTTTATCTTTGTGGACCACCTCCATTTATGAAAGCTATGGAAAATATTTTAGTTGATCTTGGTGTAGATAACTCTAAAATAAATTACAAACTTTTTAGTAATTAATATATTATAATTCTATACAACTTTAAATCTAAAACTATTACAAAATAAAAGCTAAAACCTAACATAGCTAGGTTTTAGCTTTTATTGATAGTGCAATTTAATTTCACCCATATTCTTTTCGTAGCACATTTTACAAAGTACTATTAATTCTTCATCATTATTAATTTCTTTAGTATAGACCTCTAAATTAGTAATATTTCCACATTCTTCACATTTATATTTTGCCTTTTCTAAGGCTTTATGTCTTTTTAAATTCCAATCTTCTTTATTATTACTGGTTTCTTTATAATCATTTTTATTATTTCTGAATATAAAAATATTATTTTCATCAACAAAAACACTTTTTACCTTACTTGCAATACATTTATTCAAGGAAATTCTCTCAACACTCTTTTTCTTTTTATACTCCATACTTATTTTTATTACTATAATTTTTATTAAATATATTCCTAATACTAAATATATTAAATTAAACATAAATATCACCCTTTTTATCATTAACTACTTTTTCTAAATTTATGCATTTTTCTAACAATAAAAAGGATTAATATGAAAATTAATTTAGATTAGGAAAATTAAATATATCTGTAATTCCACTTTTTTGCTTCGGTTCATTTTCATGTCTTAGTTTCTTCTCTTCTTCTTCACAAAAAATTACACCATCTATTAAACCATTGCTATAATCTTTTTTAATCTTTTTATCAATCATGATTTTCATCCTTTCTTTTTTAATCTTCATATAAATTATTATCCTCCCCAATATTAAAATTATTTATTAATATAATAAAATAAGCTTCTACATAACAGACTTTATAATCTATCATGTAGAAGCTTAACTTTATAATATCAATTAAAACTGACGAATTATCTTTTGAGCATAGACAATTCCTACTCGTCTTTTTAACTTATCATTTAATGCAAGTTCAATACTTGTATTATCATTTAATTCAAAAGTATAAACTGATAACTCTTTAATATTACTATTATAATACACTTTTTTTTCCTTACTCTTAATACTGCTTTTAGTATTTTCATATGCTTTTCTAACATCACTTACTGAAATTACCTTAGCTACCTTTCTTCTGCTTTCATTATATATTTTACTTATAGTTATAGTATCATTGAATATTTCATATTCATACTCAATATATACTAAAAAACTTAAAATAAATAATCCTAAAGCTATGACTCCCATAACTATTGAAGCTAATAGTGATACTGTTAAAAAAAATGCTAAAAAAACTACAAATACCATAGATAGACTTTTCAAAATATTACTCAAAGTTTTGCTTTTATCACACTCAATAAATTGCTCTAATACCTCTTCCATTTTTTACATTCCTCCCAAATCCCCTTATTCTTATATTATAACAAAATTTATGTTAATTTAATATATAAAGTTTAACTGTATTTAATATAAGCTTCTATAACCCTTTATAATAGTTTATTAATTCCTCTTTATTTTTAATACCTCTATTTTGAGGAATAGTTAACTCTGAAACATCCTTTCCATTTAGTTTACCATTAACTAAATATTCTTTTCCTAGGAAGTTCTGACCCCAAGTGGCAATCTTATTTATCTCTGGTGTTTCTATATTTAATAATTCTGCAAAAGCTTTTAAAATACATAATCCAAATTGAATATCTTCAATAAAGTATCTAGATTTTTTATCTGGAATATAACCATTTTCTACTTGTACCATAGGTGAATCAATTCCTATAAATCCTGGTGCAGTATTTATTTTTTTACTTAATTCCTCCGGTGTTTCTATATTATATCTTATCTTTATTTTTTCAATATCTTTTGGATCAAAATCATTATTTACATTAAATCCATTAAATATTAACTCTAATTCTTCATCTAACTTTAATAACTCTGTTGATGCCATAGTCCCCCACTCTTCATAAAATAAAGGATTTCTATCATATACTATTTCACCTTCAACATAATCATGGAATAATTCATATAATCTTGAAGGATGCATTGTAGGATTTGATGGTGATAAAGTTATTGCTAAGTAGCTACTTAATGGAATACATGGAATATCAATAAAATTAGTCATGCATTCTGCTACCTTTTCTGAATTCTCGCTTGGAATTACTCTAATTTTCATAAATGGATTCTTTTGTTTTAATATTACTGACTCTCCGTACTTTTCTAATCTTATTATAGAAGGTACTCTTTGAGTTCCAAAGAATATACATCCCTTCTCTAATAATGGATCTATTAAATATTCCTTACCTCCGAATCCTGGAATAGCACCTACTACAGTTCCTTTCTTCAAAAATGGAAGTATTGTATTAATAGTTTTTTCCATCATAAATGAAGGATATGTTATTAATACATAATCTGCATTTCCTACTGCCTCTTCATAACTTGATGTAATACAGTGAATCTTTACATCATGACTTATATTTTTTTCTTCTTCCACTAATAAGATAGTCTCTTTAAAACTTTCTGGCTTTGAAGTGTGTAGCCACACCTTATTTTCATCTTTCATTGATATATATGCAGCTAAATATGTTCCTATATTTCCTGCCCCTATGATACAAATATTCATATTACTCCTCCTAATTTCATTAAAATGTTCATTTTATATTTTAACATTTTTCTATTTTATATTTATATCTGCTTTATAAACTTTTATATTATTATGTAATTACAACTTATTTATAATATATAAGAATTATAATTTCAACTAAATTAATATAATCTACTCAAAAAAATTATATTCCATTATAAATATCTAAATACTATTTTACTTGACTATATAATTTGTTAAAATTTTCTTAATAAGATATTGCGCACCTATGATTTTTGATTTATAATAAGTTATAAATTACTTCTTAATATTTTTATTATTAACCTTTATAAGGTTAATTTATTCTATTTATTTAAATAAGGGGGACTATATCTATGAAATTAGAAATAAAAAATCTACGAAAAAGTTTCTCCGGGAATGAAGTTTTACATGGAATTTCATTTTCAGTAGAAAGTGGCAAAGCACTAGGATTACTTGGACGAAATGGAGCAGGTAAAACAACAACTATTAGAATATTAATGGATGTTTTTAAAGGTGATTCAGGTGAAATATTATTTGATGGTAAACCTTTCATACCTCGCAATCATCAAATAGGTTACTTACCTGAAGAAAGAGGTTTATATCCAAAGAAAAAAGTTATAGAACAAATAGTATATCTTGCAACTTTAAGAGGAATTAGTAAAAAAGAAGCTAAAGAAAATACACAAAAATGGTTAACTAGATTAGGAATTGCTGAATATGAGAATAGAAAGCTTGATACATTATCTAAAGGAAATCAACAAAAAGTTCAATTGGCTCAAACCTTAGTTTGCAATCCAAACATAGTTATATTAGATGAGCCATTTAGTGGACTTGATCCTGTTAATGCTCAAATACTTAAAGATGTAGTTAAAGAATTAATTGATGATAATAAAATTGTTATTTTCTCTAGTCATCAAATGAGTTATGTGGAAGAGTTTTGTGAAGATATAGCAATAATAAATAAAGGTAATATTGCTTTAAGCGGAAATTTAAAAGATATAAAAAAAGAATACGGAAAAAATAGGCTTATTTTAAGTGCTAATAATTACTCATTAAATGAATTAAAAGCTATTTGCGAAAAGAATTTTTCTGACTTGGTTAGTATTTATGATATAAAAAAGGATTTTTTAATATTAGAACTTTGTAAAAACTGTAGCAAAAATTCCTTTTTAAAAAGTATTATTGATTATGATATCGACATCGAAAAATTCTCAGTATATGAACCTTCACTAACAGATATTTTTGTATTAAAGGCAGGTGATGAATAATGAAACAATTTTTTAATGTATTAAGTTTTGAATTGAGTAATTATTTTAAAAATAAAGGCTATCTAATTACTACCATACTTATTTCAATATTATTAATCGTAGGATTATCCCTACCTTCGTTTTTTGATATGTCTAAACTTATACCTCAGCTATCAAGTAACAATTCCGAAATTACTGAAAATAGTGAAAATGAGGATGAAAGTAAAGATAAAACTAGCTATATTATAATGGATACTAATAATATTATTAGTGATAAGAGTATTCTTGAAACTGCATTTCCAAACTCGACTTGGACTATAGTAAATAGTAAAACCGAAGCTGAAAATCTTATAAAATCTGGAGATGCTAAAGCGGGATTTATTGTTGAAAGTTTAAATAAATATTCATACTTAGTTGATAATTCCGGTTTCACTGATACTAATCAAATGATTTTTGAAAACATATTATCTACATTAAATCAAATTGAGTATGCACAAAATAATAATTTAAATATTGATGAATTACAATCAGTTATTAATATCCCATTTGAATCAGAAATAAGTATATTAGGAAAAGATAGTGCAAGTAATTTCTTCTATGTTTATATATTTGTTTTTGCAATGTATATGATGATATTACTATATGGTCAGTTAATTGCTGTTTCAGTTACTTCTGAAAAAAGTAATAGAGCAATTGAAGTTCTTGTAACAAGTGCTAATAGTAATAGTCTTATATTTGGTAAAGTCATAGGTGCTGCATTAGCAAGTTTCTTACAAGTTGCTATAATATTAGGATCTAGCATGATAACTTATACCTTAAATAGTAAGGCTTGGAATGATCTTTTAGATGGAGTATTTAAAGTTCCTAGTAATATATTACTAACCTTTATTATCTTCGGTAGCATTGGTTACTTATTTTACTCATTTATATTTGGCGCTCTTGGTGCTTTAGTTTCAAAAACAGAGGATATTAGTTCTAGTATAGGACCTGTAACTATGATTTTTGTTGTTGTATTCTTTATAAGCATGTTTGGGCTAACTAATAGTGATAGTCTTTTAATAAAAATTGCTTCATTTATACCTTTTAGTTCTTCCATGACTATGCTTATAAGAGTTGCACTTGGTACTGTATCTAATATAGAAGTAATTATTTCATTTATTATTTTATTATTATCTACTATTTTAACAGCTCTTGGTGCTGCTAAAATTTATAGATTAGGTACTTTAATGTATGGAAATCCTATTAAATTAAAAAACGCATTAAAATGGTTTAAAAAAGAAAAAACCTCATAATATTGATTAATAAATTTAAAGAGGGCTAAAGCTTTAGCCCTCCTTACTCTATTAATGAAGCACAAACTATGGTTCTAGCTTCATCAAATTCATAACTACAAGTATATAATGTAATTATATTTGAAATATCGCCCTTAGAAATATCTTTCTTATAGATAGATTTATTTTTTAAGTTATTAATATACTCGTCAAATTCATCATTGCTAACAAATTTATTTTTTAGATTCACCTGACTACTACTCTCTATAAATACAGAAAATACTTCATAAAAATATTCTTTACCATCTTTAATTATCTTTATTTTTCCATTATCAAAAAAGTCTTTTTCCTTAAATCTATTTATATCAGCAAACATACTACCATTTCTCATATTATGTCCATATAAAATCAAATTCTTATCATTAGAAATATCATTATTATAGTCAATAAAAATAGTGCCTGCAATATCTTTTTCTCTATAAAAATTATTTTCTAGATAGAATTCATTATCTTTACTTTGAACTACTGGATAGTCTATTTCAGTATTAGGTATATTAATCCAAAACTTATATTCTGAATTAATATCCTTTAATTTTTCATCTCTCAAGATTATATTACCATTAACTTCTGCAATATTAATTATATCTTTAATTTCTTGATATGTTTTATTTGATCTATAATATTTATAATTTTTATCTATTATTGTTGTAAGGCATATGATAACTATAATAAATAATAATATATTTATTATAGTTTTGATTTTTTTAGTCATAACATATCTCACTACTAACACTCTTTTTTCTTTCAAAAGTTAATAAATAAACCGAAATAATAGATACTAATGGAACCGATAATATTATAGCAATACTTCCTGAAACTCCCTGCATTATCTCAATACCAATTTCATACATATTTATAATTTGATTATATCGTAATGCATAGGCATAATTTAAAATCAATGTATTTATTGATCCACCAGTAAAAGCTAATATTAATGTATTAGACATAGTTCCCATCATATCTCTTCCTACATTTATTCCTGATTTAAAAAGTTCCTTTTTACCTATATTATTATTATGAATATATATCTCATTAATAGTAGATGCTATAGACATACTTACATCCATGACAGCTCCTAATGATGCAATAAGTATGGCAGCAAATAATATACCTCCAACTTTCAAATTTGTATTACTTGCTATAAATACTAACTCTTCAACTTCTGAAACATTATAACCTGATATCTTTGCAATATGACCAAATCCAGATGCACATATTCCAGCAATTATTACTCCTATTATAGTACCTAGCATTGCAGCAACTGATTTTTTACTTATTCCATCAATTAGATATAATGAAACTATTGTTATTAATATTATTACAACTACAGCTGATAAAAACGGAGAATATCCCTTGTATAACATAGGCAGAAATAAATAAATTATACATATAAACGTAAATATTAATCCTATTGCTGATTTGAAACCTTTTTTGCCTCCAATAACCCAAATCATAAATAAAAAACATCCTACAAACATATAAATAATATTAGCTCTATCATAGCTATAAACTGATGCTGAAGCACTTTCTTCATATTCACTTATACTTGCTATAACTTTCATTCCTACTGTACAATCTGCACCATATAAATATCCTGCAAAACTTGTAGCATCTAATACATTTCCCTTTAACTTTCCACTTAATATCTTCAACTTAACCTTTTGATATCCAATTCTTGAGCCGTCTTCTTGAAGATTATCTTCTATTATTTCCATAACAACAGCCTTTTCATAACTCGTTCCAGCACGATTAATTAGCTCTACCTTTTCAATGTTATTAAAAAAATATAAAAATATAAAAAATAATATAATAATAACTCCTACTATAATCTTTCCTTTTATATTTCTTATATTTTTTAATAAACTTGTCAACATAATATTCCTCCAGTTTAATTAAAGTTTATCTCAAAACAGCACAAATTTCATTTTGAGATAAACTTACTTTTAGCTTATTTTACTATTTCTTTCTTCTTCTTAAAATTTAATGCTACTATTCCAACTGCTGCCAGTGATAGAATGCCATAAACAAATATATTAGAACTATCACCAGTATTTACACCTCTATTTGGCTTACTTGTTGAAATTGAATTATTGCTTGTACTTCCATTACCATTACTTCCGTTATTAGTAATTCCACCTAAAGCTTCTTCTTTAACTACAACTGTGTTTTTAAATCTATTAACTGCTTCTTTTAGCTTTGAAACTGCCTCATCTACAATTATTTGGCTAGAATCATCAGAAGAACATACTTCCTTTGCAATATTAATTGCTACTAATAATTCATTTTTAGCTTCTTGTTGATATTGTCCAGCTTCATTTCCAACTACTGAATTATTTAATAATTCTTCAGCTGCTGTAATTTCAACATTTAACTCTGTAGTATCTCCCTTTAATACAAGTTGATCCATAGCTACTTTTAAATTTCCATAAACTTCTGAAACTAATTCTTCATTAAGATTTGTATCTTCAGCTATTTTTTGAGCACTTAAAAGTGTATCTTCAAATGCAACCCAAGTTGATGATGTATATTTTTCTTTATCTGCAAGTTTAGCTTCTGCTTCTTCAATCTTTTCTAATAAATTTCCATATTCAACGGATTTAACAATAGTAATCGTATCATCAATTTTTTCCATAGTATCTGTTCTATATGTGCTAATTGATAAACTTACATTATCAACACTTATAGCTGAGAATGTAGGTACATCCTCTTGCCATCTGCTTGCAATATAAGCTTGTTGTCTTGGTACATTATTATAGTACTTACTACCTGATGCAGAGTTTGCAGTTATATATAATATCCCCTCTGGATTATATATGTTTTCACCTTTAACAATTAAATCTGATTGTATTGCATTTTTATCTTCAATGCTTTCTAAGTAATTTAAGTATTTTTCATCTTCAACTAATTCAGTATAATCACTTTCAAATTCTATATCAAAAAACTCTTCATATTCGTCCCCAGTTAAAAATGTACTTTCATCTTTTACTCCACCTTTTAATATCTTAGATCTAGCATAAGTATGATCGTGTCCTGTCAAAACAACATCAATATCATTTTCCTCAAAAATCGGAACTAATTTATACCTTAATTCTACAATCTCAGGTTCATTAGAATGTTCCCCTGAACCATAAATATCTTGGTGTAAAGTTACTACTTTCCAAGTCACATCCCCAGCTTCAGCTATAGCTTGTTCTATGAATTGCTTATGTTCTTGTGCATTTGTATTATTAGTATTTAACATAATAAATAATGTGTTTCCATATGTGTAATGATAGTTACCACCAGCTACTGTAGAACCTAAAGTACTTGTATTAGGATTGTTAAAATGATAAGAATAATTTCCACTAATAGCATCATGATTTCCTATTGTAGTCGCAACTGGTAATGACTTTAATGCATCTGGACTTAAATATCCAGCATATTCAATTTCATTGTCAGTATAAGCAAGAGCTTGTTCCATATTAGCTTTTTTATCTCTTATTGAAATTTGGTCTCCTGCTGAAATCATAAAACTTGCATTTGGCACTAATGATAATGCTTTTTCTATAGTATTATTCCAATTGAAACTATCATTTCTTACAGATCTCTCTTGTCCTATTGCTTCAGTTTCACCAGTTGCCGTATTTTTAAGTGACGAACCTATTTGTGGATCTCCTGCTAAGAAAAAAGTAAAATTACTAGTCGATTGTGTATTAATCTCAACAGGTTCACTCCAATTTTCATTAGTCCCATAAGTATAATAATATGTAGTATTTTCTTCTAACCCACTTATAGTTACTTTATTTGATACATACTCTACGTTAGTTTCTTTATTAGTAACAGCTCTACTTTGTTCTCCAATAAATTCAACAGAGTTACTCATATCTAAATTTTTGCTTATTCTTACTTTAGGTGAAGTTTCTTCTTTATTAGAATACCAAGCAAAGTTTAATTCTGTTTCGTTTTTTCCTGGTGTAATTGATAATTGAGTCCAATCATTTTTAAGTGTTTCCCATTTTTCACACCAAGCTTCCCAAGCTCCCCCTTGTGCTGCTTCTGTATACGGTGCTTCTGTCCATCCATCATTTTCTGCTGCAAATACAGTATAGCTTGTAGTAGTCATCATAATTGCTACTATTAAAGCCGCCATTACCTTTTTAGTTCTTTTTATCATTTCAAAATTCCCCCTTGTAATTACTTACAAATCGAATTATATATCATTTTTATACTTAAATGTTTTTTTTAACATTTATTAACTTATAATGCTCTATATTTTACTTACTTTAAAATTAATTAATATTTATTTAACCTTTCTAGCAAAATAAAAAAAGATAACTAAAAATACTTCTAGCTATCCTTTAGGCTATTTATTTTTCATTTTAATATCTGCAATTAATGGATAATGGTCTGATGGGTATTTTCCATTTATATTATCTTTAACTATATCAACATCAACAATTTCTAAATCCTCACTAACAAAAATATAATCAATGTGTAATCCTTTTTCTTTACCTTTAAAACTACTCATAGTTGATTTACTATACAATTCTTTTTTTACTTCTTGTACCGCTATAAATCTATCAGTACTATACTCACCAGCTGCAAATTTTTTAATAATTTTACTATTTGGTGTTGCATTAAAATCACCCATTATAATTATAGGTAATTTTTCTTCTTTACGATTTTTTTCAACAAATTGTCCTAACTTCTTTAATCCAAAATCTCTAGCTTGAGGCAAAAAGCAATCAAGATGAGTATTATATATTCTCACCTTTTCTCCACTTTTTAATTCTACTACAGCAGTTGTACAAATTCTTGGATATAAAGAATACCAAAGTTGGCTCCCTACCTTATCTGGATTTTTAGATAACCAAAATGTTTTATTTTTTAATATATTATGACTTTCTTTAATAAACAAATTATTTCTCTCTGAAAAAAACTTCTTACTTCTTGCACTTCCTATAATATTATAGTTCTTTATATTTGAAGTTATATCCTCATACATTTTATTATTTACTTCTTGAACTCCTATAATATCACATTCATACTTATCTATTATCTCATAAACTATATGTTTTCTATCATCCCATCTATTTTTAAAATCTAAAATAAAATCACTTCTTAAATTGAAAGACATTACTCTCATAACTTCTCTCTCCTTGCCTTACATTTTCACTAAACTTATTATACTCCTTTTTATTTCAATTAAAACTATTAACTTTTTATTAATTACTTGTGAAATTATTTACATATTGTATAATAATAACTATAATGTACTATCTTTTACTACTTTTTACTTTATATATATTAAAATTTCATAAATATTGCAATTAACGGAGGATTTTATGGAAAAAAATTTAAACAAAGGTACTATTATTTTACTATCTATATGTCTTGTATCCTTATTATCAGGAATTTTCCTTGGAACACAATTAGCTATACTTATATTCTTAATATTAATTTTAATCTACTTAATAGTAACAAAAAAACATTATATTAAAGTATTTAAGGGTATGAAATCATATAAATTAGACGACTATAAAACCGCATTAGAATATTACAGAGATGCTGCTATGTCTCCTTGGGCAAATACACCTATAATAACAAATTACTTGATTTGTGAATTAAAATACGGTAAACCCTCATTAGCAAAAGAATATATAAATGAAAATCTAAAAATTAAAAATATTAAACCACATGACTTTATAAATTTAGAAGTTACAAAGGCAATTGTTACTTGGAAAACTAGTTCTAAAGAAGAAGCTATATCTTCTTTAAAAACGTTATTATCTAATAATAAAAATACCTATATATATGAAACACTAACTTCATTTTTATTATGCTCTAATAAATTTGATGAAGCAAAGGATTATATTAATGAAGCTATGGAATTTAATCCTGATAATAATATAATTAAATCTAACTATGCAGAGATATGCTATAAACTTGAAAAGTTTGATGAAGCAAATAAACACTTTAATAATTTAATTGATAAAAATGTTCGTTTTATTGAGCCTTACTACTATACAGCTTTAATAGAAAGTAAAAATGGAAACTTTGAAAAATCAATAGAATTATTAAGAAAAGCTCAAGGATTAAATGAATCATTAGTAAGTCTAATCAAACAATCTGATGTTGAGCAAGCACTTAATTGTATCATGGTAAAATCATTAAATTCTATATAACAAAAAAATCTGGGACCTTTATAATTATATATTCCCAGATCTTTTTATTAAAAGGACTATAGAATAACTCTATAGCCCTTAAGAAACATACTTTATAATTATCTTCTATTATTTTGTTGTTTCTTAGCTTTTCTACAAGCTGGACATCTTGTTGGTTCATTTTCAAATCCTTTTTCCTTGTAGAATTCTTGTTCTCCTTCTGTGAAAACAAATTCACTTCCACAGTCTCTGCATGTTAATGTTTTGTCTGCCATTTAAAATTCCTCCATACTATGAAAGGTCTAAACAAAAATAACAACAAAATAATAAATTATTAGTTACTGTTTGTATACCTTCCGTGTCTTTACATTATTATATTATAGACACTTTTAAAATTAATATACATAATTAGTAATATTATTTATATTTTTCTGTCTCTATAGGTAATCCCTTTTTTCTTAGTTTTTCTTCAATTATTTCTTTAATTATAGAATAGAATATTGCAAATAAAGGAACTCCTATTACCATTCCCACAAATCCCATAAATTTAGCTGCAACTAATAGTGAGAACAATATCCAAAATGCAGATATTCCAATTGAATCTCCTAGTATCTTAGGTCCAATTATATTTCCATCAATTTGCTGAATTACAATTATAATTATAATAAACCATAATGCTTGTATTGGAGATACAAATAATATAATTATTGCTGCTGGTATCCCCCCTATAAATGGTCCAAAAAACGGAATAATGTTAGTAACACCAACTATTACTGAGATTAATAATACATATGGCATTTTAAATATAGTTAATATAAAAAATGTTAATACTCCTATTATAAAGGAATCTAAAATTTTACCACCAATAAATCTACTAAAAGTCATGTTGCTTTGAGTTGCTAATCTTAAAATAAATTTAGCTTTTTCTTCTGAACATAATGCATATACAATCTTTTTTCCTAATGCCATAAACTTTTCTTTATCTATTAATATATAGATAGACACTATTATTCCTATTATTATATTTAATATACTAGATGTTGCACCTACCACAAAATTACCAATAACAGGAACAAGATTGCTTATTATTGTTATAATATATGTAACTGCTTCACCAAATTTATCAGTAATTAAATTAATATATTCTGGTTGTAAATTTAAATTATCAAATATATTATTGGTAAATCTCGTTAATTCATTTAAATATTCAGGTATATTATTTACTAATCCTACAATACTCTCTACTAATTGTGGTAATACAAATTGTATAAATAAATATGTAATTATACTTGCCGTAATATAGGTTAATAATAGTCCTACTCCTCTTTTGCCTGACTTTTTTAACTTCTTAAAAAAATCATATGATAAAACCTTATCCTCATAAAATTTTAAAATAAAGTTTAATAAATATGCTAGTGTTCCTCCTATAATAAACGGTTGTAATGTTTTAATAAAATCGTTAATACTTGCTTTTATTGAACTTATATGAGAAACTCCTAAATATAAAAGTATACTTCCACAAATAACCAAAAACGCATACATTGCTATTGTTGCATATTTATTATTCCAATTTATTTTCATCTTTTGTCCTCCAAGTATAAAATAGTATCTCTATTTTAACATATTTTATAATGAAAAGTTATTAAGTTTTTTAAAATTAACTTAAATTTATAAAAAAGTCAGTAATTCAAACAGCATTCTACTAAGTAGCCATTCCATAGTTCGAATAATTACTGACTTTTTAATTAAATTTATTCTAACTTATTTTTGTGATGATTATATATATATACTGGTATACCTGCTAACATTAATATGAATCCCCACATAACAATTTCTGCACCTGAACCATATATAGTCCAAATAACATATATAAATGCTAATAATGGTAGTATTGATTTTTTAATAAATATCTTAAAGTTAAATTCACTTTCTCCTTTAAAAGCAAGCATCATTTCTGCTGATACACTTAATAAATATACTGGTAAATACGAAAGTGTTGCAAGTATTGTTATAAATGTAAATGTATCAACCATACCTTTTTGAAAGTTCATAACTAATAATATATTCACTAATGCTGAACTAAAAATTAATGAATTTATAGGTGTTCCAGTCTTATTACTTACCTTACCAAAGAACTTTGGAAAAACTCCATCAACTCCGGCTGCATAACCAACTCTAGCTGTAGATAAAAGCCATCCAATTATTGTTCCTAAAATACAAACAACAACAGCAACTGTTAATATCTTACCTACTCCATTTCCTAATGCATTAGTCAGTATATCTGTAAGTGGAGCT
Source organism: Clostridium sp. (assembly GCF_026168755.1). Lineage (GTDB taxonomy): Bacteria > Bacillota > Clostridia > Clostridiales > Clostridiaceae > Clostridium. The sequence continues at coordinate 4,877 of NZ_JAPFDR010000039.1, read as the reverse complement.
GAACTTTGTGAAAGTTCTGAATTATTCATAGCACCCATACTACCTATACTTATTAATAGATATATTATTGCTGATATTATAATTCCATAAATTGTACTTTTTCTTACATTTTTTTCAGCATTCTTTAATTCTCCAGCTGTTACTGTTGCACTTTCCAATCCCACAAATGCCCAAAGTGTTGAAGTTGCTGCTAATGGAACTGTACTAAGTCCCTTTCCTTCTGGATACATTGGTAATATATTAGTTGTATCAAAATTTAAAAATGCAATTATTATAAATAATGCAAAAAATCCAATCTTAAATACCGTAACAAAAGCTTGAATCTTACCAGCCTTTTTTACACCAGCTACATTAACTAAAGTAAAAATCCATAAAATTGCGCTTGAAAATACTAATGATATTATTGAATTATTCAATACAGGGATAACTGCTGATGCATAACTAGTAATAGCAACTATTATTGCTGCATTTCCAATCCATGATCCATTCCAATAAAGCCAAGCACTTAAAAAACCAGTAAAATCTCCAAAGGCCTCCTTTGTATATTGGTAAGCTCCTCCTGTTGAAGGATATTTTGTTCCAAGATTTGCAAATGATATTGCAATTAATACGGATCCAATTGTAGTTAAAATCCATGCAATTATAGTAGCACCTGGCCCTGAAACCTGTGCTAATGTTGATGGTAACATAAATACTCCAGAACCAATCATATTACCACAAACAAGCATTGTAGCCATAAAAAGACTAATTTCTTTTTTTAAACTTTTGTTTTCCATTTTTCCTCCTTATCGTAAGGTATAAAATATCACTTCTTATTATAATTTTATATTTTCGACATTTTTCCATACAAGTAATTTAAACAATTTTTTTAATAAATGTCAACCAGATTTATATTTTAAATGTAACTTACAATTTTATCTTTTCATATATTGTATATGAGATTTAAATTTTATAAAAACCAAATGATAAAGGAGAATTTATATTATGTATTCTTTTAAAAATACTACCCAAACAAATGGATTTGATTGTAATGATTTAAATAATGCCCGTCAAAATAATTATGCTTGGTCAATTGGTCAACTAGATCAATATATCTATGTTGGTACTGGAAGAAATGTTGCTTATAATATACTCAATAGTATTTCACCAGAGATTATTACTCCAATTTCAATAACTCCAACAGTAGTTAATAATTCACCTGAAATTTGGAGATATAAAAGGAATGATTCCCTTATCTGGGAAAAGGTTTATTCAGTTCCAAATTATATTCAAATATCTGGCATTAGATTTATAATTTCTCATAAGCCCTTCAATGGAAACGACTGCCTATATGCTGCTAGCTACGGTGAAAATTTAAAGATATTTAAATCTAGCAATGGAATAAATTGGTTTCCTCTTTCTGATAGAATTCTTAAAGGGACTTCATCTCGTGCAATGATAAGTCATAAAGGGAAATTATACATTGCCACTATTGATGAAAAAAATCCTACTTCAATTCCTAACTTGTATAGTAGTACAGATCCAGAATTTTATCCTTGGGAACCTATAATAGACACTGAAAATCCTTTATATGATAAATCTAAAAACCCTAATGGCTCTATAAGTGAAATGACAGTTTTTAATGATAAAATTTATGTTTCTACTAATAATCCTGATGGAGTTCAAGTCTGGAGAACAAATGGTTCTATACCTAAACTAAATGATTGGACTCTTATTGTGGATAATGGATTTGGAGATGCTACAAATCAATACACTCTAAGTATGGGAATTTATAAAAATTATCTTTACGTAAGTGCTACTAAGAAACTTCCCATAGCTTGGGCTATACCAATGGGATGTGACATTATAAGAATTGATACTAATGACAATTGGCAATTAGTTATAGGTGGTAAAGCTATAATCCCTTCATCTCCCTCTAAAGGAACAAGAAGCAATAGCTTATCTGGCTTAAATTCTGGCTTTAGTAATCCTTTTAATGTACATGCATGGCAAATTAAAGAATATCACGGGAAACTATTAATAAGCACTTTTGATAATTCAATCAATATGGAAGTTATATTAGAAACCCTAATTACAAATAGAACTGAAATAGAAAATAAAATTGGTACTGTAACAACCAATTCACTTATTAAAATATATCAATCTATAGTTTCTCAATTAAACTCCATAGGCTATCCATTTGGATTCGATCTTTATGAATCTAGTGATGGAATTAACTTTACCCCTATATTTCTAAATGGCTTAGTTAGCAGATATAATTATGGTGGCAGAACTCTATTTGTTGATTCTTCTAATATTCTTTATATTGGTACAGCTAATCCATTTCAAGGTTGCGAAGTTTGGAAAGTTAGATTTAAATCTGATCATACTCACTGTTACTCAAGGCGAAAAAACTACAGATGTCTACTGTCCATCCAAAAAGAAATTAATGATAACTTTGAATTATTAAATAATTATATACCAACATTATTAAAGTTTATTCCTAAAGAAACCTATCATAACTTTTTTTAGTCTATATAAAACACCTAATAAGGATATTAGTCTTATTAGGTGTTTTTGCTAATTATTACTTTTTAAATCTAGTGGCATAGCCACACTTTTTACATAAACTTTCAACTGCTATTCTTCTTGAAAAACCATTATATATATTAGTTGCTCTCTCAGCAGTTAATATCTCCTTTAATGGTCTCTCAAAAACATTTCCTAAAGATAAATTCCCTTCACTATCTAAACAACATGGTACAACAGTACCATCTACTAAAATTCCTATTTGATTCCTAAGTCCATGGCAAAAAACATTTTCTCCCAAACTATCAATTTTTATATCTGGCCATTGAAATTTTTCTGCCATATTTAAATATACTTTATCTTTTAATTTAATCCTATTACTTTCCTGTAGTTTTTCTGATAATGAAAAATCAAGCTTCAACTTATCTTCAAGCATTTTTAAAATATCTTTGTTTAAGTTATTTTCTCCCTTTAAATCATCATTATCCATATTCCATAATCGTATTGCACAAATTATATTACTATTTTGTCTAGCCTTTATTATAAAATCAGTAACATTATCCAAGTATTCTTCTAACTCTACAGTTTTCTTATTTGCTTCAAAACTATGAAGGGAAATATTTACTTGTCTTAATGCCTTTGCCTTAATAAGCTTATCTCCAACCTTACTTAATAAAGTTCCATTAGTCGTTAAATTAACATGAAACCCTTTATTGCTACTTTCCTCCAAAAAATATTCTATATTTTCATTTAATAAAGGCTCCCCCATTAAATGAAAATATATATGTTCTGTGAAGGGCTTTACTTCATCTAAAATATAAATAAACTCTTCTTTATTCATAAATTTATATTTTCTTTTAGTTTTTGGACAAAAGTTACAACTTAAATTACAAACATTAGTAATCTCTATATAGACTTTTTTAAACTTTCTCATTTGTTAATCTTCTCCTTATATAAAAACATAGAAGAAACCTCCTACATCTAACCTTACTTATCTAACCTTTCAAATGATATATATTCATATTTTTTACCAGTAATAAACTTAATTAAGTCTAACTGAATTAAATCATTATATTTTCCATTTCTCATTTCATCAATTATTTTCTGTGTATCTTCCTTTGGACTATTTATTAAAATATCTTTTACCCCTTTAGGAAACTCTACAAACTTTCTAACTACATTATTATTACTATCCATAACCATAATAGCTGGTAGCTTCATTTCTCCAGATAACTTATTTAATAACTCCTCATTATCCTTTTTTAATAAAAAATTCACTTTAATATGTTCATTAAATTGAGAAAGTTTTATTAAAAATGGTATTATTGTTGCTGAATCCTTACATTTGGTTGATGTTATTACTAATATTTTAATATCTTGTTTTAAGCTTATTATATCTCTTAATCCTTTTTCTAAAATTTGACCTTGATCATATAACTCATTAATAAATATTATTTCTTCATCATTAGCATTATTTAAATATTCCTCATAATCCATCAGTTCAACATCCGTTAACATACTTACTCCCCTAAATAAATTTAAAATATATTTACTATAAATAGACTATATATATTCATATTTAACTATATATCTATTAATATTATCATAATTAATTGATTATTTCTACTAACCTTAATAATCAAAAGTTAATACTTGTAATAAACTTCCTATATTGATATAATTAATAAAATAAATTTTATATAATTTAGGAGGTATATTATGTCTGTTAAAATGTTACATACTTGTATCAGAGTTATGGATTTAGAAAAATCATTAGAATTCTATCAAAATGCTTTAGGTTTAATTGAAACTAGAAGAAAAGAGTTTCCTGAACATAAATTCACGTTAGTTTATTTATCAGATAAAGAAGGTGGTTATGAATTAGAATTAACTTATAACTACAATCCTGAAAAACCTTATGATCTTGGAAATGGTTTTAGCCACATAGCTATAGGTCATCCTGACATTGAATCTTTAAGAGACAAGCATATATCACTTGGTTACGAAGTAACTGATTTAAAAGGACTACCTGGTGAAAAACCTCGTTACTACTTCGTTACAGATCCAGATGGCTACAAAGTTGAAGTAATCAGATCATAATTGAATAATATTGTTCGTCACGTGGAGCCGAAAAATTAATGATATAACCTCCAGGAATTATGTAATTTGCGTTAATAATTTATATTGTTTTTTCCAGAAAAAGAGCTAAAGCTTCGAAAGTCATTTCGTTCCCTCAGCTTCTTAACGCTCTTTTTCTTCCAAAAACAATTAAATTCTAAAACTTAATTACAATATTCCTTCCGGTAATATCATTAATATTTTCTCTTCCACTTGATGAACCGCAATACCACCTTAAAAGTTAATGATTT
>NZ_JAPFDR010000056.1 GCF_026168755.1 Clostridium sp. | reverse complement strand
CAGTGATAGAGAAAAAATTGATTATATTATCGGAAGGAAGATTATATAATGAACTTTAGAATTTAATTATTATTGGAATAAAATCTACGTTAAGAAGCTGAGGCGACGGTTAGGAGCTTCGAAGCTTTAGTAGATTTTATGTAAATAATAATATAAATTCTTAGTGAAATTATATTCCTTCCTGGAGATTATATAATCAATTTTTTCGTCATCACGGCATTCAAGCTCTAACGAACAATTTACATATGAAAGGAGTGTTTAATTTGCATCATGATTTAATAATTGTTGGCGGTGGAGCTTCTGGCTTAATTGCTGCTATTACTGCTAAAGATTTTGGAATAGATGTTGCAATTGTTGAAGGCAATGATAGAATTGGAAAAAAAATTTTAACTACAGGTAATGGTAGATGCAATATATCAAATAATTGTATAAAGCCACCTTTTATTAATTACCATAGTTCAAATCCAAATTTTCAATTTACTGCTTTAGATAAATTCTCACTTGAAGATACAAAAAATTTCTTTCTATCTTTAGGACTTCCAATTGTCGCATTACCTACAGGTAAACTTTATCCACAATCACTTCAAGCATCTTCAGTTGTGGATATTTTAAAAATGGCTATTGAAGATAGAAATATACCTTTATACACAAACTGCAAAATAAAAGATATCCACAGAGGTAAAAAATTTAAGTTATCCACAACTAATGAGGAGTATAAATTATTCACAGCTAATAAAATTATTTTAGCCTGTGGAGGAAAAACAGCACCTAAAACTGGCTCTGATGGTAGTGCATATAATATTGCAAAAAATTTAGGTCATTCAATAACACCATTAGTTCCTGGAATAGTTCAATTAAAATTAGACTACCATTCCCTAAAAGCTTTATCTGGAGTTAAATTTGATGGATATGCAACGCTTTTAGTTGATGATGAAGTTGTAAAAAAAGATTTTGGAGAAATCTTATTTACCGACTATGGAATATCAGGACCTCCTATTCTTCAAATATCAGCTTTAGCTTCTCAAAGCACATTTAATAAAAAGAAAACTGAAGTTGTAGTAGATTTATTACCTAGCTATTCAAAAGAAGATTTAGAAGATTTCTTAGAATGTCATTTTGCACTTCTTAGTCATAGACCTATAATTAATGCTTTGGTTGGTGTTATTAATAAGAAAATAATCCCTATCTTATTAAAAGAATGTGGAATAACTAATCTTCAAATGCCATGCTATGAACTTTCATGGAAAGAAAAAATGAAGCTAGTAACTACTCTAAAGTCTTGGAAGTTTACTTGTACTGGTACTAATGATTTTAATCAAGCTCAAGTTACTGTTGGTGGAGTTAATACTAAAGATATTAACTATGAAACATTAGAATCTAAACTAGTTCCTAACCTTTATTTTTGTGGTGAAATACTAGATGTTCATGGAGATTGTGGTGGCTTTAATCTTCAATGGGCTTGGAGTTCTGGCCATACTGTTGCAACATCAATTGCCCAAAATATATAGATTAAATATTTATTTCTATAAAAAAGTAGCAAATCCTAAAAATTATTTTTAAAATTTGCTACTTTTTCTATTCTAATTTAACATTAACTTATTCCACTTGCTAATTAACACAGTTAATTCTTTTCCTTCAATATCATCAATCTTATGAAGTATTACTACCCCATCTTCATTTTCTTTTATTTCATATGAAGCACTTATTTCTGTTCCATATCTGCATTCTTTTTCAAATACTACACTTAACTCTTTAAGTTCATAGTTTGAAACAATATCCAACGGAAGTGACTCTACCGCCCACTCAACATATTTAACATTATTTACGTGCATATTAGAATCTATATCACCATATCTAACTTTAAAGTTATTCTTACTCATTTCTTTAGTCAACTTTTCTAATTTGGTTATCTTAATATCTGGACAATTTTCAATATCTACTCCATATGCTATATATTGATCTTCAGGAATTCTTACAGCTCTTCTCCTATCTATATTTATTAATAAGAAAATCCCCTCTCCCTCTACTATTTTCTCGTTATTTTCATCATATATTTCATAAGATCTTGAAGCATAAAACTTTTTAAAGCTCTTAGCCATTGTCACTACTTTTATTTTTTCTCCATATTTAGGATATCTGTTTACCTTTATATCATATCTATAAAAAACATAAGCTAATCTTCTATCTGTTAAATAATCAATTCCAACACCTAATTCTTCTGATTGCTTACTTCCTATATCACAAAAATAATTAATTATAGATGATATTTTACACTCCAATCTATAATTTACCTCATAATAATGTACTTCATATTCTCTTTCTGTAACTGTTCCCATTATCAACACCCCTTCTTCTTTAAGCTATCAAAAAGAACCCATAAAAAATGGGTTCTAATATTTTTATCTATTTAAAGCTTCTAATAATTCTTCTAAGTTTATTCCATGAACGTATGCAGCTTGTTCAACTGTCTCTGCTTGTGCAGATGGACATCCAACACATCCCATTCCAAAACTCATTAAAATATCAGCCTTATTAGCATTTACTTTTATTATTTCTCCAATTGTCATATCTTTAGTAATCATGTTTACTCACCCAACCTTTTTTTTAAAATTATTTAATAAATCTATTTTATATGAAATATATGTAAAGTTCAATTAAATAATATTAATATAAACTCCCTAATCCGCTATTAATTTGATTTACAATAGAATTAATATCTATTCCATACTTTGTTGCCATTTCTTCTAAAGATGAAAATTGATTTTCTGTAATATCATATGTTGGTATACCGTAGCTCATTAATATATTGGCCGCTACAGGATTTTCTGCCATTGCATCACATAAATTTGTATATTTATCAATCATAATATGCACCTCTTATAATTTTACTCATTAATATTCTGCACATTATGAATTGATATTATACAAATATAAAAAGCCGTATAAAATATTTTTATACGACTAAATAAACTTTATATTATAGAGGCTTAACTCTCATAGTTTGATCTCTTCTTGGACCTACTGAAACAATTGAAATTCTAGTTTGAGTTAACTCTTCAATTCTTTCTAAGTATTTTCTTGCATTAGGATGTAATTCTTCATAGCTTCTAGCTTCTGCTACACTTTCATCCCATCCATCAAATTCTTCATATACAGGCTCACATTTAGCTAAATCTTCTAAGCTAGCTGGGAAGTAATCTATAACTTCGTCATTGAACTTATATCCAACACACATCATAACTTTTTCTAAACCAGCTAATGTATCTATTTTAGTTACAGCTAATGAAGTTAATCCACTAACTCTAACTGAAGTCTTTAGTATAACTATATCAAGCCAACCACATCTTCTTGATCTACCTGTAGTTACTCCATACTCATGACCTTTTTCTCTTATCCATTCTCCAGTTTCATTCTCTAATTCTGTTGGGAAAGGTCCTTTACCAACTCTTGTAGTATAAGCTTTAGCTATACCTACAGCATTAGTAATCATGTTTGGTCCTATACCAACACCATTAGCTACTCCACCTGCAGTTGTATTTGATGATGTTACATATGGATATGTACCATAATCTATATCTAATAACATCCCTTGTGCACCTTCAAATAAAACTGTTTTATCTTCTTTAATTTCATTATAAACTCTTACTGATGTATCCTTTACGAATGGTTTTAATTTCTCACCATATTTAGAATACTCTTCATATATTTCATCAAAACTTAATGCTTCTCCACCAAGCACATTAACAATATACTTGTTCTTCATTTCGATATTTTCCATAAGTTTTTCTTTAAATACTTCTTTATCTATAAGATCACAAACTCTTATACCACATCTTTCAAACTTATCTGTATAGCAAGGACCTATACCCTTACCTGTAGTTCCAATATCATTTTTACCTCTAGCTTTTTCTTTTAACTTATCTAGAACCTTATGATATGGCATAATAACATGTGCTCTATCACTAACTATTAATTTTTCTGGAGTTACTTTTACTCCTTCTTCTTGTAAGTAATCAATTTCTGAAAAGAAAGCCATTGGATCTACAACTACACCATTTCCTATTACATTAAGCTTTTCATCATGTAATATTCCTGATGGTATTAAGTGAAGTTTGTATTGCCTATCTCCAACTTCTACAGTATGACCTGCATTATTACCACCTTGATATCTAACAACTACATTTGCCTCTTCAGCTAAGTAGTCTGTCATTTTTCCTTTACCTTCATCTCCCCATTGAGCTCCTAAAACAATAAATGCTGACATTTATACATTGCCTCCTTTTAAGACATACTAATGGATTGTATCACTCTACAACCCCATATAACATGGTATCAAAGTAATTATAAAATTTCAACATCTCTACGAATATTTTTTTGCCTTCTATAAATATAATTCGTATAATATTATTATAAATTTATTTTCCGGAGGAGTCATATTATGAATATATACGAAGAGTCACTAAAATTTCATAAAGAATTAAAAGGTAAATTAGAAATAACTTCAAGAGTTAAAATTACTAACGAAAAAGATTTATCCCTTGCCTATACCCCTGGTGTTGCTGAACCATGTAGAGAAATACATAAAGATCCATCTACAGCTTACTTATATACTAGAAAGTGGAATACTGTTGCTGTTATTTCTGATGGTACTGCTGTTTTAGGACTTGGAGATATTGGTCCTTTAGCCTCTTTACCTGTAATGGAAGGTAAGTCTATATTATTTAAAGAATTTGCTGATGTAGATGCTTTTCCAATAGTTCTAGATACTAAAGAAGTAGATGAAATTGTCGATACTATAGTTAGAATTGCTCCTACTTTAGGCGGAATAAACTTAGAAGATATATCAGCTCCTAGATGTTTTGAAATTGAAAAAAAATTAAAGGAAAAATTAAATATACCAGTTTTCCATGATGATCAGCATGGAACGGCTATCATAGTTTTATCAGGCTTAATAAATGCATTAAAAATAGTTAATAAAAATATTGAAGACTTAAAAATTGTTGTTAATGGTGCTGGCTCAGCAGGAACTGCAATAACTAAACTTTTATTATCTTATGGTGCTAAAAATATAGTTATATGTGATAGAGATGGTGCTCTAAATAGGAATACTAATTATTCAAATAAGTACTTTGAAGAGCTATCTAAAATTACTAACCCTAATAATGAATCTGGAATTCTAAAAGATGTTATCAAAAATGCTGATGTGTTTATAGGTGTTTCAGCTCCTAACATAGTATCAAAAGAAATGGTATCATCTATGAATGATGATGCTATTATATTTGCTATGGCTAATCCAACACCTGAAATATTCCCTGATGATGCAAGAGAAGCTGGCGCTAAAGTAATTGGTACTGGCCGTTCTGATTTCCCTAATCAAATAAATAATGTTTTAGCTTTTCCAGGAATATTTAGAGGTGCTTTAGATGTTAGAGCTACTGAAATAAATGAAGAAATGAAAATAGCAGCTGCTTATGCAATTGCTAATTCTGTTTCAAAAGAAGAGCTAAATCCTAATTATATAATTCCAAAAGCATTTAACTTAGATGTTCAAAAAAAGGTTGCCGAAGCTGTTAAAGAAGCTGCAATTAAAAGTGGAGTTGCAACTATATAATAATAAAAATAAGCTGTATCAAAGTCATAATTTTGATACAGCCTTATCTTTATTACATTCTTTCTACACTTTCCATACCTAATAAATCTAATCCTTGTTCTAAAACATTTTTAACAAGATTTATTAAACTTAACCAAGATGCTTTCTTAGCTTCGTCTTCTTCAGATAATATTCTTGTATCATTGTAGAACTTATTAAAGTTATTAGATAATTCATATATAAATTCACAAATTTTATGAGGTGCTCTATCTCTAAAGCTTAACTCTATAACTTCATTGAATTTAGATAATTGAAGCATTAATCCTCTTTCTGATTCGCTTTGAGGTACTAAAATACTATTTTCAGCATTAAATCCTTCTGATTTATTTAATATAGATTTAATTCTTACTATTGTATATAAAATGTATGGTCCTGTATTTCCTTCAAAAGAAGCAAATCTATCTATATCAAATACATAATCCTTAGATGCTTGGTTTGATAAGTCACCATATTTTAATGCAGCTAAACCAACCTTTGAAGAAATTTCTTCAACATCTTCTTCTGCAATATTTTTATTATCTTTAAGCTTTTCTTTACCTGCTTCTTTAATCATATTTATTAAATCCGCAAGTCTCATTACTCCACCTTCACGAGTCTTAAATGGCTTTCCATCTTTTCCATTCATAGTACCAAATCCTATGAAATCTAAAACAGTATCTTCATGTGCTATTCCTGATTTTTTAGCAGCTCTAAAGAATTGTTCATAGTGAAGCCCTTGTCTCTTGTCTGCTAGATAAATTATTTCATCTGCCTTCATATCTCTAACTCTTTCTACAACTGTAGCTAAGTCAGTAGTTCCATATAAAGATGCACCATCAGATTTTAATAATAGTAGTGGTGGAACTGGACTCTTGTCAGTTTCTTCACTTACATCAAATACTAAAGCTCCTTCACTTTCTTGTGCAAATCCTTTTTCCTTTAATTCTTCTATCATTGCTGGAATGAATTTTTGTGCATCACTTTCACCATTCCATAATTCAAAATCAACATCTAATGCTCCATAATTTTTCTTTAAATCAGTAACTGAAACATTTAATATATGTTTCCATAAAGCAACATATCCTCTTCTACCTTGTTGAAGTTCAACTGTAGCCTGCTTAGCAGCTTCCATTACTTTTTCATCACTTTTAGCAAGCTTACTTGCATATGGATATATATCTTCAAGTTCATCTATTGTAAATGGAGCTTCTGTTGGATATTCTCCAGTAAAGTTTTCATCAAAGTATGGTAAAGAAGGATTTCTTCTTTCAACTTCTGATATTACCATTCCCATTTGAAGTCCCCAATCACCTAGGTGAACATCACCAACAACATCATGTCCTAAGAACTTTGCAATTCTTTTTATACTTTCACCAATTATCGCTGATCTTAAATGTCCAATGTGTAGTGGCTTAGCAACGTTTGCTCCACCATAGTCAACAACTATTTTCTTAACTTCTATAGCTTTTGAAACTCCAAAGTTATCATCTTTGTTCATTTTATTAACGTATTCTATTAAGAATTCATCATTAATATTCATATTGATAAATCCTGGTGCAACAGCTTCTAACTTTGAGAAAATCTTGTTATCATTTAATTTTTCAACAACCTCTTGTGCTATCATCATAGGTGCTTTCTTATGCTTCTTTGCATTTGCTAAAGCTCCATTACATTGATATTGGCATAAATCAGGTCTATTTGATACATTAACCCTTCCTGTTTCTCTTTCGTATCCTAGCTCTTCAAAAGCATTTTTAACTACTTCATTTATTTCATCAATAAATAATTTCATAACTTTACCTCCTGATTTTTTGTATTAAAATTTTAATTACTTAAATATATTACATATTCTTTGATTTCTCTGCACATTTTTCAACAGCACTTATAACTGTATTTCTAAATCCATTCTTTTCAAGGTCTATTACAGCCTCAATAGTTGTTCCTCCTGGAGAACAAACTTCATCTTTTAATACTCCTGGATGCTTTCCTGTTTCTAATGCTAATTTTGCCGAACCTAATATGCTTTGTTCTGCTAACTTATAAGCTTTAGCCCTAGGAATACCTAATTTAACTCCTGCATCTGCCATTGCTTCTATAAACATAAATACATAGGCAGGAGATGAACCACATAAAGCTATAAATGCATGAAAGTCTTTTTCTTCAAGAATTTCACACTTTCCAAATAAATTATATAATTTCTCTACATATTCTAATTCATTTGAATTTATATTTTTGTTTGGACAAATTGCTGACATACCTTCTCCAACTAATGCTGGTGTATTAGGCATTGTTCTAACAACCTTAATTTTTTTTCCAAACCATTCTTCTATTTGTGCTATTGTAATTCCAGCGGCTATAGAAATAATAATAGTATCATTACTAACTATATCTTTTATTTCTTCTATAACCTCTTTAGAGTAATATGGTTTAACAGCTAAAAATAAAACATTCGATTTTTTAGCTACCTCAGTATTAACTACTGTTGTTTGTACTCCAAATTCTTGATTTATTCTTTTAGCTGATTCTTCACTCTTTGTAGAAACTATGATATTATCATTATTTATTTCATTAGATTTAACTAATGCACCAAGCATAGCCCTTCCCATATTTCCACAGCCTATAAAACCAATTTTTCTATTCATACAACACCCCTTATATTTAGTGACAAGTGGCAAGTTATTTATAAAACCCTTTAAGGAATTTCTAAATTTGATACTTAGCACTTGAATCCTGTCACTTGCTAATTATTCTTTATGTACCAAATCTAAATCTGCAAACTTAGAATGCGCTCCAATCCAAGCCATCTTAACTGTTCCAACTGGACCATTTCTTTGCTTAGCTATAATACATTCTCCTATACCTTTTTCTTCAGTTTCTTTATTATAGTATTCATCTCTATACAAGAACATAACAACGTCGGCATCCTGCTCGATTGATCCTGATTCTCTTAAGTCAGATAACATTGGTCTATGATCAGCCCTTTGTTCAGGTGCACGAGATAACTGTGATAATGCAATTACTGGACATTCCATTTCTTTTGCTAAAGCCTTAATAGATCTTGATATTTCAGATACTTCTTGTTGCCTGTTATCACTACCAGCACTACCTGACATAAGCTGTAAGTAGTCAATAAGTATCATATCAATACCATGCTCCATTTTTATTTTTCTACACTTAGATCTCATATCCATAACACTAATACCAGCAGTATCATCAATATATATTCTAGCCTTCGCTAAAGGGCCTGTTGCCCTTGCAATTCTTTCCCAGTCATCATCCTCTAAGTTACCTGTTCTAAGCTTTAACATATCAACATTAGCTTGTGAACATAAAAGCTTATACGCTAATTGTTCCTTAGACATTTCCAGGGAAAATATAACTACACTTTTTCCTTCTTTTAAAGCCGCATTTTCTGCTATATTTAATGAGAATGTTGTTTTTCCCATAGATGGTCTGGCAGCAATAAGTACCATATCCCCCTTTTGGAAGCCAGATGTCTTAGCATCTAAATCCTTAATACCGGATCCAACCCCTGTTATAGCTCCTCTATTATTAAATAATCTCTCGATTTCTAAAAATCCTCTTTCAAGTACATTAGAAAGTGGCTCATATTCTTTAGAATCCTTCTTTTCTGCTATATCAAAAACTTTCTTTTGAGCTAAATCTATTACCTTTTCAACATCTCCACCGTTATTGTAACTTTCTTCAATAATAGATGTAGATGCTTTTATAAGCTTTCTCAAAGTAGATTTTTCTTCTACTATTTTTATATATGAACTTAAATTGGCTGTTGTAGGAACAGATGCACTTAACTCAGATATATAAGTAACTCCACCAGCCTTATCTAACATATCAGTAGTCTTTAAATACTCTAATATAGTTACTAAGTCTACCGCCATATCCTTAGCATACATTTCTTTTATAGCTTTATATATAGCCTTATGTCCATCTCTATAAAAATCATCTTCATTAAGCTTTTCTAAAACTTGAGCAATGGCACTTTTATCTATTATCATTGCCCCTATAACGGACTGCTCTGCTTCTATACTTTGTGGTAAACTTCTCATCATAGGTGCTTCCATAAATAATCCACCTCCCAATTTTTTATTATAATTTCTGCATCTTTTTCTATATATAACTTATTATATCAAAATACCCCCAATTTACTATGTATTTGTATAATAAATTTATTTCTTCACATAATAAAATTAAGCTTCCTATAAAGGAAGCTTAATCTACATTACTTCTCAAATACTATCTCCATTAGTTCCTCTATGTGACTTATAGATTTAACTTCAATATCTTCAAGTCCTAGAGGAACTTCTTTTTCGTTATCTTTAGGGACAGCAACAAGTTTAATTCCCTTTCTTCTAGCCCCGTATATCTTTTCAAATATACCTCCAACTGGCTTAACATTTCCTCTTAAAGAAATTTCACCTGTGATAGCAACGTCTTGACGAATTGGCCTTTCTGTAAGAGCACTTATTATACAAACTGTAATAGCAGCTCCAGCTGATGGTCCATCAATTTGACCACCACCAATTACATTAACATGGACATCATAATCCTTTATATCCTTATCTGTAATCTTTCTAATTACAGATGCTGCATTAAATACAGAATCTTTTGCCATAGAACCTGCAGTGTCATTAAACTTAATTGTTCCATGACCTTTTTTCTTAGCTGGGAATACTGTTGATTCAATTTCTATTGTAGAACCTAAGAATCCACTTACTCCTAATCCATATACATGACCAACTTCATATTTATCTAAATTATCTAATCTTTCAAATGGAGAATATCTTCCTATTGAAATAACTTCTTCAACATCTTTTAAAGTTATCTTATTACTTGCTTCATCACCACTTGTATTAAATAATGAATATCCATATGCATCAGATAGTATATTTACAGCTTTTCTACCTTCAATTGTATATTGGCTTATTAATTTTCCAACCCCATCTTCTAGTTCTACATTTAACTTTTCAGATGCATTATTAACTATTCCCTCTATATCATTTGAAGATAATGGTTCAAAATACACCTCTGTACATCTAGATCTTAATGCCGGATTTATCTGACTTGGATCTTTAGTAGTTGCACCTATTAAAACAAAATCAGCTGGTGCTCCCTTTTCAAATAAATATCTTATATATTCAGGGATATTTTCATCATCTGGATCATAATAAGAAGATGAAAACTCTACTCTTTTATCTTCTAAAACTTTTAATAATTTATTTTGAAGTATATCATCTAATTCACCAATTTCATCGATAAATAATACTCCTCCATGAGCCTCAGTAACTAATCCTGTCTTTGGCTCTGGAACCCCTACTTCGGCTAAATCTCTCTTACTTCCTTGATATATAGGATCATGTACTGACCCTAATAAAGGATTTGTTATTTCTCTTGGATCCCATCTTAATGTAGTTCCATCAACCTCAACAAACTTTGAATCATCATCAAAAGGTGTAAATCTTAGTTTTTTAGCAGCTTCTAATGAAAGTCTTGCTGCTGAAGTTTTCCCTACTCCTGGTGGTCCATAAAGAATTATATGTTGAGGATACGGTGAAGACATTTTTGATATTAATGATCTTACTGCTCTCTCTTGACCAACTATTTCATCAAAGTTTTCAGGTCTTAAAAGCGACATAACATTTTTATTAATATGCTTTGCATCTAATTTTTCTAACCTTTCTAGCTTTGCTGTAGTCTTTGTATTTTCTTTACCTTTTTGCTTTTTAATTATAGACAATTTAAGTTCATCCATAAACTTATCTTGTCTCTCAACTAAAGCCTTTTCTACTTCTGCTTCTATTTTATTTTGAACATATTTTTTAGCTATATTTTCTGATATCCAATAGGTAACATCCTCTAATACCTCTTGAGCTGTATCATCTGTTGGAACAACTTTTGCTCCATTCCCATCAGATGCTATAACATTTAATGCGTATATTCTTTCATTTATATCTGTTGAGTTAACATATTTTTGTAACTTAAATCTTACAGTTCTAGCTCTAATTGCACCTTCATCTAAAACATTCTTAAGAACATCAAATAATACATTAACTTTTGCTTCTATTGGTAAATCACTTGTTAAAATTCCTTCTAAGTTAACCCCTTCATTATATAAATTCAATGTTAATCCTCCTTATTGCTTAGGAACAATAATAACTTTCATCTTTGTAGATACTTCTGGATATAATTTAACTTCTACTTCATATTCTCCAGCAACCTTTATAGTATTTACAACAATTTTCTTTTTATCTATTGATAAATTAAATTTATTGTTTATTACTTCAGCTATATCTTTATTAGTTATTGCTCCAAATAATCTTCCGTTATCTCCTGCCTTAGCATCTATAGTAACTTCCTTACCTTTTAATTCAGCAGCTAACTTTTGTGCTGCTTCTAATTCAGCAAGCTTCTTTTTTCTTTCATTTTCTTTTTTTGCATTAACAACATGTAATGCATTAGCTGTTGCTTCTTCTGCTAATTTCCTAGGAAATAAATAGTTTCTTGCATATCCATCTGATGCCTCTATAACATCACCTTTTTTACCCATTTTCTTAACATCTTGTAATAAAATTACCTTCATATTATACACCTATCCTTTAAAGTTTTATTCTTTTAGTTCTAAATGTTTCTTTATTGCTTCTTTTAACATATATACAGCTTCATCCATTGTTCCATTTACTTTTGCCCCAGCCATATTCATATGACCGCCACCACCAAGCTCTTCTAGTATAACTTGAACATTTACTTCACCTGTTGACCTACCGCTTATAGTAATGGCATTATTTATTTCACATAAAACAAAGCATACATCAATTCCTGATATGCCTAGCAGCTCATCTGCTGCTCGTGCAACAATTACAGTATTATTTACCTCATTAGGACAAATAGCTATAGCTAAATTATCATGAACTTCAGCACTTTTAATAGTATCTGAAATTAATAAATAGTCTTCTAAGCTATCGGTAAACATCTTTTTAACTTCTATAGTATCTGCACCTAAAGATCTTAAAAAGGCTGCCGCATCAAAAGTTCTTACTCCAGATTTAAATTGGAATCCCTTAGTATCCATAAAAATTCCACCTAAAAGTCCTTCTGCTTCAACCTTTGAAATTCTTGGCTTCTGCAACATATATTGTATTAATTCAGTTACCATTTCTGATGTAGACGATGCATAAACTTCTATATAGTTTAGTAATGCCCCTTCTATTATATCAGGGCTTCTTCTATGATGATCTATGATTATCTTTCTATTGATTTTTTCAACTATACTTAAATTATTCACATATCCTTTATTATGAACATCTACTATTATTAATAATGTTTTATCATTAATTGCCTTTTCAGCCTCACTACTAGAAATTAACAAATTATCATATTTACTGTCACTCTTAAGCTTATTCATATAATAATCAATAGCATTATTATCATTATCAATTATTATATTACAACTTTTACCTAATTGTCTTATAGCTGACCACAATCCAACCGCAGCTCCAAAGGAATCCATATCTGGATTTTTATGCCCCATAATAAATATATTACTACTTTCAAAAATTAGCTCTCTTAACGCTTGCGAAATTACTCTTGCTCTAACTCTAGTTCTCTTTTCAAGCTCACGCGTATTTCCACCAAAGAAGCTTATCTTTTCATTATTTTTAATAACTACTTGATCTCCACCCCTACCTAATGCTAACTCCCTAGCAGTCATTGCATTATTATAGTTCTCTTGTGAATTATCTCCACCTCTGCCTATTCCTATACTTAAAGTGACTTCTAACTTATTACCCCTATCAATATTAGATATCTCATCTAATATACTAAATTTACAATTAATTTCATCATTAATATATTTATCTTGTACTGATAAACAATATTTATTATATTCATATTTAATAATCATAGCTTTTAATTTTTTGCCATATGAATTTATGGTTTTTTCTACTTCTGCAGCTAACATAGGCCTATTTGCTTCATCAGTTCCTTCTAATGCCTCTGATAAATTATCTACTTCTATTAACATTATACTTTCTCTAATTGAATACAAATCCCTTAAATTACTTACCTCATTAAAATATACTATATATTTTTGTTTAATATATGGACTATTTTCATTACTTATATTAGTTGCATATATGCTATAAAAAGAATCTTTTATCTTTACCCTTTGTCTTAAATCTTTATCACACTTTAATAACTTTTGCAAATCAAGATTTCTACCTATACTAAGTATATTTTGCTCTTTTAAGTCTAGTAAATTTAATTCTTCTTTTAATCTCTTATTAGCCCAAAGTATATTACCTTCATCATCAATTAAAGCTAATGGATATAACATATTTGAAATATTATCATTTATATTTGCTTTAATTCTTGTAGTTAAAGTATCCACTTTTTCATTGTATAGTTGTTTACCAATATCTGAATATGCATTCCATAATACATATATTATCAAAATTGCACTTGATAAATAAAATTCCTTTATATAATAAAGAAGTATTACTAAAATAGTAATCGCAATTGATATTAATAACTTCCTATACTTTTTGAGCTTTTTTTTCATAAAAGCCTCCTAAATTTTATATTAATAACGTCCCCTGATATGATTTTGAAGCTTAGTTAAACTCTTACCTTCCTTTTCATATTCATGTTCTTCAGCTATTCCTAATTTTAATTTTTTTCTCATTTCATCATCTACTTCATTGCAGCTATATCCTAACTTTTGTGCCAATACATATAAAATTAAAATAGCTCCAGCTATACAGTTTAATATAGAATCTTTGGCTACATTAGTGCCTCTTGTTAAAAGAGAAAAAAACTCACCTATAATACATAACAAGCTAGCTTTAAGCTCTTCTATAATTTTAATATTAGCCATAATATTTAGCTCTTCTTTTTTTTTCACTAAATTCTCACCTCTATTCAATACCTTGTATCTTTATTTTAATTATTTTTCTTTATTAATGCAACTAAATAGGGGTCCGAATTACAAATTATGTAATTATTTCGAAATATAAAAATAAATATCCACCAGCTAAGCTGGTGGTTTTTCATGAGCCCTATAAGGGCAAATTACTAGCTTGCGTCTTAAGACGCATAAATTGGTCCAGCAGCCGCATTTTATTTTACTTGCTACCCTTAAAAGGGTCGTTATACT
>NZ_JAPFDR010000051.1 GCF_026168755.1 Clostridium sp. | reverse complement strand
ATCCTTTCATGGTTATTTTTGTTTTGTAGGAGATTCAATTTTAACATGAAATTAGGGGGTCGTTGTTTTTTTATACAAAAAAACTTGCGAAACCTTGATATATAAAGATTTAAAAAGAGAAGTAGTGTAGAAAACTTTACACTAACGTCAGCAGCTAGGGAGGCTATAGTTGTATCCATAAGTGAAAAAAGTAAAATCAAAGTAAATATTAATTTTAATAATAGTAAGATTGTTAGTTATTTAGTAGGAATTTTTATTTTCTCACTTATACTTCAATTAGTTTCAAGACATTTATTTAATATAGATCCATATACCTATGTAATATTATTACAAAGCAATATATTTATAATAATATTAATTATATTATTAGTTTTAATTGGAATTTCAATATATAAGTATCAATATACTAAGAGGTACTAAAAATGATATATTCTAAGAAATCATTAAAGGTATTAAAAAAATACTATAAGGATGAAAAATATAAGTATAACGATATTAAAATTATTAGAGAATTTTTTGATATGCAAGGTAAGGAGCCATATACAATTGATGAACAA
This sequence comes from Clostridium sp., assembly GCF_026168755.1. Lineage (GTDB taxonomy): Bacteria > Bacillota > Clostridia > Clostridiales > Clostridiaceae > Clostridium. The sequence goes on along the minus strand of NZ_JAPFDR010000051.1, from coordinate 16,152 downwards.
TGTTTTTATGATTTAGATTTGGAGAATGTTTTTCGTAAAATAGATAGAACTTACTCAAGTGTTGGTGAAGCTGCATTATATAAAATGTTAAGAGAACCACTAATGGATGAAGCATCATTAAGGGAAAGAAATAAGGTTATATTTAAAATTAATGATGATAAAGAATTAAGAGCTAAAATTCAGTATATATTTCATAATCTAGGTTTTGATAAGAAAAATAGATTTCTAGAAATGATGAAAAAGGATCTTAAGAGCAATAAATTAAAAGGGATTTTTTATTCATTATTCGGAATAAGTAATTTTATATTAATAATATTTATGTTTTTAACTTTTAATAAATATATTGCGTTTTTAGTATTTTTATTTTTTATAATAGCACCTAATATAGTAAGCTATGAAACTAAAAAGGTATCTACTAATGGTTTGATTTATCTTAATGAAATGTTAACTGCAGCACAAAGCGTAGTGGAATTAGATAAGAAAGCAAATTTAAATACTAGAAAACTTAAAATATTATTAGATAAGCTTAGTTTTATAAGAATTAACACTTGGTTAATTAATTTAGTTGCAATATATGGTGGAATCTTAGAACCATTTTTAGTACCATTTTTAATAGTAGAAAGTTCATATTATAGAATTATAGATAAAATTAAAGAAAATAAAAATGAGTTGCTAGAGCTTTATTATGAATTAGGGAAAATAGAAGCCTTTATTTCTGTTGGAATCTATAAAGAGATAGTTAATAAAAGGATATCTGAACCCAATTTTGTAAAAGAAAGAAAGTTGAACATAAAAGATGGAATTCATCCTTTGTTGGAAAAGCCAGTTAGCAATTCAATAGCTATAGAGAAAAAAGGCGTAGTTTTAACAGGAACGAACATGTCTGGAAAATCAACCTTTTTAAGGATGATAGGAATTAATGTATTATTTGCACAAACATTTTACTTTATATTATCATCAAAGTATGAAGCACCTTTTCTTAATATAGTAACGTCAATAAGTCCAAAGGATGACGTTACTTTAGGTAAAAGTTATTATTTAGCAGAGGTTGAAGCAATATTTTGTATAATAAATTCACTAGATGATAAAGTTACACCACTATGCATTATAGATGAAATTTTTAGAGGAACTAATCCCATTGAAAGAATTTCTTCATCTACTGCAATATTAAATTATATAAATAAGAGGAGTGCAATTACGTTTGTAACAACACATGATAAAGAGTTAACTCATGCATTAAAAGATATTTATGATTTTTATTATTTTAGTGAAGAGGTAGATTATGAGAAGGGTTTATCTTTTGATTATAAAATAAAAGCTGGGATTGTTAAGTCAAGGAATGCAATTAAACTTTTAGAGTATATGGGGTATCCAATAGAAATAATTGAAGAGGCTATGAGTTTAACAAAAAAATTTGAAAAGTAAAATATTTTATTGGTGTAATTTATACTTAAAATTTAAATTTATCATACCTAGATGTAAACTATAACGGGCTATAAAATTTTGAAATTATTATTAAAATATATTGACAATTAATATATTTAGGAATATCATAAGTTAAAAGTTAAATTCTTTGAAGGAAAGAGTAAGTATTTATTGAGTATCTAAAGCGAGTAGGGATGGTGTAAGCCTATGTGAAAGAAAATACTGAAAGACATTCTGGAGAAGCTTATCTGAAAATTATAGTAGGATAAGACGGATATCCCACGTTATAGGGACTTGAGATAACAAAGTATTGATATAATATATTGTTAAATTAGGATGGTACCGTGAAGATATAAGCTTTCACTCCTAAATGGAGTGAAAGCTTTTTTTAATGGATAGTTATAATTTGAAGTTTAGTATCTAGTGTTGGTATACATTTTAAATTAATTATTATATTGACTTTGTTAAAAAGGGTGGTACCGCAAATTGATTTTGCCCCTTGAGTTTTGACACTCAAGGGGATTTTTTTAGTTGAGTAGTTTTACTAGGCGCGCAATAAAATTACTTAATAGTAAATTAATTATAAAAATAAATTTAAAATGGCAATTTGGAGGTAAAGTAAATGAAAAGAAGATTAGTTAGTGAGTTAAATAGTTGTATTAATAATAAAGCTAATATCCAAGGATGGGTATATAAGGTTAGAAAGTTAAAGAGTATATCTTTTGTTATATTAAGAGATAGAAGTGGTTTAGTCCAATGTATAGTAGATAACAGTAAAATTGATATATCTAATATAAGGTTAGAATCAGTAGTGTCAATTATAGGAGAAGTAAAGGAAAGTAATAATAAATTAAATTTCTTCGAGATTGTAGTTGAAGAGATAGAAGTTATAAATAATTCAATAAATGAGTTGCCAATAGAAATTAATAAGGAAAGTTTGGAATGTAATTTAGATACTATGTTAAGTAATAGAGTATTAAGTTTAAGGCATCCAAAAGTAAATGCTATTTTTAAAGTTCAAAATGAAATAGTTAATGGATTTAGAGAGTTCTTAAATAGTGAAGGATTTACAGAAATTCGTACTCCTAAAATTGTAAAAGAAGGAGCAGAAGGAGGAGCGGATCTTTTTGAGGTTAAATATTTTGAAAATAAAGCTTATTTAGCAACTAGTCCTCAGTTTTATAAACAAATGATGGTGGCTGCTGGATTTGAAAGAGTTTATGAAATTGGGCATGCATATAGAGCAGAGGAGCATAACACTAATAGGCATCTTAATGAGTATGTAAGCATGGATTTAGAAATGGGATTTATTAATGATGAAAAAGATATTATGAATCTTGAAGAGCAAATGTTAAAGTATATATTAAACAAGTTAAATATTAACTGTAAAGAATATTTTGAATTATTAGAAGTAAGTATTCCAGAGATAAAAGAGAGCATTCCAAGAGTTGATTTTAACGAAGCATTAAATATCTTAAAGAAAGAATATAACAAGAGTGATTTAGAAGGAGACTTAGACCCAGAAGGTGAAAAGTTAATTTATAAATATATAAAAGAAAAGTATAATAGTGAATTTGTATTTTTAACTAATTACCCAAGAAAAAAACGACCAATGTATACTATGCCATTAGGAGAGAAAGGAACTCATAGCTTTGACTTATTATTTAAAGGTATAGAAATAACTACAGGTGGTCAGAGAATTCATGAATATGAAAAATTAATTGAAAATATAAAATGCAAAGGATTTAATCCGCATGAATATGATAGTTATTTAGATGTATTCAAATATGGTATGCCTAAGCATGGGGGACTTGCCATTGGATTAGAAAGAATAACAGCAAAATTATTAGATTTAGAAAATGTTAGAGAAGCAACACTATTTACCAGAGATAGAAAAAGATTAATTCCGTAGAATTAACAGTTTAATTCTATTGCGAACCACATGTGAACGAAAAAAATGAAATATTTATTTTCTGGGAACTGTGAAATTTTCACCTAGAATTTATATAATTGATTCCGTAAAATTGGCTAAAGTTTTTAAACTTAAGTGAGATTCAAAATTTCAATTTTGTTAATCGAACTTACACATTCGACGTAAGGAGAAGGTGCTTCCTTTTAAAAGGAAACTTACTCTTCACTATCGCTAAGAGGAGTAAGTTCAGCTAACTAAATTTAAATTTAGAGCTTCACTTAACGCCAATTTTACTAAATCAATTATTAAATTCTTAACGCAAATTACACAATTCTTGGAGATAATATCATTAATTTTCGTCATCACGGCAATTCAAGCTCTAACGAATAATTTAGTTAAAATTTTCTTATAGAATTATAGTTAAGTAATTCTTTAAATATCATTTCTGCTCCAGCTAAATAATCATAATCAGAGTTAGAATCTAAAGATTTAAGTAGTGACCAAGTAGCATTGTAAAACTTGACTATAAAAAGATAGTCTAAAAGCTTTTGATAATATTCATTTTTAAATTCTCCAAAGTATAGAGTTAATAACTGTTTTCTAGAATCTTCAGTAAAAAACCAAGATATAGTTGCTAAGTCAAAAAAAACATCTCCCATAGAAGAGTATTCATAATCTACAAAATATAAATTATCATTACTTAAAATAATATTTGAAGCATTTAAGTCATTATGACAAAGTCCAATTAAAGGATCATTAGTAAGCTTAATTTCTAATGCGCTTAAATGATTTAGAAGCATATCTATAGATTCAGGTAAATGAAGATCTAAGTTTTTACATATAGTTATTCTTTTTCTTATATGCTCAAAAGGATTAAAGTATTTTTCACATTTTAAGCTATGAAAACTTTTTAAAGAATCAGAAAGTCTGTGTAAAAATTTTATTGAAGAAAAATCAGTTAAGGACGGCATATTTCCATGAATCCAACTGCTTACCATATTCCCAGTTTCAGTAGAAAAATAGTATAGATGAGGAGCTATATTTAGTTCTTCTGCTTTATTTATTATTGATAATTCATTGTTTCTATCAGTATGAAGATAATTGTCAGTGCATATTTTAACAAAATAATTATTGTTATTATAAGAAACTTTATAGTTTTCACTACTAAGGCCACCTATTTTTTCTATAGAAGAGATGTTTAGAATATTCCATTTAAGTTCAGTTTTTAAAAATTTTATTAAAGTAGTGTTCATATTGTTCTCCTAAATGAAAAAGTATTTCAATATGCCATTGTTGACATTTAAACAAATAATAAAGTATTATAACAAAAAAAGAAGGTATTTCAAATAAATAATTGGGGTGGAATCATGGAAGATGAAAAATTAAAATATATAATTGATAATACAAGTGATTTAAATAAGCAAGCTATGTTAGAGGCTAAAATAAGAGTTGATTCATTAGCAAAGCCTTTAGGAAGTCTAGGGAAATTAGAAGATATAGCAATAAAGCTTGCAGGAATTACAGGAAAGATAAAAAATTCTATAAATAAAAAATGTATTATTATAATGGCATCAGATAATGGGGTAGTAGAGGAGGGCGTTGCTTCAGCACCTCAAAGTGTGACATTAGCACAAACAATTAACTTTTCAAGAGGATTAACGGGAGTAGCTGTACTTGCTAAAGAAAATAATTGTGATTTAAAGGTAGTAGATATTGGAGTAAATACTGATATAAAAATACCTGGTGCCATAGATAGAAAAATAAGAAAAGGAACCTATAATATAGTTAAGGGACAAGCTATGAGCTATGATGAATGTGTAAAAGCAATTAATATAGGGATAGAAATGACAAAGAAGGCTTATGAGGAAGGGTATAATATATTAGGTGTTGGCGAGATGGGAATTGGAAATACAACAACAAGTAGTTCTGTTCTTGTAAGCTTAACTGGATGCTCTGTTGAAGAGGCGGTTGGAAAAGGTGCAGGAATAACTAAAGATGCATTTGAAAAGAAAAAATGGGTGGTATCAGAAGCAATTAAAGTTAATGAACCTGATAGAAATGATCCTATTGATGTAGTTGCTAAGGTTGGTGGATTTGACATAGCAGGAATGATTGGTGTTTTTTTAGGAGCTTCTTATTATAAGTTACCTGTAGTTATAGATGGATTTATTTCATCAGTTGCAGCATTAGCAGCAGTAAGGATAAATCCATTAGTAAGAGGGTATTTAATACCATCACATTGCTCTAAAGAGATTGGTTATAATATTGCAATGAGAGAATTAAATTTAGAGCCTATGGTTAATTTGGATATGCGATTAGGAGAAGGAAGTGGGTGTCCAATAGCATTTTCTATAGTTGAATTTAGTTTAGCAATGATGAATAATATGGCTACTTTTGATGAAGCAGAAATAAATGATGATTATTTAGATGAGGTTAGAGGAGAAGAAAATTATATAGTTTAGGAGTTAATATGATTGCTTTAGTAGTTGGTGGAGCTAAAAGTGGAAAATCAATGTTTGCACAAGATTTAGCTAAATCATTAAATGAATCTTTAAAAAATTATTTAGAAGAAGATTTAGATAGTGAGTTAGGGGGGGATTTAAAAAATAAAAATGGAAAACTATATTATGTAGCAACCATGAATCCATATGATTTAGAGGACCTAAAAAGAATAGAAAATCATTTAAAAGAAAGAGAAGGATATGGATTTAATACAATAGAAGAAACAATAGATATGATTAAAGTTTCTAAAATGATACAAAAAGAAGATACTGTTTTAATAGATAGTATAACATCCCTTGTTACAAATTATATGTTTCAAGGAAAGGATTTTTTTAAAGAAGTCAGTGAGGATATCTTATCTGGAATATTAGAAATTATTAGTGCAGCTGGCGATATAGTTATAGTATCGGATTATTTATTTAGTGATAGTATTCAATATGATTGCTATACAGAAAGCTTTAGAAAAGAAATAGGAATTATAAATAGAAAGTTAGCAGAGGTTTCTGATATTGTAGTTGAATGTTCTTATGGTAATATAATTTATCATAAAGATAGAGCCAGATAATGGGAGCGCCTCCTGGGTCAATCCAAAATTTGGATTGACCCCGGAGGTACACCCATATATTGTAAGGAGGAAAAATGAAGAAATATTTTAAGGGATTTTTAATGGCGATAAGTATGTTTACTGTTATTCCATTACCTAGATATGAATGGGATGATGAAGGTGGAAAAAATATAATGAAGTTTTATCCTGCAATAGGTTTAATTGTAGGGCTTATTTGGTATGGAGTTTTTAGATTACTTAATTTATTAGGAGCAAGTATAATGGTAACAACTGCAATCACATTAATAATACCATTTATATTAACTGGAATGCTTCATTTAGATGGGTATATGGATGTGTGTGATGCTCTATTATCTAGAAGAGATAAAGAGGAAAAGTTAAGAATATTAAAGGATCCTCATACTGGAGCTTTTGCAGTAATATCTGTAGTAATGTTATTTGTAGTAAATTTTTCAGGGCTTTATACTGTAATAAGTAATAGTATTCAAGATAACTCTATTAATATTAGTACTATTGGATTAATTTTAATACCTATTATTTCAAGAAGTCTAATGGGATATTTATTATTATCAAAGGAGTCTATGAAAGGAAGCTCATTAGGAGCATTTTTTAAACAAGGAACAGGAAAAATAGATAGATTTATATTATTATCATCTTTGATAATATCAAGTATAATTTCAATATTTATTTTTGGAATATGTGGATTAATAATGAGTTTAGCAATGATTTTAGTAAGTACTTTTTTTGTTAATAATGCAGTTAAAGAATTTGGGGGAATGTCAGGAGACAGTGCTGGATATGGACTTGTTATTGCAGAAACTATTGGAATTTTAATTTTAAGTTTTATATAACTATTAAAGTTATATAAAGTCAATAAGTATGAATATCATAAGTTTAGTTTTAAGGAGAAAATTATGGTTTTAGTTTTTGGTGGAGCATATAATGGAAAACTAGATTTTGTTAAAGAGAAGTTCAACGTTAAGGAAGATGATATATTTTACTGTAGTGTAAATGAAATTGATTTTTCTAAAAAAGTTATTTGTGGACTTCATAGATTTACATATAATAATATATTAAAAGATATAAATTCACTACATTATATAAAAGAAAATATAAATCTATTTAAAGATAAAATAATAATTTCTGATGAGATTTCAAGTGGAATAGTCCCCTTAAAAAAAGAAGATAGAATCTGGAGAGAAGAAACAGGAAGATGCCTTCAGTATCTATCTAAGGAATCTTCATGTGTATATAGAATATTTTGTGGTATACCAACAATAATTAAAGATTAATATATAAGTCTACAAAACTATGTTTAATCAACAATGTTATTTGTTGGTTTTTCTTTTTTTAAAAGTTAGTTGTACAAAAGCCTTAAAAGTGATATTCTCGTAGAAGATAACTATAAGGAGAAAATAAAATTATGAATAAGTTGATGTTAGCTTTAATAAGGCATGGTAAAACAGAAGCAAATGAAAAACATCTTTATTGTGGAAAGAGTGATATACATTTAAGTGAAAATGGAATAAGGGAGCTAAATGATATTAAAAATACAATAAAATATCCAGAATGTAATAGTTTTTTTACTAGTGGAGCAAAAAGAGCAAATGAAACATTAGAAATTCTGTATCCTAAAAAAGTATATGATGAAATTAATGAGTTTTGGGAATATGACTTTGGTGATTTTGAAATGAAAAGCTATGATATGTTAAAAGAAAATAAAGAATATATTAATTGGATTACTGATAAAGATGGACAAGTATCATGCCCTAATGGAGAAAGTAAAATTCAATATAGAGAAAGAATAAAAGAAGCATTTAATAAGTTTATAGAGAAGTGTTATAAAGAAAGTATAAGTACAGCAGTTTTAGTTTGTCATGGAGGAACAATAGGTACTATAATAGAAATTTTTTATGATAGTAGTAAGAGTTTTTATGAACATCAACCATCATGTGGAAGAGGATATACTTTAACCTTAGAGAAAAAGCACAAGGGATTTGAAATTATAAATATAGATAATATTTAATTATGGAAAGGTTAGAACAATGATAGAAACGATATTAGGTTTTTTATTAGATTTAATAATTGGAGATCCTCAAAATCCAATTCATCCAATTAGAATAATAGGATCTTTATGTAAAGCAACAGAAAAGTTTTTTAGAAAAGTATTAAAAAAATCATTAAAAATAGCTGGTTTATTAACTTGGATAACTGTAGTATTAATTGTGTTTTTATTTAATTATCTTTTATTAAAAGGTGCATATGCAATTAATAATGTTTTAGGAGTAATATTATCAGCTATAATGATCTATTTTTGTATATCAACAAAGGCCCTTAAAGTTGAAGGTTTAAAGGTTGTGAAATATGTGATACAGGATGATATTGAGGGAGCAAGGAAGCAGTTATCATATATAGTTGGAAGAGATACCAAAAACTTAAATAAAGAGGCCATATTAAAAGCAGTTGTAGAAACAGTGGCTGAAAATATGTCAGATGGAGTTATTGCTCCACTTTTTTATGTTGGCATGGGGGGAGCTCCACTAGCTTTCTTGTATAAAGCTGTAAATACAATGGATTCAATGTTTGGATATAAAAATGATAAATATATTGAATTTGGATATTTTCCAGCAAAGTTAGATGATGTATTTAATTATATTCCCGCAAGATTAAGTGGATATTTTATATTTATTGCCTCTTTTGCTTTAGGTTTAGATTATAAAAATAGTTTTAAAATTTATAAAAGAGATAAAAATAATCATAGTAGTCCTAATAGTGCTCATCCGGAAGCCGCTGTAGCAGGAGCATTAAATGTTCAATTAGGTGGTTCAAATTATTATTTTGGAAAGCTTGTAGAAAAGCCAACTATAGGTGATGATATAGATAAAATAGATATTGATAAAGTAAACAAAACAAATAATATATTATATTGCAGTGCTATTTTAGGGTGCTGTATGGCGTTAATTATTAATTGGATTATAAATGTGATTATATAACTTAAGCTTAAAGAAATTTAGAGTTAAGATTTAGTATATATTTTTTAGGAGGAAATATTTTGGCGGTACATGGTGGAAATACTGAGGAAATTGCAAGAAAATATAAATTGAACTCAAAAGAAATAGTAGACTTTTCAGCGAATATAAATCCTGTAGGATTAAATGAAAATGTTAAAACTGCTATGATAAATGCAATTGATAAAGTAGTTAAATACCCAGATATAACTTATTTTGATTTAAAGAACTCTATTGGAGAGTTTGAAAAAATAGATATAAGCAATATAACATTAGGAAATGGTGCGGCAGAAGTAATATTTAATATTGTACGAGCTTTAAGTCCACGAAAAGCACTATTACCAGCTCCAACTTTTTCAGAATATGAAGAAGCAATTATAAGTGTTAATGGAGAAATAGAATACTATAAACTAAAGGAATATAATGATTTTAATTTAGACTATGAATTTATTGATAAAATAAAAGATGATATAGATATAATTTTTATTTGTAATCCTAACAATCCAACAGGTTGTTTAACAACAAAAGAATTTATAAGAAAAGTGCTAAATAAAGCACTAATTACCGATACAATAGTAGTGATAGATGAATCTTTTTTAGATTTTGTTAAACCAAATGAACTGTATTTAAGCAATGATTTGTTAATGGATTATAAAAATATTATAATTGTAAAATCATTGACTAAATTTTTTGCCATTCCTGGAGCAAGAATAGGATATGGACTATGTTCAAATAATAAAATAATAAATAAAATTAATAAGGTTATAGTACCTTGGAGTGTTAATGTAATAGCTTCGGAGGCAATTATTCAAGGATTAAAGGAAAAAGATTATATTGAAGAAAGTATAGTATATGTAAAAAATGAGAAAGAATATTTATATAGTGCTTTAAAAGAAATTAATAGCTTAAAAGTTTTTGAGCCTAGTGTAAATTTTATAATGTTTAAATTATTAATAGACTTAGACTTAAAAAGTGAGCTTATAAAACGAAAAATATTAATTAGAAGTTGTGATAACTATATTGGACTAAATAATAAATTCTATAGAGTAGCAGTAAGAACTAGGGAAGAAAATAATAAATTAATTAGTGAATTAAAAAATATTTTATTTGACAAATAAAATATAGAAATATATAATCAGTATGAATTTAAACCATAATAGGTGTTTATAATCTTAATAGGGAATTAGGTTAGAATCCTAAGCTACCCCAGTAACCGTAAAACTGACGAAATTCATTTAATTTGCCACTGCATGATAAGTGCGGGAAGGTATGGAAAGTAGGATGAAGTTAAGCCGGGAGACCTGCCTACTATGAGAAAAATATTATCTTCTGAGGGTGAGATAATAGATACGAATAAGAGATAATTGAATTAATATCTTACTTATATGAATTTTAAATATTAGGAATTTATTTTAATAAGATAAATTGTTAAGTTTATTTTTTAAACATTTATTTAAAAAGATGTATTAATCAGTAAATTATCGAAAATTATTATGTATTTTAGAGCGCTCTCACAAACGAAGCGCTCTTTTTTAGTTAGATATAAAATTTATTAAAGGATTTGGTATAAACAAAAATATAAGTTTAAATTTTATAACTACTAACTAAATTGGCACTACTCTAAGATATAAATTTAGGAGGAATAATAATGCAAAACACAAAAAAAGTTTTATCATTAATAGCTACTTTTGTAATGGCTATGATGATATTTGTAGGATGTTCAAGTAAACCTACAACAATGCAAGATAGAGAAGGAAATGAATTTAATGTTCCTAAGGAAGTAAATACTATAATATCTACTGCACCATCTAATACTGAGGTATTAGTAGCTTTAGGTTTAGCTGATAAATTAGTAGCAGTAGACAAGTACTCAGCTGATGTTGAAGGAATAAGCGAAGATTTACCTAAAATAGATTTTAGAAATCCAGATGCAGAAGCTATTATAGCTTTAAATCCTGATATTGTTATTGCATCAGGACATAATAAAGCAGGAGATGAAGATCCATTTGCTTTAATAAAAGAGGCAGGAATTCCAGTTGCTTATATTCCAAGTAGCTATAGTATTGATGGAATATATGGAGATATTGAGTTTATTGCAAGCTTAACTGATACAGAAAAAGAAGGAAAAGATTTAATAAATTCAATGAAAAAAGAAGTAGAAGCTATAAAAGCTATAGGTGATACTATAACAGATAAGAAAAATATTTATTTTGAAATTGGAGCAGGTTCAGGACTTTACACATTTGGAAATGAAACATTCTTAAATGAAATGATAGAAACTATTGGAGCAACTAATATATTTGGTGAAGAAAATTCATGGATAACAGTAACTCCAGAAGCTGTTATAGATGCTAATCCAGATGTTATTTTAGCAAATACTCCAGGAACAAATGAGGCTGGTTTAACTGCAGTTGAAGATATAAAAAGTAGAGAAGGTTGGGATACAATAACTGCTGTAAAGAATAGTGATGTATATCAAATTGATAAAAACTCTTCTTCAAGATCATCACAAAATATAATAAAAGCATTAAAAGAAATGGCTAAGGCTGTTTATCCAGATGAATATAAAGACTTCTAAAAATAAAATATTATTAATATTATCAATTCCATTGGTATTATTAGCTATATATATTGGAACTTCCAGTGGGAGTTCCAATATTAGCATATTTGATACTTTTTCTATTTTAGCTAATAAGTTTTTTAGTGTCCCACTACTAGATGGAATTGACCCAAAGCAAGTGACTATTATATGGAATTTAAGATTACCTAGAGTTTTGCTTGCATTTATGGTTGGTGGATCTCTTGCAGCTAGTGGCGCTATAGTACAATCAGTTTTGAAAAATCAATTAGCATCGCCATATACATTAGGATTATCCTCTGGTGCATCATTAGGTGTAGGAATCATCATTGTGACAGGAGTATCAATTCCATTCTTAGGAAGATTAACTATGCCAATAGTTGGATTTACTTGTAGTTTAGTTACTATGATAATAGTATTGAAGTTTTCTCAAAAAGTTGATAAGGGATTCTCTAATACAACAATAATATTAGCAGGTATGGTATTATCACTATTTTTTAGTGCTACATTAACTACTATTTCAGCTTTGGCTTCAGATAAAATGCAAAGTATAACCATGTGGTCAATGGGATCATTTTCTATGAAGGGATGGAGCTATGTAAAAGCAGGTTTACCATTCTTTGTTATAGGTCTTTTAGGTGTATCTTTTTATTTTAAAGAAATGGATGTATTAACTTTTGGAGAAGATGAAGCAAAAGCTATTGGAGTAGATACAAATAAAGTTAAAAGAAGATTATTTTTATTTGTAGCAGTTCTTACAGGAAGTGCTGTTGCTCTTAGTGGAACTATAGGGTTTATAGATTTAATTGCTCCACATGTTGTTAGGAAAATATTTGGATCGAAGCATGCTTATGTTATACCGATGTCAGTGGTATTAGGTGGTTGTATGATGATAATTACTGATTTAATATCAAGAACAATAGTAGCACCGTCAGAATTACCAGTTGGAGCAATAACAGCATTAATTGGTGGACCATTTTTTGCTTATATATATTTTAAAAAGTCAAAGTAGGAGATGTTTTAATGCTAGAAATAAAGGAAGTTAGATGTGGATATGACAATAAAGAAATTGTTAAAGGTGTAAGCTTTAGTGTTGAGCGTGGAAATAATCTTTGTATAGTTGGACCTAATGGCTGTGGTAAGAGTACTCTTTTAAAATCAATTGCTAATTTATTAGAATATAAGGGAAGTGTGAAGCTTGATTCAAAGGAAATTAGTAAATTAAATAGAAAAGATTTAGCAAAAAATGTTGCATTAATGACTCAAGCTAGTAATATATATTTCCCATATACAGTTTATGAAACAGTAGCTTTAGGAAGATATGCGCACTTAAAAGGCGTATTTTCAAGAATAAATAAAGAAGATGATGAAATAATTCTTAAAAGTATAGCTAATGTAGGTTTAATAGACATTAAAGATAAACTAATAAGTGAATTATCAGGAGGACAATTACAAAGAGTGTATTTAGCTAGAGCATTTGCACAGGATCCAGATGTAATTCTTTTAGATGAACCTACAAATCACTTAGATTTAAAATGTCAAATAGAAATATTAGATTATCTAAATAAATGGACTAAAGAAAATAATAAAATTGTTGTTGCTGTATTACATGACTTAAACTTAGTTCAAACTTTTGGTGAAAAAGTAGTAATGATGAATGATGGTAAAATTATTAGTTCAGGAACTGCTAAAGAAGTATTAAGTGGAGAAAAATTGAAAGAAGTTTATGGAGTAGATGTAAAAGGATTCATGATTGATGCTTTAGAAAGGTGGAAGTAGTTATTTATAATATTAATAAGGGGTGGTATTCTTATGAAGAAGTTTATAATGTCATATAGTTGCGGAAAAGATAGTACTTTAGCATTATATAGAATGATAAAGAAGGGGAATACTCCAGCAGCTTTACTTGTAACAGTAAATAAAGAAGAAAATAGATCTTGGTTTCACGGAATTCCTGAGAATTTAATAAAAGAAGTATCTAAATCATTAAATATACCGTTAATATTAGTAGAAACTAAGGGTAATGATTATGAAAGTAAATTCACTGAAGCATTAATTAAGGCAAAAGATAGATTAGGAATTGATTCATGTGTATTTGGAGATATAGATTTAGAACCACATAGAGAATGGTGTACTGCAAGATGTAATGAAGCAGGAGTAGAAGCAAATTTTCCTTTATGGCAAGAAAATAGAGAAGAGTTAGTTTATGAATTTATAGATAGTGGTTTTAAAACAGTAATAAAAAATGTAAAGCTTGAATGTATGGGAGAAGATTTCTTAGGAAAAGTTTTAACAAGAGAAGTAGTTAAAGATATAAAAGAAACAGAATCAGATGCTTGTGGAGAAAATGGTGAGTATCACACATTTGTATATGATGGCCCAATATTTAAATATCCAATTAAATTTCAACACTTGAATATTATTAAAAATGAAACCCATGGTTTCTTAGATGTAAAGGACAGTGAAAATGAATAAGATAATGGTTTTAGGAACAGCTTCGGGTGTAGGTAAAAGTACAGTAGCAACAGCATTATGTAGATATTATAAAAATAAAGGTTTTAAGGTAGCACCATTTAAAGCATTAAATATATCATTAAATTCTTATGTAACTGAAGATGGATTAGAGATGGGAAGAGCACAAGTTGTACAAGCAGAGGCTTGTGAGTTAAAGCCTATGGCATATATGAATCCTGTATTATTAAAACCTAGTGGCAATAATAAAACACAAGTTATTGTTAATGGAAAAGTTCATTGCACTATGGATGCTTATAAATATAAAGACTTAAATAAAGAGCTTAAAAAAATTGTTAAGGAGACCTTTGATAATTTTTCAAAAGATTATGAAGTTATGATATTAGAAGGCTCAGGCAGTTGTGCTGAAATTAATTTAAGAGAAACTGATATAGCTAATATGTCAATGGCAAAAGCAGCAGATGCAGATGTAATATTAGTTGCAGATATAGATAGAGGTGGGGTATTTGCATCAGTATTAGGTACTTTAATGCTTTTAAATGATGATGAAAGAGCTAGAGTAAAAGGTGTTATTATAAATAAATTTAGAGGTAATGTAGATTATTTTAAAAGTGCAATGAAACAGTTAGAAGATATTATAAAAGTACCAGTTCTTGGGGTATTGCCTTACTTTGAGTTAGATATAGAAGATGAGGATAGTGTAACTGAAAGAATAAAAAATAAAGATATAACAGGATTAGATATAGCAATAATAAGGTTACCTCATATGTCAAATTTTACTGATTTTAATAATCTAGAAAGATTGAATGATGTTACTGTAAGATATGTAAATAATGCTGAAGACATAAATAAACCAGATTTAATAATAATACCAGGAACTAAGAACACTATAAATGATTTAAGATTTATAAAGGAAAATGGAATTTTTGATAAAATAAAAGATCTAGAAAAAGAAGGGGCAATTATACTTGGGATTTGTGGTGGATATCAAATGCTTGGTAGAAGTATAAATGATTTAAAAGGTATTGAAGGGGAAGCTACTTCAGAAAAGGGATTTGATTTTCTTGATATAGAAACTATCTTTAATGAGGAAAAAAGAACAAAACAAATTAGTGGAATTATTAAAGATTCTTGTGATATATTTAAATCTTGTATTGGAGTTAAGGTTAAGGGATATGAAATTCATAATGGTGTTACAAAGGTTAAAGATGAAAGCTCAATTTTCATAAAAGGTGAAAATGATGAAGCTTTAGGTGTTTATAATAAAGAAAAGAATGTTTTAGGAACTTATTTACATGGGATATTTGATGAGAAAGAGTTTTTATTGAGTTTTATTAATGATATTAGAGAAACTAAAGGGTTAAATATTATAGAAAAAGAATTATTGGATTATAGAGTTTATAAATTAAATCAGTATGATGAGTTGGCTAAGATATTTGAAGAGAATATTAATATAAGAAGAGTAATAAATATATAGTTACTTAGTGATTTTAAGTTTTATATAAAAGATATTTAAAGTAAGAAGTAGTAAAAATAAATTAAGCTACTTCTTTTTATTGTGCGCCCAGCATGGGCAACAACTTGACGGTGAAAGTCCGTTGTGGGCTTGGTAGTGGGAACCACTAGCTAATGACAAGGGTGTCCATCGTGAGATGGAATCTGAAGGAAGTCGGAGGCAAAGTCTTGGTCT
>NZ_JAPFDR010000014.1 GCF_026168755.1 Clostridium sp. | reverse complement strand
TTTTGTAAGTTCGAATAACTAAATTAAAATTTAGATTCTCACTCATCTCATAAAGAATTGCTGGTTTACTTTAACTATATTCTGTTCAATTTTCAAAGACCATTTACTCTGTCGCACCGAAGCGACTTCCTTATCTTATCACCGAGAAACTTTTCTGTCAACATATTTTTCAACTTTTTTTCATGTTGTTTTATTAATATGTTTTTCGCTTCTTGTCTTTCGACTTATTGCTTTCCCCTCAGGACACGACTTATAATATCATAACATATTTAATATTTAGTAATTATATATTCTATAATTTAAAATTATCCCTTTATTATTCTTAATTTCTTTAATTTTCTTTCTTTTTCTTACATTGATACACCAGGATAAGTTATTTGCTATATATATTGATTTTTAATTATTTTTACAATTTATATTCTTTTAGAATTACTCTTATCGGTGATACCTATATAACTTTATCTATCATTAAAATTATATCAATTAATTATTATAACCTCATAATAATTAAAGTCATATAACCATTTATTGAATAGTTATATGACTTTATTTAAACTACTATTTAATTTTAAGCTATTAATTACTTACATAGCTTCTTTAACTCATCAGCTACGAATTGTACTTGTGTTCCTATAATTACTTGAATACTTGTCTTACTTGGTCTAATTATACCTGCTACACCGGCAGATTTAATTGTCTTTTCATTTACTAATGTATGATCTTTAATTTCTAAACGTAATCTTGTTACACAGTTATCAATATTAGCTATATTTTCTTTTCCACCAAGTCCTTTTAAAATAATTGATGCTACTTCTGTAAAATTATCATTAGAAAGATGTGCATTCATTTCTCCATTAAGCTCATCATCTTCTCTACCTGGAGTCTTTAAATTGAATTTTGTAATTGCAAATCTAAATACTATATAGTATATAATAGCAACTATTACCCCAATTCCAAGTAACCAAATTGGATTTTCTGCAAATGGTGCTTTAAAACTTAAGAACCAATCAACAAAACCTGCACTAAAGTTAAATCCAGCTCTTACTGGTAATGCAGCACAAACAGCTACTGATATACCTGTTAATACAGCATGAACTACATATAATCCTGGAGCTAAGAACATAAATGCAAATTCTAACGGTTCTGTAACCCCTGTAAAGAATGCAGATACCCCTGATGCTAATAATAATCCTGCTACAATCTTCTTTTTATTATCTTTAGCTGTATGATACATTGCTAAAGCTGCTGCTGGTAAACCAAACATCATTACTGGGAAGAATCCTGTCATATACATACCTGTTTGTCCTAATATTCCACCAGGTTTAGTTCCCCAGAACTTACCGATATCATCTATTCCAGCAACATCAAACCAGAATACTGAGTTTAATGCATGGTGAAGACCAAATGGAATTAATAATCTATTAAAGAATGCATATATACCAGCTCCGATTGATCCAGTAGAAATAATAGCTTCACCAAATGCTACTAATGCTCCATATACAACAGGCCATACAAAGAATAATATTAATGTTGCAATAAGTGATGCTCCTGCTGTTACTATAGCAACACATCTCTTACCACTAAAGAAACTTAGAGCTGCTGGTAATTTAGTGTTTTTGAACTTATTATAGCAAGATGAACCAATTAACCCTGCTAATATACCAATAAATTGTGTTTGTATCTTTCCAAAAGCCGCTGGAACTTCTGAAGCGTCAACACCTTTTAACATAGCAACAACACCAGTTGATAATAATGTTGTAATCATTAACCATGATACAAGTCCTGCTAAACCTGCAGTACCATCATTATCATCAGACATACCAACACCAACACCTATAGCAAATAAAATTGCCATGTTATCAATTAATGCACCACCTGCTTTAATTAAAAAAGCTGCAGCAACATTATTTGCTCCCCAACCATTTGGGTCAATCCAGTAACCTATTCCCATTAAAATAGCTGCTACAGGTAAACAAGCAACTGGAAGCATTAAGGATTTCCCTAGTCTTTGTAAATACTTCATCATAATAATAAAGTCCCCCTTTATTTTTTTGTTCTATTATAAGGCTTAGCAATATAACATTAAAAATAATTTCGGTAATAAAAAAAGCTGAAAAGAATATAAAATATCCTTTTCAGCTAATGCCCACTTCTTATGGTTGCACGCCTCATAATTTGAACGTTATTTACTTTACAATCATATTATAGTATAAGTCTGCTATAAAGTCAACGTTTTCACCAAATTTTTATTTGTTATTTTTATTGACATACTAATTACTAATATATATAATTTTATATGAAACGTGTTACTGTTAAATCAGGCATAAGTTATTCTTTAATTAGAGATATACTTATGCCTTTTTATTTTATTACCTATATAATATAAAAAAATTGTGTAAACTTATTTTAGAAAGGATGTGAATCCTGAATTATCAGGAAATATCATGGCTAATTTTTTCAAAAAATTATTTGGTAAATCAGAATCAAATACTGTAGAATCAAACGCTGTAGAAAGCCAAAAGAATGCACTAGTTGCAGCTGCTACAGGTGATTTAATACCTTTATCAGAAGTTCCAGATCCAGTTTTCGCTGGAAAAATGGCTGGAGACGGTGCTGCTATAATGGTTAAGGGCGATACTATCGTTGCACCTGCTGATGGTGAATTATCATTAGTATTCAAAACTAAGCATGCATTTGCTATAACATTAGAAAATGGATTAGAATTATTAGTTCATATAGGTGTTGATACAGTAAGCTTAAACGGAGAAGGATTTGAACAGCTAGTTGAAGCTGGTACAAAAGTTAAAGCTGGTACTCCTATAATTAAGATTGATAGAGATTTCATCTTAGGAAAAGGATTATCTCTTGCAACTCCAGTTTTAATAACAAATGTTGATGCTGCTAAATCAATAACTGCAGTAGAAACAGGTTCTGTTGTAGCTGGTAAAGATATAGTTGTTAACTATGAAGTTTAATAAATAGAAAAAATAGCTAGAGAATAAATCCCTAGCTATTTTTTCTATTTAAATCAAATTTAAATCTCTCTATATACATTACTATATAATCAACTCTACTATATACTTATTTTAAGTTATAAATGCTAAAGTATTTTATAAAAAGTAATATGATCACTCCATTTTCCATTTATGTATAAATACTTTTTATTAATACCAATTTTTTCAAACCCACATGATAATAAAACACCTTTAGATCTTTCATTAGTTGTTAAAACTGAAGCTTCTATTCTATGTAAATCTAAATACTCTTTAGCATATTCTAATACTAAATTTATAGCTTCTTTCATATATCCCTTTCCTTCATATTCTTTATCTATAGAATAACCTAATATTCCACTCTTAAGTACTCCATAAACTATATTAGAAATTTTCGCTTTACCTATAAGTTTATTATTTTTGTATATTCCCAAATCACTTCCCACTCCAGTCATAAGTTGTCTATAACTTTCTAGTAAAATCTCCTTTTGAGTTTCATAGGTGAAAAAACTAGCATCTCTTACTGGCTCAAACTCTTTTAAGTGATCCTTATTTCTCAAATAATACTCTAAAAGATCTTGTGCATCATCAGGGGTAAAATTTCTAATTAAAATATTTTTTCCTTTCATCTCTACAATATTATTTCTTCCTGGATTCAAATATTCATTTCTATTTATTCCGAAACTTAATTCATCATAGAAACTCCCCTTTGTAAATATATTATCAGTGAAAATGGCTTCTAATGTAAAACCAATATCCAAAAATGGCTTTAAATTTATATTCTCACTAACTACCACATTAGCCTTAAATATATTTTTATCTTTAAATACAGCCTTAAGAATAGCTTCTAATGTAATTTTTAATAAATCATAATTATTTTCTCTATAAAACTTTAATTTTAAATTACATTTCTTATTTTCTTTATCTAGTTCAGTTATAGTAAATCTTCCTATTACAATCTTATCTTTATCCTTAACTATATAATCATCTAAAGTACCTTTAATAAGCTCTATATTTACTTCCCTTTGATTATCCATACTAACTCTCCTAAAAACAATTTCAATTATTTTTATTATACAAATAAACTAATATAAAACTCAACCAACTTTACTTTAAAAGTAAAAATATCACTTAAAGGAATATACTTATTTATATTTTAATATATTTGATTTATATGAATTTAATATATAAATGTTTCAAGGTGGGGATAACTATTTTTTTATATAAGAAAAAACATATATTTAAACTTCATAAAATATTATTCTATTTATTTACTTTATTTGCTTTATTCCTATTAATTTTATTCTTTAAATCCCCTAGTAAATTTCAAAAATTATTTCCTTACTTTCACACATACAAAGTTGAATCCTCTTCAATTGTATCTGATGATACTTTAATAAATGAAATAAAAAATGTAAATAAATTAATTCCTTTAGAAATTGAATTATCAGAAACCTTAACAATAGATAATACGTACTTTAACTTAGATATATTTAAAAAATCTAAAAAGATAACTTTTTTTGCAAACTGCTCTTATGCTATAGATTTCTCTACTTTATCTAACTCTAATTTTAAAATAAATACTGCAACTAAAGAAGTATCTATAACAATCCCCCGAATAGATATATTCAGTATAGATATAGATGAAAGTAAAACTATCTATTCTGATACAGAGGTTGGCTTATTAAGATTTGGAGATTTAAAACTATCATCAGAAGAATTAAGCTCCATATATAAAAATCTAAATTATTTATTTACAGAAAAAATGAATAATCCTGATTTTTATGAAAAAGCTATTTTAAATACAGAAAACTCATTAAAAGAACTTCTGCTTAATTTAACAGGAGAAAATTATAATGTAACACTTAAAGTTGATTAATATAATTCTTAAGGGTAAGAACCTTACTATTTCATATTATTAAAATAGAAAATTCTTACCCTTAAATCTTTTTTTAATTATATTAATTTAACCCAGTTAAATCTTTAATTACTTCTCCACCTATTATCATTCCTGCTACTGGTGGAACAAATGATATACTTCCAGGTGTTTGTCTTTTTTTAGATGGAACGGCTCTTCCTTTATTGGGAACCATCGGTATTTCTTCTGAATATACAACCTTTAACTTTTTAACTCCTCTTTTTCTTAATTCAGTTCTCATAACTTTAGCTAAAGGACAAACCTTAGTCTTAAATACATCTGTTACTCTAAACTGAGTAGGATCTATTTTATTTCCAGTTCCCATAGATGCAATTAATTTAATATCATTTTTATAGCAATACTCTGCCAATGCTAATTTTGATGTTACTGTGTCTATAGCATCTACAACATAGTCTATATCTTCTGGAATTATTTCTTGTATATTATCTGCTGTAATAAATTCTTGCTTTGCTTCAACATTGCAATTAGGATTTATAGATAATACTCTTGCTTTCATAGCCTCAACCTTAATACTTTCTACTGTAGCCTGTGTAGCATGTATTTGTCTGTTTAAATTAGATATACAAACAGTATCATTATCTACTAATATTAAATTTCCAACTCCAGCTCTTGTTAAAGCTTCAACTACAAAGCTTCCTACTCCCCCAATTCCAAAAACTATAACTTTAGAATTATGTAACTTTTCTACTCCTTCTTCACCTATAAGTAATTCAGTTCTGCAAAATTCATTTAATGACATATGTTTTTTCTCCTTCGTCCATATTTATTTTCCTGTTGAGACTATTATATATTTCAGCTCAAATTAATACAAGTAATTCTATCGGCTTTCTTTGTTTTAAATTTACTAATAAATCTGCTATTAATTAATTGAATGTCAGTATATAATATATTTTAAGTAAATTTATATAAATTATATACTTACATGGAGGATTTAAAATGATTTTAGGAATAATAGGTGCTATGTCTGAAGAATTAGAAATTCTTTTAAAAGATATGGCGTTAGAAACAGTTGAGGAAAAGGCAAAAATGAAATTCCACAAAGGAAAACTATGGGGACATGATGTTGTTGCTGTTGTATGTGGTATAGGTAAAGTTAATGCTGCTATATGTACTCAAATACTAGCTTCTGAATATAACGTATCATCAGTGATAAATGTTGGAGTTGCTGGTGGTATAGGTAAAGATATTTATCCAGGTGATGTAGTAATAGCAGAAAATTTAGTTCAATATGATATGGATACAACTGCTTTTGGTGATCCAATGGGTCAAATTCCAAGAATGGATACTTTTGATTTTAAATGTGATGAAAAATTAGTTGAAACAGCTAAAGCTGCTTGTGCTGAAGCTTCTAATTTTAAAACTTTTTCTGGAAGAATAGTATCTGGAGATATGTTCGTAGCTTCACTTGAAAAAATTCAATGGCTTGAAAAGGAATTTGGTGCATTAGCTTGTGAAATGGAAGGTGCTAGTATAGCTCACGTTTGCTATTTAAACAATATTCCTTTTGTTGTTGTTAGATCTATATCTGATAATGCTAACAATGGAGCTCATATGGATTTTGAAAAATTCACTCCTATTGGAGTTAAAAACTCAACATTCATATTAAAAACAATATTAGAAAAACTTTAATAATATTTAGCACTACATGGGTACAAAAATGAAATATTAATTTTCCGATAATCGTGAAATTGAGTCTTAAAACTTAATATTTCATTTTTCTTTCTCCATGTATCTACTTATAACTCTATCATTTATAAGATATATTCTTAAAACCTCTTCATAAATTAAACTAAATATTCTACTCCTTCTATTGGCATAACATTATAAATACTAACTTTCATTCCATCAAGCTTTTTAAGAACTAATTTAATAGTCCCCGTTATAATCCTCATCAAAAATTAAAATTGATTCTGTTTCTCTACAATATTTAACACACTTACATTGACCTAAATGCCTTGGACATTTATAACATAAACACCCCTTGTCATCTCCATTACATCTTTTCTTTTCAAACTCTGGACAATACCTACAATTAACCCCATTTCCTGCTGGCATAATTTCTTCCTCCTATAATTAAATTCGTATACATATTTATATTTCTAATGGTTATATTAATAGTATAGACGATACATTAATTATATTAGTGTATCATTTATATATAAAGGGTGTAAACGGATGTAGTGTTTACACCCTAATTTATTTTTTAAATTTTGTAACATTTTTTATCATTTTAAATAATATATAGTATTCAGAAGCTTTTCGCTTATAGCGATTAATAAAATCTTCTAACTCCCGTCTATATAAATTTAGGGAATCTTCAATTTTATGAAGATTCCCTATCTCTTTAAATAAAATTCAAAATTCTAATTTAAAAAAATAATTGAAAAATTACTAAAAATATAACTCCTGGAATACCTAAAAATCCTGCAATAAGTGCAGTTATAGGATTAATTGTTATATAAAAATTAAAATATTCTCCTATGTAATTTGCTACATATAATAATACAATACCTATTATTCCATTAACCAATATTTTAATAGGCCACTTTAACAACTTTATAATCAAAAACAAAAGTGCTAATCCAAATAGAGCATAAATAATCATTTCACCACTCATTTTTATAACCCCCTATATAATATAAAATAATACAATACTATATTATTTTATATTATATAACAATATTCATTATATCTCCATTTCTTCATTTGATTCTATCTTTTGTCTTGAATATTGTTGCTTAGCTATAGATAGTAAATAATCAAATTTCTTCTTTGCTGCCTCTTCTCTATAAATTGCAGCTTCTATTAGATTTGGATCATCAACACTATTGAACATAGATTCTGCAACTTGCATTTCCTTAATAGATTCTTGTATTTCTTTTAGTATCTTATCACTAATCGAATCATCACTACTATATTTTACAAGCATTAAACTTAATACATTTTTTATATTCATATCCTACCTCCTAAAAGTACTTATCTAGATACTTTCCACATTAATAGAATCTTATTCAAAATATATTTCTATATATATTCATAGTTTCAAATTATTAGCATATATTTTCTGTACTTAATTTTAATTATTTGATATAATACCTTAAATAATGTTAAATTTACCAGGAGGTGTTTCTTTTTGAGTATAAAAATAATAGCAGATAGTACCTGCTACTTACCTCAAGAATACATAAATAAATATAAAGTTTCTATAGCTTCTTTAAACGTTTTGCTTAATGGTAACAGTTATAGAGAAATAGATTTATCAAATGATTGGTTTTATAATGAAATGGCTAAATCTTCAACAATCCCAACCTCATCGCAACCTAGTATTGAAGAATTATATAATATAGTAGAGTCTCTAGTAAAAGATGGTCATGACATTGTAGGAATATTCTTATCTTCAGATATGAGTGGTACATTTTCAACATCAAATTTAGTAAAAAATATGATTCTTGAAAATTATCCAAATGCTAAAATAGTAATGATAGATTCTAGAAGTAATTGCATGCAAGCTGGTTTTGCTGTATTAGAGGCAGCTAAAGCAGCAAATGAAAATAAATCTTTAGATGAAGTAGTAAGTATTGCAAAAAATGTTATAGAAAATAGTAAGTTTATATTCGTACCTGATACTTTAGAGTACTTAAAAAAAGGCGGTAGAATTGGTGGCGCTGCAGCTTTATTTGGCTCACTACTTCAAATAAAACCTATACTTACAGTTGAAGATGGAAAAACTACTGTATTTACTAAGGTAAGAACAAAGAAAAAAGCTATTGATAAAATAGTTAATACTGTTTTAGAACAAAATTCAAAAACACCAATAAAAGGTCTTATAGTTCACCATATAAACTGTGAATCTGAAGGTCAAGAACTGGCTGATAGACTTAGAAGTAGCTTAGGATTAGATAACGTAAAAATTCAATCAATAGGTCCTATTATAGGATTACATGTAGGGCCTGGAAGCATTGGCGTTGCATATCATTATTAAAATAAATATGTGGCTATATCATATTGAATTTATAAATTCAATATGATATAGCCACTTTTTAACTTATAAATATTTTTTTAAATTTCTTTTCTACCCTCAAGAGCCTTTGAAAGTGTTACTTCATCAGCGTACTCTAAATCTCCACCAACTGGTAAACCAGATGCTATTCTTGTAACTTTAACTTCTAATGGCTTAAGTATTCTTGATATATACATAGCTGTTGCTTCCCCTTCAACATTTGGGTTAGTTGCAATTATAACTTCCTTAACATCTGCACTCATTCTCGCAACAAGTTCTCTTATTTTAATATCTTGAGGTCCTCTACCTTGCATTGGAGAAAGATTTCCATGTAGAACATGATATACACCATTAAATTCTTTAACTTTTTCCATTGTCATAATATCTTTAGGCTGTTCCACAACACAAATAACATTTTTATCTCTATTTGGATTTCCGCATATTGCACAAGGGTCCTTGTCAGTAAAGTTTCCACATACAGAACAATACTTTATAGTTCCTCTAGCTTTTACCAATGCATTAGCAAACTCCTTAACTTCTTCTTCAGGCAAATTCAAAACATGCAATGTAAGTCTTTGTGCTGTCTTTTGACCAATGCTTGGCAATTTTGCAAATTCTTCAATTAATTTTTCTATAGCCACTGGATAAAAATCCATAATTACACCACTTTCTATTATTTTCTTACTAAAAAAGTATTACTTAACAATATTTTTAAAAAAATGAAGGACTGTTTAAAAAAACAGCCCCTATGTCCTAGAACATTCCTGGTATATTTAACCCACCAGTTAATTTACCCATTTTATTTGAAGTTTCTTCATCCGCTTTCTTTAGTGCTTCATTAACTGCGCTTAGCACTAAATCTTCTAACATTTCAACATCATCTGGATCTACTACTTCTTCTTTTATATTTATAGCTAAAACTTCTTTCTTTCCGTTAACCTTAACTACAACAGCACCACCACCAACTGATGCTTCAAATTCTTTAGTCTCAAGTTCTTTTTGTGCTTGCTCCATATCTCTTTGAAGCTTTTGAGCTTGCTTCATTAAGTTATTTATATTTCCTCCCCCGAAACCTCCTGGGAATCCACCTCTTGCCATAAAATATCCTCCTTTAAATAACTAAATCTATTTTTTATTATATAGTATTTCTTTAATATTTACTAGAATAAAGTAATCATATACTTTTATTCATCTATAAAATCAATTAAATCATCACCTAATGTATCTCTTAAAATATCTTCTGTACTTTTTCCATTATTATAATCAGATTGAACTACAAAATTAACTTTAACCTTTTCTCTAAATATTTCAAAGAAAACATCATTTATAACATCTCTATTTTTAGATTCACTTAATCTATTCTTAGCAAATTCATTTTGACTATCAAATTCCACAGTAATTACTCCATTAGAACAATCTACTGGTTTTCCTATCATAATTAAAGAACTTATTATCATTTCTCTTCTAGCTTTAAATCTTTCTATTATATCTTTCCAAGACTTTTTAACATCATTTATCGTAATTTTAGAATCTGGATTTTCACTAACATTTCCACCATTACTATACTGTTCTTTAATAACCTTATTGCTAGTCATTGTATTAACTTGTTTACTAGCATTTATCTGTGCAACTTCTTTTGATGCAGTAGCAACTTTAATACTACCATTTCTTAAACTTTCTTCTAACTTATTTAACCTAGTTAACATTACTTCATTTGATGTGTCATATTCTATCTTACACATTTTAATAATAGCTAACTCACAATATAACCTTGCTTGTTTGCTTAACTTAGCATTATTTTCTGCCTCTTGAAGTATTCTTATACATCTCATTATCTCTTCTGCTCTTAAACGTGCACCTTGCTCCTTAATTAAAGCAATATTTTCCTCTGACATATCTAATACTTCTTCAGGATTATTAGTTACCTTAACCATAAGTAAATTTCTATAATGAGCAATTAAATCCTTTATAAATAAATATATGTCCTTTCCTGAATATATTACATCTTCTATAATTTCAATACTTTTTTCTACACTTCTTTGAATTACTGCATTAACTAAGTTAAATAAATGTTCATTAGTAACTAAACCTAACATGCTCACTACAGTATTATAATCAACATTTCCATTTCCCATAGAAATAGCTTGATCTAATATACTTAACGAATCTCTCATCGCTCCATCCGAAACTCTAGCAATTAAGTTTAAACTTCTTTCATCCGCTAAAACATTTTGATCATTTACTATTTTTCTAAGCCTTGCTGTTATATCACTATTGTTTATTCTTTTGAAATCAAATCTTTGACATCTTGAAAGAATAGTAATAGGTAACTTTTGTGGATCTGTTGTTGCTAAGATAAATATTACGTTATTAGGTGGTTCTTCTAAGGTCTTTAGAAAGGCATTAACTGCACCTGCTGATAGCATATGAACCTCATCCATTATGTAAACTTTATATCTCGCTTCTTGTGGTGGATATTTAACATCATCAATTATATCTCTAATTTTATCAACACCATTATTTGAAGCTGCGTCTAGCTCTGTAACATCTATAGCCAAACCTTCATTTATCTTTCTACACATTTCACACTCATTACAAGGTTCTCCATCCCTTAAATTAAGACAATTAAGTGCTTTTGCAAATACTTTTGCTGTAGAGGTCTTTCCAGTTCCTCTAGTTCCACAAAAAAGATACGCATGAGCAATTCTATTATTTAAAATTTGATTTTTTAATGTTGTTGTAATATGTTCTTGACCTACAACATCATAAAATGTTCTTGGTCTCCATTCTCTATATAAAGCCGTATATGCCACTATACTCACCTCTCTTTTGCGTAGTTGTTTATTTTTTTATTATACCCAAATTATATTAATAGTTAAAGATTTTTCCCCCTTTTATTACTTTAAGCTCTAGATATATTATTTATAAAAACTACATATACCAATATAAGAAAACTAGAATTCACTTCTTGTATATTTATTCACATCTTATACATAACTCTATAAATATTTTCATATCTATTTATTACAAGAATTATTCCGCTCTTTATATTTCGTTATTTTTTTAACATTGTAATGTATTTATTTTACATTTACTTGTTAATTTCTTAACCATTCGCTATTTTCCTGCTTTTTTGCCTCTAATATGATTTTTTTATATACATTTCTTCGTTTTTTATATAAGAATTTTGTAGTAAAATAGATAATATACATTGTAGGAGGTGTTAAAATGAGTCTATACGACAAAAAATACTTAAGCATAGTAGAAGATATTTTAAATAATGGGTACTATGATAACAATAGAACTGGTATGCCAACATATAAATTACCTCATCAAATAATGCAATTTAATCTAGAGAAGGAATTTCCAATTCTAACCACTAAATTTGTAGCATTTAAAACTGCTGTAAAGGAAATGTTATGGATTTATAGAGATCAATCTAATGACGTAACTAAATTACAAAAACAAAATGTTAGAATTTGGGATGAGTGGGTTGATGAAAATAATACTATTGGTAGGGGTTACGGCTATCAAATAGCTAAATTCAATCAAATTGATAAGCTTATTGAAGCCTTGAAAACAAATCCTCAAGATAGAAGAATGATTATGTCTATGTGGAATATAGAAGATCTACCTCACATGACACTTCAACCATGTTGTTTCATGACTATGTGGGATGTTACTGATGGTAGATTGAATTGTATGCTTGTACAACGCAGCGGAGACATACCACTAGGTGTACCATTTAATACATCTCAGTACGCAGTGCTAGTTCATTTAATTGCTCAAGTAACAGGACTTAAACCTGGTTTATTTACTCATGTAATTAATAATGCACATATATATGAAAACCAAGTAGAAGGGATGGAACTTCAATTAACTAGAGCTAATGATGAATATGAAGCTCCTAAGCTTTGGATTAATCCTGAAATAACTAACTTCTATGACTTTACAGCAGATGATATTAAACTTATAGATTATAAATATCATCCAGCAATAAAAATGGAGGTATCCGTTTAATGCTTTCTATTATAGTTGCTGTAGCAGAAAACAATATTATAGGTGGGGATAATAAGCTTTTATGGCATATACCAGAGGACCTAAAAAGATTCAAAGCAATTACTTCAGGACATTCAATTGTAATGGGTAGAAAAACATTTGAGTCTTTACCTGGTATCTTGCCTAATAGAAAACATGTTATAATCACACGAGATAAAAGCTATTCTGTTGATAATGATAACGTAGAAGTTATCCACAGTTTGTCTGAAGTTATCAACAAATATAAAAACTCATCTGAAACCGCATTTATTATAGGTGGAGGCGAAATTTACGCACAACTTATCCACAATGTGGATAAGTTGTTTTTAACAAAAGTTTTTAAATCTTTTGATGGGGATACAAGTTTTCCACAGATAGATTTTGAAGAATTCGCTGTGGATTTTCAGTCAGAAATATTTACTTGTGAAAAAAGCGGATTAAAATATCAGTTTATTGATTTAATAAGAAAATAATATATCTACTAAAAAGCAAAAAAGTCGGCCTAGCCGACTTTTAATTGTTTAATTATTAATTTTATCCAATACTTCCTCTAACTTTACCCATTCTAATAATCCATTCATTTAGAATCTTTAACTCTTCAGTCTTACTTTGAATTATATCTGACTCTAAGCCTATTAAATGCATTGAATGTGATTAAATAATGGTTATAAAGATAGTAAATATCACAAATTTATATTAACTTTTTAACTCAACATATTCCTATTTAATTGGTTTAATTAATACCTCAATAATTGGTATAATAATATGTTATATTAAATAGTAACATTTGTAAATACTAAATTCCAATTTTATCTTTAATTTCTTCAACATCTTCTTTAATATCTTCTACAATAGATATTTTATCTGTTAATTTATCTATTGTATTTATGTATTTTTCTTCTCTTTGTTTACTATCTTTCCTAGTATCAAAAAATAGCCACACAAATAATACTGCAAATATTCCCTGACTAATAACCATCTTTATAATCTCTGTTTCCATATAAATTACCTCCTTTTCTATTTCTCACTCCCTCTCACTCTACTTTCAAATAATTAATATCTTGTAGTCATAAAATCAAATGTACCTACTTCTTCACCATTAACAATAGCATTTAAAGTACCTAATTCATTACTTTTTAAAGCCTTAATTGTACATGAATAGTTATCTGTAAATATTATTTCTGCTATATTACCTTCGATAGTATATTCATCCAATTCAAACTCTATCGTACCTACCTCTGGAGTTATTGTATATACTTGTGTGGTATTTAACTTAATAGTATCTGCACCAGCTATAGTATAGGTTACATTCTGTAACATGTTTACAGTAACATTAATTACACAACTAACCCCATTCCAACTGCATATAATTTTACAACTACCTTCTTTTAGTGCATTAATAGTTCCATCTTCTGATACTGTCGCAACTGTTTCATTATTTGAACTATACTTAATGCCTTCTGGACTTTCTACTATTATATAATCTTCTTTACAAGTAGTATTTATTTTATACGTGCTTCCCACATCCATAGAATAACTGTTTATAGCTTCTATAGAGTAATTCTTTGCCACATTATAATATTTAGTGTAATAAGTAAAATAAGGCTCTACTGTATCATCTATCGCAGTAACCTTATAAATTTTATTTTTATATGTAATTTCATCGTTTATTTTAAATGACTTATCTACTATAAAAATTAATTCATCTCCTACCATTGAAATTAATTCATTATTAATAACTATATTATTTTTATATTTAACAATAGCTTTATAACTGTTATTATCTACAAATATATTCTGTCCATTTAGTTCTATAGCCTTTTTATACATATTAGCTAATAATTTATTATTGTTCATACTTCCACCTACCTTGTAAAGAAAATAGGATTAATATTGCCATTATATTCTTGTTTAGCTTCTTCAAGCTCTATAACTTTAGCTTTTAAATTATAAATTCTTTGAGATAAATACTTACTAGCTTGATCTATAGTTAATATATCTTTACTATCAATTTTACGCATTATATCAACATCATTGGCTAATGTTTCCAGAATTGCAATTACTGTATTTAATAACTTTATTTCATCATTAGACTTTGAATATTCTTCATCATCTATAAGTCCATTTTCTTCTAAAAACACTTTATATTCATCGTCAGAATAATATTCTTTATTCCCTAATTCAAGTTTTAATCTTTCCAGATTTGTTTTTGGATAATTTTTAAATTCCATTGTATCAACTCCTTATTTTTTAATTATTTTGCAAATACTTGAAAATTAATTTAATTATTTTTAAATGAATGTTTTGCATTTCTTTGCATTGATTTGAATTAATTTGCATTTCTTTAAAAAGATTTACATAATAAAAAGGATACAAATTAATTTTGTACCCTTAACTTAAAACATTATTTATTAATCATAGCTTACATCTGTTACTTCAACGCTATACTTTTCTACACTACTTGATAAATTTCTTACTGATATTGTAAAATCCATTGTTCCACCTGATTTTAGCTTATCAGAAGTATTTGTCCACTCTGTATCAACTTGGTTACCTTCACTATCATAAAAGAAAACATCTACTCTTATATATCGGGTAGTTTTATTAGTATTATTCTTTACTGTAACATTCACCCTAGTTTCATTATTATATGTTGCAATACTTTTATCTATTATTTCTATATTGGGCTTTGTTGTATCTTGTACAGTTTCTTTGGATGCCACGTAATCCTCATCATCATAACCACTCTTACTATGTATAACCTTAGGATCTTCATTATCATTTTGCCTTTCCTTGACAGTTACTTCTACGAATGGATTATTAATATATTTAGAAGAATACTCAACAATCTTACTATACAAAATACTTGGAAGACCATTAGCTCCATCTGAAACCTCACCTTTATCATAGAATATATTTATCTCTACTGAATTTTCTTCATCTGCACTAGGCTTATCAAATACAACACTATATTCTCCACCATATTTTGATTGATACTCTTTCAACATATCTACTAGTTCTTTTTTAATTTTCTTGTTTTTTGCATCACCTTGACTCCATACTACTACATTCATATCCTTGTATCTTATTTCTTTAAATAATTCATTTGCCATTACTGATATAAACCCAATTAAACATATAACTCCTATTAAAAGACATATCTTTGCAGTTTTTTTATTATCACTCATATCTACACCCCCAAATATTATTATTCTATATTTTTTACATTTTTCCTTTTTTATTCCTTATTCATCCTAAAATATTCCTAAAATTATCTGTGGGTGGTTAAAGGTATAGTTAGTGGCTCCATTTTAATATAGGGGTAACGCAAATTATTTCCCAACTCTTTACCCTATATTATTATATAAAATGCATTAAATAAAAACTGCGTCTTTTCGTTAATAAACGCAGTTTTTTATAAGAACGGCTTATTTACTAGGTTTATGCACATTTAATAAAACACACTTATTATATTTTAGGATTGAATACGCAGTTTTTAAGTGTAAAACACGCAGTTTTTATCTGTAACAAATGGCTATTTTACTGGTTTTTAAAAATAACATCCTATAATTACATAATTATAATACGCTAATTTAATTAATTATTTCCCGATATTATTACTTAAAATATAGCCTATTTTTACCTATATAGATCTGCTACTGAATGTATTATACGATAAATTTTTTTACTATTATAATTTATTGTATATATTGTGTGGAAATAGCCACTATCAATCCCGACTACTTTACTCAGATATTACCCCACTATCAACCTCACCTACACCTTTATTCAATCTATTTAATTCTTGGTCTACATCTGTTGTAATAGGCGATTTCTCTATAATACTACGCTTACTAATAGCTCCCATATCAAATTGTTTTCTTATATTATCTAGTAATTCACTCGCATTCTGAGGTCTTGCATAATTGAAAGCTACGTCTATATAATCTTCCTTACCTATCTCATTACCTAACATCTTTCTAAATACTTCAAACCTCTTAGCGAATCCATTTCTCATTATTTTCTCTGATAACATAGCATACACATCAGCTAGTTGATACAATAACTTCAAAGATACTTCACTCACATTAGCTATATTACCATTACCACCTAATATACTTGGCATATAGGCACACATATTAAGATTATTTTGTAATGTATCAAGATAATATTTTATAGTGTTATAATCCATTTCTGCATTGACATATTTCATATCTGATCCATTTTCTAAAGCTACATTAAAGCCTACTGCATCATTACTAACAGTACCCTCTATAGCTTGTCCTAGCGTTAATAACAGTGGATTTAAAGATAATGTATAAATAGAATCCCCCATCTTACTTAATAAGTCTTCTATTTCATCTAATACAGGAATTATATTCTCTAATAAACCTTCTCCAAATCTTTCATCCTCATCACTTATTCCACAATAATGAATTGGCAAACCACTTATATTCTTATATGTAGCTATTAAGTGAGTATCACTTCCTTCATTACTCCATTCTTCAACTCTATCCTTATAATACACATTCCAATAACTTATATTATCTATGTTATTCCAATGTTCTATAAACGCTATATATTCTCCTGCATCATCAAATACTGGATAACCGTCCTCAGATGCAATCACCTTTGACTTTATGACTCCATCATCTTTATATATATATTCGTAACTATCTCCAAACTTTATAGCCTTATCTAGTAGCCTGTAGTCCACATCTGAATAATTTCCCTTCCTATATATATCTTCAACAATATTAACCATGTTCTCGCTTCCTACAAGGCTTATAGGATTACCCAATAAATATGTACTATGAAAGTTTAATATAGTTTTTGCATTGTTTAAAATCAGCTTCTTAACTTTAAACTCCTTATCCTTAAACTTCATGTCCTCTCGACCTAATACTCTATGTCTACCAGCTAAATACTCTTTTAATCCAAATATTTTACTTATTCTGTGCATATTTATCGTTTTATTAACTTCATGTGTAAACCATAATACATCATTTTTATATACATCTTGAATATATTTATCAATTTTATTCATTCTATCAACTCCTATTTACTTTGTATTTTATATTTTGCGTTATACCTTCTTATTTGAGCCTTTTTGCGTTTTAAAGCCTTCTTTTCAGACTTTGTATGACAAGGTATGGCTTTTATGTCTTTACCCTCTAACTTCAATTCTAGTGCCATTAAATCAATCTTTTCCTCGATAGTTAATTCATTATACCTATTCTTTAACTTTCTTACCTTTGTTCTTAAATTAAAATAATTATCAATCATATAAAACTTCCTTTCTATTATTTTTTAAATTTCAACTTTTTATAAATATTTATAAGTAGTAATTTAATTTATTCTATAATTTAAATTTTTATATAAATCAAAATTATCCCCACTTATAATACTTTCCACTCTTAACTCCAACTAAAGATAAAGCCGTTGCCATAACTAAGTCATCATGATATCCACTCATAGCCCCCATAGATCCATTTTCTTTAATTTCAAATACTTTCATCTCTTCAACTGTATCTGCCGAATTAATTAATATTTGTCCTTTCTCAAACATTTCTCTCAAATCATTAATAATAAGCCCTTTAGTTTTTGCATTAGTATCAAATCCTATTTGCCACTGAACTCTATTAAACTGGTCATAGGATTTATATTTTGCCATATTCATATATTTGTACTCGTATCTTAAACGCTCAATAACAGAGTGTCCTCCACTAGCTTTTTCTACTACTAAATATGCCTTGTTATAATATCGCCCTAGTTCATTTATAAACTCTGCAAATGTATGAGGCTTTATCTTATTATTCTTAAACATAGCCACTTCTTTACCGTCCTTATCTATGACAACACAAGTAGAATAGTCCTTTCCAATACCTTCGCTACTATCCACACCGATATAATATTTCATGCCTATAATTGGTTTTTCGTACATAAAAAAAGACTTACCATAATATCTGTTTAAAATACTCGGTAAATCTAACTGACCTTTATTTATATATTTTTCTTTTTTAAGTTGCAAAACTCTTAATACATTAGTAATTCTTTGATTATCAAATACACTTGCACCTGAAGTAATAAATGCCATTTCGTCTGTAAGTGGAAATTCTTGATTAAATTGGTCTACAGTAGAGTTTTGGATTTTTAATCTTCTCCAGCATAACATATCCAATGTTACACCTTCATAATCATTCATTAATTTAATTTCTTCATCTGTTAAATCATCCATAGAAAAATCCTTGCCATTTATATTCTTCCATATCCTTTTATATTTCTTATATTCATCTTCAAACATACAAGAAGTATCTATATAATTATAGAAGAAACTTTTATATGCGTTTTCATTTTTCTTAGATTTTTGATATAAGTTATGAAAGAAATTTAATCCATTTGCAGTAGTTTCTATTATTAGGTGTCCATCAGCTCTTAACGTTTGTTCTAGTGCCAGTAATTGTTTTGTTGCAATTTCACTATCAACAAACGCAAATTCTGAAAGATGTATTAATTTTGCAGTATTTCCACGACCCTTATCCGTTCTTCCTAATGTACTACAACTAATTATACTACCATTTGCAAGTTGTAATTCTGCCCTGTTATTCCTTAGTAATCGAGGTCTTATTGCCGAAGGTATACTGTTATATATAGCCTTTAATTTATTAAATATTGCCCTTGTACTTTCATCGTTATGACTTAACATCATGCACACACAATTAGGCTCTGTAATTGCATAATAAATAGCTAATGCACATATGCAAACACTCATACCACCTTGCCTAGCTTTCAGTATAATATTATATGAATCCATATTTTCTATAAAATCTTTCTGCATCTTGTTCCAAATAAATGGTACTACTTTACCCTTTTTATCTGTAATTTGCAGAAAGTTCTTTGAGAATAAATAGGGATTATTCCAAACTTTTAAGAATCTTTCTTCTCTTGGTGTCATATTATCCCTCCTCGCTAATATCTAATGTATCTAAAATCTTATCAATTTCTGATTTATTTGAATTAAAGAATGAACTATCACTAAATTTAATTACCCAATTTGCACTATTAACATCACCTTCAAGAGCCTTCTTAACCATTGCCATGTATATTTTGACTAAGTTTATATCCCTCTGAGCCTTAACTACATATGCAATAGCATATTTCACATCATCTCTTTCTAAGTACCTTGTAAGTGCCTCCTCGCGTTCTAGTCCAGTATATGACTTAATTCTTTCATAATCTTCTATATCTGCTCCATCTGTATACCAACGCACAAAATGCCTTAATTTTTTATTATCTAACATATCCTCTATATCTTTATTTAAATCATTTATTGTTCTTTGTTGTTTTTTTGCCATTAAATCACTCCTTCACTTTATTTTTAGCCTCTCTTTCTTGTTTTAATTTTTCCTCATATTCTTTTATCTTACGTTCAGCTTCCTCTTTATCTTTACTATGTATTACTTCTTCCTTTATTTCATCTGGAGCAGAAGCTAGTGAGTAGAGTTTTCTTACTGATATATTATCCAAAATGTTTGGTGAACAGTGTTCACCAAGTTCATTGTATATTCTTATATATCTATTTGCCATATTACGATTGAATCCCACTCTCTCATCGTTTAACCATTGTTCAAATAGTTTATAATTATTTAAACCTTCTCTTGTTTCTTTTAATATTTGTCCAAGTTCTATTACTCCTCTTGCAACTTCTACTTTCTTTTGATAAAACTTTTTATAGTAACCAATTTAGGGATACCCAAATGGTGTCCCTATTTATAGTAAGATACTAAATTTAGGGATACCCAAATGGTGTCCCTGTGGAGGTGTAATAAGAGAAAACCTAGGTGTGATTAAGAGTAAACCAGATCCTAACACGCGCAAAAAAAATATTTTTTTACACGTGTGAACTAACTATACTCTCTAGTTCCATTAACTCATCTTCAGTTATTGTATTGTTGTTTTGTTTTTTAATTAAATAACCTTTTCTTCCATTTATCTTTCTATTATTATTTTTATAATCTTTTTTAGTTATCTTAAATCCTTTATCTTCATAATCAAACTTCTGTTGTTTCATACCTTCTCTTAATTCATCTTTTATAAATTCTTTTCCACTTATTTTTATTAGTGCATATATATTAGCACAATCTGTTAATAACTTCGGATTATCCTCTTTATATTTCTTGCCTAAGTTGTCATAATCAATTAAATTTATTTCTTTTAGAATATCTATGTACTTTTTAATGTTTCCTTCTGATATAAGTGTATGTTTACTTATATTTTCATAACTACAATATGTTGTTTCTGCTTGGCCACCTGTATAACATAATTCAGTCCCTCTTTTATGACATCTAGCTTTTAAATAAAAATAAACTTTAATTATATTATTTACTTCCCTTATATCATCAGATGCATCAGATATTATTTTCAGTTCATCTTCTTCCACTACAAAGAATTCATCATTTACATTTAGATTTTCAGTATTTATTTTCATTATTTTGGAATAGCTTTTTATTTCACCTTCATAATCAATAAAACCTAACTGTTTTAATTGATTTAGTATTTCTTTAATTTGTGGCTGAATCTTTTTAGTTACTTTATATCCAAGTTCTTCTATAAGGAAATCTATACTTGTTATAGCTCGTCCTTTTCTATCTGTCATCAAGTATAAATTATGCATTATTAATAAAGTTTTACTATCTTTAGTAACTTTTAAAATACTTTCTTCTTTATTATCATTTAATTTATAAAATAATTTATTAGATATTTTACTAAAGTGGCTCATTATCTCACCACCCTTAATACATTATTATTTGATAACTTAGTAAGTCCATTATCTTCTAAAACTGCAAGATATTTTATTAACTCACTTACATCCATGTTTAAATCTTTTGCCATTCTTAATAATTCTTTTTTTGTTAGTTTTATTCCGTTCTTTTTATTCATAATTTTTACACTCCTTCTAATTGTTTTATAATAAAAGGGTATCCTGTTTTATCACACCTTCAGGACACCCTATAATTTTCTAATCTACTTTTCTATATTTATCGCAATATTTAGTCCAATACTCTCTAAACTCTGGTGTATCTCTAAATTTAAATACCACCTTATCTGTATTGAATTTATCTTTTTCTATTCCCATTAAATCAAATCCAGCTCTAACTAAACAATTAACTGCCTTTATATTTTTAACTATGTACATACTAATTACCTCCTTCTAATCCTTCTAAAAATTCTTTATGTTTTTTTAATAATTCTTCTCTTTCTTTTCTAGATTCTTCTATATATCTATCTACATCTTCAGATATTTCTCTTATCTCTTTATTTATTCTTTCTTGCCATTCCCTGTAAGTTTCACATCTTTCCACACCTTGAGAATCAACATATTTTATTTTCATTATTTTATTTATTAATCTTTTTAACATTCTAATTCCTCCTTTATTTTAAATAACTTATAACACCCTTGTTCCTATAACATAGGGCAAAATTAAATATATTGTATTTTTCTATTAAGTAATCTTTTGAATAGTTAACATTCTGTATATATCTCTTTTCCAATGTAGACTTTTCAGTAAATTCACAATTTGGTAAAGAAATATACCAAAATATATCTTCAAAAATCTCTGATAACTTGTCCAAATCAATTGCAGTAGTTAACTTTCCATCGCTTCCTACTTTTATTTTTGCATCTAGCTTCAATTTATTTTTTAAGTCCAATATCAGTTTCATATTTTCCTTAATAAAATCTTCTAAAAACTCATAACCTAATATTTTTAAATTCTTTCTTCCTGTTGCAATAAAGTTACTACCTATTCTAAATGGATAATAAAGTCCATCGATGGCACATAATACTGCTAGTTGTTCTTTACTCCATGTAGAAATATCTATATCGTAATAACTTAACATTGTTATAAATGTACTTACACACGCTTTATCTGTATAATTAATTTGACACACATCTAAAGCTAAGTTTAAATTAGCACTATTACTATTAGTTGTATCAGCTCTCTTAATTTTAACTATATGGTTGTCCCAAGTTTTAATATCTCCTTCTAGTGCAATATCTAATCCTATAACATTGTCATTTCCTACACTTTCTACATCTTTAGCTTTATATAACTTTTGTGTAAATCCTTGTGCATTTGCATCAAAGAAGAATTTAACTTGTCTATTAAAGTACCAATTTTGGAATGTATAACACATTAAACTATCAATATCATCACTCATAATAAGTGAGTATTTTCTTTCTGTATCTTCGCACCATTGCGGGAATTTGTCCTTGATTTCTTTTTTCATAATATAGATTAATTAATCTATCTTTTCTCTCTCTAAATTTTCTGATTATATTGTTGTTTAAAATTTTCATATTAAAACCTCTTTCATAATTTAATTTTTGAACATTTTTATAATCATAGTTAACGACCTTTTTAAACAAGTCGTTATGGTACCTCATAATCATTTTTCATCCTCATTCTCTCCTATAAGAGAAAACGAGATAAATTAATTAAAATTCACCTCGCTTTCTTAATTCTTATTTAATTCTAATTCTTTTTTTATATCCTCTAAGGCTTGATCTAATAAACCTTTTTTCTTAGCTTCACCAATTTTATAAATTCCATTTATTAATTTATTGTATTGTTCTTTGGAAATTTGTAATTTGTTATTTTCTACCTGAGAAATATAATTTCTACTTGTACCAATAGCTTTACCTATTTGTGTCTGATTTAATTGATATAGTACACGCAAATATCTTAATCTTTCTAATTTGTCCAATATTTCACCTCCTACTATTACATTTTGCACATTTTAAAAAGGAGGATAGAAAACCCATCCCCCTTATGGTGATGACTAAGCTATAGTCTTTCTTAAAACTACAACTCCTTCTTCATTCACTAATTTTACTGCATAAATTGCGTCAGTATAAATTGCAGTTCTCTTATATTTAGCTTGTCTTTCTACTTCAACATCACAAACTTTTTCTGATTTAAACATCTTAGCTAATGCGTGTTTCTTTATTATGTAAGTTTTACATTCAGATTTACTAGAGTCTAATGTACCTTTATCAGATAATAAAACTGGTACACCTCTAAAATATCCAATCACACCATTTTGAACTACTCCATTACCACCAGTTGTATGAGTTAAATTTGCATTGACGAACTCATCCATTTTATAAAAACTAGCAGATAACATAGAATTAACTACTATACCAGCCATTTCAGATGTATCTTGTTCATCACCAAACATCATAAAGCCTTGATTTAACTCATCAGCAGTTATTGAATTTGCATTTGCAACAGCTACTTTTAAAGTAGTCTTATCACACTCTGCTATTAGATCTGCATCTACTTTTCTAGCTATAGATGTTCCTTGTTGCATTGCACCATTTTCCACTTGATTTCCTAAAGCTGTTTTATTTTCTATATCGTATACCACAATACCTGGCGCTACTACTTGTTTAATTGTAGCTTTTGAATCTACTTGAGATAACTCTTGTTCGTTAATTCCTTCCCCTTTTGTTAATTCTGTAGCTTCTCCAATAGCCTTGAACGTTGGGAATGATACTGTTTCTCCAACATCACCACTTAATACCCCTAAGTCATCAGCTAAATGTGTTACCACCATTTTTCCTTTAATCTTTTCTGTTGCGATAGAAGTGTAAACTTCTGGTTTAATAAATGCCATAATAAATTCCTCCTTAATATTTTCAATTTATTTTTTTATATGTAAAAAGCCACATTGCCGTTCTAACAATGTGACCTATATAAGCTAACTATTTACTTAAAGCGTCATATAACGCCCTATTATTTTCAAATAAATTCATTCTCTCCATATAACTCATTTTTGAAAATTGTTCTTTTGTAACTCCTACATTGGATTCATGACCTCTAGGCTTGTACTCTTGCACTTGCCTACCTACTACTTTGGCAATATCTTCTATGTAAGTTTCTAAATCTTCTACCCCTTGCACATTTAAATATTTTGCAAGTTGTTCATCTAGCCCCTTATCCTTTAATTTGCCTTGTACTGTAGCCATATACTCTTTTTCTGCAATAGCCTTTTCTCTTTTCTCTAATGCCTTAATTCTTTCATCAAATGCCTTTTCTTCCTCTGTCATTTGTCGAGGTAATTTACTTTCTAAGTCCTTAATTTTCTTAGAGTATTCAGTTCTTAACTTATCTGTTTCAGATTGAATAATCTTATTTACTACTTGTAATTGTTCCTCAGATAAATTTAATTCTTTTAATTCCATATTTTCCTCCTTCTAGTTGCAATAATTAATCCCTATAATTAGTTACTAATTAATACCCCTATTCAAATATTTCTTTTTGTATTTTTATCGATAAACCTTTGCCTAAATCTTTACTATGAAATTGCATAGGTATCTTTTTACCATCTTTATTTTCAAAATTTCTATGTCTTCCACTTTTAACTTCTGAGAAGTCATTTTCTTTTAACATTTTCAGAATGTCTTTTCTCTTCATGTACTTATAACGAATCTTTTCTCTAGTTTCATTTAATTGTTTTATTTTTTCTTCTTCTGAAATATTAGAGTATAAAATATTTAATAAATGTTCTCTTAAATCTTCTACAATAATAAAAGTTTTACTTACATCAGATAAAATATCATCTATTACTTTCCTCATCGCATTATTTATATTTAACATTTTATTTTCTAATATTTCTCTCTCAAACTGATTTATCTTAATTAAAAATAGACAATATCCAATATCATTATGTACACTATCTTTGTATGTTCTTATATCCTTTCCAATACCCTTAACACCGTTTTCTACCTCTGATCTTAATAATTCAATTTCATTAAATACCCATTGTGAACTTTTAACTGTATTTACATTATGCTCACAGTCATTATCACTTTCTATGATGTCAATTAATTGATATAATGCTACAATACATTTATTGAATCTTTCGTCTTTAGATTCTATTAAGTCAAGCACTCTAACGTAAAACTCCTCAGAACAATATTGTTCTAATTTTTCTAGTTCCTTCTTCCAGTCTTTTCTAGGTTTGTTTAAATGATTTCTTTCCATTGTTAATACATCTCCTTCTTAATTCTAATTTTTTATATAATAAAAGACACTATTTCTAGTGCCTTGAATTATCATATCGACTATATGGCGTTAAATGCCATTGTAAGCGTTTCTAATTGTAAATGTATAAGTTATTGCCTACTATCTTAAAAACGATTGTAGGCTATAATATGACGTTTCTTATCGACTACAAACATCTATATTATAGATAGTTTTCATTAATATAATTTATTAATTTATCTGCTACAGTTTTAGTTAGATTTCTTTTATAACTAACAAATAAACTAATAGTTGTTCGTGAAATATCAATAGAACGACCTAGATGTGCATAAGATACACCTTTAGATTTTAATTCTATTAGCTTATTTCTTAATTCTTCCTCCCTCATAATTTCTCCCTCCAATAATTTAATGTAACGAATTGTTACTAAAAAAATATATACTGATACATTACTATACCATATTAGTATATGTTAACTTTTAAATTTGTTTTCAATTTACACCCTCTGAAGTGGCTATTTTACTAGGTTTATATTATTATTACATTTAATTCATCTTTATTCCATTTCTATTTTTTCTCTTTAATTCATTTTCTTTGCCACTCAAGTTGTTTATTTCTTCTACCATTTAAAGGAGAGCATATTGGTTTATAAAACGGCTACAAATGGCTTAAACACTAGGTTTACAACATCAATAAAATTATCTTACTTTAAATTTTTCTGTAAAACTTTTTCTTCTCCCATAAGGCTTTTAGCAGATTGTATTTTATACCCCTTGAAAATGGCTCTATGACTAACTTTGCATACTTTTATAAATTAATCATTCTTAAAATTTTCTGCAAAATTACTCTTATCATTATATAGAATAAGGACAACCTCGCAAACCGTTGATATTACTTATCTAAGGATGTGTTTAAAAATAAAAGTTGGAATTTTTAAGTTATTTTTGACGAGAATTTCTCTTCATATAGACAAAAGTTAAAAAATACCCTCTAACCATTGCAATTACTGTATTTGAAGTATGTCTACTTTTTGATTTTCAATTTTAAAATGCCTATAAACGGCTTGGTTGTGCGATTCTAGGTATATTGACAAATCAAACACTTTTTCTTAATTTTTTCATATTTT
Source organism: Clostridium sp. (assembly GCF_026168755.1). Taxonomy (GTDB): domain Bacteria; phylum Bacillota; class Clostridia; order Clostridiales; family Clostridiaceae; genus Clostridium. Next base: position 35,830 of record NZ_JAPFDR010000014.1, on the reverse strand, counting down.
CTCTAGTTTTTATTTTTTATATTCTTGTTCTTTCTCATATACAGATTTCTTAGAATCTCTCGAAACCGTTGATATAACTAGCCTAGAGGGTGTTTTTATGTTTTAATTATTAAAGACCTATAGGCTATAAACGGCTTGGTTGAGCCATTTTCAACCAATAACCTAACTATCCTTATTTTTGAGTTTCCATTCTTTTATTTACTATACTTTTCTTGTCAATTTATTTTGTTAATTTATATTGACAAGCTTATATATTACTAATTATTACTTCCTATTACTTTGAATATTCATCTTTTTATTACTTATTGCCAAAATCACCCCACACTATCACTTACTTTAGATCCTATAGTTATAAGTCTAGCATATAGTAAGTGACTTACTATGTTGACATATAAGTAGACATATAACTATTTATTAATTATTTTTAAGTAAATACTTGCAATCAAGTAGCGAAGCGTTATAATCGACTGGCACGTGGACACGTTGTGAATGAATATAGTTTGCCCTAAGATTTTACTCTCAAGGCTCTATAATCGACTGTATACGAATTGTATCGCTCGTTTAATACTCTACTTGTAATTAAGCCTACAATGTGCCAACTGTTACCCAACACAAGGATATTAGCTTAATTCCCCCACTCTCGTGGCAGTTCCCTCACCATCTAATTTATTTAACGGTCAGAATGTACCCGTTTAAGGAGTATATCTTATAAGTAGAGTAATTAGATATAACCCAAACGACTTTCTGCATCAGCTCGTCCACACTTACCATTATCTTTATAGTTACATGGTGCATAATAACTAACCTACACCTAAAAAAAAGGGTGCAAGAAATACACCTCTTGCAACCCATGATTTTTTGAATTATAATATAATTAACGCTTTTCTCTTGTTTTGGTTGCAAGAGATATATTAAACAATATTAAATTGTTAGAATAGGGAGTAATTGCCGTTACTCTCTATTTTGTTACATATGACTCACTACTACTGATTTATCGTTTAAATAAACAATTAACTCATCTTCTATCCAATCATACACTGCACCAATAGCCTTGTCCACTAACTCTCTAACATAATCCTCGTAAACTACCCCATTATTTACAATAAAACATCCACTAAAACTCCCATCTAAAAATTCTTGCATAACATTATATTTTCTCATTCTTAAATCCCACCCTTTATAATTATTTAACTCCTAATTTTCCATTTTCATCAACATACCAAATTTCTTTATTTACTTCCTTATAAAACTCTTCTAACTCCTTATACCCTTGTATTAATCGTTCTTCATATGTTTTGAATTCTTCCTCTATTTTCATTTTTGGAAATTTTATCACTTTACCCATTTTCTCATCCCCTACATTTAATTAATCTAATTTATTTAACTTTTCTCTCAAATGGTTAACCCCAAGTAAACAAGTTTCTTCATAAAAATCTACCATTTCTTTTAATACTTCTTTAGATAACTCAGCTCTTTCTATTTCTTTTAAAATCCCAGAATAAACAATTGAACCTAATATATATTTAGCTTCTGCACTTAATTTAGTTTTACAATTTACACCATACATTTTGTTTACTACCTCCTACGCATATTTTCTAATGGTGAATATTTCATATAGCTTTTTCTAATATCCTCTGTTGTAATATCCATGTAGGCTTGTTGCGTTATCCTAACATCAGAATGACCTAAAATTCTTGATACCATGTAAATATCCATACCATTTAATAAACATCTTCTTGCAAAATTATTTCTTAATCCATGTGGAGTTATATTTTTTTCTATTTTTGCCCTTTTCACATATTTCTTAAATAACTTTTCAAAATTAGAGTTAATTATTTCATTATTTCTATTAGATACAAACAATAATTCATTTTCTACATATCTATCTTTATAATTGATCCACCTCTGTAGAATCTTCTTCATTGTGTCAGAAAAGAATACATATCTATCCCTTCTACCTTTTGCAATTTCTCCATCTATAAAAATTGTTTTATTTTTTAAATCTATATCACTAACCTTTAAAGCTAATGTTTCACCCAATCTCATACCAGTATCTGCCAGTAGCTGAATAATCACATAATCCCTATATTCAGAAAACAAAGTTAAATCTAAAACTTTAATTATCTTATTAAACTCTTCAGATGTGATTTCTTCCTTTTTATTTCTCTTGCATTTAATATTTTTAATTCTCTTGCATGGATTTTCTTGCAACAAATTATTATCAATACAATAATTAAAAAATGTTTTTATATTTCTTAAATAAGAATTAACTGTACCCATAGAAACCTTTTTTCCAAAATCTTGTCTCAAATCTGGTCTATTTATACTTACCGTCTTTTCATCTGCCACATAAGAATATTTACCTTTTTCCTTAGAGAAATCTATATAACTTTTAATGTGTTCTTCTTCGATATCCTCTAAATAAATAACGTTAAATTCTTCGGCTAAATATTTAAATAATAATTTTAAAGTCTGTTCGTACGATTTTAAAGTTTGTCTCCTCAAATCTTTCAAACTACAATAATACATATAATCTTCTAAAACTATTTCCAATAACTGTTTTTCTTTTCTTATTCTTGCCATTAAAAAAAGACACCTCCCATCATCAATCAAATAGGAGATGTCTCTTAAATTTATATAAATCGGTATAAAAATTAGCTAATTGGTAATTTAGATACATTTACATAAATTTTCATTAATATAATTTTGTATTTTTACTTAAATCAGAAAGTCTCTTTTATCCAATACTTCCTCTAACTTTACCCATTCTAATAATCCATTCATTTAGAATCTTTAACTCTTCAGTCTTACTTTGAATTATATCTGACTCTAAGCCTATTAAATGCATTATTATTGGTCTTGTAGTCTTTAATAGCGTATGATAGAACTCATTATCATTCATAAACTCATAGTCTAATCCTAAATCTAAGATTTCATTAACATACTTCATGTCTTCTTTATATTCTTGTCTTGCTGTTTCATCAATTATCCTTTTGCTAACTCCAGCATTTGCAAATCTAGCTGCAAATCCTAAGTCTTCTCTTAACATAGGATAGAATTCTAATAATTTATCTATTCCTTCTTGTCCGAATTTATCCTTTATTTCCTTAAGCCCTCTACCCATACCTAAAAGTTCTGGTGGCATACCTAATGTATACATAGCTCCAGTAAATGATATAGCTCTTGGTACAGCATACTCAACAGAATTATCTATACTTAATATTTCTTTTCTTAATTCCTCATCACTTACTAAGTTTGCTATATTATCAAGATTAGCTACTTCCCTATTATATTCTAATCCTGTCTTAGCCTTAGTTAATCTATCTCTATTCTTTGGAATAAAGTCAGATACAAATGAAACTGTGTTTATTACCTTTAAGAATGTCGTTAAATAGTGTTTAGATAGTATTCCTATAAACTCCTTCATTAACGCTATATCATCTTCTGAGAAGTTTCTAGGCTCATACATATCTACTTTCTCTTTAAGCTCTCTAGCAGCTTGTTTAGTCTCTTCTTCACCATGATCATATCTTAATGCTGATTGGAAAGTAAAAGTTTTTACTCCTGCATAAGTCTGTAATATTTTATCTATATTTCTTCCTGTAAAATGCCCTCTAAATGGAAGAGATCCACATCCTAATATCGGAGCTACCTCTACCCCATGCTCTTTGCCCCATTTATATGCCTTATCTACAGCCATAACAACAGAAAGCACTCCTGATATTAATCCATAAGACATAGCTGTATCAGAACGAGCTATCATAAATCTTAAATAATCTATGTTATGTCCCTTCTCTTCTGATATATGATAAAATTCATCTAATATCTTTTCAACATTAACTAATGCTGGAACATCCTCTACTAAAGGAATTATTCTAACACTATTTTCCTCAAACTTTACTGGATAATTCTTATTTCCTAACTCTATAACAGAATTAACTCTATCTTGGAACTCAGAAATTTCTTGTCCTGTTTCAACCATTGGAACTACAACTTCCCTAATAGCTTGTACACCTGTAAGCTGATAAGCCTGTGCATTTGTTTCTACAATAGACATTATACTCATTAATTGTCTAAATACAGACTCCTTATTTGCATTTGGTATTCTAGGAGTTATTCTAACATCCTTTCCTGGTATAACACCATTACCAATTAACCCTAATGCAACTTGTGATGTTTGATGATATGGAGTTAATTTACCTTCAAAATCTATCATTATTTCGTCTATTCCAAGTCCACCTTTATCTTGAGGTGTTAATCCTTCTATTGCCTCTGTAGGTTCTTGTTGAATTGATATATATTTTTCTACATTATCTGGATGTTGTGTCATCATTGAATTTGGAAAATTTCTCATTTTAAATAGCCCCCTCAACTTTTTTGCACTTTATATTTTTATTATATTTCATTTTAATATAATTTTACAACACTTTTCTGCATAAAATGCAATTTTTTATACTTTTAACTTGCATTAATTAAAATTATTATTGATATTTTCATATATTTGTACATATTTTTAAAATTATTTTCTTTTGTTTATCTCTAAAAAAAGACAGAAAAATAGGGATATTTCTAACGAAATTTCCCTATTTTTCTGTCCTATTGTTTTTTTGTCCTATATTGTTAATCCTATTGAAGAGTAACCATAATTAATAAAATTTTATGATGATAACTAGACTTACTCTATTTTAAATCATCAGTATAATTTAAATAAAATTCATTATAAACATTAAAAAAGCCTTTCTTTCTAAAAGAAAGGATAATTTAAAACCGTGCACCTCACTTCGACAGTAATCTATAAGCGTTACCTATGTAGTTAACTCAGGCAAGATTGATCCACGGCACACGCAGGGGCTGCTTATCGCTGCTTCCTTCCGGACCTGACGAGGTTCACAGTCTTACGTCGCGTGGGACCCGACCCTCAACATCACTTGCATAGGGCAGACCAAACAGATTAAAGCCTAGGTGAGGAATTAAATCCTGCTGTAGCGGATTGCAGGTTACAGGGCACCGCTAACTCCCCATCTAGCACGGCTATGGCGGAGAAAGTGGGATTTGAACCCACGATAGAGTTTCCCCTATACACGCGTTCCAGGCGTGCTCCTTCAACCACTCGGACATCTCTCCATACCGTAAAATAAAATTAAAAAATAATTTATTTTGTATCTATCATTGATACTTTCTCATTTTAACATAAATATTATTGTAGTTCAATAAAAAGATTTTCTTTATGAGTTTTCCACAAATTAATTAAGTGGAGAGCCTCTTTTTTTAATGGCTACTCCACTTTTTTAAGTAATTATATAAATTTTTTCTTACTATTTCTATTTGCTATAAATATTATTATAGCTCCAATAATTATTCCAATTAAACTAATTATTTGTGCTGTTCTTAATCCAAAAAACATTAAACTATCTGTTCTTAATCCTTCTATGAAAAACCTTCCTAAGGAATAAAGAATCATATAACTACCTATAACAATTCCATGTTGGTTTTTCTTTTTATAAATCATAAATATTAATATTGCAAAAACAATTAAATTCCATATAGATTCATATAAAAATGTTGGATGATAGTATGTTCCATTTATAAGCATTCCTTGTTGTATAAAATTCGGAAATTTACTTATAAAAAACTCTGAAACAGGTCCTCCATGTGCTTCTTGATTCATAAAGTTTCCCCATCTACCTATTGCTTGAGCTAATATAACTCCAGGCATTATTACATCAATATATTCAAAGAAATTTATCTTTTTTACTCTAGTAAATATATATGCAACTAATAATCCACCAATAAGTCCACCATGTATGGCCATACCACCATTTCTTATGTTTATTACATCTATAAATGAATGATAATTCTTATATTCAAAAGCAACATAATATAACCTAGCACCAATTATGGCAAATGGAAAACTCCATAAAAATCCATCTGTAATAATATCAAAATCTAATCCTTTTTTCTTAGCTAGTAAGTATGATACAAAAAATGCTATCAAAACTCCACTTGCAATAATAATTCCATACCATCTTATTGGCATTCCAAAAACTTCAAATGCTACTGGATTCATTTCTTACCTTCTCCTTTTTTGATTTAAATTTATTTTCTTCTCTCATGAAAAAATTTACTTATTAATTCACTACACTCATTATTATAACACCAATTTATAGTTACATAGGAATTAAAAATATCATAATCCAAAATATTTAATATTGTTCCACATGCCCCCATGTCTTTATTAAATGTTCCTATATGTAATTTAGATATTCTAGATTGTGCTATTGCAGAGGCGCACATAGAGCAAGGTTCTAATGTAACATACATTTCAGCTCCATTTAATCTCCAATCACCAATTTTTTTACTTGCCTCTTCAATTGCTAAAATTTCAGCATGCGCTATTGCAGACTTTAGGGTTTCCTTTAAATTATGTGATCTAGCTATTATTTCTCCATACTTTACTATAATAGCCCCAACAGGAACCTCTCCTTTAGAATAAGCTTTTTTGGCTTCCTCCAAAGCAATTTCCATATAATCCATTATTCAGTACTCCTTTAATTATTGATTATGTTTATCTTTCTAACCTTTATATAAACTAAAAATGGCAAATGACAAATTACTTTCTATCTTATATTTATCACTCACCATTTTTACATCAATTATAATTTAAAATTAACTTATGTGTAAATTCTTACTTTTTTTATTCTGTTTTTATCTACTTCCTCTACTACAAATCTAATATTATTTAGATTTACCTCTTCTTTATTTTCTGGGAATCGACCTAATTCACCTATTATTAATCCTCCAACAGAATCAAACTCCTCTGACTCCATGTTTACTCCAATTAATTCACTTATATCATCTAATCTTGAGCTTCCGTCTACAATATATTCATCTTCTTTAATTACTTCTATCTCATTATCATAATCATCATATTCATCTTCTATATCACCAAAAACCTCTTCAATTAGGTCCTCTATAGTAACTATTCCAACAGTACCACCATATTCGTCTAAAACTACACTAATATGATTTCGTGTCTTTTTCATTTCATTAAATAATTCTTTAATTTTCTTAAACTCAAATGTATAATAAGGCTCTCTCATATAATCAGTAACTTTAAAACCATCCTTATTTTGCCCTGCTATAATTAAGTCTTTAACATATAATATCCCAACTATATCATCTATAGTTTGATTATATACTGGAATTCTTGAAAACTGTTCCGTCTTTATAACATCTAATACTTCTTCATAAGTTGCCTCCGAATCAACAGCTACAATATCAACTCTTTGTACCATAACATCCTTTGCTTGTGAATCTGCGAAGTCAAACACGTTGAATATCATTTCCTTTTCCACATCCTCAAGGACACCCTCTTCTTCACCGACACCAACCATCGTTCTTAATTCTTCTTCTGTTATAAATGGTTCGCTTGCCTTTGGATCTCCTCCTAGTAATCTTATAAATCCACTTGATATAAAGGTAAATATACTTATAAATGGCTTAAATAGTTTTACTATTATATTTATCGGCTTACTTACCTTTAATGATACTTGTTCAGATTTTTGCTTTGCTATTGATTTTGGAGTTATTTCTCCAAAAATAAGTACTAATACAGTCATAACTGCAGTTGCTATTCCAACACCACTTGGTCCAACTAATGAAACAAATAATGTTGTAGCTAGTGATGAAGCTAATATATTAACTATATTATTACCTATTAATATGGCCCCTAACAACTTATTTGGGTCTTCTGTTAACTTTTCAACTAATTTAGCTCCTTTTACTCCATCTTCCACCATATGTCTTATTCTTATTTTACTTAGTGCCATAAGTGCTGTTTCTGACATTGAAAAAAATCCAGACAATATTAGTAAAATTATAAGTACTATTATCTGCCACACTTGACTGGGTTCCAAAAAAATCACACTCCTAGTAATTTAATATAATATTTTGATATTTTATTATATCATAATAGTAATAACGTATGATATAATTTACCAATAAATAAACATATAATTTACATTTTTTCAGAAAAAATATTTAGTATTTTTTCCGTATTTATAATATAATTTTTATACAATTATACTGAGTATTCTATATATTTAGTATATTTATTTTATACTTAACATATTTATTTTGAGGTGATATTGTGTTTATTATTAATTTTATCAGAGGTTTTTTTATGGCTCTAGCCGATAGTGTACCTGGAGTCTCGGGGGGTACTATTGCTTTTATTTTAGGATTTTATGATGATTTTATAGGTTCATTAAATTCTTTAATATCAAAAAATAGTACAGATGATAAGAAAAGGTCTTTAATCTTCTTAATAAAATTAGGAATTGGTTGGATAGTAGGTATGGTATTATCCGTACTAATATTATCTTCTATATTTGATGAGCATATTTATAGTATAAGTTCATTGTTTACAGGCTTTATAATAGTTGCAATTCCACTAATAATAAAAGAAGAAAAGGACTCTTTAGTTGGTAAATACAAAAATATTATATTTACTATAATTGGAGCTTTAATTGTTGTTTTAATTACGTATTTTAACCCATCAGGGTCAAATGGTGGATTAAATCTTTCATTAGGGCATTTAAACTTTAGTATTGGTATATTTGTATTTGTTGCTGGAATGATTGCAATTTCAGCTATGGTTTTACCTGGTATATCGGGCTCAACCTTATTATTAATATTTGGTCTTTATACAGGAATTATAAGTGCAATAAAAGAAGTTTTATCTTTAAACTTTTCTTACTTACCAGTACTTATAATATTTGGATTAGGTGTTATCGTAGGAATATTAAGTACTATAAAAATAATCAAATTTTTATTAAATAAATATAGATCTGCAATGATCTACTTAATCCTAGGATTAATGCTTGGCTCAATCTATGCAGTATTTATGGGTCCTACAACATTAGAAATTCCAAAACCAGCGATGGATCTTTCAAGCTTTAGTTGGATATTCTTCATTATAGGTGGAGTAGTAATAATAGTATTAGAAAAATCAAAAGACTTTTTAGAAAAAAATCTAAATAAGAATATATAATAAAAAAGTACCTTATAGAATAAATCCTAAAAAATCTATTCTATTAAGGTACTTTTTAGCTAAAGATAAACCTATTCTATAAAATTTATTTTTTTATCTTTTTAACAACTCTAATTACACTTAAAATTGCTCCAATTAAACATATTACTCCTATTCCTATAAATACAAATCGCATTGCATATACAAATACATCTGCTCTACCATCTACATATCCAGAAACTTTATACCCTAACTTACTACTCATTCTACTATATAAAATACTTGTAGAAAGTGCTATTCCAGTAGTTGTTCCTAAATTTCTTACTAATCCATTTATACTTCCAGCTATTCCAAGCTCATTTTTTTCAACTGTAGACATAATTAATGAATTATTAGGAGACTGGAATATTCCACTACCTAGTGAAAGTAATCCAACTAAAATTCCAACTACTATAAGAGATGTATTAACATTAAATATAACTAAAGATATTATTCCTATAGACAGAATTGATAAACCTAATGCCGATATTTTTTCACTTCCTATTTTATCTGATAAATATCCGCTTAACGGTGCTACTACTGCCAATATTATTGGAGATACAGTCATCATAAGTCCAGCTGTGCTTGGACTTAAAGATAATACATCTTGATAATAAAAAGGTAAAATTATGTTTACTGCACCTATTGATATAAATGATGTAAATCCACAGAATATACTTAATGAAAAAAGTCTATTCTTAAATATTTTTATATCTAACATAGGATTATCAGAATTTTTTTCAACTCTAATAAATATTGCAAATAAAGTTAATGAAATTATAAATGACATTACTATAAATAAGTTATTATATCCTAAACTTTGTCCAAAGTTTATAGATGTAAATAATAATGTTATAGAAATCATAAATAATATACTTCCTTTAATATCAATTATAAAATCACTCATTTTTTTCTTAAAAGGTAAAATCTTAATAACTCCAATATAAACTAATATACCTATAGGAATATTTATAAGGAAAATATATTCCCAAGGTGCAATAGAAACTATAAGCCCTCCTAATGTTGGTCCTACCATAGTTCCAAGAGCTACAGCTGTCCCAGTCATCCCAAGTGCACGACCTCTTTCATTTGCTGGGAAAGTCTCAGTTATAATTCCCTGATTTGTTGCCATAGCCGCTCCTGCTCCTATAGCCTGAACTATTCTAGATAATATAAGCATAAATAGTGTATTTGAAAACCCGCAAAGTAAAGACCCTATAGTAAAAATCCCTATCCCAAATTTAAATATTCTAGTCTTTCCTAAAATATCTCCTAATTTACCAAATAGTAATATAGTTGCACATATAGTTATTAAATAGCTTGTAACTACCCATTCTATTCCTGCCATACTGGTATTTAACTCTTTTGCCATAGTAGGTAAAGCTACATTTACTATGCTACTATCTAATGTGGTCATAAACGTCATTGGTAATACTGTAAGTAAAATTGCCCACTCTTTTTTTATTCTCATTATCTTCATCTCCTGGTAAATTTATCTGAAGCAATTTTATAATACTATTTTTGAAAAAAAATTAAAAAGCCTTAAAAAACTTAAATTTTATTATAGGTTTTGGTTTTATTAATTTATCGTCATATAATTATTATTTTCTTACTCTTATATGTAATATCTGGTATTTTAAATTTTATTAATGTGGTTCAATTAAATTATAATGCTTAATTGTATCTTCAATTATATTCAACACTTCATCATTATTATATATTCTTTGACTATTCGTTCCTAAAAAAAGTTTTGATGTAACTGAAGTAATTGCCTTAAGTTTAAACTCTTTTGGCGTACACTCACAATACTTTTTAAATGCTTGAGTCATATAACGGTAATCTGAAAAACCACATTGATAACAAATATCTACTAATTTCATATCAGTTGTAAGAATAAGCTCTCTAGCATGATTAAATCTTATAAATGTTAAGTAATCTTGAAAACTTAATTCTAAATACTTATGAATAAATCGTGATAAGAAATATACAGATACACCTTCCATATCTGCAATCTCTTTTAGTGAAATCTTATCATAATAATTTTCTTCTACATAATTAATAATTCTTCTTAACCTAAGCTTATTTAAGCAATTATCCTTGCTTTTATCATTATAAATATCATCCTTTGAATAAGTATCTAATAAGTGAACAAACATAATATTAATCATGCTTGCACACCTAACTTTATAAAAATTAGATTTTTCTATGTAAATTCTAGCAAGATTTAAAAACGTATATATCACTAGCTTATTTTCAGGATTATATGTGCAATGTCCTTTAAATGTAACTTGATTAATTTGTGAAAAATACCCCTCAAAATACTTAGTTGAAATATTTAAAACTAAAAAAGTTGATATTCCATTATTTGAAATTATTTCATGCTTGTCATTACTATTAATTAATATAATATCCCCTTGATGAAATTCAAATTTTTCATCATTAATTATAAAAATGGGATTACCTCTAAAAACAAATAAAATTTCCATTTCTGGATGAGTATGTGGTAGTCTATATTCTATATCAACAACAAATATCTTCATATTATCTACACTTGGATAATAAATAACCTCTAATTTTTCACTCATAATTACTCCTCCTTACAAAATATTATACCTAATTATCCTAAAGCTAAACTACCTTTTTTGCTATAAGTGCAACATTGTTATACTAACTTATAAAATTAGTCATATTTATAAAATAACTTCCTTTGTATAATTTATACATGAAATGTTAACGTTTTAATTCAAATTACAGGGGGATAAATATGAATAAAAAATCTAAATTTAAATTTACAGCAAAACTTGGACTAATCTTATCAATTGTTTTCACTTTATTATGTGCTGTTAGTGCCAATCTACTTTTAAGTAACTTTGGAAAAGTTAAAATTGAGACTACTACGGTACAAACCCGTTCTGGAGATAATGTAAGTATTAGAGTATATAGCCCAAAAGTTGCAACTTCAGAAAATAAAGCACCTGCTGTTGTATTTGCTCATGGGTTATCTACAACTAAGGAGTGCTATGCTCAATATGCTCTTGAACTAGCTCGTCGTGGATTTGTAGTTGTAACTCCAGATATGTTAAACCACGGTGGTTCTGATATAACACCATTTGAAACATTCTTTACTGACCCAAATGCTGATGCTTATGGAGTTTATTCTGCAGTAAAATATGTTAGTGAATTAGATTATGTTGATTTAAATCAAATTGGTATAGCTGGACACTCTATGGGTGGTAATGCTACAAACATGAGTGTTAGCTTAGATAATATGAGCGGAAATCCAGTACTATCTGCTGTATATCTAGTTGCAAGTAACCCAACTTTTACAGACTTCGAAGGTAATTGGACAAACGTTTATGGTGATCGTAGCGTAGGTCTTTACTATACATTCTATGATCATGTATACTTTAGCACTGTTGGTGAAGATGGAATGCCAGTTTCTCCTCAACAATTCTTAAGCTCTAATGAAGCAAAATCATTTGTAAGCTTTGGACAAGAACCAAGTGTATTTAAGGATAGCGAAGTAATTCCTGGACACACTTATACTACTGATATGAACGGTAAACAAGTTATTCGTCGTATTACAAAAGCAAATGAAATCCATCCTAAGCCACAAGGTGGTGCTGGTTCTGTAGCTGCTGTAGTTGACTTCTTCCAAGATGTATTTGTAGCTCCTAACTACTTAGTTGGTGGAATGCAAATCTGGGGAGTATACACTGCTGCTTCTATATTAGGACTTTTCGGTGCCCTTGCAATTTGCGTATTTACAATTGCTACATTAACAAAAACTAAGTTCTTTGCAAGCTTAAAAGCTGAAGATAATAAACAATTAAAACCAGCTCCTAATAAATTAGGAAAGGTTTGGTTCTGGGTATTAACTATAGCTAACTGTGCATTTGCTTTCTTAAGCATAACATTTATATTCAGTAAAGGTTTTGGTTACTTTGTAACAAATTACTTACCACAACAAACTACTAATATATATGCATTATGGTCATTAGCTAATGGTATATTTATGTTAATAACTTCATTTGGTTCATACTACTTATATGCTAGAAAACAAGGTGATACATTAAAATCATGGGGAGTAAAAATATCTCTTATAAACTTTGTAAAATCTATTTTACTAGCTGTTATTGGAGTTTTAAGCGTATTAGTTGTTGTGTATATAGCACAATATGTATTCCAAATTGATTTACGTTTCTACTTATGGGGAATGCGTGAATTACCTTTAGAACACTTATACTTATTCTTTACCTACTTACCATTCTTCTTGGTATTTGGTATAGCTGTAAGTATTTCAATAAACTCTGCTTACTACTCAAAGATAGGTAAAGAGCCAACATTATTAAATGATTTATTCTTTGCATTTATGAATATGGTTCCTGCATTTGCTATTACTTTCATTGGATACTACTTATTTGCAAAAACAGGATTCCAACCAGATATTTTTGGAGCACCATTTACATTCACATATATGATTAATGCAATACCAGTATTCCCTGTAGCAGTACTTCTACTACGTCGTTTAGCTAAATATTGTAATAATCCATATATCCCAGGAATTATAGTAGGCTCACTACTATGCTTCATGCAAGTAGCTTCAGTATTTACTTGTCATACATTTATGTTTATGGGATAAAAAATTTCAATAAGAAAGTTTTTATTTTATTATAATATTTTTAATATGGTTGATAGAATATCGATATGAGAAAAAATTAAGTCTATGCGTAAAAAATAAGATATAAAAAAACCTAAATGGTAACTTTATATATAATTAAAACCCACAAACCTTTATTTTATAAGGATTGTGGGTTTTTAATGGTACTCCCAACAGGAATAGTACCATATGTTTTAATATATTCTTTTACGTATCGTATATATACATAAACCTTTGTATTTACTATATTTTAAAGACTATAAAAGTATTTAAAGGGCAAGCTTTATTTTCATAAATATTGGAGGATAGTCCCCCTGTAGTCCCTTTAAAATTAAAATTCTTCAAGTTAAATTATAGTTTAGTAAAATAATTATTTTAAAGAAAAATAGTGATGTTCTAAACACCACTATCTTCCTCCCTTTAGTTAGGTATACCTAATAATAGTACACTTAGCTTCCCCTTATAATATATAAAAAAATTATAAGCTATTTTATAAATCACCCGAGCTTTACGACAATCATCACCTAAGCATATGTCCTTTTAGTAGCAGTTGCTCGGTTGCTACACTCAATTTCAGTTGGCATTGAGTAGTACCAACTCCCTTTTTATAACTCGCTATTTGGGATTAGCGACCAATAAACTTTTTAAATAGAATAATTATATTATAACCAAACTATCCTTGTTCATAGAATTTTTATCCTATAATTTAAAGAATAAATTTAGCTATTTTTATTATACCATATTTTTCAAACTTTCAATTATAGAATATAGAATTTCCTCATTTAAATCTCTTACAAATGGCTCTTTGTCTGTACCCTCAATACTCTTTTTAATATCTTGTTGTTTATTTTTTTATTTTTTCACATTCAATAAACTTTAGTCTTTTTAGTGCTTTAACTGTATGAAAACTTATTTGTTTATTACTCCATTTTAACTTCATCATTTCCAGAAATCTTGTCTTGTCTATGTGTCCATTTATATAATCTTCTAAGTTATCCAATATTGTATCATCGCACATAAATCCTTCAACAATATCATAATCATGCTCTCCCCCACTTCTACAATGAACAACGAAATCGAGCCATTCCTTATCATACTTTTCAAATACCTTAACATTCAAATCTGAAATATCAGTTAAAGCATATGAATTTATAACCGGTGTCTTATATTTGTTTACTAACTTTTCTGCTTGTTTCTTTATCCTAGTACAATAAAATCCATATCCAAAATCTTTTATATTTTTTCCTACTATTATGTTTGGATACTTAACTATTTTATAGCCTCCATAATAAATTATAGTTTCCATTTCTCCTCCCTTAACTAAGTTATATTACATCTAAACTACACAAAAATTTTAATTATACTCCTCAACATATATCATGTGTTTCATCACCAAATTAATTAAATTACTATACTTATAATATATCACCTATATAAAATATAAGAAAACTGGGACATATGCCCCAGTAAATTAAATAGAAAATACTAATGATTATTCTATCTCTTAAATTTTTTATTAAATCCAACTCCTAATCCAATTAAAGCTACTCCTAACATCATTAATATATTTGAACTGAAAGGGTCTCCAGTTTTAGGTAAAGTTTCTTGTGGAGCTTTAAACTCTTCTTTAACTTCTTCTTTTGGTTTTTCTAGAGTTACTGGAACTTCTTGTTTTTTATATTTAAATATTATAGTTCCATTAGGACTTTCTTCTGTTAAATCAATAACCTTAGTTTCTTCATCATCTAAATTATAGCCATCAATTTTTTTTGCAATCTCCGTATATTTACCTAAATAAAGTTCGCTTAAAGTCTTGCTATCTAACACATTACCATTCTCATCTTGATATTCTACTGTATAACTTCCTAGTATTATTGGTTTAACTCCTTCATTCTTTTTATACTTAAATATTATAACTTGGTTTGGCTCTAATTCTGTTAATTCTATATACTTAATTCCCTCATCATTTAAAGTATAACCATCAATAAAATCAGCAAATGCAACGTATCTACCTAAAACTAAATCATTAAAACTTTTACTGTCTAAAACATTACCTTCTTCATCTTGAAACTTAACTGTATAACTCCCTTTGATTACTGGCTTTGTTTCTTCATTTTTCACATATTTAAATACTATGGTTTTACTAGGCTCTGTTTCTGTAAGGTCAAAGCTCTTCATAGTATCATCAATCAATGTATAACCATCAAAGAATTTAGCAAATTCAATATAATTACCTAAAACTAAATCATTTAAAGTCTTACTATCTAATAAATTTCCATTTTCATCTTGATATTCAACTTTATAACTTCCCTTAATTATTGGCTTCGGTTCCTCATTCTTCTTATATTTAAATACTATAGTCTTATTAGGCTCTGTTTCTGTAAGCTCTACACTCTTATTATTAACATCATCTAATATATAACCATCAATGAATTTAGCAACTTCAAAATAACTACCTAAAGTCAAATCATTTAAAGTCTTACTATCTAATATATTGCCCCTTTCATCTTGATACTCAACTGTATAACTTCCCTTAATTACTGGCTTTGGAACATCTTTTATTTTTATTGTAATTTCACTCTTAGTTAAAACACTATCTATATTTCTAAATAAAACTTTAACCTTAGTTTTTCCAGATTTTAAAGCTTTAAATGTTGTACTACCACTACCATAAGGAACAGTAGTATTAACAACTTCTAATAAATTCACATCATCGGACGCAATGATATAATCTCCAAATATACTTCTATAACCTCTATTAGAAATTTCAGCTATATTATAACCATTCCCTTGTAACTGTTCAGAATCAAAGAAGAAAGGTATTTCATCACCTACATTCATTTCTATTAAAGTATCCCCAGTTACAGCTCTTTGAGGAGTAGTTTCTTTGTTATATTGAACTGGAATACTGTCTACAATACCCTTTTGAGTTCCGTCTACATCAATAAAATTATAAGAAATATCTAAACCAGTTAATTTAGGTAAACCAGTTAATGATGAAATATCAGTAATATAGTTATAGCTACAATCTAATCTAGTTAAATTATTAAGAGTAGCAACAACATCAACGTTCTCTAATCTATTAGAACTAACATTTAAAGAAAGTAAGCCAGAAAGCCCATTTAAATTATTGATATTTTTAATATAGTTATCTGCTAAACTTAAATTAGCTAAATTAGGAATAGTCTTTACTATATCAATAGCTCTATCATCTAAACCACAATCGTGTAATGTTAAATTAACAATAGTAGAATTATTTTCTAAATATCTTATATCTTGTACTCCACTATCATTAAGAATTTCAAACATAGTTAATGCTGGGAAAGTTCCTACCTCTGAAAAAGGTTTTAAACTTTCGCTAGTTAAATTCATTCTTGCTAAAGATAAACTATATAATTTATCTAAGTTTTTTATAATATTTAAATCAACAGTTGTTTCATTATATCTATTAAAACCATCTAATGTTAAAGCTCTCAAGTTTTTTAATTGACCTATAGGAGTTATATCTGAAACTTTAGTACCCACTATATGTAGTTGTCCTAAATTCTTTAATGTACCTATAGGACTTAAATCTACTATATCTGAACTTGTATAATAATCCTTAATAACTAATCTATCTAGAGAATTTTGTAAAGAAGTGCTAGTATTGAAAACTTGTAAATTAGAATTTGTTTGGTCATTTAATTCTAAATCTTCAAAAGAAAAATCTTTAATAGGAGTTAAGTCTACTGCTCCACTTATTCTAATCCTTCTAATTGGGTAAGCTATATCTTTTAAATCTTCAATTCCTGTTAAGTCAGAAACCCCCGAAATATCTATTTCTGGCTACATCTGAATATGGTTATCGTATATATACTTCATTTTATTTTCTACTTCTGACTTAGTGACCGATTGTCCATTAGCCTTTCCAACAAACTCACAAAATATATCATTTAATTTAGAATCTGCAAAATTCAAAGTATCAGTAGAAGCAAAAACCTTTAACGGTTTAAAAGGAACTAAAGTAAACATCAAGCACATTGTTAAAATCATTGAAATATATCTCTTCATAAAATAATCTCCTTTAAAATATCTTTTATACTAATAATCTTTAAGTTACAATATAGATTGGGTGAGCGACGAAAAAATTAATGGCTGCTAAATGGTTTCTACGAAGCAGATCCAATTTTGCTGACATTGATTTTTTTCATCAGCGAATCCTTACCCAATTTTTTGTTTAGGTAGATTGCTGACGACAACTACCTAAACCTTTATTTTTAATTTAAATATCCAGTTTCGACTATTAACCATTTCCCATTATCTTTTTTAAATCTAATTTCTGTAAGCAAGTCTTTTGTACCAGATAACTTATTCATTCCAAACTCAACTAAAGAACTATCTTCATATTGAACAGTACCCTTAACAGTAATTGTTGCATGCTCCATATCCTCAAGCTTTTTTTCTGTAATCTCTACTGTAGTAATCTTATTAGTAATCTTGTTACTTGAAAAAGTATTTAATTGATTGATTTTCTCTAATACTCCACTACCTTTTAAAACTACATCTGAATACTTGTCCTCTGTAGAATTTGAATAATATAACTCTAAGAATTTCTTTGTATTCCCCTCAAGCTCTGTTATTAATTCTTTACTTGGTTCAAATTTTATATCCATTTTACTGCCTGCTTGTACATCAGTTAAACTTACTTTTTCTCCTCCCTCCATTTCAGAATTTATATTAAAGTTTCCACTAAATATTGAAAGCTCATACCCCTCTAACATAGGATTATAATTATCATTAAAAGTAACTATATTCCCTACTGGTTGACTGCTTTTATTAGGCTCTATACCCTCTATATCAACCTTTGCTCCCTTAGGTGCAGTAACTAACCATTTAGTAGTAAAACCCTTAACATCAATCTTATAATCATCAAAGAACAATAACTTCTTACCATCTTTTAAAACATTAATAGGATAAGACTTTAACCCGATATTTACTGAAAATACATTTGATGAATTAGTAATATCAAAATTAGTTGAATTATTCGGGTCATAATAAACCATCTTATATTGTTCTGGCGTAAACTCTTCTATTTTGAAATCTTTGAAATCTGTTTGCTCCATTGACTTTTTAAATAAATCTTCACTTAAAAACTTATCATCTGTTCCCTCTAGCATTTTATAAGCACTACTATAATTACCATCAGCTAGATAATTGAAATATTTTTCAACTGTACTTTTCGGTGTATTCTTACTTTGAATTGAGCTATATCCCCCAATCCCTACAACTAACAATAAAGCTCCAGTAACTAAAAAAATAATTTTTTTCTTTGAAAACTTCGGTAAATTCATTTTAAAATCTTCTCTGTTAAATTCCTCTTTATGTTCCTCTTGCTTTGGAGCTTCCTTTGTTGAAACTGTTGCTCCCCCACAATTCTCACAAAATTTATCTTCAGTATTTATATTGCAACGTTGACAATACATCTAACTCCCTCCTTTGTTATGAAATATTTTTATTATTATTTACTGTTTGAACTCTTTCCATATAGTTAGATGACCAAGCATAATTATCTGCTGAAAGCTCCTTATTTTTACCTAGTACATTATCAAAATAATTTATTCTATAAGCAACAAGTGGTCTTAATTCAACAAATAAACTTGAAACTTCTTTATCACCTAATTTAAATACATATAACTTTTCTAAGTAACTTAATAAATCACTTGAAAACCCAGCCTTATGTGTAGCCCTATCAGCCTTTATAAATATTTTTCTTTCAAACAACATATAAGCAGTATTGGTATATTTTTTAGTTATAAACCAAAGTACAAGCCTTATAATACAGAATAAAGAATAAGTAATTATCGTCCCTATATTCCCAAAAACATCTGCAAAATTTGAACCATAACTACCACTAAATGAAGTAAAAATAGCACTACTAAATATACCTACAGTTAAAGCAAAAGGACTTAAAATCAATGATATTATTGCACTTGCACGACCTAAAAGTATATTTCCATCGTGTAACAACCTCATATTAGCTACATTAGTTTTTATTTGTGCAAATTCATTATAAATAACTGCTCTTAATTCATTCGTTGGTAAAGTATCCAAAGCTCCTTTACTTATAAAAATTGAATTTCCATAAGAATTAGTTTCTATATCAAGACTATCAAAAGTAAATATCTTAACTGTACCAGTAAAATACTCATACTTCATACGATTAACTCTTTTATTCAACCTCTTAATTTTCTTACCTGATATATTATTTAAAGCTTCTAAAATAATAAATTGTACTTTAACTGGTGCTGAATAACCTCTAATATCTGTTCTATCTTTTAATTGTTCTATGATAGGTTGTAATATTTTTTCCTCTCTACCAATGGTATTCCTACCTCTTGCAAAAAAGGCTACACACATTTGTCCAAACCCTGTGTACATTCCAAAAATTATAATCATATAAAGTATTAAAGTTCTTATTAAATGATTAAATGGTAGTAATCCACTAGGAAGAAAACAAGAAATCATAAACTCAAATATTCCTATAAAAAATATATTAAATAAGATATTAAATATCGGTATTAAAAACATATTAACTCACCATCCTAATTTTTATCCTTGCGTGTCTAAACTTAGGTACTTTTATAAATACTATAGCTTCCCCAATCGTAAGCTCTCCAAAATCCCTAGCCTTGTAATAAAGTTCTTCTTCAAGAGTAGCACTTAAACTATCACTCATTTGTTGGTTTTCTCCAGACTTACCTTTAGTAATTGTTGTTTTATATAAATCTTGAGTACCTACACCTTTTGATAATTCCTCTTGTGATGCCGATACATCTTGCCTTAAAGCAATCTTAACATTTGTATTACCCCATATTTGACGTAATAACTTTTCATCACCATTTATAATCATATCTGCTAATTCTTGAGTTCCCATAATATTTCTAAATCCATATGACCTAGTTTTATTAATTAAATTAACAATTATCTCACTTGCAAATACATTAAATTCATCAAAAACAGTATATATTTGCTTATCTTTGCCAGAGAACCTTGGAGCAACAGTTTTTAAATCTGCTATAATCAATCTACCCAACATTTGAGCATAAACAGAATACTTCAAACTATCTAATGAGAAGAAAACTATATCATTATTCTCAATGCTTTCCATCAAGTCAATTACATTAGGGTCTTGAGTATCAACAAATAACTCTCCTAATTCACTTTCGGCTACAGTCTTTAATCTACCTGCATACCCATTAACTGCTTTTACATCAGCTTCTGCCAAAATAGGCAACATAAAATTAGCTTTACCATCTAGTTGTGGTACTAAATTTTCCATTACTTCAATACTGAAAGCCTTAATTAAAATCTGTAAATCAATAACCTCATACCCCAATAGCTCCTTAGCTTCTGGAAGTAATAAAACTCTAAATACACCTTGTAAAAATCTTTCGGCTTGGTTTTTGTAATACTCTTCTGACCATTCAAAAATATCAATTAACTTATCTTTTAATTCAGTATATTGACCATGCCTTAAAGGGTTGTAATGTAATGATTTATCAGCTTCACAACAGAACAATTTAAAGTTTCTATTATACCTATCACACATCTCTTTATATTCATTGGGAAACTTAGGGTCGCCCTTACCATCAACAATAATAATAGGGTGATTATTTGTTAAGGCATATTCTAATAATGTTTTTATACACTCTGTTTTACCCGCTCCAGTTGCTCCAACAATTAAACACATAGCATTTAACTCTTTAGGTGAAACAAAAAAATCATCAAAACCTTTAATATCTTGACCTAATAAAATACTGGTCTTTTTCAATAATTCTTTTTCTTCATCAATAGTTACTAGAGTTTCCCCAAAAGGTGTTTTATTCCCTTGTGGTGCTTCTGGTGTATAACTATCCTTTTCCTTTGGTGGAGTTATATAATTATCCTTATCATATTCTGGAGCTACATTTTCATTAGGATTGTATTTTTTTAAATCCTTTGTAGTAAAGAACATTTGATAAATAACCCCTCCAATAATTAAAACTATGATTATTTCTAATAATCCACTCAATTAATTCCCTCCTTTTAAGTGTTCATTTAAAGCTTGTAGCCTATTAACAACAGTTTCATCAACAAAATTAAACTCACTATCTCCCTTGGTGGAAACTTTGATATATCCCTCAATATCACTAAATACCTTATATTCAATTTTCTTAACATTACTAATAACTAAATTTTCCTTAGTTTTAATATTGCTATTTAAATATTGAGAGTTCTTTTTATCAATAACCCCCATAGCTCTATCACTTATTCCCCTTAAAATAACTTTCCTATCCTCACTTAAAGTAACTATTTCAAGAGAAAAATTACAACAATTCAACAAATTATTTTTTCCAGTAGTACCTACATTATTTAAAAATTTAGATATTAACCTCAAAACTCTTAAAATTGGGTTTTCATCTGTTTCTTGATTAAAGTCAAACCATACAAATTCAAGATTAGAATTTTTAAATTCATTTGATGGCTCATAATTTTTAATAAATATAGCATTTCTATCCCCTAAAATTTTAAGCTTAGTTTTTAATCTTTCTACATATTCATCTTTTATAATTTTTCCTAAGTGAATATTGGAAAACCTATCTTTTTGAAATACTTCCCTAGCTATAGATATGAATAAGTCAAATGCTTCAAGTGAAGATATGCTATTAATATAATGGCTTTCCCTAATTAGATATTCAAAAGAATACACACTATTCATTATTGGTCTAAATCCTGGCTTATTTAATAATCTATTTATTTTAAGTTCGTTCAGCTCCAATTCATAAGATTTATATTTCAAATACTTTAGAGCTGTACTTTTTAAATAAACATATTTATTATTATTTAGCTGTTCTGTTCCTACCAAAAGTAACTCCTCAAGCTTTTTTATTTCTCTAAAACCCTTTGATTTATTTCCAAACCATTTATAAATTTGCTGAAATAATGCATAGCCCCCGCATTCATTAATCTTTTTTAACAATTCTTCATATTTCAATTCAATCTCTAGATATGTATGAGGATCAATAATATCTGTTCTAACCTCTATTTTGTACCCCACATTAATTCATTCCTCCTTTTTAATAAGGGCATATGCCCCAAAAACTATACCAAAATTGTGTTTCCTGCAATCATATTTCCATTCGAAACCTTATTGTTAATAGTTTCTTGTGTGTACTTATGTCCTATAACTTCAATAGCAAAGCTTTCTCCATTTAACTCAACTACTGCATCAACACAATCTCCATTAGGCAATATTTCTTTATTTTCAATATATACTTGCGTTTCATTTTTCCATATAGCATTAGGATATTGTTTCATAACTTGATAATAAGCTTCTGTGAGCTTCAAATCGTGAGTTACTTGATTTAAATTTGACTTGTAGAAATACTGTATGCCTAAATTGTTTTGACAATAGGATTTCCCTTTAGTATCAATTCTTACAACCTCTATCATTTGCCCCCCAACAGGATTAGCTTTTTCAATTTTTATATAACCAGACTTTTCAAGCTTAACAAGTCTATCCCTATTTAAATCACAATGCGATTTAGCTTGTTCTATAGTTGATAATCCAGTATTAGATATTTGCTTTAATAGTCTCATATCCCTATTAGTCATTACTTTAACTTTGGTTGACTTTCTCCCCCTTGCCATTACTTATCTCCTCTCAAAAGTTTAGTCATTGAAAAATTAATAGCTACTAAATAGTTTCTATGAAATAAATACAATTTGAAGAATATTAATTTTTTCATTAATGAACCCTTGTCCTACAATTATGTTCTTTAGAACATTAAGGGCATATGCTTACAAAATATTTTTGAAAAGTATTTTTCAAAAATACTAGCTTATGCCAAAGGCATAATTACAAAAAATGCGTTAGCATTTTTTAAAATGCAGTTGGCTGCCGCCCCCACTTATAAGGTCTAAAAGTCAGCTTGCTGATCTACGAAGTAGCCCGTAGGGTTTTAGCACCGTTCCATTAGAGTGTTCTTGAACGACTAAGGGGTCCCAAAGAATTATAAGTAATCGAAGTATAACGAGATTATTTATAATTTTTTGGGGTCGTTCCTAGAACCTCTTATGGATATAAGTGGGGGCGGAAGCCTACACAACGGTGAAACACAATTTTGTGTGAAAATCGTTATTTCAATAACTAGCATAGTTTTGATGTAACACTATATGTGGAACTGCTGACTTAATCAGAATTTCATATTTCTGTTATTATAAAGCAAATAACTTCTATATACCTTAAGTTTAAATTTCAAATCTAACTTGATAATCACTATACTCATTTATCTTTTTAAGATATTTATAATTTAGTGTTTTATATAGCTTTTTATCATAACAATGAACTTTTATAATGCCCTTATCTATATATGCACTTTCAACCATTCTACCTATAACAGATGGTAATTCCTTATTATCTATAGCCATTAAAACACCTTTGTAAAAATCTCTTACTTCATCACTTCTAGTTCTATCTAAAACCATTCTCTCAAGACGTAATTCTGCTTCTATTATTGTAGCTATTATGTCATCTTTTATATTCTTATCCATAACTGATATCAATGTTTGTGTTAAATCAGCACAGAAACTTGTCGTTTTCTCATTAATCTTCTCTAATATATCTTTATTAATCTTCTCAAGTTCATCTTGTCTTTGAATTATATATCCAAACTTTTCAAGTATTAAATCAGACTTTTTTTCTAATTCTTCTATTTGCTTTTCCAAACTCATCTTTCTATATCTCCTACCATAACTTAAAAATTTATTAACCTATATAGCTCTTGTTCAATTTGAATAATAGGTTTTTCAATGAATTTTCCAAGCTTATCTTTTAAATTACTAACTGTTCCTGGCTGTACCATATACATTCCACCTATACAAACTATTATTAATTTCACTAAAGCTTTCTTCATAGTCAGTCCTCCTCACCTATAGACTAGTATCATCCGTATGATATAAGTAAATTATTGTTGCTAACTTATACTTATTAATTGGTAAATATGGCTCTATTTCTGACCAACCTACCTCAACAAAAAAATCATCAAACTCAACCTCTATATACTTTTCTATTTTACTTTCTTCAATTGGCTCTATAATTCTATACTCTATAATTTCACTTTCTATTTGCTCTATCTTCTCTAAACTCCCTTTTGACATTATTCCTCCTACTCACCTAGCAAAATTCCCCTATAAATTTAGAAAAATAATATATGTTATATTTTTATTCAAAGTGGGATATACATTCTAATTTTTTATTAACTCTTGCTTGCAATATTCATACTACTTTCTAATAACAATCTCTCATGCTCTTCTATCTGCTTTATTCTTTTCAAACTTAACTTTGCTTTGCTAATCCTTTTGCTATTATTACTTGTATAGTTATTCTCTGGAACTTCCTTATCCCATCCTAATAACCTTTTTTCTAGCTTGTCATAATCATACTCTCGTGCTTCAAAATTATTAAAAGACATAGGATTTATATCACTATTACTACTCTTCATTGGAATAGATTTAATTAAGGTTTTATTCCTTTTTTTATTTTCTTCTCCCCTCTTAATTAAAGCTATCTCAACTTCCTCTATTGTTTTAAATCCTTTACTTCTCCAATCTTCTAATAATGAAATAATATACTTAAAACTTTTAATGCGTCTTTTTGATAATTCTATTATTGCCCTTTCTAAAAAATCATCTCCATATTCTCTACCTAATCTTATTAGTTCATCCAATTCAAACTGAGTAATATTTGCATTTATATAGTATTTATAGCAATTTAATATCTCATTATTTAGATTAATTACTTTAACCGTTTCTTTATTATTTAATATAGATATATTTTTAGATATATTTTTAGATAATGTATTGTCTAGTGTATCTTTTAATGTATTTTTTATAATATTATCTCCTACTGTAACGCCAGTGTTTTCAGTATTTTTACCATATTCTTTACTGTAATTTCTACCATATCCTTTACCATATTGATAATTTAATGCTATAATACTTGCTTCATGCCTACTTTTAGACTTATTTACCCAATCAATAAATTCTTCATCTTCAAGTTCTCTAATGATACGCTGAAGTTTTGTTCTCTTAATATTCAATACTTTTTCAAATACAGAGTAACTAAAATAACTTTGTAAGTTATCCAACCCTTTATATTGTTCTTGAAAATTAGTATTTAAAATAATTAGTATTAATGTATCAGCTTTATCCCTATCCTCGAAGAACATATCTCTTATGGTTTTATCTATGGCTCCAAAAAATATATATTTCCCCTCATGCTTTGATTTTTCACTAACTACTTCACTCATAAATCTACATCCCAACTATATTTTCTAATGTTCCTACTATGTTTCTAAATGTTGCAATTTGCATTTCACAGTTTTTCACTTTTGCTTCTAACTCTTTTATATATAATTGCATTTCCATACTTTTTGAATCTCCAACTATCCCTAAATACTTATTTACTTCCTCCGTATATATCCTCCATGACTTTCCTATTTTTACTCCATTTATTTTTCTTTCCCTTAATAATTGTCTTGCATAAGTAACAGTTATATTTGCTTTTTCACTAAATTCTTGTACTGTTAACATTTCTTTTTCACTATTCATCATTGTTTCTTTCCTCCTTTTGCGAAAAAAATAGCTCTTCAATACTACACTCTAAAATATCTGAAATTTTTTTCATCAATTCATTATTAGGGTTCCTAGCTATACCTTTTTCGATAAGTCTTATATACTCACGAGAAACTCCTACTCTTCTAGCTAACTCATTTTGTTTAATCTTTCTTTTTAATCTTTTCTCCTTTACCCTCATATTTTCCCTCCTGTTTGACAAATGACATTTGTTATTTTTAGTATATATTGACAAACAACACTTGTCAATATATACTTTATTAATTTTTGACAAATGATACTTGTCATTGCATAATATAAATATGATGTAAAAAGGAGTCAGTGAATTTAAAATGCATAATTTAAGTACAAATATAAAATTATTAAGAAAAATAAATAATATAAGTCAACGAGAATTAGGAAGAAGAATAGGTAAAAGCGGTCAATATATTTCACATTTAGAATCAACCCCTACTGCAAGTCCTAGCTTAGACGTAATTTTTTCTATAGCTAAAGTATTCAATGTGAGTGTAGATGAACTAACAGGACTTACTTATGATATAAATTCATACGAAGAACGACCTCATAATTATTCTGAAATAACTCATAGAGAACATCTAGATATAATTACTGAAAACTTAAATCTAGAATCAGCTTTTCATTTAATATTAAAAGAATTAAATTGTGATTTTTCTTTGATGGATAAATTAGATTATGAATTCTTCGAAACTTCTTTATTAAGATATGCTAAATTTTTATATACCGAAATACTTAATAACAAAAAATAAGGGTGAAATCGTATGGCAAGTTATAAACAATTAAACAAATACAATTGGCAGGTTGTAATTTCCCTTGGGTATGATGAAGCTGGTAAAAAAAGAAGAGTTAAAAAGCAAGGATTCAGAACTAAGAAAGAAGCAGAAGTATTTGTAACAGAAACATTGACTAAGAAAAACCATGGTTACATTGCTCCAACAAATACTAATATACTGTTTAAAGATTTTATTACTCAATGGTTTAATGATTATAAATCATTAAGTATAGGAATAAACACTAGAAGCAATTATTTAAGTAGAATAAATACTCATATAATTCCTAAATTAGGTCATTATAAGCTAGTTGATATTACTAATAATATAATTCAAAATTTTTATAATGATTTAATTAATAGAGAAAATCTAAATCCATCAAGTGCAAAAAAAATACTTGAAACGCTTAATAATTGTTTCAAATATGCACAAAAAAATAAATTGATATATACAGTTCCTACAGAAATAGAAACAATAAAATCACAAAAAAAAGAAATTGAATTTTGGACTGAAGAAGAATTGAAATTTTTCTTAAAAGAAATAAAAGATACTTATTTATATACTCCAATATTGATTGCTGCCATGACAGGAGTTAGAGTTGGTGAATTATGTGGTATTAGATGGTGTGATATTGACTTAGAAAATGGCTATATAAATATTAATAACCAAGTTATACAAGATAAAATCTCCAAGGAATTAACCCTATCATCCATTTTAAAGACTTCTACAAGTAAAAGAAGTATTAGTATACCTAAAATACTAATAAACAATCTAGAGCTTATTAAGAGTCAAACTACACCTAACGAGTATGATTTTGTTATACTTAATCGACAAAATACTATGTGTAATCCTAGAAATATTTCAATGGAGTTTACAAAAAAAGTAGCTAAGTACCCAAATATGAAACAAATTTCAATTCATTCATTAAGGCATACCCATGCTACTCTACTAATTTTTAATGGTGAAAATATCAAAGTAATATCTGATAGATTAGGACATAAAGATATTTCTATAACTTTAAATACTTATACTCATATTATTGATGATATGAAAAAGGATACTGCAACTCTATTAGATAAAATATTTGTTTAAAAGGAACTAATTTTTCTTATACTAAAGTTAGTTCCTTTACCTCTTATTCCTCTATTATTTTATTTATATCTGTTATCCATGAAACATCATCACTTGATAGGTATTTAATAAACTTAATAAAATTACTACTCCCCTTTTGTGTATCATCCTGCCCTAAATTCTCTATTCTCGTTTTCATTGAATAATAATTTTCAACAGTAATTCCTTCAAAAAGTGCTTTTCTATGTTCTGCCTTTCCTTTATAGCAACTTACTCCTATTGATTCTTCTATTATTGGGGCATTTACCTTTTTACTATTAGAAGTCAACATAACTTCCTTCCAATGCATAATTATTATCTGCATTGTACACGGATTAGCAAAATATATAATCTCATTTATAACTTTATTCCCTAACTCAAGTCCATGAAACTCACATACTTTTCTCTTTATATCAATATATTGTTCATATGGTTTCTTCTCTGTATCACAAAATATTAAAATAATATCAAAAGAACCATTTTGGTATTTATCTTGATATCTAGCAAAAACATTTCCATTTCCGGTCGCATTTTCTAAATAAATATCGTACTTACTATCCCATACATTTAGCTCTTTTATTTTTTCAAGATATTCATATTCTTCATATCCCTCACATATTACGCATACTTTTTTTCGCTCGTCAATTCTCGGTAACCTTATCTTGTTCATCTTTACCTCTCATTTTTATTGTCTTCACTTATATCAATCAATGTGTTTATAAATTCTGGCTCAGGTATTGCTGCAAGCAATCCTTTCTTATATTTTTCTATAATATCACTAGTATCTCTTACTCCCTTCTCTGCTGTAAACTCTGCTAATGAATACAAGTAAAATCCATCAGTATCCTTATGAACAAACCAAATTTGTTCCTTTCTAAGCAACCTCTTACAATCCATTAAATTTATATCATGTACAGTAAAAATTAATTGTGATTTTTTATTCAGTTCATTATTAAACATAGCAACTATAGCTCTTGTTAGTTTAAAATGTATACTACTATCAAGCTCATCTACAACCAAAACTTTTCCTTCTTCCAGACTCTCTATTATATAACTTGCTAAAGCTGTTATCTTCTTTGTTCCTGTAGAATCAAATCCCATGCTAGGAACAGTAACCCCTTTATACACAGATGCCAGTCTTATATAATCTTTAACACTATCAGGAAGATTTAAAACTTTTTCCTGTATATTATTTTCCTCATCAACATCATCTATTTCTATTTCATCCCAATCAAGGAACTTAAAATCTTCTAAATATAAATCCGCATTTTTTATTAAACCTACAACTTTATCTTGTAATTTATTTTTATTTTTCATCATTTCTATAGTTTTTTTCATTGGTATATTATTCATATCAATTATTTCAATTTTGTTTGCAATCTCTCTTAATATAGTTTTAATTTTTTGTAAATCTTTAAACTTACTTACATCCATTTGATAGAATAATAAATCGCTTTTAGATATTAAAGGAATCATCTTCTTTAAGTCTTCATCTTCATATTCATATTTTTCATTAACGCAATCTTTTAGAAATACAATATTATCTTTTTCATTTCCATATGTATCTTTTGTTATTTCAATAAATTTTTCATAAATAAATTCTTCTTCTCTTGTATCATATTTAAAATCATAAGAATACTTATTACCATTTAATAAAAACGTAATTCCAAGCTCTGATATACTACTATCAGTGAAAATATTATCTCGTATCACACTTCTTTCCTGCAATAATACATTTTTAATACTCCTAATACATTTAATAATACATGTTTTTCCTGAATTATTAGCTCCATATATTCCAATTGTTTTCAATACATTAAAATTTTTTTCAGTATATACATTTGAAGAAAACTTTTTATTTCTCATATCTGCTTTCATAGAAATACTGATTTGATCCTCAAATGCAAAACAATTTTTAGCTCTTATTTCAATAATCATATTTAATCCTCCTAGTCCTCTCAAATTAATTATACACACTTTTATATTTTTTATGCAACTTTTTTACACAAAAAATTATTTTTAATATATACTATGCTCTCTATTAAAATTTGATACTTAATCCTGTATATATCGAGTAAAAAAATTCAAATAATTTTTTAGTCCCTTTTCAGTCCCCTATAAAATAGAAGAAACGGCTTAATCACTGCGATTAAGCCGTTTCTTTGTTATATATGGTACTCCCAACAGGCATCGAACCTGTATCTATCCCTTAGGAGGGGACTATTCTATCCATTAAACTATGAGAGCACGCATCTTAAATTATATTATAAAATAACTTATCTTCATAAAAATAAGTTATTTTATATATATTTTATTACAACATTTAGTGTATGTCAATTTTTTCTACTTATACCTAGGGTTTTTAACATTTTTTATTTTTACTCCATTTTCATTAATTAAAAATGTTATTATCATATTATTATAAAAAGGAGGTCTCTTACCGACTTTAAGTCCAATTACTATTTCATATTCCTCACTACAAGGCCCATAAGTATTTACAGCTTTTGCATCAATTATTTCTGATCTCCTTATGCAATAAGGTGTATTCTTTCCAAACAAAGTATATACTTCACTACTTATATATTTATCTAAAATAGTTATTAATGCCATTTCTATAGCACTATCTCTTTTCTTTTTTTTCTCATTCACAGCCTTCATATATCCTGGATTCTGTACTGGTGGCAATATTGGAAATGGATTAAACTTATAATTTATCGATTCATTTCTGTATCTTTCAGATTTATATTTATAATCTTGTACCTGTCCCCATTCTTCTAATGTGTCATACTCACTAAATTTTGAATTAAATTTCACTCTAATAGGTGCTTCATATAACTCTTTATTATTTTCAAAGAATAAATTATCTCCATATATTATCGCCATTAATGCTAAAGTAAGCTCTCGCCTAAATATTTTATCTCTATTAACTGTATTCCCAATCTCTTCACCATTATCAATCTCTAATGTAATAAGCAAATATTCTTTATCATCCTTTTCCCAACTTCCTAAAACTTCATCTCTAACATTATAATTAATCTGATCTAAATCATAATTCTTTCCTATTGCTAAAAACAAGTCACCACTTTCATCAGAATGTGTCAATGTATATTTTCTCGGAAATAATAAATTATTTGCTCCTATTTCATCTTTATAACTTACATTTAATTTATTTGGTTGAAATTTAGTCACTATAATATACCTCTAAAAAAATTCTCTCATCTTTAATTAATATATGACTTTGTTCCTATTTAGTTTATTAATATTTTCTACTTCAAAATATATTACTCTCAACTTATATTTATAGTATACTTTATTTATATTTAAAATTTTGAGGAGTGACAAAACAATGATAAGAACTATAATTTGGTTTATATGGTTTGTATTAAGCTTGATAATTAGCATACCATTCATGTTTAGGGCTAAATATTTAATTAAGAAAAATAGAATTGAGGAAAGTGAAGCTTTAATATATAAGTGCACTAACATATGGGCAAATTCACTACTAAAATTAGCTGGAGTTAAAGTTAATGTTCATGGAATAGAAAACATTCCTAAAGATAAAACAGTATTATTTGTAGGTAATCACCAAGGTAACTTTGATATTCCAATATATATTACTCAAATTCCAAAAGTAATAGGATTTATTTCAAAAATAGAAGTTGAAAAAATACCACTAGTAAGAACTTGGATGAGCCTTCTACACTGTGTTTTTATGGACAGAAGTAATCTTAGAAAATCAGGTGAAGCAATAATCAAGGGCGTTAAAAATCTAAAAAATGGTCATTCAATTGTAATATTCCCTGAAGGAACTAGAAGTAAGGGTGGGCCAATAAAAGAATTTAAAGCTGGTAGTTTTAAGCTAGCTACTAAGTCAAAATCTCCTATAGTACCAGTAACTATGGACGGCTCTTTTAAAATAATGGAACATGGTAATGGACCTTGGATTAAGCCAGCTACTGTTAACCTTTATTTCCATCCAGCAATTGAAACTTCAAATTTGACTAAAGAAGAACAAGATATTTTACCTAAAACTGTTCAAAGTATAATTGCTTCAAAAATTTCTTAATAAATTTTAAAAGGTGAGTTAAAAACTAACTCACCTTTTTATATTATAACCATATAGATATATATTCCTCTGAAGGAGTTATTCTATTGCAAAAAAATAGAGTACATAGGTAGACATAACTTCCCACATACTCCATGACACAATAACACAATATTTAAAATTTAAGTAATGACTATTTCCATTGCATATTTTGAACTATTTTTCGCTAATTGTCAATTATATTTTTGAGGTATTTTTATTTTTTTTAAAATTTACCTCATAAAAACATTTACATTTCGTCTTATTTCAAAAATAAACAAGTATTTCATATTTTACAATAAATACTTAGTGCATTAATTATGTTTTTGCTATATACTTAATAAAGTCGATTAATTAGAATAATTATTTAAATAATTTGAAATAAATAAAAAAATATATGAAAAAAAGAGGATACTATATGACGAAATTAACATTTAATGATTTAGGCTTAAAGGAGAGTTTAGTGAAAGCTATAGATGATTTAGGCTTTACTACTCCATCTCCAATTCAAGCCGAAGCAATTCCAGTTGCCCTTTCGGGTAAAGATATTATAGGTCAAGCTCAAACTGGTACAGGAAAAACAGCTGCATTTGGTCTACCTATGATAAACAATTTAAAAATAAAAAATGCTATTGGTTCAATAATCTTAGCCCCAACAAGAGAATTAGCAATACAAGTACACGATGAATTAGTAAAATTAACTAAGTACGAAAAATTAAACATCGTTGCTGTATATGGTGGAGCACCTATTCATCTTCAAGCTAGAGATTTAAAAAGAGCTAACATAGTAGTTGGTACTCCAGGTAGAGTTTTAGACCACATAAGAAGAGGAAATTTACCTTTATCATCAGTAGAATTCTTAGTGTTAGACGAGGCTGATGAAATGCTAAACATGGGATTCATTGATGATATGGAAGAAATAATGAAGAGTATTCCTGAAGAAAGACAGACTTTATTATTCTCTGCAACAATGCCACCTCAAATCAAGAAATTATCAAAAAAATATTTAAAAGAAGATGCACAACACATAGTTATTGCTAAAAAAGAAATGACTGGTTCTACAATAAAACAAAACTTCTTTGAAGTTAATGGTACTCAAAGATTAGAAGCTCTTTGTAGATTAATAGATTTTGATAATCCATCAGCAGGTATCATCTTCTGCAGAACTAAAAAAGGTGTTGATGATTTAGTTGCTACAATGCAAGCTAGAGGATACATGGTTGAAGGTATGCATGGAGATATGTCTCAAATTCAAAGAATGAAAACTCTTGCTAAATTCAAAAACGGTTCATTAAAATTCTTAGTTGCTACAGATGTTGCTGCTAGAGGAATTGACGTTGATGGTGTAACTCACGTATTTAACTATGAGTTACCTCAAGATATTGAATCTTATGTTCACAGAATCGGTAGAACTGGTAGAGCAGGTAGAGAGGGTACTGCTTACAGTATAATTACTCCAAAAGAATTTGGATTCCTTAGACAAATAAAAAATGTAACTAAAGGTAATATCGAAAAAGGAAATGTACCTACAGTTCAAGAAATATATAACGCTAAATTTAAATTAATGGCTAATGAAGTTGCATCAATAATAGAAGCTGAAGATTATTCAAAATTTGTAGATGTTGCTACTGAATTAACTGAAAATCATGATTCTGTTAAAGTAATTGCTTCATTACTTCAAAGCCAATTTAAAAATCAATTATCTTTTGATTATTCAAGTGATAAACTTGAAGCTCCTAAATCAAGCAAGGAAAATTATGTTAGACTATTCTTCTCTGCTGGTAGAAGAGATGGCTTAACTATTAAGACATTAATAAACTATATAAAGAATAATGCTAAGGTTGGAGCATCTCAAATAAGAGATATTGATATAATGGAAAACTTCGCATTTGTTAATGTAGACAATACAATTCACAAACAAGTTCTTGAAAAATGTACTGGTGGAAAGATTAACAAGAGAAGAGTTAACGTTGAAGTTTCAACTAATAACAAGAAAAAAAGAAGTAATAACAGAAAAAAAGCTTAATAAAAAAGATAAGGAAGTAGTTACTTCCTTATCTTTTTTTTGACACCTTCAATTAAATATTCTAAATGACTTACATCAAAGTTTGCTCTCTTTATCATTTTTAATCGTTCTTCTGCTCTTTGTATAGTTTCTAAAGCTTCTGAAAAATCTTTTCCTTTGATAGCACTATTTGCATATTCTATTAGATAATCTACCTTTAATGCCATTTCTGCTAAATCTTCTCTATCTTCATTTACTAATTCAATTAAAAGATCATAGACTTTTGGTGATACCTTATTTCTAGAATCCCTTAATAAATTATTATTTCTACTAGTTATTTTAGCCATTAATTTACCTCCGAAAGTATCATATTTATTAGTTCATCTTATTATATTATAACTTATGCCTAATAAATATACTCAGAAAATATTGAGGCAAAACTTTCTATGCCCATTGGAGATATTCTAACCCTTTTTAATTGGTATAAACCATCACCTACAGAGCTTATTCCTCCTTGAGTAGTAGTTGCAGCCTTAATACCTAATTCCTTTTCAATCTCAATAGTTTCATCATTATATTTTCCAACAGGATAACATAAATAATTAGCATCAGATCCTATATTATTTCTTAAGAAATCCTGACCTCTTTTAATGGCATCGTAAGCATCTTCTCTAGATAACTTATCTAATTCTAAATGATTAGCTGTATGATTTTGTATTGACATTCCAGCTGTCTGCATTTCCTTTAACATGTCTGAGGACATATAATATCCATCATCCACTCCATCAGTTATAACAAAAAACGTGGCCTTTAACCCATGATTTTTTAATGTTGGAAAAGCACTAGTATAGTTATCAGAATAACCATCGTCAAAAGTTATTACTACAGGTCTTTTAGGCACTTTTCCTGTTTCCATAGCCTCTAAGGCCTCATCTAAGTCCATTGCAGTAAATTCATTTGCTTCTAACCACGCCATTTGCTCTTCAAACATACTTGGTGGTACTAATAAATTATTACTAGGATCAGCATCACTTATAGAATGATACATAAGGATAGGGATTCTAACTTCTTCTGGTGCAATATTTATGTACTCAACTTCTTTTTCTTCTACTTTACTTTCTTCTTCCTTATTTTCTTCTTGAGTATCTTGTTCCACATTTTCATTATTATTATCAGTTTGTTGTTCTTGATTTTTAGTTGTATCTAATTGCTTATTATTTTCTTGATTTTTTCCACAAGAAACAATTCCAAAAATCATTAACAACATAAATGATATTATCATTAAAAATTTTTTCATAATTTTTTCTCCTTTTTTTTTAGGTTAGTGTAAATTTTTCTACACTACTTCTCTTTTTAAATCTTTATATATC
Organism: Clostridium sp.; assembly: GCF_026168755.1. Classification (GTDB taxonomy): domain Bacteria; phylum Bacillota; class Clostridia; order Clostridiales; family Clostridiaceae; genus Clostridium. Next base: position 89 of record NZ_JAPFDR010000014.1, on the reverse strand, counting down.
AAGGTTTCGCAAGTTTTTTTGTATAAAAAAACAACGACCCCCTAATTTCATGTTAAAATTGAATCTCTTACAAAACAAAAATAACCATG
>NZ_JAPFDR010000006.1 GCF_026168755.1 Clostridium sp. | reverse complement strand
GTATCTGAAGAATTCCGTTGGGTTAAGCAAGTAGTAGAGCGTTTAAATCGTACCTTCAAAGCTTCCTATAGAGTTACTTGTGGCTATGGAAGTGACGAAGGTGCTCTTTATGGATTCTCTCTTTGGGTTGCTTATTATAACTTTTTAAGACCTCACCCATATAACTATCATCGTCCTTTAAATGAACTGGATGCTTTAAATATTGCTGATAACATACCAGCAAAGTGGCAAATTCTTATCAGTCTCGGTCATAATAATTTAACTATATAATAAAATTATAATTTTCTTTTAGCTTTATCATTCTCTTTCTGTTTATAAAATTATTTAAATGCATTGTAACAAAATAAGGTACATATAAATAAACAAAGAACAGTACTACTGTATATAATGATGGAGCTGAATTAAATAATTTATGTAAAAAAGATACTGGAATTTTAAATGGCTTCTTTAGCAACATTAAATTACTTCCATAAAAATGATTAAGAAAAATGGCAATACCAGCAAAAAAACAATAAAGCTTAGCAAACTCCTTAAATCTAATTTTTTCTAACTTAATTTCTAACTTAAATAAATATAAAATCCCCATATAAATCATTAATGTATGAAATAACATACTATATATACAAAGGTAATGCCACATTGGATAAACTGTTAATGATGTTGACGGAAACAATAAATAAGTTGTTCCCGCTACTATAGATACTCCAGCAATAAAAGCTTCTCCTTTTTCTTTCCATTTACCTTTTCCATATCCACTTAACCATAATGCATATATAAATATAGAACAAAATGATATTGGTACCCATGTATTTATCCAAGTATATCCCATGTAAAAATTAAAGAATATTTTAATACCTTCTAATATAGTAATAAATATTGCCATACTCTTAGTTAATTTTTTTATTTGTTCATTATTTATTTTTCTAGAAATATATATCAATACACTTAATACAATCAAAGATAATATTAATAATATCATATGATTAGATGTAAGCATTCCTGTTGGTTCATATACATCCCTTGGTGCCCAAAATTGATTTAATATATTCATTTAAAACTTTCCTACTTTCATGATATATTTAATGAAATTTTATTATTTAAAATTCTAAACTTCATTTCTGTACATAGTACTTTAACATAGAAATATTGGGCCTTCAAATTATATTTTTGTAAAATTTTAATTAACATCTGTATACAAAATAAAAATGTGTAAATTCCTTAATTAGAATTTACACACTTTTTAATATAACTTATATTGAAGTTTTTCTTACTTTTTTTAATGCCTTCTTTGAACCACGTATAATATCATGATCAAGTTTTCTTTCTTTATAGCTTATAAAAATTTGATTTAAATCATATCCTTCAGGATACAACTCACTTGCTGTTAATTCTAACTTAACCCTCCTATAATTAACTTTAATAAATTCTTTCTTATAAAAAACAGTTAAATTGTTTAATTCATCTAACTCCTTATAAACTATAGCACTTTCATTGTTATCTAAAAGAATCACCTTGTCACCAATACAATAATTATGTTTTAAATCAACTTCCTCTATTTCTTCTTTCTTTTTAATAATTTTACTACTATTTATTACATCATAATTATAATTCTTAGTTTCTATATACTTTCTAGTTCTTTCAATAATAGAATCAGGAATACCCATTTTCTTAGAAATATAAAGTGCATTACTATCACCACTTTTACCAATATGAAGCTTATATAAAGGTTCAAGAGTATCCTTTTTAAATTCCATAGCTGCATTTTCAAAATGCTTATGCTCTTGTGAAAAATTCTTAATTTCACCATAATGTGTAGTTGCTATTGTGATACAACCCTTATGATATAGTTCTTCTAAAATAGCTATTGCTAGTGCTGCTCCTTCATTTGGCTCAGTTCCACTTCCTATTTCATCAAATAATAAAAGTGTAGATTTTGAACTTTCTTTTATTATTTTAGCTAAATTTTTAACATGAGATGAGAAAGTGCTTAGAGCATTTTCTATACTTTGATTGTCTCCAATATCAACAAATATTTTATTAAATACAGAAATTTCTGTTCCTTCTTTAGCTGGTATATGGAATCCTGACTGTACTGCAAGTGTTAATATTCCTACCGTTTTTAAAACTACTGTTTTTCCTCCTGCATTTGGACCTGTTATTATAAGTGTTCTATAATCATCACCTATTTCAAAATTAAGTGGTACTGGATTTTTTATTAATGGATATTTTCCATCAACTATTTTTATATATCCATATTCATTTAACCTAGGTTTAATTCCTTCAATATCATTACTATATTTAGCTTTAGCCCAAATCATATCATATTCAGCTATTACTTCTATATTAATTTTCACTTCTCTTATTTTTTCATTAATAAGTTCAGTAAGCATACCTAATATTTTATATTCTTCTACACTTTCTTCTGCTTTTAAAATAGCTAACTCTGAAGTATACCTTGAAACTGTACTTGGTTCCATAAAAACAGTTGTTCCCTTTGACGATGATTCAATAATAGTTCCTTGTACATAATTTTTATATGAAGCTTTTATGGGAATTGTATATCTTCCATTTCTCTTACTTATGAAGAACTCTTGAATATATTGTTTGTTTTCAGTATTTTTTAAGAATCTATCTAACTTTTCTTTTATTTTATTCTCACACTCATCAATGCCTCTTCTAATTTTTTTAAGTTCTCTACTTGCATTAGAATCAACTATTGAGCCTCTTATGCACCTATTTATCTCTTCCTCAATAAAGCTTAGATCTGTTATACTTTCTCCATAGCTACTTAATGTTGGTGCATATCCTTCTTTATCTTTAATAAATGACTTTACTTTTCTACATCCTCTTAAAAAATCACACATAATTGCCAAATCTTCTGGATCTAAAGATGAGCCTTTTTCTATTTTATCTATATAAGGTAATACATTAAATATTCCAACTAAAGGTATATGATATGAAGCATCTATAAGTCTTCTACCTTCTGAAGTTTCATCTAATCTTCTATTAACAATTTTTAAGTTACTACTTGGTTCTAATTTATCAATAAGTGCTTTTCCTAAACCGCTAACACAATATCCCTTAACTATTTCTTTTAATTCATTATAATTTAATTTTTCTAATGTCATTATATCCATTTTTATTTTTCCTTCCTTGTATCAAATCTAAATACAAGTCAACGAAATCATGATAGATTTCATTAGCTTAAATATAAAAAAAGCTGTGGATACTTCCACAGCTTAAAATTCAACTTTAAATAAAGGTAGACTACTACCATTGAAGTAAATTCGTGGACTTGTATCAATTAGTTATAATTAATTCCACAACAAATAAAGGTATAAATATACCATAATTTTCGGGAATCAATATAAAATTAACTATTTGATACTAAACACTCACAAAAATACCTCTCTTTTTTCTGAAATCTATCATTTATATTAATATATTATAGTATGCCTTATACATTGTCAATCTATTAATTGTATATAAAAACATGATTTTAACCTTAATAATTAATTGTTATATCATACCCTTACTCTCAAGAAAATCTTTTGCAACTTTCGAAGGTGATTCTTGTAACTCATCTACCTTATAATTAAGTTCCATCATGACTTCATTTGTAAGAACTTCACCTAACTCTTCTAAAACTCCTTCTATTTCTGGGAATTCCTCTAATTTCTCTGAACTTATAATAGGCATTGCATAGTAAGGTGGAAAAAATCCCTTATCATCATTTAGAATTTTTAAGTTAAACTTTTTTAATAAACCATCAGTTGCAAATGCATCAACAACATCTACCTCATTATTAACTAAGGCTGTATATCTTGGCACACCATCTAAAGTTACTACATCACCAATTTTAAAATTGTATTCTTTATAATAGGAAGAAGAGAGTAAAGAACAACTGCAACTATTGCTGGTACTGTTCCTATACCTAAGAGTGGTATCATAAATCCAAGTAGTGCCATACTCGGTATAGCTTGGATAATATTGGCTATACATAAAATAGGTTTGCTAGCTTTAGAAGTATATGAAATGAAAATTCCTAGAGGTGCTCCAATTAAAATTGCTACCCCAACAGAAATTGCTGTCAACTTTATATGCTCTATTAATAATGATAATATTTGTGCTTGATTATCAATTGCGTATTGTAATAAACTCATATAAATTCCTCCTCCTCATAATCAAAATATTGTTGACTTAATGTTGTAACTAGGCTACTTCTTGTTACTAAACCTACTAGATGTGAAGCATCATCAACAACCGGAACAGTAGATATATGCTCTTCTGTAACCACCTTTAAAGCATCTAAAATACATTGATTTATGAAAAGAGTTGGGAAATTTTTATTCATAAACTCTTCTACAGCCTGTGTTTTATCTTCAATTCCCCTAAGCTTATTTGCCTTTACGATACCAATTAATTTATGATTATTAGGGTCAATTATAAGAAGGCTGTCCACCTTTTTTTGACGCATTTTATCAATACACTTAAAAACAGATAAATTTTTATATGCTGTAATTGGCTTATCAATCATTATATCTGAAATCTTTATATATTCTGGAGATGACCATATTCTATTTTTACCTACAAAATTAGAAACAAATTCATCAACTGGATTCCTCAATATATTTTCTGGAGTATCGTATTGTAATACTTCTCCATCCTTCATTATGCAAATCATATCTGAAATTTTAATTGCCTCATCCATGTCATGTGTAACAAATACAATAGTCTTTTTTAATTTAGACTGTAATTCAACAAGCTCATCTTGCAAATCTGATCTTGTCATTGGATCTAGTGCTGAAAATGGCTCATCCATAAGAATAATATCCGGATTATTAGCAAACGCTCTAGCAACACCTACCCGTTGTTGTTGTCCACCACTTAATTCTGAATCTACTTTTTGTAACTTAGGAATAAGTTCTATATTTTCTCTAATAGTCATATGAGGAAATAAACCAGTCTGCTGTATAACATACCCTATATTTCTCCTTAACATGACTTCATCAATTGATTGTATTTTTTTGTTATTAATATAAATAAATCCACTAGAAGGTTTAATTAATCTATTTATCATTTTTAATAAAGTAGTTTTCCCACAACCACTTTCCCCAATAATTGTAACAAGCTTTCCCTTTTTAATTGTTAAATTAATCTCTTTCAATACTTGTTTTGTTTTGTATCTTTTTGTGACATTTTTAAATCTAATCATTTCATTCCTCCTTTTACCAAGTAACAACCTCATTTTATTACAAAGTTGTTACTTTGTCAAATAATAGAAAAGTGCCCAAGACTATTTTTAGCCTTGAGCACTTTAAAACTCTCTTATTATTTTATAGGATATAAAAACTCCTTCACTCTTTGTGAGGAATCATCTTGTGATAGAAAATATATAATATCATTTTCTAATAATATAGCATATGGTCCTGGCGATTTAATTACATTTCCTTTTCTACCAATGGCAAGCACAGTAGCTCCTGTGTGTTGCCAAAATTGAATTTCTGATACAGTCTTATTTAAATAAGAACATTCTGCAGTTATCTTTACTTCAAATGGCATAAATGGATTCATTGATCTAAAATGTTCTGATGCTACAATTAAATCAGATAAACATTCATTTAAAGTATCCATTTCTTTTTGCTGACGTGCTATGCTTTTTAGTAAATTTTCTTTTATAGTATCAATAGTTTGGCGCTTACTATATTGCTTAATGAAGTTAACCGCATTTTCATATGATTTAATTATAACTCCACTTCCCTTTTCTGATGTAACAATTTCTAAATCGCATAATATACAAATTGCACGCCTTGCGGTTTCCGAAGAAACACCATACTGACTTGCTATAGATGAACGTGCATATATCTTTTCACCAACCTTATATTGTCCAGTAGAAATCCTCGAAGCAATTTCAATTGCTATTTGTTGATATCGAGGAATTGAAATCTTATTTTTCACTTTTTCTTCCATCATCATTATTTCCCTTTTATATATTCATATATTTTATAAATTCAGTATAATTTATAAAGATAAATAAGACAATATAGCATTAGTGTTTTGTAATATTATCATAAATTAAGATTCTCTTTTTAATTTTACTTCTCTTAAAGAATTTATAAGTTGTAAATACTCTTTATTAAGTTTCTCCTTTTTATCTTCTTTAGTTTCTATTGATAAAAGAGAAATCACCTCCGATAATTTATTCTCAAGAAGTAATATTTCATCATCTAAATGTTTATTCTCTGAATTCCTTCTAATACTTTTAAAATTCTTAATATATTCAGTATAAGTTCCTGCAAATTCCTTTATCTCCTTATCCTTAATCTCAATTATGTTGTTACATACATTAGATATAAACTCTATATCATGTGATACCAATAATAAAGTTTTATTAGTATTAACTAAAGCATTTTCTAACGCTTCTATAGTTTTTATATCTAAATAATTAGTTGGTTCATCTAATATTAATAAGTTATTGTCAGATAATATTATTTTACATATAGCTACTTTGACTCTTTCTCCACCCGATAATTCACTTACCATTTTATTTACAGAATCTTTCTTAAACCCAAACTCACTTAAATTTATTCTTATAAAGCTATCATCCCACTTAGAATCTTCTTTTATATTTTCTAAAATACTCTTTTCATTATTTAAAATATCTTGTTTTTGATCAAAGTATCCTATTTTAACATTGCTTGATATATTTATTTCTTTTGAATCATTGCTTAAAATTCGTCTTAATAAAGTGGTTTTCCCACACCCATTAGCTCCAATTAGTACAATTTTATCTCCATTTCTTATATTTAAATTAATTTCATTAACTAAAATTTTATCTTCTACTAGTAACTTTAATTTCTTAATTTCTATTAAATTTTTAGTAGCAATTTCAGCACCTTCATTTATATTAATTATAATCCTTTCTTTCTTCTTAGGTGGTGCCTTAACTTCCATATGCTCTATTCTTTTTTCTATTGATTTTATATTGTTTTCAATATGTTTTTTTCCTCTTTGATCTCCCATTTTAATAGTTTTTGCTTCTGATTTTCCCATTCCCTTAGGGGCCTTTTTTATTCTATCTCTAAGTACTTCTTTTTCATTTATTACACGCTCTAATCTATCCTTTTCATGTATATACTTTTCATATTCTCTTTTTTGTTTCTTATGATTTTCTTCTTTTAAAGTTACATATTTACTATAATTACCCTTATATATTTTTAGTTTTCCCTCTTCTATCTCTATAATTTCATTACATACATCATCTAAAAATTTTCTATCATGTGAAACTATTAATAATGCTCCCTTATACTTTTTAAACATATTATCTAAAACTTTAATACTTTCACTATCTAAATTAGAAGTAGGTTCATCTGCTATAATAAGGCTTGTATTTTCTTCTAACGCACTCACTACTCTAATCTTTACTTTTTCTCCTCCAGATAAATAGTCTTCATATTCATCAGGAGCGCTAAAAACTTTTTTCATCTTACTATTATTACAAATAGTATATCCCTCATCTATTTGGCTTATATATGAATAACTATCTGTTAAATTTACCGAACCTTCATCAGCTTTTATTTCTCCAAGTAAAATTTTCAGTAATGTTGTTTTTCCCGCTCCATTTTCACCTACAATCCCTATCTTATCTTTTTCTTCTATTTCAAATTTATCTATATCTAATATTAATCTATCTCCATAATACTTTTTTAGATTTTTAATTGTTGCAAGTTTCATTTTACACCTCCAATTACTCCTATAAAAAGTTTGTGCAAAATTCTTATTAATAATCTTTAATTTTCTACATTACGAACAAAGTCCAGTAACATTTGTTACTAGACTCTTTATTTAAATATTACTACAAAGCTTATTAAGCATATTAATTAAATTACTAACTTCCTCTTCATTAAAATTATGAGTTATTTTTTCATACCATTTATCATGATATTCATTAATTAACTTAAGAATATCTAATCCTTTATCAGTAAGGCATAAATCAAAAAATCTATTATCATTATCCCTTTTTACTTTTATAACATAATTTAAATCTTCAAGCTTTTTTATATTTCTTGTTATAATTGCACTATCTACATTTAATGCTTTTGCTATGTCTTTCAAATTGCAGCCTCTATTATTTTCTATTATTATCATGCAACGCCACATATTAAGAGTTAATCCATATTCCGATAGATTTGATTCAGAATATCTTATAAAGTCTCTATTTAAATCTGATAAATATTTACCTAATATTTTATATGACAATCATATTCCTCTTTTCTAATATTAACTTATTTTTTCATAAACTATTGGATCAACAAATCCAAAAGTAATTTTACCATTCTTTCTGAAAACTTCACTTACATACATTTTACCATTTTCAATTTTCTCCCTTAAAGTAAATTCAGTTTCTGGTGTAAAATTGCTAATACTTTCTCCTTCATACGCATTATTTTTTTCTTTGTAAATCATAGGAGTAAACTTAGAAGAAACTTTAAGCTCTTTATAATCCATTGTTAAGTTTTCATTATCATTTCTAAATTCTTCTTTTGAGATATTACTTGGAATTTCATAAGAAGTTAAAACTATATTATCATCTTCATTAACTGTAAATAAGAATAGGTGTGGAAGAATATTTTTAAATTTTCCTTGTTCATAATAACTTTCTTCAATAACAAAATATCCTGAAAAATCATTTGGTAAATTAGTTATCTTATCATTACAAACACCATTTATATGCTTTGCCTTTGGATGTTTTAATTCTCCTGATTCTAACTCATCATTTATTTGCCTATCATTATTAAATATTCCACATAATTCATTTATAAACTTATCTAACTTATTCATAAAAAACACCTCTTTAATACTTGATACTATCAATTATACTCAAATAGTTGATAATATCAATTATTATTAATAGACTAAAAAAAGATGATTCCTATTTAATATTAGAAATCATCTTTTGTAAATATTAATTTATTTTTTATTCTCTGAAATTAACTACTCCCAACAATTTACTATCATCTAAAGCTGAAATTACCTCTACTGATATTTTGCCATTTTCATAGGTACAAAGATTAAACTTAGCACTTTCCTCAAATCTTACAATACCATTACTCTCATCATATCCTATAAAACTAAGACTACCTGTAGAGAAATAAGGCTTCTCTGCAAAACAACCTTTAAAAGGATGATGAGTATGACCAGCAAAAATTCCAATTATAGAACTTTCTCTTATTATATTTTCAAATCTATCATCATAACTAACAGCTGGTGTAGTAAATTGATCTTTTATAAGATGATGATGAATCATTAAAATAGTATCTTTTTTAGTGCTACCCTCTAATTGATTTTCTAACCACTCATACTGCTCCTCTGAAATAAATCCATCACTATTTTTATACTGTGAATTATCAAAACTAATTATTCTTAATTCACCTATTTCATTAACAGTATTATAAGGAGCATTACATTCTTTATTAAACCAGCCCTTATAAAAAGCCTCTTTATTATCATGATTTCCTAAAGTAAGTATATATGGAGTATTACCTAATAATTTTTCTAATTCACTTTTTAAAATTACATAATCTTCATAATTTCCTGATTCCACTAAATCTCCAGTTATAATAACAAAATCTATTTTACTTAAGTCTATTTGTTCTAAAGATTTTCTTATCTGTATTAAAGGACTTGTCATATTATTAAAAATAGAATTATAGCCTTTTTCAGCTTTTGGATACTCTCTTAAAAAGTGAATATCTGATAAATGTAAAAACTTCATATTCTACACCTACTTAATCTTCTTTTTCTTATTTCTTTTAGTTTGTATACTAAATAATATAAGTGCAACAATTGTTGCTACATAAGGAATAGAAGCTGTAATTTGTGTTTTTAAAGAAGTATTTTGAAGTACATTTCCTGCTGCTTGTGAGAATCCAAAGAATAAACTTGATAAAAGAACTCCTATTGGATGAGACTTTCCTAAATTATTAGCAGCCATAGCAATATATCCACGTCCTGAAGTCATATTTTGCATAAATAGTGTTACAGTTCCCATAGAAAGAAGAACTCCACCTAATCCACATAATATTCCCGATAAACTTATTGTAAGGAATTGATATTTCTCTACTGGAGTACCAAGACTTCTTGCAGCTTCTTTATTTATACCTATAGCACGTAATCTATATCCTAATACTGTCTTATATAAGAATATATACATTCCTATAGCTAGTATAAATGCTAAATAATCAACAAATGTTAATCCTGAAAAAATAGTCCCTAATACAGGAATATCCTTAATAATAGGTAAATCAATTTTTGGAAGACTTACTAAACTAGGATCAGTAAATACTCCCTTTGTTTTAAAAATTATATAAAGTAAATATGTTGTAACTCCTCCCATCATAGTGTTAGTTGCCATACCAACAACAACAGGAGATGCTTTTAATTTAATTATACAAAATCCTACAATAGCAGATACTATCATTCCACTAATTGCACCTGCAAGAACAGATAAAAATACATTATGAGTGTAATGATTTGCAACAATACTGAAAAATGCGCCTGTTAGCATAGTTCCTTCCATTGCAATATTAAAAATACGTACCTTAGAACATATAGCTGCAGCTAATGTAACTAATAAAATAGGTGTCATCATACGAAGAGTGGAATTAGCTACCACTGCTAAATAATCTACACTTAACTCCATTATTGTACTCCTTCCTTATCTGTTGTATTTTGTTTTTTCTTATACCACTTCACAGCAAATTTTGCAGTAATTAATAAAGTGATAATTCCTTGAATGATCGTTGTTACTTCAGATGGTACTCCCATACTACGCTCGATAGTACTTCCCCCTGTTGTAAGACCAGCTAAGAAAATACTACTTACTAAAATACCAACTGGATGATTGCTTGACATTAATGAGGCTATAATACCTGTCCATGCATAACCTGGAGATGTAATCATATTATCGACATAACGATATCTTGTTCCTAAAACTTCACATGCTCCTCCAAGTCCAGCTAATGCTCCACTTAGCATTAATACATAGTACATCATCTTAGTACTATTAACACCACCATAGTTAGCAAAATTAGGGTTTAAACCACCCATCTTTGCCTTATATCCAAAACTTGTTCTCTTCATTATGAAAAGTACAATTAAAACACAAATAACCGCAATTACAAATCCCCAATGTAACGAATACCCATCAAACATTTTAGGTAAAATATTATCTGTTAACTTTTGAGTTTGAATTGCTGAAGAATCTAAACCTAATGGATCCTTTACGACATATGTTGTAAAATAAGAAGCTATATAATCAGCAATATAGTTCATCATAAGTGTTATAATAAGTAAATCTAACTTAAATTTCTCACTTACATAGGCTGAAATAAGTGAATATAAAACTCCTACTAAAGCCCCAGTAATAAGAGACATTGCAACAACAAAAGCTGGCGGTCCTGGACATATTACAGCTACAACTGATGAAGTGAAAGCACCTAAAACCATTTGCCCTGCTGCACCTAAACTTGAATAACCAGATCCCCAAGCTAAAGCTCCAGAAAGACCAGCAAATATAATAGGAATAGAACGTGTTAATGTTGTAGTTAAATAATAAGTTGATCCAAATCCACCTTTAAACATTCCTATAATTGCTTCAAAAGGATTAAATCCAGAAAGTGCAATAATTACACCACCTATTAATAATCCAACAACAATAGCTTGTAGAGGATGTTTTAATGGTTCAAATATAGTTGAAAGTTTACTTTTTGTAATACTTCCTGATAACGAGCTTTTACTTTTCATTATTCTTACCTCCTACCATTAAAAGACCTAATGCCTTTTCATCAATACTTCCTCTTTTAAATTCACCAACAATTTCCCCATCATAAATTACATAAATTCTATCACTTAAGTCCATAATCTCACTTAACTCTGAAGATACCAATAATACACTATCTCCTTTGTTTCTCTTTGCAACAAGTTGATCATGAATAAACTCTATTGCTCCTATATCAATCCCTCTTGTAGGTTCACAAGCAATAATAAGTGGAGTCTTCATAGACATTTCTCTTGCAACGATAAGTTTTTGTGCATTTCCACCTGAAAGCTCTTTTATTTTTTGTGTATGTGAATCAGCCTTAACTCTAAATTTTGAAATTAACTCTACAGCATGCTTTGTAACTTTATTAATATTTAAAATTCCTTTTTTAGAGAATTCTTCACTATCTTCATATCCCATTAATGCATTCTCAGCAAGTGTTGCCTCCGGTGCACTTCCCCACATATATCTATCCTCTGGAATATGAGCAATACCAGCTTCTCTTATACCCATTACAGTATTATTTGTGATATCATTTTTATTAATAATTACATTACCACTATCAACCTTCTCTAATCCTGTTATACATCTAATAAGCTCAGATTGACCGTTACCAGATACACCTGCAATACCTACTATTTCACCTTTTTTAATATGTAAGTTAACATTATTTAAGATGTTTTTATTATGTTCACCCTTTAAAGTTAAGTTTTTAACCTCTAAAAGCTGTTCTTTAGTTTCCTTTTCAGGAATTACTCTATTAGCGATTTGTCTTCCTACCATTAAATAAGATAACTCTTCTATACTTGTATCTTTCTTTAATTTTTCAGCAACAACTTCTCCAAGTCTCATTACTACTACTCTATCTGCAACTTCCATAACTTCATGAAGCTTATGAGTTATAATTATTAAGCTTTTACCTAATTTAGCTAACTGTTTCATAGTTTTTAAAAGCTCATCTACTTCAATAGGAGTAAGAACTGCAGAAGGTTCATCAAAAATTATAATATCTGCATTTTGATAAAGAGTTTTTAATATTTCAACACGTTGTTGAAGTCCAACAGGACATTCCTCAACAATAGCATTTGGATCTACATCTAACATATAACGCTTTGAAAGCTCTTCTACCATTTGAATATTCTTTCTATAATCAAAAAATATTCCTTTTTTCATTTCGTTTTTATATACAATATTTTCTGCAACAGTCATTGATTCAAAAAGCATAAAGTGTTGTTGAACCATTCCTATTCCCTGTTTCATTGCATCCGATGGATTATGAAAATTCATCTTCTTACCATCTATAAATATTTCTCCTGAGTCTGGCTTTTCTAATCCATAAAGTATCTTCATTATAGTAGACTTTCCTGCACCATTCTCTCCAACAACAGCTAGTATCTCTCCTTTATTAAGATTAATATTAACCTTGTTGTTAGCTACTACATTACCATAGGTCTTAACAATATTTTTCATTTCTAAAAGCATGTCAAAGTTACTCCTTTTCTAAATTAATCTGGAATATAATAAGAGGCAAAGCAAAAATTGCCTCTGCCCCTTATATTAAGTACACTAAATATAAATTATACTCTAATTAGTTTGCAGACTCTTCAGGAACTTCTATTACTAATTCCCCTGAAATAATCTTTTCTGCTGCTGCCTTACCAGCTGCTATAACTTCATCAGTTATAATTTCAGTATTTCTATAATTCATTTCTTCTGGAGAAACACCAACAACACCAAATGCACCCTCTTTTAATCCAAGAAGTTGTGCTCCACCATTTAATTCACCAGCTAAGAATCTATCAATTATAGTATTCATAACAGCGCCAGTGTTCTTTAATAATCCACTAATAATACTTGGATTTTCAGAAGTTGTTTGGTCAACACTTAATCCAGTTGTATATACTGGTGTACCTTTTTTAGTTAACTCTTGAGCTGCTTGATATATACCTGAGTTTGCACTAGCAGATACTCCACCAAATATAAAGTTTGCTCCTGCAGCCTTTTGTTGTAATGTATATTCATAAGCTAAGTTAGTATCATTGTATGAATTAGTATAGTTGTACATAAATTTAGCATTTGGATTAACAGATTTTACACCTTCAGCAAATCCATATCTATATTTGTAAGTAGCTTGTGTTTGGAATGATGAGATATATCCATATACACTTTCATTAGGGAAAGCTGTTCCAACCATTGCTCCTAAAACATATGAACCTTGTGCTTCATCAAACCCAAAGCTTGTTACTTTTTCATTAGATGCAGTTGTATCAATTACAGCATATTTTGTATTTGGAAATTTATCTGCAGCATCACTAAATGGATCAGCTGCTTGCCATCCAATTCCTATTATTAAATCATATCCTTCATTAGATGCAGCAAGAGTATTTTCTTCCCATGCAGCAATATCTGTACATTCAATAGATGTCATCTTGAAGCCGTAAGTTTCACTTGCTTCTTTTAAAGCTTCGTATGCTTGAAGAATAAATTGTTCTGTTCCAATTGTATCTGAAATTAAAGCTATATTTAATTTTGAATAATCTCCATCAGTACCTTGACTTCCTGCTGATTTATCATTTCCTGAATTAGAACATCCAGCAAAAAGAAATGTTGTCATAATAAGTAGTAAAGAAGTTATTATTTTTTTCATTATTTCATCTCCTATAGTTCATTTGTTAATTTAATTATAATAATTATATACATTAAAAAATATGACATAAGTCATATTTTGGCGAAAAAACTGTATATTTTTTTAGTTTCCTATTTTAATATTCGTTTTTTTCTTAAATAATTCCATTTTATCTAGATAAATTATATAAAGTAATTTAATATTTTAATAAATATTAATTAGGTATTTGTAAAATTTTATTTTTACAAACCTTCTGTATTTCCTTATTTTTCTTAGTTTTAGAACTTATTGTTATATATTTTGCTGTATGTTAAAATTATGAATATAAATAAACGAACAATATTATTAATTTACTCACTTATTGGGAGGAACTATGATAAATGTTAAAAACCAAGAATTATTAGATAAATATGTTAATAACACTGGTATTTCCAAACTATTTTCACAAGATATTAGTAACTTATTAGAACTTTTTTCTTTAAATAAAGGAGATTTTTTAATTAATGAAGGTGAATGTTCCGATTATCTATATTTTTTAGTAAGTGGAAAACTAAAAGTTTTTTCTCACTCAACTTCAGGTAAAATAATGTCTCTAACTCTTTTTAATTCTTTTGAAATCGTAGGCGAAACCTGTAGTTTATGGAATAAGCCTCCTACAGCCTCAGTTCAAGCTACATCCAAAGCTTATTGTATTGGTATATCAATGAAATATAGGGATTTGCTTTTAAATGATGTGATATTCTTAAGATATATTTGTCAAAACCTAGGTGAAAGACTTAGCTATATGAATAATACTACATGTATCAACCTTTATGAATCATTAGAAAGTAGGCTGGCCTCTTTTATATTAAAAACTGAAAAGGATGGAATTTTCTATTACAACTTAACAGAATGTGCCGAACTTTTATGTACAAGCTATAGACATTTATTAAGAATAATTAATTTATTTTGTAGCACAAATAAATTAGTTAAAAACGGTAAATTCTATAAAATTATAGATCGCTCCTATTTAGAGAAAGTTTCATCTAATTCTCTTATTACATAAAATAAAAAATGTATTGATTAAAAATCAATACATTTTTTATTGAATATAATTATATATCTATTTAACTCTTGTTAAATAATTTTTTATTAAAATTAAAATTGTACTTAATATAGCCAGTATTAAAAATACTATTAGCTCTTGTATTCCTAACTTACTTAAATGTAGTAAATTTCTAAATAAAATTGTTGCTACAAAAAATCCTATAGCTGTTGTTGTACATAAAAATACACGCATTTTATTAAATGGTCTACATACTCTTACTACAGCTAAAATACTAGTAAATCCAATCATATAATACATTAATGTAGTCATATTATCCTCTGCTATACCTAAGGCTGGAGCTAAGAAATATAAACATATAATATTTATTATTATAACCACAGAATATGGGAACGAATTTTTCAATACGCTTTTCAAGAATTTTTCCTTTATCTGTTTTCCATTAGGTTCAAATGATATAAAGAATGATGTATATCCCTCAATAGCAAGATCCACTAATGTAATTTGTATTGGCATAAATGGGAAAGCTGTACAAGTTATAATATTTAATATTGATAACATTACTGAATACAATGTTTTTATAAAGAATATTGTAGCAACATTAGTAATATTATTTACAACTCTTCTTCCTTCCATTAAAACATCTTTTAAAACACTAAAGTCAGAATTTAAAAGAACAATTTGTGAAACTTGTTTTGCTACATCACTTGCTTCCGGTAATGTTATACTACAATCTGCTTGTCTTAATGCAATAACGTCATTTACTCCATCACCTGTCATAGCAACAGTATGACCTTTTGCTTGTAATGCTTGCACTAATAAACTCTTTTGATTTGGCGATACTCTTGCAAATATACTATATTTATCTACTAAATCTATTATTTCATCATCATTTTTTATAGTCGATAAATCAATATATGACTCATACTCCTCTAATCCTGCTTGCTTAGCTATACTAGAAACAGTCAATGGATTATCACCTGAAATTATCTTTACAGTTACACCTTCCCCCTTAAAGAACCCAAGCATTTCTTTTGCATTCTTTCTTAATGGATCTGCTAACTCTATTGCAGCAATAATTTCTATTTCTGGTAATGTATCTTCTACTACCTCCTTAGAAACCCCTACAAGAAGAACTCTTTTTCCTTGCTTTTGTGCCTCTATCATGTTCTCTTTCATTTCAAAAGCACTTTTCGCTATTAATCTTTCAGGTGCTCCAACTATTATAGAACCTATACCCTTAAACGAAATAGAACTCCATTTTCTTTCAGATGAAAATTGATTTTTATAATCAACGTCAAAATTATCATTTCCATTAAAATGCTCTTTTAAAGCTTGAAAAGTACCATTGTTATCTCCTATCTCATTAACAAAAGCGCTTAAAGCCTGTTCTATTGAAATTGGCATTATTTCTTCATTAAAGATTTCAACATTTGAAACTTTCATCTTACCTTCAGTAATAGTACCAGTCTTATCAAGACATAATGTATCTACATGTGCTAATGTCTCAACACTATACAAATCTTGTACTAGTACTTTCTTCTTTGCTAGCTTAATTACACCAGTTGCTAGAGATATACTAATTAATAAAACCAATCCCTTTGGTAGCATTCCTAGTAATGCCGCTGCTGTTGTTACTACAGAACTTTTTATTACTTGATCTCTAAAGAAGAACGCCTGTACAAATAATAGTACTCCTACTGGTATTATTATGAAGCTTGTAAGTCTTGTAACTTTTCTCATAGAGTTTAGTAATTCTGAGTTTACCTTTTTATGTTTTTTACTCTTTAATGTAATTTCTGCTGCTAAATTATCTTTACCTACTTTTTCAACTTTAGCATAACATTTACCACTAACAACATAACTTCCAGAGAATAACTTATCACCTGGCATCTTTACTATTGTATCTGATTCTCCAGTAAGAAGAGATTCATTTACTTCTATCTTCCCATCAATAACAACTGAATCTGAAGAAATTTGATTTCCCATATTTAATATAGTTATATCATCTAGAACTACTTCATCAACACTTATACTTTTTTCTCTTCCATCTCTTATTACATCAACCTTTGATACAGTAAGTACTGATAGCTTAGCTACCATATTCTTTGCATGTATTTCTTGAAAACTTCCAATGCTTATATTTAATATAATTATTAAAATAAATGCTAAATTAGAATATGCTCCAACAGACATTAAAGCAATAGCAATAAGGAAATTGTACAAATTAAATAATGTAAATACATTACCCGCTATAATCTCCCAATTTGATTTTACGTTTTTTTCTTCTACAAAATTAATTTGACCTTTTTCTTTTCGCTCTAATACTTCCGCTTCCGTTAAGCCTATTATAATTCGTTGCTCTTCCATACTCAACACACTCCATATCAATTTCTCTTGTAATTACATTGGTATGCATTACCCCAAATATTTACATAATAATTAATAATATCATTTATTTTACATTTTGAATGTAAAATCTATGTTAAATATTATTAATATAATCTTACAAAGTTAATAAAACTTTAGCTTCACCTAAAAAATATGCTGTATCACCTTACTCTTGATACAGCAAAATTTATTATTTAATTATATAATTACTTTTTTCAACAATTTTTATATTGTTATGTTTTAAAAAATAGTTAATTATAAGCTCACTTATATCAACATTAATTTCACGAACAACTTCAGCACCTTCATAAGATGGATAAATTGAAGTATTAGTAGCACGATAATTATTCATAACAACATTATAATACTTATCTAAATCAATACTCCTACCATCCTTTTTCATAGAAACTACTCTATCTCCAAAATTTCTTGATAAGTCAATTTCATAATCAAGACCTCCAAAAGTATCATAATTATAATTTTGAACTTTTGGAACTAAGAACCCATCACTAATTTTTACTTTTCCATCATCAATTACAAAATATGTAGCAGCCTTTTCAATAGCTTCTTTTAATTTATCGCCCCTAACTTTTAAAACCATTAAAGTATTAGGATAAGGATAATTTATTAATACATCCCTAATAGATACATTTTTCTTAAATCCAATTGCACTATCAAATAATGATAAAACTGAAAACTCTGCCTCAGAAGCTTCTAATTGCACTTGATGTAAAAAATTAATAAACGGATGTCCTTTTAATCTTGCTTCAAAAATATCATCCATAAGTATATCTTTATCAAATTCACCAATTTCTTTATCTAAGTAATCTTTTAAGTTTAATTCAACACTATTAAATATTTTTTCTAATTTCTTATTAATCTCATCATTTAATAATGAAACATCTACTAACTCATAATTTACTTCTTTAGTTTCTGTATCTAATATGATTTTACTAAACTTTTGTCCATTATGAAGAGGTTGTGCACAAACTACTCCATTTATTTTAGTAATAAATGATCTATGTTGATGTCCACTTAAAACCATATTAATTGAATCATATTTTTCTAATAGTTCACTTGCTTGGTTTTCTTTAGTAAGTTTTTCTGTTGGTGTATTATTGCCATCTAAACTTTTTTCAAACCCACCATGATAACATACTATAATATAATCAGCTTCTTCTTTTAATTCTTTTTCATATCGTCCATACATCTCAACTGGATCTAAGAATTTTAACCCTTTTATATTTTTTTCATGCTCCCAATTAGGAATAAAAGATGTCGTGAATCCAATGCATGCAACCTTAAATCCATTAAAATTAAATATTTTATATGGTTTTGTATTTAAATTTAATCCATCAATATTCGTATTAATTATTTTATCCTCAACAAGTTTATATGAATTATTTAAGTACTCTAATCCATAGTTAAATTCATGATTTCCTATAACGTAAGCATCATAGCCTATAAATTCCAATCCTTCTAATATGGGGTTTTTATCCAACTTTTCCTTTGATAAATAATGTGCTAAAGCAGAACCTTGTATTAAATCTCCACAATCAACTTTTAAAGATGCATCATAATTTTTTTCATCATTTAATATGTAACTTCCTATTTTAAGTATTCCTAGTGACTGCTCTTTTACATAATTAGTTGGATAAACATATCCATGCAAATCACTTGTTTGATATATCACTAACTTCATATCTTATCTTCCTTCCCATTTAAATAAGTAGACAATATTAAGTTTAGGTTTTGATAAACTTAATGTGCCTAATACTCTACACTTTCTTTGGTTTAAATATATTATATTGTTTGACCTTTTTTAGGTAATAAAACATCTCCATTTTCATTATAAAGCTTTTCAGGACGATACGAATGAATTGGAATTAACAGCTTTGGTTTAATTAAGTTAATTATTTTTATTAAATCATAAGGACGAGCATGACCACTACATCTCAATAATACAAATTTTATATTATGATCACTAAATTGTTTTATAAACGGTTCATATGCTGGATCAAAGTCCCCTAATGGTTGAGCATCAGTATGAATATAAACTCCATTTTCCTTAAGTTTATCTATATGTTTTAAAGCAAGCTTATCTAGTTGCCAGAAATACTTACTTTCATCATTTAATAACTCTTCAAAATCAACTTTTAATTTTTCATCTAATCCATATTCTTTATCATCTAATTGATAATAATGAGTTTCAATTCCAGCTGCCGCTTTTACCACATATGAATAATATGCATCTAATACAACAGTTCTTGGATTGCTCTTAATTATATTTAAGATTCTTTCTACATTTGATATATAATAATTAAAAGTTATTTGCTTATTAGGATTACTATTAACTATGTCATTTATTTTTTCTATAAGCTCTGGTTCATTTATCGCCTCTGTCTCTCTTATAGGATCTCCAAACTCTTGGAATGAAACACTTACTCCTTCTATTAATAATACATCACAATTTTCACTTTCTTTACAGAAGTTTAATGTATCATTTTCTCTATATCCATGAAGTCTTATATCTCCAGTATATGCTATAGTTAAATCTGGCGTTTCTATTACTAATCCACTAGCTCCATAAGCATCATGGTCAACTGGCATAACTTTTACTTTTATTTTTCCAACAGTAACAACTTCATTTTCTTTAACTCCAATTACTTCCCTTGTATTAAAGTCTTGTTTTTCATATAAAGGAAAAATAAAATCATTGTTGATATTCAAGGTATTTAGTAATGATTTTGTACCTTCTAAAGTATACAGAGGTATTTCAGGATTTAAGTAATTAACTATTTTAGAATGATCTAAATGAATATGAGATAAGAATACAGCTGTATTTTTAAATGTATTTTCTTTTGACTCATAGCCTATTAAAGGTATTTTAGGATCAAATATATTATTTAAATATGGTACTAAATTTTCATCTAATAATCCTTGTAAATCTTCTGGTTGCACTTTAGCAGATGGATTATACTCACTACCAAAATCAAAAAAAATGTGACTATCTTCGTAAGCAATCTCTATTATTGTTCCTCCAATTGTTAAAACACCACTATGAAATGTTATTTTTGTCTTTTTATTTTTAATCATACTTGCAAACAACTCCCTCTTTTTTATATTTTCTCTTTAGTTAGATTTATAGTTATATAATATCGTATTTTTACTTAATTACAA
The DNA here is from genome assembly GCF_026168755.1 of Clostridium sp. Taxonomy (GTDB): domain Bacteria; phylum Bacillota; class Clostridia; order Clostridiales; family Clostridiaceae; genus Clostridium. The sequence goes on along the minus strand of NZ_JAPFDR010000006.1, from coordinate 93,477 downwards.
TCTTTATTTTATGGATTTCTCTTTCTTTAATATATTAAAAATAGCTACTACTTAAATCTATAAGTAATAGCTATTTATCTCTAATTATTATTTTTATAAAAATATTCTAAAATATCATCAAAGGTTTGAAATGCCAATCCTGCTGATTCACAACATTCAATTATCGCTTCCTTCATTTCATTTATAGGAATATCTTTTATCGATTCACATTGAAAACCCTCTTCACAATAAGACTCACAAATTGCTTTTTCTAATTCCTGTTGAGAAATCCCCTCTTCTTTAAACATACTTAAAAATATTTCTCTAATATGATTTTCTCTCTCAATTGTTGTTAATAAATTCTCCATATATCCTCCAAAATAAACTCTCTCAATTATACGTGTATTCATATTATAGCATATTTCTAAATTTATTATAAACATTCATAACTAAAAGATACTATCATATATAATAATTATGTCTATTATTTTAACGTACGTTTTAAAAATTCTCTTGTTCTTTCCTTTTTAGGATTATTGAAAATTTCATCTGGAGTTCCTTCTTCTTCAATTACTCCATTATTCATAAATACAACTCTATCAGAAACTTCTCTTGCAAACTCCATTTCATGAGTTACAACTAACATAGTAAGTCCACTTTCTGCAAGTTCCTTCATTATTTTAAGAACTTCTCCTACCATTTCTGGATCTAATGCAGATGTTGGCTCATCAAATAATATAACATCAGGCTCCATAGATAAAGCTCTTGCTATTGCTACTCTTTGCTTTTGCCCTCCTGATAATTGCTTTGGCTTAGCATTTATGTAATTACTCATTCCAACAATTTTTAAATATTTCATAGCAACTTTTTCTGCTTCTTCTTTACTTCTTCCTAAAACCTTCATTTGTCCAACTATACAATTATTTAAAACATTATGGTTATTAAATAAATTAAACTGTTGAAATACCATTCCTAACTTAGTTCTATATTTATATATGTCGTGCTTATCATCTAATATATTTTCTTTATTGTATATAATTTCTCCACCTGTTGGTTTTTCTAAAAGATTTATACATCTTAATAGTGTTGATTTTCCTGATCCAGATGAACCTATAAGACAAACAACTTCTCCTTTATTTACTGAAAAATCTATATCTTTTAAAACCTTATGGTCTCCAAAGGATTTACTTAAATGCTTAACTTCAATTACTCTTTCCATCTTTTACCCCTCCTTAAGCTACCACACTACCATGAACTTTTTTAGCCATATCTTCTGGTGTTTCAACTTGCATTTGATTCCCTGCAATAATATAGTTTTCAGGTCCATCTAACTTTTTCTCTATTGCTCTTAATATTCTTGTAACTGTAAATGTCATAATGAAATAAATTATACATGTTATAAAGAATGTTTCAAAATATCTAAAGTTATTTCCTGATATAGTCTTAGTTTGGAAGAATAACTCTGATACTGATATTACATTTAAAACAGATGTATCCTTTATATTAATTACAAACTCATTTCCAGTTGCAGGTAAAATATTTCTAATAACTTGTGGTAACACTACATTAGTCATAGTTTGAAAATGATTCATTCCTATTGCTTGTGCAGCTTCAAATTGTCCCTTATCTACTGAAACAATTCCCCCTCTTACTATTTCAGACATATATGCTCCTGTATTTATTGATACTATAAATAATCCTGCAGCAATTCTATCTATATCTATTCCAAAAGCCGCTGCTGATCCATAATAAATAACCATAGCTTGTACTATCATAGGAGTACCACGGAAAAATTCTATATAAGCTGATAAAATTATATTAATTGTTTTTAATAAACCTTTTTTAGCTCCTTTTTCTGGAACTGGTATTGTTCTTATAACTCCAACTATAAGTCCTATTAGTGTTCCTATTAATGTTCCTATTATAGAAATTAATAGTGTCATTCCGGCTCCTCTTAAAAACATTGGCCAGTTGTTTTGTAATATCTTAATTATCCATTCTAGACTCATGACAAACTCTCCTTAAAATATTAAAAATTATATATTACTCTATCCCACTTATTGAGCTGCAGGTTGATTTTTAATAGCAGTATCCATTATCTCTAATCTTTCTTCTTTAGATATTCCACTTAAAACTTCATTTATTTGCTCTTTTAACTGGCTTCCTTTTGGTAAACCAACTGCTATAGTAGTATCTTCCTCTGATGTAACAAAACCATCTGTAAACTCTACCATTTTAAAGTTTTCATTTGCCATTTCAGCACTTAAAGCTTCTGGTCTCTCAGTTACATAACCATCTATAACACCACTTTCTAAAGCTACTCTCATAGCTGAAAAGTTATCCATAGCAAGTTGCTTATTTACTGATGGTATTTGATCTATTACTGAATAGTGGAAAGTATTTAGCTGAGCTGTTATTTTAGCTCCTGAAAAATCTTCTAATGTTTTTGCATTTTCATATGCTCCACCCTTCTTTACTAGCATAACTAAATCTGATTCATAGTAATTATCTGAAAAATCTATTGTCTCCTTACGTTCTTCTGTTGGTGACATACCTGCAATAATAGCATCTACTTTTCCTGATATTAGTGATGGTACTAATCCATCCCATTCAGTTTTAACTATAACTAACTCTTTCCCTAATGAATCTGCTATTTTTTTTGCAATTTCCACATCGTATCCTCCTGCATATTCTGAAGATCCTTCTATTTTTACTGCACCATTTGAATCATCTAATTGAGTCCAGTTAAACGGAGCATATCCTGCTTCCATCGCTACTCTAAATACATTTTCTGATGAAGTTTTTGTTCCACATCCTGTTAATGTTATTGCCGCTGTTGCTACAGCTAAAATTAATGCTGATAATCTTTTTTTCATATTTTATTCTCTCCTTTATTATAATAAAAAAACCAACCCAATTGGGCTGGTGCTATCTTAAAAATTATATGAATATAAAAAACTAATCTTCCATGGTTTAGTCCAGATTTCATACTAGTTCCCCATCTTTCTCCTTTGAGATAGCACAACTTAATAAGTCTGGGAAAACTTATTAAGACAGTCCTGCAGCTCTTAACTGCAGACCCAGCAAGTAATATCGAGATATATTACAAGCTTCGGCAAAATCTCCTTCTTTCTAGATTCATCACACTCTCTAGCTCCACTAAAAACTGTTAGATTCTGCGCCTCTACCTCATAATAAAATGAGGTGTATATTCAATTTTATGTTTCCATAATATACATGTATTTACTTTTTGTCAATATTTTTTTAACTTTTTATTAACATATAAATTTATAATCGTTTTCTTTATGTGATTTATATAAATATATATTATATAAACTTACATTATTAATTATTTATTAACATTAAAAGAATATATTACATCATAGTGTTAAACTATATATAATATCTCCTTTTTAATATATGATTAAATATTTATTAAAATTTTAAATGAATATAAATAGATATCTTAAGCAAACTATAAATATAAAAAAATTTAAGGAGATGTTTTATATGAAAAAAAGGATTAAATTATTATCTTTATTGCTACTATCTTTATTATTATTTGGACTAGTTGGATGTGGTAATAATAATACTAATAATAGTACAACTAATGATTCTACTAAGAAAAATTCACCTACTAATCAAGAATACTATGATTACTTAACTGAAAGATATAATCATTACTTTAACAATAATACTCTTGATACTACATATGATATTTATGTAGATGACTTTACATATGATAATACATATGATGAATTTATAACTGAATATAATGGTTCTTATGATCAGTTAAAAACAAACTTAGAAGCTCTTAAGAAAGACTTAGAAAATAATGTTGTAAAGGGAAATGCAGAAGTTGATAAATATAATCAAGAAGTAATAACTTCTATTGATAAAGCTATTATTGCAGTTGATGATTATACTGGAACTTTTACTGAAAAAACAAAAGATTATGCAACTTTATCTAAAGATGAAGTAATAAAAGGTTTAAGATCATTAACATTAGGGGCACATGATGCTAGAGTAGATTTAAAAAATTTAGTTGATGATGCTAAAAATAAACTAGGAATAAAATAAATAGTAAAAAACTTCAATTTGCAATGAATTGAAGTTTTTTATTCACTTCCTATATTTACACAAACCAAGTTATGCATAAATACACTTTTCATTGTAAAGCTGGAATTGGTAGAACAACAACCTTTATGATAATGTATGACATTCTTAAAAATATAAATTTAAATCTGAAGTTGATGGATATGTTTTATACAGTAGTGTAAAAGAAGACTCAATAAATAACGCTTGTACTCTTGCATCTTTAAAAAATTCCATAGCTATTGATGAATCTATAGAAGCTATATTATGATTATACTAAACGACTTAATTAGTATATGAAAAATGTTGATGAGCATTCTGTGTTAATTCTTGATGATGAAACTTTTTATAAGAAAGATTTATGGGATAAATATACTTGTAATTCTAATATAGATGCTCTTTTTTACTTGAATTATGATATAAATAATGCCTATAAGGGAAAAATAATTTGGTCTAATGATAAACCTATCATTTCTTGCCGTGATTTACTTTGGGCTGGTATAGAAGATGGAAATCAATTGATTTCTAATATTAACGATAGAATTAATTTAGGCTATACAAATATTAAAGATCCAAACTCTTATACCTTTGTATATGTTCATGTTTGGAGTAATACAATGGATAATGTTAATGATGTCATAACTAAATTAAATAAAAATACCAAGATTAGAATTGTAACTCCAGATACATTCGTTAAACTAATCCAAAACAATATTTTACATAATATATAATAAAAAATCTCATAGATAGTTATAAAACTTCTATGAGATTTTCTATAAAATTTTTTATTCTAATATAGAAGATAATATTATATTACAATTACTTAACTTAAATATTTATTGTTGAATTAAAGTTTATAATTTAACTATCATAAAGGTCTAAACTCTTATATTTTTGTACAATCGATAAAATAAATCTTAATATATATTACGTAAATATACTTAATTATGTTACATATTACTACATCTCATATAAAGTATATTTATATAAGATGTAGTAAATAAATTTTATTTTTTATATGTCACTTGAATAGCCTTAGCTGAAGCTTGGGGTGGATTTGATTTTGTCATAGCTTCACTTAATACAAAGAATACCACGTCACCCTTTTCTACCTTAAACTCTTTAGGATCAACTTTTTTAATATCTATTTCTTCGCCTTCTTTTGGACATTCATTTGGAATTATTAATGTTTCATTGTCTACAACTGCTATTAACTCTTGATCTTTTACTGTAAACCCCTTAAGATATCCTTTAACTTTTATATTTAAAGTATTATCATTCTCATTTCTTTGAACTTCTTCTACCTCTCCCATAAAAATTGCATTAGGTTCTGGTCTCTTACTTGCAAAAACATTACAACTACATATTAATAAAAATAATAAAGTTAATAATAATATTCTCTTGTGCTTCATAACTCTCCTCCTTAGTTAAATTTAATCAATAATACTAGTATTCTTATAAAAAATAATAAATATGCATTTTAATAGAAATATAAATATTTATCTAATTCTTTATAAAAAACTATTAATTATCTTTGTACATTATTTAATATCATTGATTTAATCATTTACATACTGTATTATTAAATTAGATATATATGGAAATTAGGAGGGGTTTTATGGGAAATATCTTTAATTCAGATAGTGGTTTTTCTAAATTTATGAATAGGGTTGCTGATTTGTTTATTTTAAATATTTTATGGATATTTTGTAGTATTCCTATAATAACAATAGGTGCTACAACTACAACTTTATATTCTGTTAATTTAAAATTTATTGATAATGAAGAAGAAAATTTAATAAAGACCTTCTTTAAATCATTTAAAGAAAACTTCAAAAAGTCAACAATAATATGGTTAATTATTCTATCATTATCTATAATTTTAGGAGTTAACTTAGTTTTTTGGTTAAAGTGTGGTTTATCACTATCATATTTTGCATTACCGTTTATATTTTTTTCTTTATTTATTTTTTTATTAGTCATTCCATATATATTTATAATATTAACAAAAACTAAATGCTCTATATTAAATATTTTTAAGTATTGTTTCATTATTTCACTAAAAAATCTTCCTTATAGTGTACTTATTGTCTTATTTGGAGCATCTGTATTATTTGCAACTTTTTATTTTCCAATAGTATTTTTATTTATGCTTCTTTTAGGTGTAGCATTGCATAGTTATATGATTTCTCGTATTTTCTTAATTGTCTTTAACAAAGATATACACTTATTTAATAAAATTATTTCTTAATTTTATAATTAACTAAAAATACCACCTATCTTTTGTAAACTTTACCTTTTATCAAGAACAGTTTACTTTGGTATGTGGTATTTTTATATTTTTTATTCTCATTCATATTTGAAATTCATTTAAATTATTTTTAATGTACATATGTGTAATAATCTTTCTTTAAAATCTCTATTTTAGTAAGTATTATATAACTATATAATTTTAATTATACAGAATCGGGTATAGTGAAAATATCCATTTTTTCATTTACTGTTGAATATATAGTTTTTTCAATCTCTAATAAAAATTCTACTGAAGCTGTAAATGTATTACTAGAAATATTATATTGGCTATCTGCAATTGCACATTCAGCAGTTAAAAATCCATTATATTCTTCATGTATAGTTACTTTTTTATATTCTTTTGGTAAATATATATTGCCATAAAAATCTAACCCACCCTGTTCAAATATAACTCCTGTATAAGGTGTAGTAGTAGAAATAGCTTTAAACTCTTGCTTTCCTATTGTTCCAGATAAGGTTACTTGTAAATTACATACATAAAACTGTGCTTCATTTTCTAAAATTCTAGATTTTACTTCATTATTTTTACCTCTGCTAAAATAATTTTTGCTAGTACAAACATTTGATGTAAATTTATCATAAAAGTTTTTTTCACAACAATTATATCCAGCTCCTAATTTTGCTGAAAAAATTACTTTTTCTAAATCTACTAATTCTTCCTTTTCAACTTCTATCATTCCTATAAAATCATAATTTATACTTATTTTATCTATGAATATAGAATCATCTTCATTATATTTATAAGTAAATGAATTAACTATTTTAAACTCTCCTTTTTCTTCAACCTTATATTTAAAATCTTCTACTGTAATATAATCAATTATTTTTTCATTTATTACTTTAATACATTCAGCTTGATAAATATCTGCATCCTCAAATATTAAACTATAGTTACTTTCTAAATTACATCTATCTTTAAAGGCAACTTCTTTATAATGATTTGGATAGTCATTAATAACTTTCCTCTTATATAACATTATTTACCTCCTTTAATTTATAAAGTTAATAAGACAATAATTTTAATTTTTTACTTCATATTATGATTTTTAAATAGCTAAGTTTCCTTTTCTAGTTTTAGTTTGCAAGTTTAAATAATTATAATAAAATTTGTATTTTATTATAATCTAATTAAATAAATTATATTTAATTAGATTATAATTTGTAAAAATATGTCTAGAAATAATTTATGTTTTATCACCATTTGTCTATAAGTACATATTATAAAATTGAGGAAGATATATTTCTTTAATAAATCCTAAAAAATACAAACTTTGGAGGAAAATTATGTTAAATAATAATAATAATAACAATAGCTGTATGTGTAAAAAAGGTTGTAATGAACAATGTTCATGTCCTAAACCTGGAAAATCTATATTAAGTTGTGGCTGTGGTGCTGCTGGACCTTTACCAGTATTAGATTTAACTGGTGCTAGTATAGTAAATCCTTATTCAGTTGCAAGCACATCTATTGATACAAGAGGAATGCACTGTCCAACTGTATTAATTAATTTTACTGCATTAATTAATGTTCCAGCAGGAGTTTTTCCAAATATAACATTTAGACTAGTAAGATGCATCAACGGATGCTCTCAATATGTTGGTGGAAGCTATAACTATAGTGATGCAATTGATGTTTTGCATAGTGAATCATTCTCTTTCCAATTCTGCGACTGCGGAGAATGTTGTGGATGTGCAACTTACTCTGTAGAAATATCTAATGCAAGCTTATTAGTAGCAGGAACAACAGTTAGTGGTACTATTTCTGCTTTAGCCGTAGAAAAATCTTGCTAAGCTTTGCTTAGATATTAAATTTGGAGGTAATATTATGAACTCTTTATGTGAAATAAAAAAACCCGGAAAGTCCGTATTAAATTGTGGTTGTGGTTCAGCAGGTCCATTGCCTATATTAGATTTAGCAGGGGCTAGTATAAGAAATCCATTCTCAGTAGCAAGTGTAACATTAAACACAAAATGCTTAAAAAATCCTAAAGTATTACTTCGTATTACTGCATTAATAAGTGCTCCATTAGATGTATTAACAAGCATAACTTTTAGAGTAAAAAAATGTTGCTCTGATGGTTGCTCTCAATATGTAGGTGGATCTTATACTTCAAGTTCATTAATTAATGCTTTATCAGGAAAATCATTTGAATTTCAAATTTGTGACTGTAGTGTATGCTGTGAATGCTGTACCTATACACTAGAAATCTCAAATGCAACTTTAGCACAAATTGGTACAACTGTTAGCGGACAAATTACAGCTTTAGCAGTTGAAGAACACTGCTAAATTTTAAATAAATTTCTGTAACAAATAAAATAAGTTAATATAATTTTTATAATGAAAATGGAAGTCAAGGCAAAGAGTATATTTTATTCTTTACCAGACTCCATTTTTATTTTTTATTAACCTATATAAATAAGAACAAAATAAAATTTAATTTCATAATATATAAAAATGAGCACTACTAAACTAGGAGTGATTAATTTTGAAAAGTTCTAATAAAATTATTTGTTCCTCTGGAGCTACTATAAATAAAACTAATTTAAAAATTAATTCTAAAAATAATAGTTTATTTGTAGGAATAATATATAATAATTTTAATACAAAAAATGAATATTTAACGATTTTAAACTTTGATTTATGTAATATTAATTTAAATTCATTTGATTCAGCATTTTTAAATCTCTATATAAAGGATTCAAAATTTATCAATAATAAGTCCATCCTTCTATCAATTTGCGAAAATTTAACACCTTATAATGATTTAGTTATTAATCCACAATTTATATCTAAAACAAAGTCAGATTCTAATATAAACATAAAAATTAATTCTTATGATATAAACAAATATATAAGAATAGATATTACCCCTATATTAATATCTATTTTATCTAATAAAACACAATCTAGCTTAATTATTAAGCCTTTAGATTCAATATTAAATACAATAATTAATTTTGATTCATTTTATTCAAATAATCCTCCATTTATAGAACTTATAAATTTAGATAAAACAAATATAGATATTCAGTTTAACAACTTTAAAAATTCAATCAATAATAAAATTTCTAAATTAAATAATATAATAGATTCAAATACTACTAATTTAAATAATTTAAAAAATGAATTTTCTCAAACACTCAATAAGTTTAATACTGACATTAATAAATCACTACAAAATACTGATGCTATAATTTCAGAACTTAATACTATAACCTCTAAATTATCTAATGATATATGCATAATAAATGAAAATATTTCTATGATTTTAAAACAAATAGATAATTTAAATAAAGAATTAGATCAAATATCTATAACTCCTATAGACTTAAATGATTTATAAGCATATAAATAAATTCTATGTAATCAATAAATATTACTGGAAGCACTACTTCCAGTAATATTTATTAAACAAAACTCTCAATTATATGGTAGTATTTTTATACGAATTTAAATAAATATTATAACTTTAATCATTTAAATTTTTCTGCTTACTATTAATTAATCCCTACAAATATCTTCTATTCTATCAATTTCATATTTACAAATACTTGCATTAGGAGTTTCGTTAAAGCATTCCCTAGATTCATCTTTTGAGCAATCATAACTAGGCTCATCTTCTGGACAATCATCATAACATGCATGACTTACTTCCCCAGAGTGAGATATAACAGCATTACTCATTGTAAAAACAGCCATTTTTTCAGTTACTGTTGAATACATATTTTTCTCAACTACTAATAAAAATTCTATAGCTGCTGTAAATGTGTCACTATCGCTACTATATAAACAATTTGTTGTTGCACATTCAGCAGTTAAACATCCATCATACTCTTCATGTATCGTTGCTTTTCTAGAACCTTTCGGTAAATTTATTCTTCCGTAAAAATCCAAGCTAACTCCATCAAATATATGTCCTGTATATGGCATATTACTTGAAATTGCTTTAAATTGTTTATCTCCTATTGTACCTATTAAAGCAATTTGCAAATTGCTAACGTAAAACTTTACATTGTTCTCCAAAACCCTAGATTTTATCCCTTGCTTTTTACTATCTTTTTCACAACATCTATTTGTTACAAATGTTCCTATATATTCATTATAAAAAACTTCATCAGAAGTATTATATCCTGTTCCTGGTTCTGCTGAAAAAATAATATTTTCAGAATTTATCAATTCTTCCTTTTTCTCTTCCGCAATTCCTATAAAATCATAAGTTATTCCTATTTTATCTATACATATAGGTGCTCCTTCATCATAATGACATTTCCCTGTAGAAACTATAGTAAACTCTTCCTCTTCTACCCTGTATTTAAAGTCTTCTAAAATTATACTATCAAATATTTTTTCAGTTACTACTGGAACACATTCAGCTTCATAAATATCTGAGTCCCTAACTATTAAATTATCACAACAATTTAAATCACAATTATCTTTAAATTTGATTTCTTTATGACAATTTGAACTTTTATCTATTCTTCCTTTTTTATATGACATTATTTATTTCCTCCTGATTTATATCATTAATTAGACAATAAATTTGTTTTTTTTACTTTATATTATGATTTATAGCTATATATGTTTCCTTTTGAGAGTTTTTTTGAAATTAATTATTTTTTATACAAGTATTTCTTATATCCTTGATAAGCTAATTTTAAAATTTAATTATTAATAACATATTAATATAGCTAGAAAAATATATATTTAATATATAAAGATATCTGGAGTGATATTATGTCATTTATAAAACAATCTTCAATATTAATTAGGAATTCATTTAATAATTTATATGCTATTTCTGTAGAAAATGGAATTTCTATTAATTATGTTAATTCTAATTTTGAAATAAAAAAAAATAAAAAAATTTTATCAGATATTTCATCACTATCAACTATTTATTTTGATATAAATTCCAATAATGATATATATGGATTATTCACTGAAAAAAATAAATTTCTCAACTACTTACATATAAATGGTTCAAATATATATAAAACATTAATTTTAAAATATGATTCTAATAAATATAAAATTAAATTTCCTTTTATTAAACACCTTGATAATAAAGTTCATATAATTTACTATGAAATAAATAAAGAAAAGTCTCACTTTTCAACCTTAGTACATTATTATAAAAAAAATAATATTTGGATAAAAAGTAACATAGATTTTTTAAATTATACACTTTTAAATAATTTTGAAGTAATAATAAATGAAAGTAATTTAAAGATTTATTACTTCAAATTAATAGATAGATATGAAGAACTCTTTGTAGCTAATTATAGTTATGATAAAGAAAAATGGGATACTCCTATTCAAATAACTTTTTCAAAAAAACCAAAGGTTTATTTATCAGTATTAAAGGATTCAAAAAATATCTATCATATTGTATATTCAGAAAAAAATCAAAATCAATTTTACTGTAAATATATAAACTTGTTTTTCGAAAATAAAACTCCTTATATTCAAAACAATATATTTTTAAGCACTAAAATACCAAGCTTATTTCCAAATCTAATTAAATATAAGAATATTCTTTACTGTCAGTGGATGGAATATAATCATTTATATTCTACTTATTCTTTAAATAACGGAGAAAGTTGGAGTGATATAAAACTATTTAATGAAATTTATAATTATTCCTTCACACAATTTATATTTAAAAGTAATTCCAATAAAGATGAGTATCTAAATGCACCAAAATTTTATAGTTATACTAATTTTCTAAAACTTTTAGGTACTAAAATAAATATTAATCAATAAGATTTATCTTTTAAATTAATAAAACTGTATCAAAAGTACTTTTGATACAGTTTTATTAATTACTCTATATTATAATTTTTTCTTTTTTAAAGTTATTCCACCAATAGTAACGCTTGCTCCACCTAAAGCTAATGTAAATAATACATTAATTGCTCCTGTTTGCGGTAATTTTGATGTATTTACATTATTATTTACTGTTGGCTTCTTCCCAGAATCAACATTTCCTGAATCACTACTTCCCGGATTTAATGTATCTCCTGGTTCTTGTGGATTTTCCGGATTTTTTTGCTCTTCATCTTGCTTTTTTTCATCATGCTAAATAATTAACCTTCACTGCACCCTTTTCGTTTGTAACCTCTAATACATTTCCTCTTTCTTCATCTTCTACAACTGATGCAGTACCAACTAATGTTGCAGTACCAATCTTACTACCTGTATTTGCAATTGTTTGATTCTCTAAACTTTCAAAATCATATTTATAAATTGGCTCTACTCCAACTTCTTGTAACACTCCCTTAACAAGTACAGTAAATTCTTTAGTAATAACTGATTCCCCTTTAGTTATAGTTGCAGTTAAAATAACAGTTGCATCTTCATCTGTACGTTTTACTTTTCCTTCATTAGATATACTATTTTCATTGCTTGATTTCCAACTAATTGTTGTATGATATGGCCCTACTGTAGGTAGCTCTATATCAGACTTAGTTACACTTGGAATTTTATTTTCTAAATCATTTCCTGTATATTCAACAGCTTATAAATCATCTAATTCAAGTTTACTTCCCCAAACTGATTCATTATTATTTCCAATAGCAGTAAATGTCATTACTTTATTTTCTTCTAATGATTCATCTTGTTGTTTAAAGAATACTCCACTATAAGTTATATCATTTGTAGTGATAGTCATATAATAAGTATCCTCCTCCATAGTCCAAGTACCAGTTATATCACCACTTACTGTAAAATCTTCATTTAATGTAATATTCAATGTGCTTGATATAGAACTTGTAGTGTCAGTTCCATGATTAATAAATTGGTAATTCCCTACTATTTCTTCCTTTGAATATCCTGTTTGTGAAATTTCGTCTCCACTATTTTCATAAGGAGCAACTACTAGCCAGCCTTCTTTATTTACAAACATTTGATGAACTCTTACCTCATGATATTCAGTTCCATTATCAAATCTTTGATGATGAATTAAATATCTATCTCCATCCTCTTCTAAAAAAACTGAATTATGACCTGCTGCTTTTAGAGCTGTATCCTGACAATCAAATTTATAATTAGAAATTAACTTAATTCCATAATTAGTATTGCTAACATTTCCTGATAAAGCTGCATTTCTTCCTGCTGAATCTAAATATGGACCATCTGGATTTTCTGATCTAAATAACCTCATATTATATCCACCATCAGCAGTTAATCCCCCATAAGTTACAGTCATATAGTAGTATCCATTCTCCTTATCATATACTACATCTGCCCCTTCCCCTGATTGTGTATAACCTCCAGATATTCTTTTACCAAAATATCTATCTGTAAGATTAAGACTATCTTGGTCTGCATCAGCTCCTGGATATATAGGTTGTCCAGTAGTATCATCTATTTTTAATATATATATTCCACCTGACCAAGATCCATAAGTCATCCATAACTGTCCATTTTCATCATAGAATAATTCTGGATCTATTGCATTTGGTGCATAACTTGTATTATATGAACCATCAGCATTAAACCATGAATCATTTAATCCTTCTAAAACATCCTCTTCAATTAATTCATCAATATGAGTATTTACATATTTAGTATTTTTAGCACTATTTGAGTCATATGCATCATTTTTAGTAAATCCAGAGTACATAATAGTATCAACATAAGTATATGGCCCCTCAATATTTTGAGATACTGCAAACCCTATAGCAGAACGTTTATACGTAGATGATGTACAATAATACATCATATATGCTCCTTTAGCACCATTATCATTTACATAGTTATCATTCCAAAATACAGTAGGTGCCCAAACAGAAAAACCACCTTTACTGTCTGAATCGTCTTCACCAGCCCATGCAAATGAACCAGCTAAATTCTCCGATAAATCTCCAAATATAACATTCCCCGGTGTTGTATATCCATTAGTGAACCTAGTCCAATTTTGTAAATCTGTAGATTTCGCTGCATCTATATGAGATCCAAATACATAATATTCATCTCCATCTTTAACTATTGAAGGATCATGTACAGAAACACGGGTTTTAGCTTCTATTTTTTCTTTAGCTTTTGTAACTCTAATTAATCCAAAAGATGATATTAAAACTCCAGTCATTAAAAATGCTAATATCTTGCTTACTTTTTTTGATTTCATAATCTCTTTTCCCCTTTATATCCTATGATTTTATTAATTTTTAATCTTACTGTTAATATTCACTCCCTCCTTTAATCTTTACAATAAATTTAAATAAATATTTAAGCATAAATAAAATTAGGCATATATCTAAAGTACTCTTTCTTTTTGATATATGCCTTCAACTTCTGTATAAATATTATTTCTTTTATAACAGTAAAAATTTACCCTTAAATCTTATCCCATTTTTTATCTATATTAGGACAATAATTTTTCTTAACAGCTGCTCTCATTTCAACAAAGCAACCACATAATTTACACATCCCATTTATAAGATTATCGCATTCCATACAAGTATCTAATCTAATCTTATAATCCTCTTCTGGAGTTTTAATATCTCTATCTATATTTTTAATATAATCCTGCATATGTTTATATTCGGCATCGCCCATTACTTTATCTAATAAACATTTTTTACAAAATCTATTTTCCATAAATTATTCAATAACAAAGCTAATTACACTACAAGCTGGAATCTTAAAGTCTAATCCTTGTGATGTTAAAACAAAATCTTTAAACTCTTCTGGCTTAACCACTTCTGGGTTATCAAAAGTATTATGAGCATCCATTTTATTAGTTAAAATAGTGGCTGTAACTGATTTAACCGGTCTATCAACTATTATTCCTTCAATATCATACGCTTCATCAATAGATAAATTATTTATAGTTATATTAATTCTTCCTTCACTATCTACAGAAACTGATTCATTTAAATTTGGAACTTTATATTCTTCACCAACTCCAATCATCTTAGTTTCTATATAACTTTCAACTAATGTTGCTTCTTGATGGTTTTTATACATATTAAATACATGATAAGTTGGTGTTAATATCATCTTTTCACCTTCTGTTAATATAACAGCTTGAAGTACATTAACTACTTGAGCTAAGTTTGCCATTTTAACTCTATCACTATGCTTATTAAATATATTTAAATTAATACCTGCAATAAGTGCATCTCTCATAGTATTTTGTTGGTATAGGAATCCTGGATTAGTTCCTGGTTCGACATCATACCAGCCACCCCATTCATCAACTATTAAATCAACTCTCTTTTCTGGGTCATATTTATTCATTATCTCTAAATGTCTATTAATTAATTCTTCCATCTTTAAAGTTCTTTTCATAGTTTCATACCATGCAGATTCATCAAATCCTGTTGCTGGTCCCTTATTTTCCCAACCACCTGGATGAGTATAATAATGCAATGTTAAAGCATCCATATAGTTTGCAGCAACCTTCATTACTCCATCAGTCCAGTTATAATCATCAACATTTGGGCCACAAGCAATTTTGTAAAGCTTGTTTTCTCCATAGTTTCTGCAATAAGTTTGATATCTTCTATACATATTTCCATAGAATTCTGGCGTCATATTTCCACCACAACCCCAATTTTCATTACCTACTCCAAAGTATTTAACCTTCCATGGTTCTTCATGTCCATTTTGTTTTCTTAACTCTGCCATTGGTGAAATACCATCAAAAGTTAAATATTCTACCCACTCAGACATTTCTTGAACTGTCCCACTACCAAGGTTTCCATTAATATATGGCTCACATTCTAATTGTCTACATAATTCCATAAATTCATGTGTACCAAAACTATTATCTTCTACAACTCCACCCCAATGTGTGTTTATCATCTTTTTACGATTTTCTTTTGGTCCTATTCCATCCATCCAATGATATTCATCAGCGAAGCATCCACCTGGCCAACGTAATACTGGTATCTTCATTTCCCTTAATGCTTGTACAACATCATTTCTCATTCCATTTACATTAGGTATTTTTGAATCTTCTCCAACATATATTCCTTCATATATACATCTTCCTAAATGCTCTGAAAAGTGTCCATATATTTCCTTGCTTATTTTTGACTTTTTATTGTGTGTGTTAATTATTAATCTACTCATAATTCTCTAAACCCCTTATCTTAAATAAAACTATCTATTTAATCTCCAATATAAATCATTCCATTTTAATTCTTTTTCAAATTCCTTAATATTAGTATCTTTTCCTATTACAACTGACTCAATTCCATACATATTAGCTAAATCAGTTAATTGCTCTGAATCTAATTCATAAGAGAATGAAGTATGATGAGCTCCACCAGCAAGTATCCAAGCCTTTGCTCCTACTTTTAATGATGGCTCTGGTCTCCATAGCACTCTTGCTACTGGAAGTTGTGGGAGATCTCTTTCAACCTCTTTAGCTTCTACTTCATTTATTATTAACCTCATTCTTCCACCTAAATCAATTAATGATGCACAAACTGCTGAGCCTGCTTGCCCGTTAAATATTAATCTTGCTGGATCAGCCTTATCACCAATTCCTAAATGCTTAACTTCTATTAAAGGTTTATTAGCTGCAACTGTTGGACAAACTTCAAGCATATGAGCCCCTAAAATCATTTCATTTCCTGGCTCAAAATTATAAGTATAATCTTCCATGAAAGAAGTTCTAGTATTGTTAGTCATAATTTTCATTAATCTAACTAAACCTGCTGTTTTCCAGTCACCTTCTCCTCCAAATCCATATCCATCTTCCATAAGCCTTTGTACTGCAAGTCCTGGTAATTGTTCCATACCATGAAGCACTTGGAAGTTAGTTGTGAATGCAGTATATCCACCTTTTTCTAAGAATCTTCTTAAAGCAATTTCTACCTTTGCTTGATATTTAATAGAATTTCTTACAGAACCTTCAGCTTTTCCAGCTTCACAAATCTCATATTTTTCTTCATATACTTTCATTAAATTTTCAACTTCTTCATCAGTAACCTCATTAATTACTTCTACTAAGTCTCCAATTCCGAAAGCATCGCAAGTCCAACCTAATTTTAATGCTGCTTCAACTTTATCACCTTCGGTTACAGCAACATCTCTCATATTGTCATCAAATCTAGCAATTTTAATATTTCTTCCCTCAACATATCCAGCTGCAACGCTCATCCATTTATTTATTTCTTCATGAACTTCTGAATCTTGCCAATATCCAACAACAACTTTTCTATTGTTACCCATTCTTGTATTTATAAATCCAAACTCTCTATCTCCGTGCGCTGATTGATTTAAATTCATAAAATCCATATCCATTGTATCCCAAGGAATATCTCTATTAAATTGTGTATGGAAATGTAGTTGTGGTTTATTTAATATTGATAATCCTCTTATCCACATCTTAGCAGGTGAAAAAGTATGCATCCAAGTTATAACACCAGCACAATTTTCATCATTATTAGCAGCTAAGCATACATCATATATCTCCTTAGAATTTCTTACTGTCGGTTTATAAATTATTTCATATTTAATTCCTTCAACATCATTTAACTTATTTACCATTTCCTTAGAGTCTAAAGCAACTTGTTTTAAAGTGTCTTCACCGTATAAATCTTGACTACCTGTTATAAACCAAAAACTATATTTTCTTGTATTGATCATTTTAATCTCTCCCTTTAATCTCAATATTAATTTCTAACTTTCAATTTTTAATTTTATGTCCCCTAAGAAACCAGTAAACTTAACCTATAGGGGTACAGATTTATCATAATTATTTTTGAACCTTACTATAATCACTTATAAATCTTTCAATTCCAGCTGTAGTTAATGGATGCTTAGCCATGTCTTCAATTTGTACATATGGTATTGTTGCAATATCTACACCTGATAATATACATTGCAGAATATGTTCCTTTGTTCTTATACTTGCAGCTATTATTTCTGTTTCAAAACCATAGTTTTCTTTTGCTATTATTAAGTCATTTATTAAGTCCATTCCATCAATTCCAATATCATCTAATCTACCAACGAAAGGACTTATATAAGTTGCTCCAGCTTTAGCTGCTAAAACACCTTGATGAACACTGAATATTAAAGTAACGTTAGTTTTTATTCCTTCCTGAGATAACACTCTAACTGCACTTAATCCCTCTAAAGTCATTGGTATTTTAACAACTATATTTTTGCTTATTTTTGCTAACTCTCTTGCTTCTCTAATCATTCCTTCAGTATCTAAGCTCATAACTTCTGCACTTATTGGCCCATCTACTATTTCACAAATTTCTGGAATTACTTCTGCCATTGTTTTATTTTCTTTTGAAACTAATGATGGGTTTGTTGTAACTCCATCAATTAATCCCATAGCATTTGCCTTTTTAATTTGTTCAACATTAGCTGTATCTATAAATATTTTCATAATCCTCTTTCTCCTCCCATAAATCCATACTTATATCTAATAAAATTATTAATACTACATTAATTTAATTTTTCAACCATCTTTTATATTTAAATCCTAAGCTCTATTTTTCAAATAGTTTACTGCTTCTTGCTCAATATTTAAGCCGCTCTTATAATTTTCTATAAACTTTTCATATCCAATAATCATATTTTGATTTGGCTCTACTGTTACTACTTCTGCATCTCTAAAGATAGTGTTATTTAAAAAATCTTCTAAAGAATTATTTTCTTGCTTTTTATCAAGATATAGTGCTAACAATGCAATTCCCCATGCTCCACCTTCTCCTGCAGTTTCCATTACAACTACAGGTGCTCCTATAGCTGCTGATAAAATATTTTGTGCAACTCCCTTAGTCTTAAATATGCCTCCATGTCCAAGAATTTTATCAATTTTAACCTTTTCTTCTTTTGTTAAAATATCCATACCAAGTTTCATTGCACCAAAACATGTATATAATTGAACTCTCATAAAGTTAGCTAAATTAAACTTTGAATTTGCTGGATGTAAAAACATAGGGCATCCTTCTGTTAATCCTATTCCATGTTCCCCTGAGTAGAAACAATAAGACATTAAATCACCACAGTCATCATCACCTTCTAATGCTTTTTCAAATAAGTTCTTGTATAATTCACCTGGTGTAACCTTTACTCCAAATGCACCTAAACATTGATTAAATATTTCAATCCAAGCATTAATATCTGATGTGCAATTATTTGAATGCGCCATTGCTACTAAATCTCCTGTTGGAGTTGTAACCATATCTAATTCTTTATGCAATTTAGATAACTCTTTTTCAAGAACTACCATAGCAAATGCTGAAGTCCCTGCTGATACATTTCCTGTCTTCTTAGCGATGCTATTAGTTGCTACCATTCCAGTTCCTGCATCTCCTTCTGGAGGACAAAGTTTCGTTCCTGATTGCAACCTTCCAGTTGGATCTAAAAGTAATGCACCATATTCTGTTAATGTTCCAGCTTCTTCTCCTGCAACTAAAACCTTTGGAAGAATCTCTTCTAGTGTCCATAAGTATTTATTAGAAGCAATTAATGAATTAAATTTTCCTATCATATCTTTATTATAATTTTTGTTATTTATATCTATTGGAAACATTCCAGCGGCTTCTCCAACACCCATTACCTTTTTCCCTGTAAGCTTCCAATGAACATAGCCCGCTAAAGTTGTAAGAAAATTTATATCCTTCACATGCTCTTCCTTATTTAAAATAGCGTGATATAAATGTGCAATACTCCATCTTTCAGGAATATTATATTGGAATAGTTCCGTTAATTCATTAGCAGCTTGTCCTGTAAAGGTATTTCTCCATGTACGAAAGTCAGCTAATTGATTCCCATCTTTATCAAAAGGAAGATATCCATGCATCATAGCACTTACTCCCATAGCTGATAATTTATTTATTCTTACGTCATATTTTTTCTTAACTCTTTCTGACAAATCTTTATAACATTCTTGAATTCCTGTCCATACTTCATCTAAAGAATATGTCCAAACCCCATCAATTAAGCTATTTTCCCAATCAAATCCTCCAGTTTCAATAACTGATCCCATTTGATCAACAAGAACTGCTTTTATTCTGGTAGAGCCAAGCTCAATTCCTAGAACAGCTTTTCCTGATTCTAGTGTCTTTTTTACTTCATTTAAACTATTCATGACTCATTATCCTCCAATATCCTCTTTTCTCTGTGGAGTTTAACACCATATTAAACTCCATCAAATAACACACCCATTATTAACCTTTTTAAATTAATTCTTTTACTTTATCTACTACAGTTCCTTTATTAAATCCAAAGAAATTCATTACCTCATTACCATTACCTGATGCCCCAAATGTATCTATGCATAATACTTCATCAACATATTTGTGCCATCCATATGATGAAGCCATTTCTACAGCTAACTTTTTAACTCCTGGCTTTAATACACTATTCTTATAAACATTATCTTGTATGTCAAATAATCTAAAACATGGCATTGATATAACATCAACATATATTCCTTGTTTTTCTAATTCTCTTTGAGAACTTATTGCTAAATCAACTTCTGATCCTGTTGCTATTATCTGAGCTACTGGAGTTTGTGCTGCTTCTGAAATTATATATGCACCTTTTCTAACCTTATCTACACAATTAAATTCAGCATTTACATTTATATTTTGTCTTGATAATACTAATACAGAAGGTGTTTCTTTATTCTCTAAAGCTATTTGCCAAGCTGCATTTGTTTCATGAGCATCTGCTGGTCTTATTACATTTACATTAGGTATAGCTCTAAGTCCTGCTAATTGTTCAATTGGTTCATGTGTTGGTCCATCTTCCCCTACAGCTATTGAATCATGAGTTAATACATATACTAATGGTAATTTTTCAATTGCAGACATTCTTATTGCAGGTTTTAAATAATCACTAAACACAAAGAATGTTGAAACAAATGATTTTAATCCTCCATGAAGCATTATTCCATTTCCTGCTGCAGACATTCCAAATTCTCTTACGCCAAACCAAATATTTTTTCCACCAGGAGTATCTTTTCTAAAATCCCCTTGTTCTTTTAAATACGTCATATTTGAATGTGCTAAATCTGCAGAACCCCCAAATAATCCATCATAACTTTTTGCAATTGCATTCATTGCAAATCCTGAAGCATTACGAGTTGAAACTGATTTACCTATTTCATACTTTGGTAATACTTCTTCAAAATTAATATTTAATTCTCCATTAATTGAAGATATTAAACTATTATATTCTTCTGGATAAGCCTCTTTATATTTATTAACTAACTCATTCCAGTCTTCTTCCTTTTGTTTCCCTCTTGCTATAACATTGTTAGCAAAATCCTCTTTTACCTCATTAGGAACAGTAAATGGGTCATAAGTCCAATTTAAGTTTGCTTTAGTTTCTTCATATTCATTAGATCCTAAAGGTGCTCCGTGAACCCCATTTGTTCCTCCTTTATTAGGTGAACCATATCCAATTGTTGTTTTAACCTCTATTAACGTTGGCTTATCTGTTACCTTTTTAGCTTCTTCTATTGCGGCTGAAATTGCTTCAATATTTGTATCTCCATCTTCAACTCTAATAGTGTGCCAATTCATTCCCTTAACTCTATCTATAACATTTTCTGAGAATGAAGTTGAAAGTTTTCCATCTAAACAAATATCATTTGAATCATATAGAACAACTAATTTTCCTAATCCTAAGTGTCCTGCTAAAGATATTGCTTCATTAGCAACACCTTCCATTAAGTCTCCATCTCCAACTATTGCATAAGTATAATGATCAACTATATCTAATCCATCTTTATTGTATTTAGCTGCTAAATGTTTTTCAGCCATTGCCATACCTACTGCTTGAGCAATACCTTGTCCTAAAGGACCACTTGTAGCCTCTACTCCATGAGTGTGCCCAACTTCTGGATGCCCTGGAGTTTTTGAATTTAATTGTCTAAATTGTTTTAAATCATCAATAGATACATCAAACCCACTTAAGTGTAGCATTGAATATAAAAGAGCAGATCCATGCCCAGCTGATAATATAAATCTATCTCTATTAAACCACTTGCTATTTTCTGGATTAATGTTCATATGCTTATTAAATAATGTATATATCATAGGTGCTGCACCCATACATATTCCTGGATGACCTGATTTTGCTTTTTCAATTTGATCTACTGATAACATTCTTATTGTATTGATACTTTTCATTTCTACTTCTCTCATTATTACCCTCCAAATTTCACATATATACTAAAAACCTTTTAATACCTTAAATCTTATATTTAAACTATTTTATATTAATCTCACTTACTTTATTAATTCTTTTTATTTACTGAACCTTGTCCATAATAAGCATTTGCTCCATGTTTTCTAAAATAATGCTTATCTTGTAACTCTGAAGGTATTGGGCTAATTTCACTATTTAATTTTTCAGTTCTTATTGCCATCTTAGCCACTTCTTCTAAAACTACTGCATTTAAAACAGCCTTACTTGCAGTTTCCCCCCATGCAAATGGTCCATGACTTGCAATAATTATTCCTGGTACACTTAACTCTTCAATTTTTCTTTCCGTTAATGTTTCAATAATTACTAAACCAGTATTCTTTTCATATTCATTTTTAATTTCTTCATTATTTAAAGATCTTGTACATGGAACTGGGCCATAGAATGTATCTGCATGAGTTGTCCCATATGAAGGAATATCTCTTTTAGCTTGTGCCCAAGATGTTGCAAATGATGAGTGAGTATGAACAACTCCTCCTATATTAGGATACTTTTTATATAATTCAATGTGAGTTGGTGTATCTGAAGATGGTCTTAAATCCCCTTCTACTACATTTCCTTCTAAGTCTACTACTACCATATCACTAGCTTTCATTTCATCGTAGCTTACTCCACTTGGTTTAATTACTATAAGTCCTTTTTCTCTATCTATTCCACTTACATTTCCCCAAGTTAATACAACTAAATTATGCTTTACTAAATCTAAATTTGCCTTAAAAACCTCTTCTTTTAAATTCTCTAACACCGTAATACCTCCCATTTTTTGTATCTGCCTCCGGGGTCAATCCATTTTTTAACAATCCCCTTTCTCAGTTTAGTACATACAATTTTAATTACTTTTAATTTATTTACCGTACAATTTAATGTTAGCAAATATTTCTATGCTTGTAAATGTTTTTAATAGAAATTTTTTCAAAATATTGATCGTACTTTTTGTTCATTTTTAATTATCAACAAAGTTATCACACAAAAATTTTATAAATAAAATAGCTCTATAGAATAAACATTTAAAATATTTATTCTATAGAGCTATTAGTATGATTTAATCTCCTATCCCTTCATTCCAGTCATCGCTATTCCCTCAATAAATAATCTTGTCCTAAGACTTATTTATTCTCTTAACACTATTTTTTATTGCTATTTCTGGTTCAAATACATATGAAACTTTTTCTTTCTCACCATTAATTAATAATAACAACATTTCAGCTGCCTTTCTCCCAAGTTCTTCTTTAGGATGTAAAATTGTTGTTATTCCACAATCCAATGCTGCTGATATAGTTTCATCGTTATCATATCCAACAATGGATAGATCCTCCGGAATTCTTACTCCTAGTTCTTTTGCTACTTTAACAACATTCATTGCAACTTTATCATTATAACAAAATATAGCTGTTGGTTTATCTTCTTTACTTAATAAACTTCTAGTAAATCCATCAATATAAAACTCTTCTTCAAAAGTCTTAAATTTCCCAATAATTGTACTATCAATTTCAATATCACTTTCCTCTAACGCTCTTAAGTAACCATTTTTACGTTCAATACCTTGTACATCATCCTCTTTAAATAATCCGGCTATTTTTTTATGTCCTAAATCAATTAAATATTTACAAATTGTATATCCACCTTTTTCATCGTCTATAGCTACATAAGATTGCTCTTTTTTATTATAAGCTGCATTAATCATTAAATAAGGAATATTATTTCTATCTATTGCTTCGTAATATTCTATATTTGTATTACCTAACGCACTTGCAGTAGGTTCAATTATTGCTCCAACAACATCATATTCTAATAGCTTTTTTAATTGCTCACACTCTTTTTCCTTATCATTATTAGTGCTTAATAATAGAATATCGTATCCATTTTTGCTTAATACTTCATCTATTCCTTTAATTAAAAATGGAAATATATATTCTGATATATATGTTGTAATTACTATAATCATTTTTCTATTATTTACTTTTTCTTTAGCTGATTTTTCAACAAATGCTCCCTTACTTCTTTCCCTATAAATATATCCTTGTTTTTCAAGCTCTGTTATAGATTGTCTAACAGTATGTCTACTTACCGAAAACATTTCACCTATTTCTTGCTCTGTGGGTAATTTCTCACCATATTTCATTTCTCCATTTAATATTTTATCTCTATAAAATTCAAATATCTCTATATACTTAATCGTTTTTTCTGCCATAATACGCCCCTTCAAGTATTGTACTTACAATTTTGTTTATATATTTAATTTTAAACTATTTTTAAATTTTTTACCATATAAATTTGAAATTAAATTTAATATTTTTCATGTATTTTATATCCAAAAACAGAGGTTGTATTTCTTTACACCCTCTACTATCTAATGATTCAATCATATAAGATACTATCTTTTTAATTTTTATATAACTTTTTCCCTCTCCTAGTTGCTCATAAAGATAGTCCTTTAATGATTTTTTATCTGAAATAAAGTTAAATACAGATACCTCATCTTCATTATTATATTTGTAACTATAATTTTCACTATACATCTCTTCTAAATCTTTACATAACTGATTATTATCAATTTTTTCTTTACTTTCTACAAAATCTAGTTCTCCTTCTAAAATTGGATTTTCTTCAAATTTTTTATCTATATATTCTCTTAGTTCATAAGCTGACATTTGCAAAATATTTATAGATTGTTTCATTGTTTAATTTAATACTTCTCTTTTTTTGTTTACCATTTATAAAACCTCTATGTAATAAGTTTGTATAGTTTTAATTGTATTACAAATTGGGTTACTTCCATACCGATAATAAATTTAAAATAAAAAAGAATATTATTGAAAAAAGTTATATTTTAAAATGTAACTCTTCCATAGAAATATACATATTTTAGATAGACATATACTAAAATCTCCTGAAAGACCTCATATTGATAAATTCGCCAATGCAAAATAGATAGATTTGTTTATTATACAAATCTACCTATTTTCCCTTTGGACATCAAAATTTATTTAGATGTCCCTTCCTTATCTAATTATATTCTTCTATTTTAAATTTATCCAAATCAACTTCAGTAAATTTAGCTCTCTTAAACTTATCCTTTAATTCATAAGGTACAGTACAATCAAATATAGTTTTGCAAGCTATTCCCCTATCTCTAATAGTCCAGCTATATTCAGGACTTTGTGAAGGATCTAATGGATGACATCTTACCCCTGGAATAAATATTGTATCAATATCACCTTGATATCTAGTATTTAATGCCCATAAAACATCATTACTATCAAACGGATCTACATCTTCATCAACTAATATTACTGTCTTTAATTCTGAAAATTCTGAAAATGCTGATAATGCTAATAATGCAGCTTGCCTTTCTCTTCCCTGATCACTAGGAACACCCTTCTTAATTTGCAGTATAGCCATATACTTTCCACCACCAGCTGGGTGAGCATATACATTTACTAACCTTCCTGGCATTGCTTTTTCAACCATTTGAATTATACTTGCTTCTGTTGGAATCCCAGCCATATTTACATGCTCTTCACTTGGTCCTATACAAGTTTGCATTATTGGATTCTTTCTATGAGTTATTGCTTTGACTCTAATTACAGGTAACTCCTTAGCAGCCTCACCTGTATACCCTGGAAACTCTGGCATTGCTTTTCCCGTATTTGTGTTCATATCTTCTCTTACACGTTTATTCGGAACTAACTCACCTTCAATTACATATTCTGCTCTCGCAATTGCAGCCTCATCAACAGTTAAACACTTAACCATCTCAACAGGCTTCTTTCTTATTGCTCCTGCTATAGATAATTCATTAAATCCAATTGGTGTAGTTGGTGGTTCAAAACATGATGCTATTTCAATTGCTGGATCAACACCTATACTAATAGATATAGGTAGTGGCTCTCCACTTTCCTCTGCTTTCTTTCTAAATGCATCTAAATGTCTTACTCCAGGTGTAAAGAACATTGATAATTCATCTTTTCCTTGTAAACATAAACGATGAATTGTAACATCACCTTCTCCAGTTTCAGGATCTCTTGCATAACACATTCCTAAAGTTATATATGGTCCAGCATCCTCTTCAGTATTAGTAGGTGCAGGTAATATCTTTCTTATATCAAACCCTTCATCAGTTGCATAATGTACAACTTCTTGACATGGTGCATTTTCATTTTCTATTATAATTGGATTTATTGGATTTTTTACCGCTTCATTTAATAAAAACCCTAACTTCTTAGGTTCACAATCTAAAAGCATTCCAACCCTATCTCTACTAGCTAAAAGTCCTATTATAACTTTAGAATCCTTATGTCCCTTTACATTATTAAATATCATTGCTGGCCCTATTTTTGTAGGTCTTTTTACAGTTCCACCAGCTCCAATATGTCTGTAAATCCCAGCTAATTCTCCATGAGGATTTACTTCTACATCACTTTTTACTAATTGTCCTTTAACATTTTTTAAGTATTCAATAGCACTTCTTAAATCATTAATTTCTATCTTATTCATACTCATTTCCCTTCCATCTTAAGTCATTGCCTATATTTATATTAAATTGATCTAATATTTTCATAACATGATGATTTATAATATCATCTAAAGATTTAGTATTTGAATAAAATCCCGGCATAGGAGGTACTATTTTAACCCCTAACCTTGAAAGCTTTAACATATTCTCTAAATGTATTGAACTTAAAGGCGTTTCCCTAGGTGAAATAACTAGCTTTCTTCCTTCTTTAATCATTACATCTGCTGCCCTATCAATTAAAGTACTTGAAAATCCATTACTTATACTGCTTAGTGTTTTCATACTACAAGGAAGTATAATCATACCATCTGTTATAAATGAACCACTAGCAACACAAGCCCCTAAATTATCATTATTATGTATAAAATCTGCTAAACTATAAACATAATCTAATGAATAATCTGTTTCAACCTCTAAATTATTAATTGCCCATTTACTCATTATTAAATGAGTTTTTATTTCTTCTATATCCTTTAAATATTCAAGCAACCTAACTGCATATACAGTACCTGTTGCTCCTGTTACTCCTATAACTAAATTCATTTTCCCACCTCAATTAAGTTAGTAGTAACTTTTAAAAATTATTGTTTTTAATATAAAATATTGCTTCTATTTTTATAATTACGTTCTACTTTTATCAGATAAATTTTTTATATTAATCAAAGTATTTTTTTAAGTTACTACTATATACTAAAATTATATTTAACATTCCATAATGGAACAATTCTTTAATTAGCATGTTTTTATTCCAATTTGGAATAATTTCTAAGTATATTTATATAAATGAATTATTATCATGGTATAATATAGATATATT
This sequence comes from Clostridium sp., assembly GCF_026168755.1. Taxonomy (GTDB): domain Bacteria; phylum Bacillota; class Clostridia; order Clostridiales; family Clostridiaceae; genus Clostridium. The sequence continues at coordinate 65,562 of NZ_JAPFDR010000006.1, read as the reverse complement.
AAAGAAATTATGGTGGTTAACTTATGAATATAGAAAGTCTAAAATACTTCTTAACTTTAGAAAAATATAACAGTTTTTCATTAGCAGCTGAAGAATTATGTATATCTCAATCTTCATTATCTAAGCATATAAAAAAATTAGAAACTGAACTTAATTGTAAACTTTTTGAAAGATGTACCCGATATGTTAAATTAACAGATGCAGGAATTTCTCTAAAAAAGTATGCTTTAAATATAATTACTAACTACAATGAATTATTAGTTGACATAAATAAATTTACTTCTTCCTTCCCTAAATTATCTATTGGATATATTCCAGTAATAACTCAATATAATATTGCTAATCTTATTGGAGACTTTAAAAATAACGTTACAGATTTACAATTAACTTTTCATGAAGGTGAGCATGCTGAAATACTTAATTTATTATTATCTCAAAAAGTAGACTTTGCATTTTTAAGAAGTGATACATTAGATTATTCAAATTTAGATATTACTCCTTTAGCTAAAGATGAACTTGTAATAATTGTTCCTAAATCACATCCTCTTTCAAAAAGGAAGTATGTTTCTATTTCAGAATTATCAAATGAAAGTTTTATTTCCTTAGGAAAAAAATCTGGAGTTTATGATTTCTTTGTTAGTGAGTGTAATAAAGCCTCATTTAAACCTAATGTGGTTTATTTTAATAGCAGAATAGAAAACATAATAGGTCTTGTTTCTGCAGGGATGGGTATTTCTCCTCTTATGAGAAGAGCTGTGGAATGCTTTGATAAAAAGAATATTTCTATTGTTCTTTTGAAAGAAAAAATATATAGTAATTTATGTCTGGTTCATTTAAAAGATAAAAACCTTTCAACAATAGAAAAAGATTTTAAGAACTTTTTAATTAATACTCTATAGTACAAAGAACATCATTAAATAAATTTAGTGATGTTCTTTGTATCCACTATATTTCATAAAATAAGTTCTATTTTATCCATTCCCTTTCAAACAATTTTTTAATTAACTTTATATTTTCTTCACCTAAACTTTCAGTAATCTCTTGCTCGATTTTCTCCTTTAACTCATTACTTTTCTTACAATATAAGATTCCCTTTTCAGTTAAAGAAGTATATGTTTGATTAGTTTCGCTAGCAATAAATTTTAAATACCCTTTATCCTCTAATTTCTTTGCACATTTATGCATGGCCTGTCTTGATACATTAGCCTGTCTTGCTACTTCTGCTAACGAAATTTTTCCCATATTTATTTTAGCTAAAAGCATTGCTTCAGTATGAGTGATCTCCTCCTCTCCACTTTTACTCCATCTCTCTTCTACTTCTCGTCTTAAAGCAATATGCTTTTCACTTATTAAATCTATTATATTTAAATTTCTTAACATTCCAATCACCTAAAACTTTTTTATTATATTTTATCATACTTAATTATTAAAATTAACATTAAGTCAACTTAGTTGACTATTTCTTTTCTTACTGTTATACTTAACTTCGTCAACTTAGTTGACGAAGTTAAATTTGATTAATTATTTTCTGGGAGGATTCTTATGGGACAAACTAAACTTCAAAAATTTATTTTTACTTTAATGATGTGCTTTTGCATGGTTTTAGGAATGACTATTTATAATATGATATTAAATGAAGGTTTTCATTCTAATTTATTAAATAACTTATTAAAAGAATTTTGGCTTGGATTTATAGTTGCACTTTTATTAGATATATTTATTGTAGGAAAATTAGCAAAACCAATAGCTTTTAAAATAGTAAAACCTAATAAAGAAACTAAGCAAATTAAAATTATACTTGCAATTTCATCTTGTATGGTAATTGGAATGGTTTTATTTATGTCTATGTTTGGTGCTATAATTGCAGCTGGATTTAATATTGATGCATTAAAACTATATCCTTTATGCATAGTAAGAAATTTTGTAGTAGCTTTACCACTTAATTTGCTTATCGTATCTCCAATAGTAAGATTTTTATTCACTAAAATTTTTCCTGTTAAAGTAGCTGTATAAAACCCTATGAAATAAACAATGCCTATTTGAAAGTCTATATATTAGATTTTCAAATAGGCATATACTTTTTATATTATTCTTATCAAACTAATCTATATTATAATTCTTCACCATTAGAACTAATAACATTCTTGTACCAATAGAAGCTCTTCTTTCTTGATCTATCTAAAGTTTCGTAACTAAATGTATAGAAGTCAACTGTTCCATTTTTAAGAATTTCTAAATCTCCTTCTTCCATCTTAATTTCTATATTGTTTTCTCTAAAGAAACGATTAGCAAATCCTGAGTATGCTCCTCTTACTTGAACATCTCCACAAAGATAATTATTAAACTCTTCTTGTTGCTGAGCTAATAAAACATCTTCTGGACTACAAGTATACGGATATAATTTTCCAAAAGCAATCATACATCCAATTTTAAAGTCTGGATTAATTGAATGACCTAATTGAACAGCTTTAGCACTTGCAACAAATTGATGATGTAATGCTTGGAAACATTCTTGATAGTGATGCTTACCAGCTGCTCCAAATGTTAATTCTCTAATTTCATTAAACATTACTCCAGCACCTAAGAATGCTGCTGCAGGTCCATGTGTTAATATGTTTATTTCATTAAATGTTAACCAATACTTAACTACATCTTTATATCTATTAAATATAGTTTCACAATATCTTAAATAAAAATCTATAGCTTCTCTTCCTAACCATCCATTATATTTCTTTGTTAAACCAAATGGTGTCTCATAATGAGATATTGTTACTAATGGCTCTATATTATATTTCTTTAATTCAGCGAATACATTATCATAGAATCTTAATCCTTCTTCATTTGGTTCTAATTCATCCCCATTAGGAAATATTCTTGTCCAGTTTATAGACATTCTAAAAGTTTTGAATCCCATTTCTGCAAATAATGCTATATCTTCTTTATATCTATGATAAAAATCAATTGCCTCATGACTTGGATAATATGTTCCTTCTTCAAGTTCAGGAGTTATTCTTCTTGCAGTAGTATGTGTTCCTCCTGTCATAACATCAGATGTACTTAATCACTTTCCATCTGCTTTTATATTGTTCACTTTACGAACATTTATCACAACTAAGGTATGGATTAGTAACTACGGATATGATAAAACTAGAGAATCTGTACTTAATTCTATGGAAAAATTAAAAGTATATTATCTTGATTTAGTTTTACTTCATCAGCCATTTGGTGATTATTATGGAGCTTATCATGCTCTAGAAGATTTATATAAAGAAGGAAAATTACGTGCAATTGGTGTAAGTAATTTTTCCCCTGATAGATTATCTGATAGCTGATAAATATGAAAAAAGTGTTGCTCAAGTAATTTTAAGATGGTTAACTCAAAGAGGCGTTGTTGCATTAGCTAAATCTGTTAATTTAAATAGAATACAAGAAAATTTCAACATTTTTGACTTTAAGCTATCTGATGATGATATGAATGCAATAAAAGATTTAGATACTAAAACTAGTTTATTCTTTAACCATCAAGATCCAAATACAGTTGATATGTTCGTACAGTTTGTAAATCAAAGAGCTGATATGGAGTAATGAATACTATATATTAATATTCATTAATATATACTTACTCATAAAAATAGGTAGTGATTTTAACTACCTATTTTGCTTTTATCTATTCAATTTTTCGAATTACTCTTGCAGGTGACCCCACAACTACTGTATTCTTATCTACATCTTTAGTTACTAAACTTGCTGCTCCAATAACAGCATTATCACCAATATAAATTTTAGCTCTATCTTAAATTTAATAATTATTTGTACTAAAATTTATATTATTTGATTTATGAATATCTTCTGAACCTGCCTCGATTGCCTTTTTGTAATATGAAATTTTATGTTCAATTACACTCATTATTTTATTAAGTTCTTCCATTTGCTCTTTAACAACTTCTTTCCTCTTAAGAAATATATCTAATCTATCCTCTAAAGTACTATTACCTTCTAGGCACATATCCATATATCTCTTAATATCCTTTATTGGCATTCCTGAAGCTTTCATACAAGATATTATCTCTAATGACCTTAAATCTGACTCCTTAAAAATACGAGTACCATTTTCTTTCTTTTCAATAAAAGGCAATAGTCCTTCTTTATCATAATAACGTAATGTTGGTACTGAAACACCCATTTTATCTGCAACTTGCTTAATTGTATATGTCATTATAGATACACCTTCTCCTAATGTAACATTTATAATTACTATTATTTTAGAGCACTTTTAATATCATTAACAATTAAATCCTCAGTTAAATGATATCTTTCATATAACTCCTCTATTGATACCCTATCAGTAAATTCTTTTGTAGCACCAAAGTTTAATACCTTCATATCTTTATCTCCATAGAATCTTGAAATCTTTTCTCCAAACCCTCCATTAAGAACTCCATCTTCCAATGTAATTACTAATTTATGATTATCTAATAAATCTGCTAATAATTCCTTATCAACTCCTGTAATAAATCTAGGGTTTATTAATGTAGCCTTTATTCCAGTTTCACCCTTTAATTTTTCTTGAACTCTTTTTCCTAAATCATAGAATGAACCAAGACCAATAATTGCAACTTCACTTCCATCTATAGTTTTCTCATAAACATTTAAATTATCGAAGTTTGCCTCAACCTTAACTCCTGTTGAAATAACCTTCCCATTTGGTACACGTATAGCTACTGGATGATTCTTTTGTTCTATTCCCCATTCTATCATAGCAAGATACTCTTCTTTATTAGTTGGTGCAAGATATACTATATTAGGTATATTAGAAATTAATGGTATATCAAATATTCCTAAGTGCGTAACATCTCCCCCAGTTATTCCAGCACTCGAAACCATAATAAGTGCAGGATTATTATTTATTGCAAGATCTTGTGATAATTGGTCATATGTTCTTTGAACAAATGAACTTAAAATTGATAATACTGGTTTTCCACCTTGTGAAGCTATTCCTGATGCAAGTGCTACTGCATGTTCTTCTGCTATTCCTACATCTACATATTGCTCTTTAAGACTTTCTTCTTGCCTAAAATAATTTAATCCTGCTGGAGCTGGAGTAGCTGCTGTTATTGCTACAATCTTTTCATCATTCTTAGCTTTTTCAACTAAAAACTTTCCTGCAATATTAGTATAGCTTTCTAGTAATTCAACTTTATTTGACTCTTTATTTTCTAAATCAAATGGCATTACCCAATGAAAAGCTTCTTTATTTTTCTCTGCATCTTCATATCCTTTCCCCTTAATAGTATGAATATGAACTACAACTGGATGCTCTGTATCCTTTACTTTATTAAATATTTCTATTAAAGCTTCAACATTATTTCCTTCATCTACGTAATAATATTTAAATCCTAATGCTTTAAAAAAGTTATTTCCTGAAGTTCCGTTAGTTTCTCTAAGTTCAGCTAAATTTTTATATAATCCTCCATGGTTTTCTGCAATAGACATATCATTATCATTTACCACTATTATTATATTTTTTCCTGATTCTGCTGCATTATTTAAACCTTCGTAAGCTTCTCCACCACTTAAAGATCCATCACCAATTACAGCTATAATATTTTCTTTTTCTCCCTTAATGTCTCTAGCTTTAGCTAATCCACATGCTAAACTAATTGAAGTAGAAGTATGACCTACAGTAAAAAAATCATGCTCACTTTCATGTTGAGAAGTATATCCTGTTATATCACCAAACTTTTCTGGATTAATGAAACTTTCCTTTCTTCCAGTTAAAATTTTATGTGGATATGATTGATGAGAAACATCATAAACTATTTTATCTATCGGTGAGTTAAATACATAATGTAGTGCAACTGTTGCTTCTACCATTCCTAAATTAGGTCCAAAGTGGCCACCTGTCTTACTAACTTTTTTTATTAATACATCTCTTACTTCTTCTGCTAATATATTTAATTCTTCTTGATTAAGATTTTTTAAATCCTTTGGTTGATTTATTTTATTTAAGATACTCCATTTCATACTTTACCTCCTGATACATTATCATCTAAATTAATTATTTCTAAAATTAAATAAATTAATTATTCCATATTATTGAATTATATCAACAAATTTATCTTACAGGGTAAAGTTAACTTTAGGTCAATACTTTTTTACAAAAAATTTTAAATTTAAAACTAAATTTACTTCACAACTTTTATTTTTCTCTAAATTTTATTATAATTTAAAATACTATGTTTACTTATATTGTTAAGCTTTATTAATCTACTTTTCTCTGTAACCTTTACTATAACTAACGTTATTATACTTATAGCTATTATACTAATAAGTCTTAAATCAACAATTCCATAATATAAAGCTAAATTTATCATAGCTCCTGTACTACCACCTAAAATAGGTGCTAATACAGGTATCCATCCATATTTAAAATTTGAACTCCCTTTCTCTGGTATGGGTAATAATAAATATTCTAAACGTGGTCCTAAATCTCTTGCTGGATTCAAGGATGCCCCTGTTACTCCACCAAAAGAAATACCTAATATCTGAAAACTTCCATTCAAAGCTTTAGCTATTGTAAAAGCAGGATTTAAATGTGCTCCACTTATATCTCCTACTGTGTAAATAGCTAATGCTACTGCAAATCCCCAAGCTAAATTTATTGTAACTGACCCAATTTTATATGTTCCCGACTTTTTTAATGAGTTTCCTGCTAAAACTCCACATCCTATAAATATTAATATTGTTACTCCTATAAATTCTGCTAAAAATATATTCATAATGATTTCCTCTCTTCAGAAATCATTACATAAAGTGAGGAATCACCTTGAACTATATCAAAGTGATTCCTCTTATTTTCTTTATAGTAATAATTATATTTCCCTTTATCTTACATATACCTATTTAAGTTTTGATCCATTTGATTCAATAACATTTTTATACCAGTAGTATGAATCTTTACATAATCTCTTCATACTTCCATTACCTTCATTATCACGATCAACATAAATCATACCATATCTCTTTTTCATTTCCCCTGTAGTAAATGATACTAAGTCTATTATTCCCCATGGAGTATATCCCATTAATTCTACTCCATCATAATTAACTGCCTTTTCCATTTCTTCAATATGCTTAGCTAAATATTCTATACGATATGAATCATGTATTTCTTCATTTCCCTCAACCTTGTCATGAGCCCCAAATCCATTTTCAACAATAAATAAAGGTAATTCATATCTATTATATAAGTTGTTTAAAGTATATCTTAAACCTACTGGATCTATTGGCCATCCCCAATCACTAGCTTTAATGTATGGATTTTCTACAGAATTTTCTAATGATCCATTTACTGAAACTTCTCCATCATTACAAACTCCTGCCTTTACTGCATTTGACATATAATAACTAAATCCAATATAGTCTACAGTTCCTCTTCTAAGGATTTCTGCATCCCCTTCTTCCATACCAATATCATAGCCTTTTCTTTCGAATTCCTTTAATGCATATCTTGGATAATGTCCACGTACATGTACATCTGGGAAGAAAAATCTTTCACGCATAGCTTCTTCTGCAGCCATTATATCCTCTGGATTACAAGAGTATGGATATATTGGAACATGAGATATCATACATCCAATTTTAAATTCTGGATTAATTTCTCTTCCCTTTATAACAGCCTTTGCACTTGCTAATAATTCATTATGAGCTACTTTATATAAAACTTCTCTTGGATCTTCTCCTTCTTTTAGTGTTACACCAGAGTTTGTCCATAAGAATAAAGGATTATTTGTATCCATTTGATTATTTATTTCATTAAAAGTCATCCAATACTTAACTTTATCTTTATATCTTTTAAAGCAAACTTCAGCGAATCTTTCAAAGAATTCTACAAGCTTTCTATTTCTGAATCCACCATATTCTCTTGCTAAATGTAATGGTAATTCAAAATGAGATAAAGTAATAACAGGTTCTATTCCATACTTTAATAACTCATCAAATACATTGTCATAGAACTTTAATCCTTCTTCATTTGGCTCTAATTCATCACCTTTTGGGAATATTCTTGTCCATGCTATTGATGTTCTTAAACACTTAATTCCCATTCCTGCAAGTAATGCTATATCTTCTTTATATCTTCCATAAAAATCTATTGCTTCATGATTTGGATAAAATGTATCTTCCATTATTGTATCAGTTATTCTTCGTGGAACACCATGAGCTCCTGCTGTCATTACATCAACAACGCTTGGCCCCTTTCCTCCAGCATTCCATCCACCTTCAAATTGATGAGCAGCAAATGCTCCTCCCCATAAAAAGTCATTTGGTAACTTATTCATAATTATTCTCCTTTATCTAGTATATTTTTGCTTGATTTTTTACTGTGTTTGTATACTTAATTCTTTTAGATTAATTATTGACATTCCGTTTTTAACTTCTTCATTTATACATAATGCATTATCTTCATAATTATCAGCATTTGTTATTACAACTGGTGTAATTAAAGAATATCCTTCTTTTTCTATGATATTTCTATCAAACTCTAATAATAAATCTCCTGCTTTTACCTTAGAATTTACTGATGTTTTAACACTAAATCCTCTACCTTCCATCTTTACAGTATCCATACCAACATGTATTAAAACTTCTACACCATCTTCTGAAAGTAAACCAATTGCATGTTTAGTGTCTGCAATAAATTCTATTGTACCATTAAATGGTGCATATACTTTATTATCAACAGGTTCAATCGCTACCCCTTTTCCCATCGCGCCTGAAGAGAATACTGGGTCATTAACTTTTTCTAATTCTATTACTTTACCAGATATAGGACTTTTTATTTCCTTAACTCCTATATTTAAAACTGGTTGTCCTTCCTTAACCTTTACTACTTTATCTTCTTTTTTTGATTCTGTTTCTTTTTCACCAATTCCAATTATTTGAACAAGTATAATTGCTCCAACAAATGATATTGCTGCTCCTAATAACATACCTATAATAGACTTTGAATTATCTGGTGTAATTGCATTTACTACAGTTAACATACCTGGAAGACCTGCATATGCATAATAAGCTATATTAAAGAATGATCCAACTACTGCTCCAACTGCACCGGCAATACATCCACATATAAACGGTTTCTTAAATTTTAAATTTACACCATATATAGCTGGCTCAGTTATACCAAATATTCCTGTAACACCTGCTGATAATGCTATATTTTTAGTTTGTTTATTTCTAGCCTTTATAAATACTCCAAAAACTGCACCTGCTTGAGCTATAACTGCCATTGTTTGGAATGCTTGGAATGTATCCATACCATATAAATCATAGTTAGCTAAACACATTGGTGTAACTCCCCAGTGTACCCCAAATATTACTACAATTTGCCATAATCCACCTATAACAGCTGCTGCAACTGCTGGTGCTAAATTATATAAATAATTATATCCATTTGCTATTGCTGTAGCTAATGAATCTGATAATGGTCCTATAACTAATATAGTAAGTGGAACCATAACTACCATACATATAAATGGTGTGAATAATGATTTAATTACTTCTGGTAATTTTTTATCTACAAATCTTTCAACATAAGACAATATCCATACTAAAAATAATGGTGGTAAAACTGATGATGTATAAGTTGTTTCAGCTAAACTAATTCCTAAAAATCTAATACTTTCTCCATCAGCTATTCTTGCTGCTATTTCTGCCCAAGTTGGACTTACTAAAGCTGCGCAACATGCTACTGCAATAAACATATTACATTTAAAATGTTTAGATGCTGTAATAGCTATAAATATTGGTAAAAACGTAAATGGTGCCCATGACATAAAACTTAATACTTCATAAGTACCTGTACTTGAAAAAGATGGACTAACCATATTAATTAATATTAAACAACCTTGTAATATACCAGCTGCTGCTAATATATATATAAATGGTGCAAATACTGCTGACATAGTTGCAATTATTCTATTTAAAACACTTGCTTTTGGCGCATCTTCTTCTATAACGCTACTATCTAAGTTAAGTTCACTAGCAACTTTATCGAACACTTTTCCTACATGAGTTCCAATAACAACTTGGAATTGCCCTCCATTTTCAACAACTGTTATTACTCCAGTAAGCGCTGAAACGTTTTCTTTTGCTTCATTAGTTGTTTCTTTTAAAACTAATCTAAGTCTTGTTGCACATCTTGATGCTTTTATAATATTTTTCTTTCCGCCAACAGCATTTATTATATCTACTGCTAACTTCTCATAATCACGTACTGAGTTTGCCATATATACTCCTCCAAACATTTTGTCATCATACAATAAAATTGTATGATTAAATTATAATTATACCAGTATAATTTGTCAACATTTTTTTGAAAACATTTTCTATATTTTCCTTCATATTTTCTTTATGCTATACTTAACTTATAAATATGTTAATGTAATAAAGGGAGTAAAAATGCTAAAATATCAAATAATTGCAAATGAAATAGAAAATAATATTTATAGTAATGACCTTCCACAAGGAACTAAATTACCTACAGTAGAAACTCTTGCTGCCGAATATAAAGTAAGTAAAAGTACTATTGTTAAAGCTATAGAGTCTTTAGTATCTAAAGGTCTTGTATATCAACTTCAAGGAAGTGGAATATTTGTTAGAAGAAGAAATCGTAGTGGTTACATAGATTTGAATATAACTCAAGGCTTTACTACTTCTTTAAAAGAATTTAATATAACATCAAAGGTTTTAGAATTTGATCTTATACGTGCTGATGAAGAAATTGCAAAATTGATAGAATGTGATGTTGATGATGATGCTTATCTTGTTAAAAGAATAAGATATATAAATGATGAAATAATGTGTTATGAAGAGGCTTATTATAAAAAAAGTATAGTACCATATCTTACTGAAGAAATCGCAAAAGGGTCTATTTTTGAATATTTAAAAACAGCATTAAATTTAAACCCTGGTTTTTCTGATAGATATTTGCACTTAGAGAAATTAGATGATAATCTTGCTAGTATATTAAATTTAGAACCCGGAGATCCAGCAATGGTTGTATTAGAACAAATATATTTGCCATCTGGTGTATCTTTTAATGTTTCAAAGTTGACTTATAACTATAAAAACACTCAATTCTTTCTTCAATCCTCATATGTAAGATAATTAAGAAAAGGCATATTATGAGTTATATTAATTAATCATAATATGCCTTTTATATTTTAAATTTAATATTTCTAAATATTTTTTTGGATATTTTCTAATAAATGATTCACTCCTAATTTATTACTTTAATTACAACACCAATGTTTAAATAAGATAAATATTGTACTCTTACTTTTATTGAACTTATTTATGTCAATCGCTTGACACAAGTATTTTTTATATTTATACTCTAGTTATAGAAAACCATTAGGAGGCAACAATGTTTAACTTTAGTAATAATATACAATTTCATGATACAACTAATGATGTATTTACAATTGGAGAATTATTAGTAGATATGATTTCTGATGATTATGATACTAATTTTACTTGTAATAAATACTCAAGATTTTTTGGTGGTTCACCAGCAAATATAACTATGAATATAAAAAGACTTGGTGGTAACCCAGTTATAACTTCATGTGTAGGAAATGACGGACTAGGTGATTTCTTAGTTAATAACTTAAAGAAAAATAATATTAATACTAAATTAATTAATAGAGTTAATAATTCTACAAGTATGGTTCTTGTAACTAAAAGTAAAGAAACTCCACTACCTATTTTCTATCGTAGTGCAGATTACAACTTGGAATATACTTCTGAAATAGATTCAACATTAAAAAATAGCAAAATAGTTCATTTTTCTTGTTGGCCTATTTCTCAAGCAAAATCAAGAAAAATGATTGAAAAAGTTATTAAAGAGGCTAGAAAAAATGATATCCTTATAGGCTTTGATCCTAACTATCATGAAATGATTTGGGAAGAAGGACACGATGGAATAGAGTATATAAAAAGTCTTATAGGTAAAGTAGATATAATAAAACCTTCAGAAGTTGATGCAGAAAGAATTTTTGGTGCTGATACCCCTGAAAATCATGTAAAAAAGTTTATTCAATGTGGTGCAAAACTTGTAATAATGACTTTAGGAAAAGATGGTGCAATAGTTTCTAATGGTACTGAAACTATTAAATTTAAAACTTTGGCTACTGAAGTCGTAGATACAACTGGTGCTGGAGATGCTTTCTGGGGTGGTTTCTATACAGCCATGACTAGTAATTACACTTTAAAAGAAGCTTTAAATATTGGCTTTGCAACAAGTGCCTTTAAGCTAAAACATTTAGGTGCTATTGCAGAACTACCTTCTATAGAAGAATTAAAAACACTTTATAATATATAGTTAATTAAGAGGAGATATTAAAATGGCAGTTAAAAATAAAGTTCAACTTATAACTTATCCTGATTCCCTTGGTGGAGACTTAAAAACATTAGATAATGTACTTACAAAATATTTTCCAAATACATTTAAAGGTGGTATTCACATACTTCCTCCATTTCCATCATCAGGGGATAGAGGTTTTGCACCTCTTACTTATTTAGAAATAGAACCTCAATTTGGTACATGGGAAGATATTCGTAAAATAGGTGAAAACCATGATGTTCTTCTTGATTTAATGGTTAATCATATTTCTAAAAACTCAGTATTCTTTCAAGATTTTTTAAAGAACGGAAAAGAATCAAAGTATGCTGATCTATTCATTACTTTAGATAAAATTTGGAGTGATGGAAAACCAGTTCAAGAAGATATTAATAAAATGTTCTTACGTAGACAAGTTCCATACTCTACATTCAATATACAAGGACAAGAAGTTTCTGTTTGGACTACTTTCGGTAAAGAAACTCCATCTGAACAAATTGATCTTGATATAAATTCTGAATCAGTTAGATCATTATTAAAAGAATTCTTTGAAAACTTCCATAAAAATAATGTTAAAATTGTAAGACTGGATGCTGTAGGATATGTAATAAAGAAACTTGGTACTAGCTGCTTCTTTGTTGAACCTGAAATATATAAATTCTTAGATTGGATATCTGATTTAGCTAAATCTCTTAATATTGACTTACTTCCTGAAGTTCATGCTCATTATACTACTCAATTTAAGCTAGCTAAGTATGGTAACTATATTTATGACTTTATACTTCCATATATGATTCTTAGCACAATAGTTAATAAATCTAGCTCTCAAATTACAGAATACTTAAAGGATAGACCCCATAATCAATTTACAATGTTAGATTGTCATGATGGAATTCCTGTAAAACCAGATTTAGATGATTTAGTATCAACAAATGATGCTAGAAAAATTGTTAACCATTGCTTAGATCATGGCGCAAACTTAAGCTTAGTTCATTCTGATGCTCATAAAAGCCCAGATGGATTTGATGTTCATCAAATAAGATGTTCTTATTACTCTGTTTTAGGATGTAATGATGATGCATACTTAACTGCAAGAGCAATTCAATTCTTTGCTCCTGGTATTCCACAGGTATATTATGTTGGATTATTAGCTGGTGAGAACGATGTTGAAAATGTTACTCGTACTGGAGAAGGTCGTGAAATTAATAGACATAACTTTACTTTATCTGAAATTGATAAATCATATAATCAAGATGTAGTTCAAAGATTACTTAAATTAATTGACTTTAGAAATGATTATCCTGCATTTGATGGTGATTTTACAGTTGAATCTTCAAATGATGATGAAATCATATTAACGTGGAGAAAAGATGATAAATATTGTACTTTAAATGTTGATTTAAATACTAGTAAATCAACAATTAAATATATAAATGATGATGGCGATATATCATTATACACACTTTAATATATACGAAAAAGAAGCATTTTTCGAAATAAAAATGCTTCTTTGCTTTATATCTTAGCTTCATACTGCCAGGTTAGTTCATTAACATTATATTAAGTTTAAATATATAGATAGGGAGAGTAGATATAAAGAACTTGCTCTACTATTAAGGAACTGCTTTTAAATATCATATCACCCTCGTTTATTTACTTAGTTTTATGTTTTCAAATATAACGTCATTGTCAATTGAAAACACTCCCCATTGTGACCCTTGAGCTAAAAACATTCTATTACTTAATACAACTTCATCATTTACATAAATAACCACAACACTATCATCAATTAAAATAGTAAAATCTATTGAACTTTTATCATTAAACTTAAAAGGAATATTCGATTGCGCTTCTAAATTTGATATATTGTTAGTTAATGTATTATAAAATTGAATCTCTTGTTTTTTTATATCGAATACAATATTCAAACTTCCAAGATTATTTTCATCAACATCAAACATAAATCCAAATTTACCGCTATCTGAATTTAAATTTATCTTACCTGTAATCTTATTTATACCATCAATTGAATCAAATTTCGCAAACTCATACTCCTCACCAGCAAATTTATAAGTATCATTATTTTTAATTACAGTTTCGCTATGTTCTATTAAATTTATCTTAGTATCCTTTTTTATCTTTTCTACAACATTATATATTGGCACTGGATATAATTCTCCATTTTTACCTTGCATAAGTTGATGGACAACTAAATTGCCTGCCCAGTCATAATTCTCTGAATCACTATACATCTCCTTTGTAGGTGTCCATCCAAATATATATAAATTCTCAGAGTCCTTTTCCATTCTACCAGCATAAAATCCTTTTCCATCAAAATGATCCATTTTAGGAATATTAAATTCTCCTTTTGAATCACTTGCAATTCTATAATGCGTTACTCGATTTGGCCATTGGTCCGAAAAAGAAAGATACCAATACCCTCCATATTTAATTAACGTTGGACATTCTAAGTTAGAATCTGTTCCCATATCATTTGTAAAAAACACACCTTGATCTTCCCATATTTTTAAATCATCAGATGTATATAGTGCTATTACTCCAACATTATCTTTTCTTGTAGTTATTAACATCCAATATTCATTATAATCTTCATTATAAATTACATATGGATCCCTAAAATCATCACTACTATATTGTTCTGACGCAAAAAATGTATCTTCAGGTATTTTAGTCCAATTTATCTTATCTTCGCTTGTAGCATGCATAATAGCCTCTTTTGGCATCTTATTAGGATTATGTCCTGTATAAAACGCATGATATAAGCCATTATTATCTTTTATAACAGAACCTGTTCCTAATGCCAAATCTTGATCTTGAGTATTTTTAGAATATGGTATTACCTCTCCTATATCATCATATTCATAAAAATTATTAGTTGTAAATAAGCTCCATGGATGAAATCCAACATCACCATCTCTTAAATCCTCTAAGTAAAATATATTAAACTTTTCTTCATCGTAATATGGCATAGGATCTCCAACCCAACTTTCTTCCCTTTTAGGAAATATTGATATACTTTCGTTATCATTGTTTATCTCTGCAAAATTACTGCAACCACATAATATAGTAATACTTAATATAGTCAATAAAATCTTATATTTCATATTAATCATCCTTTTTCCAAAATTAATTTCTCTAATCAATAATATTTAAATAATAAAAAATGAAGTACTTAATTCCATCTAACTATGTATATAAAAAGTACTTCACATTAAGTTAACATCTATTCATTTATTTTCTCAATATATTTGAAAACTTCATCCCATGTTGGAATTGAATCAAGTGCTCCTATTTTAGTTGTTGTTATCCCTCCTACTATATTTGAAAGTTTAACAATTTCCTCAATATCTCTTTCTGGTTCATTAAGGACTTGTGCAAGAACTGCTCCCATAAAAGCATCACCAGCTCCTGTTGCATCTTTCATCTTTAACTCCTTAGTTGGAATTAACACTTGCTTTTCTTTATTTGTTAAAAGTGATCCTCTCTTTCCTAATGTTACAATAAGATTCTCACAACCTAGCCCTACTATATATTGACTTGCTTCTTTAATATCATCTATTCCACTAATTAATTGAGCCTCTTCCTCACTTAGTTTAACTATATTGCTATCTTGAATAAACTCCTTACAACACTTAATAAACTCACTCTTAGCATTTCCAAATAAACTCTTTCTATAATTTGCATCAAAGGATATTAATTTATTATTCTCTTTTGCGTATTCTTTTAATTTATAATAGGTATCTCTTAGACTTCCTCCAAGAAATGCGGTGGCACTTCCAAAATGGTACAAATCAAATTTTTCCAATTTATCTTTTATCATATCAAATGTCAAACACTCATCAGCATCTCTTGAAAATTCAAAATCTCTTTCACCATCTTCCATTAATGAAACAAATGCAAATGTAGTATTATTTTTTAACTTAAACATAAGATCTGTATTTACATTATTCTTTTTTAATGTATCTTCTAAAAATTCACCAAATGCATCATTTCCTACTGTTCCACAAAAGTATGCTTTTGCTCCTAGCTTAGAAATAGCTGCTGAAACATTAGCAGGTGCTCCACCAGCTTTTTTTATAAATTTATTTGTTTCTTTTAAACTTTTCCCTACATCCAATGCTACAAAATCTATAAGTACCTCACCAGGGCATATAACATTTTTCATAATAAACTCACCACTTTCACTACTAAATTAAAGAACTATATCGTGCTTTTCAACATTAATAATTGATTTTCCATTTGACTCAAAAGTAATATTTTGAGCATCTAATGGTGTATAAAATGTTGATGTCATTGTTTGCTGACCATCATTAATAAATATCTCTGCTGAATATCTATCTAATACAATTCTAAGCTTAATTTTACTTTCTGAACCTTTAATTCTCATATCTCTTTTATGAATCATATTTTTAAGTTTTCCAGAATAACTTCTGTCAAAAGTAAGTAAATTATGAATTGGATTATAATTTATTAAAGTTTCATGTTCATCATCTTTTGCCAACCTTATTATAAACTCCTTACTGTCTTTTGCATCAATCTCTAATGTTAAATCTAATATTCTACCACTTATTCCCTCTAAAGATATTTCATCTTGTACTTCAATATTTTCATATTTAATAGTATTTTTATGATAATTGCTTAACTCCCTAACAGGGGCTTGAATAACCATTCCCTCCCTTAAATTAAGCTCTCTTGGTATAGTCATCATTCCACACCATTTAAACTCATCTGGAACTATTTTATTTTCCCAAGTTTGCATCCATCCTATCATTATACGCCTTCCATCTTTAGTTTCTAAAGTTTGTGGTGCATAAAAGTCTAATCCTCCATCTATAAGTTCTTCTGTCCTTCTTTCAAAAACATTATTTTCTTTATTATAATTTCCTGTTATAAAAATGGAGTTATGTCCATTATGATATCCTTTTTCATTAGCTCTAACCTCCATTGGTGAAATTATAAGAACATGTTCTTTATCAAGTTCAAAAAAATCTGGACATTCCCACATAGTTCCTATCTTATTTTCACTCTTATCAAGTACAGTTACTAATTTCCATACTTTTAAATCCTTTGATTTATACATAAGTATTTGTCCACTATTATCAGCAGCTCTACTTGCAATGACTGAGTAAAACCATTCACCTTCTTTCCAAATCTTTGGATCTCTAAAATCTTCTTTGCTACTTCCTTCTGGTAATTGTTCATGAGTTATTACTGGATTGCAATCTAACTTTTCATAATTTATTCCATCTCCAACTGCTATACATTGAGTTTGCCTAACAATTTTACTTCCACTATTATCTACCTTTTCTAATACTCCAGTATACATAAGTATATGCTTCCCATCAGCTTCTACTGCACTCCCCGAAAAGCATCCTGACTCATCATACTTTTCATCTGGTGCAATAGCAATAGGTAACTGTTCCCACTTAATAAAATCTTTTGACTTACTATGTCCCCAATGCATCGGTCCCCAATATGTTCCATATGGATGATATTGATAAAACAGATGATACTCTCCTTTGAAAGTCGAAAACCCATTTGGATCATTTATCCATCCTATAGGTGCACATAAGTGAAATTCTTGCTTTTCTTCTTTCAATATATTTTTTATATTATTATCTTCATATTTTCTTGCTCTTTCTAAAATCGATTTATTTTCCATAAACACTTCTCCCATACTGCTAGAACATTGTAGAGGATATATTAACTTCATAATCATATTTAACTTTCAATATATCCCCTATTGCCCTAATTATTTATAATATTCATCAAAATATTTTTGTTTAATTTCTAAAGCCTTAGATAATCCTAACTTTTCCATCTCTCCTAAATATGAATCCCATTCTTCTTCAATTCCACCATTAAGTATCCATTCAGCCCTTTTACGATCTGTATATCCTCTTATAGCAGTTTCATATTGAGTTAATGATTCTGTATCTTCAATAGACATAAATACTAATGGATAAATGTAATCTGCATTCATGTAATCTACATAATTTGAATGTAAAATATCTAATCTACTTTGTGCATCTTCTGGGCATGTTGTATAAACTCCATAATATTCATTAAGAACTGCTAGTGGCCCACCTACATATTGATTAGCTCTTGTTTCCCAAGGTGAAGCTCCTTCTAAATCTAAATGAGCCAATGTTCCATCTTCTTTTAACTCAAATATATTTTGTTTATTTTCTTCTCCATAAGTTCCCCAATTATCTTGAATTGATTGAAGTGGTTCATATAATTTATCCACCCATTTTGCTGTTAACTCTAAATTTTTATTTGCAGTTGTTATAACAGATCTACCAACTTGAAATCCATATGAATTCCATCTAGTAATATTTTTTTGTCCATCTGGCCCAGATAATGCTGGAAGTGGAAC
The DNA here is from genome assembly GCF_026168755.1 of Clostridium sp. Lineage (GTDB taxonomy): Bacteria > Bacillota > Clostridia > Clostridiales > Clostridiaceae > Clostridium. Next base: position 46,759 of record NZ_JAPFDR010000006.1, on the reverse strand, counting down.
ATAATCTTCAACGTTAGATACTATATTTGCACTATCCCAAGAGAAAAATAAACCATATTTATTATTTTTCCCTTTATTTACATATGTTGACCAATCTTGTGTAAATGCCTCTGCATCTATAAGACCAGCCTCTTGTAAACTGTGTAGCCACTCAACTCCCTCTTTATAATCTTCTTGAACTGTTGAGTATATAACTTCTTTATCATTAGTTACTATATAGTGATCACCATTATCTCCATATCCAAAAGCACCTAATAATACACTTGGATCTTCACCCCCATTATTTAAAATAAATGACATAGGAATAGAATCTGGTATATTTTCTTTAAATGCCTTTAACGCATTCTCTAATTCTTCTATAGTATCTGGAACCTCTAATCCCAATTGATCTAACCATTTTTTATTTATATAAGGAATATTAGACACAGATTGAATAGCTTCTTTTCCTGTACCTAATTCTTCTATCCATGGAAAAGAATATATATGTCCATCTGGTGCAGTAATCATCTTTCTATAATCTGGATTTTTCTCTAATATTCCTGAAAGATTTGGCATATATTCATCTATTAAATCTTCTACAGGAGTGATAATACCCTGCTTTGCATAACGAAGTAAATCATAATTACTCATATCTGCATCGAATACTAAATCCGGTAGTGTTTCCTTTTTAGATAATGCTAAATTCTTTTTATCACCAAACTGATCATCAACATAACATGTCCAATCAACTTTAACATTTGTTTCTTCTTCTAATCTCTGAAATATAGCTCTCTTACTTGGATCTTGTTCTGATATTGCAGGTGCATGAGTTAACATTTTTAATGTTACTGTTTCTTCTAAAGGAAATGAAACATCCTTAATAGTTACACTTTCATTATCCTTTGTTTTACTCCCACATGATATCATTGTTATAGACATCATTGTTGCCATAGTTAAACTTAAAATTCCTTTAATTAATGGTTTTCTCATAAAAACATCTCCTTTTCTATTATCCTTTTACTGAACCTATCATAATTCCCTTATCAAAATATTTTTGGAAAAATGGATACATTATTAATAATGGTAAACTAGAAATAACTATTGTTGAATATTTTAATAATTCAGCTATTTTAGCCATTTCTGCTGTACTTTGTATATCAGCAATCATACCTGTTGCTGGTGTGTTTTGAATAAGTATTGACCTAATTACTAATTGTAACGGTTGTAATGATGCATCATCTAAATAAATCATTGCATCAAAATAACTATTCCATTGACCTACAAATTGGTACAACATCAATACAGCTATTATTGGTTTACATACAGGTAAAACAATCTTAAAGAAATTAGTTATTTCACTAGCACCATCTATTGACGATGCTTCTCTTAGTTCTTTTGGTAAACTTCTAAAATAAGTTTTAGCCAACATTATATTCCATACATTTATTGCACCTGGCAATATTATTGCCCAAGGTGTATTTAATAGATGTAACTTGTCCATTAAAAGATATGTTGGCATTAATCCACCACCAATAAACATTGTTATAACATAAAGCATATTGATAAATTTTCTTCCTACAAACTCTTGCTTTGAAAGCGGATATGCCGCAAAAAGTGTAGCTACAACAGATATAACAGCAAATGATATAGAGTAAAAGATAGAATTTATAAATCCTCTTAAAATCATATCATCTTGAAAAACTCTATTATATCCTTCTAATGACCATTTACTAAAATTAAAACTAATTCCCTCATTATTAAGAACTGTAGGATCCATAAATGAAGCTACTACTACATATATTAATGGTATAATAATTAGAAGTACAAACATCGCTAATAAAACATAACCACTACCCATTATTAGTTTATCTGATACAGATAGACTTGACTTTCTTTTCTTTTTCATCTTATTAACCTCCTATAATCCTTGTACTTCTTCATCATCCTTACTTAATTTATTTGCAGCTGTATTAACTATAATTAGTAATATTACATTAATTATGGCATTAAATAACCCTACTGCTGTTGAAAAACTATAATCTCCCATTTGTAACCCCATTTTATACACATATGTTGGTAATATTTCTGAGGCCGGTAAATTTAAATTATTTTGAAGTGCCAATGCTTTTTCAAAACCTATACTCATAATACTTCCTGCAGATAATATAAATTGAATTACCATTATAGGTTTTATTGCAGGTATATCAACATTCCATATTTGTTGAAAAATATTAGCTCCATCTATAATTGCTGCTTCTGTAAGTTCTTTGCTTGCATTTGACAATGCAGCTGTATATATTATCGAAGCCCATCCTGCTCCTTGCCATATTCCACTTGCAATATAAATAGTTCTAAAGGCCTCAGGCTTTGCCATAAAATTAATTGTTGTTCCAAATAATTGATTAATTGGCCCTACTGGTGATAAAAATATAATTATCATACCTGATATAACTATTACCGAAATAAAGTTTGGTGCATAAATTATAAGCTGTATATTTTTTCTTATCCTTTCACTTTTAACTCTCGATATTAATATTGCTAATATAATAGGTATAGGAAATCCCCACAATAACCCAAATACACTTAATTTAAGAGTATTCATTAATAAATTCATGAAATCTGGTGATGATAAAAATCTAGCAAAATGTTTAAATCCAACCCACTCACTACCTAAAAGACCTTGAATTGGACTATAATCCTCAAAGGCCATTAATATACCCCCAATTGGAATATACTTAAATATAATCAATAATAATAGCGGTGGTAACATAAAGAATAAATACAATTGATAATTTTTTCTCATATACCCTAACTTCTTCTTAAAGTTCCCTTTTGTTTTCTTAATTTTATTTACTTTTTTAATTTTTTCATTTGTAACTTTAATACTATTTCCAATCTCACTCAATACAAATCCACCCTCCCTAAAATCATTTACAAACTCAAAATAGTTTTTTTACATTTGCACAATATGTAAACATTTTCTCCTAGTTACAACTAAATGTTACCATTGTTTTTCTATGCTGTCAACATTTTTTGTTACATTTAAATATATTTTTATTACTTTTTATCCATATTTTATTTTACATTTGTAACATAAATAAACAAATTATCATTCTACTTTTTCTTTATTTATGCTATAATATTTATACAAGCATTAAACTTAGGAATAATTAATTTACATTAAAGGAGTTTATTAAAGATGGAAAACAAAAAAATAAGACTTCAGGATATTGCAGATAAATTAAATATATCTAGAAATACAGTTTCTAAAGCTCTTAATAATACAGGAGTTATTTCAGAAGAAACTAAAAACAAAGTCATACAAACAGCTATAGAAATGGGCTACAAACAATTTTCATATATACAAACAAATTCTTCATCTAAGGAATATTTAAAAAATAAAGAAATAGCATTGTTTACAAGCAATATGCCAACAGGCTCTCACTTTGGAAGTAACTTTTTATCTGGATTTGAAAAAAAAATGAGCTCTTACGGAATTAAACTTTCTATATATTTAATAAGAGATTATGAACTTCAAAACTTAACATTACCTAATAGCTTCAATCCAGATTTAGTCGATGGGATACTTTGCATAGAAATGTTTGATAGAGCTTATAGTAACCTTATTTGTTCTTTAAACTTACCTACACTTTTTGTAGATTGCTCCCCAATCAAGGATAATACTAACTTAGCCGCTGATATAATTTTGATGGAAAACTTCTCAAGTGTATATACTCTTACAACAGACTTACTAAATAATAATATTACAAATATCGGATTTATAGGGGATAATACTCACTGTCAAAGCTTTTATGAACGTTGGCAAGGATACATAACTGCCTTATTAGATCATAGAATACCTTTTACATTGGATAATTCAATTTTAGAAAACGATAAAAATCCTTATGGAAATTCCTCATGGTTAATCGAAAAACTAAAAAAGTTGCCTTCATTCCCTCAAGCATTTATTTGCGCAAATGATTTTATAGCAATCACATTAATAAATGCATTAAAAGAATTAAATTATTCTATACCTAAAGACGTTATTGTTTGTGGTTTTGACGATTGTATGGAATCAAAAATCATAGCCCCTAAACTTACAACAGTATCAATAGAAAGTTTTGAAATGGGTAAATCTGCAGCTAAAATACTTCTTAATAGAATTAAAAATGTTGATTCTCCATTTTCTATAACCTATGTCAAAACATCTATTATTTATAGAGACTCTACTAACTTTATTCTTTAGATAAAGTAAATTCTATATCATTTACAATCAAGAAAATAACTTACTATAACGCATATTATTAAATTTTCTATACTTTTTATATAGTAACTTTATAAAAATAATCCGTATCATTAATAATATGTTCCACTTATAGTAGACAGTTAAAATAATAAAACTATTATTAATGGAATATGGTCATTAGCAGATATATGTTTAAAATACAGTATTTCTAGCACAAGTATTATCAAGCAATGTATAAATAAGTATAATAAATGTCATAAAACATATAAATCTCTTAATAAAAAAGGGGATCATATTATAGAATATTAACCTCAAACTATAATCATAAACGTATATACAGACTTATGAAATCTGTAAAACTTGCTGCTGTTATTAGACGAAAAAAGAAACGATACATTCAAAGTGCTCCGCAGATTACAGCTGAAAATATATTAAATAGAGAATTTGTAGCTGATAGAGCAAATGAAAAATGGCTAACAGGTGTTACTGATTTTAAATTAACTAATGGAAATAAAGCTTATTTAAGTGCAATGCTAAATCTTGGTGATAACAGTATTATTTCTCATGTATTAGGTAAATCTAATAATAATAAATTGGTTTTTGATACCTTAGATAAAGCCATTGAAGCTAATCCTACCGCAACGCCACTATTTCATAGTGATCGCGGATTTCAATATACATCTAAAACATTTAAGTATAAACTAAATGCAACTAATTCAACACAGAGTATGTCTAGGGTTGGTAGGTGCATTGATAACGATCCTATGGAGGCTTTTGTGGGACCTTAAAATCTGAAATGTATTATCTAAGAAAGTTTTCTACTTCCGAAGAACTTGAACAAGCTATAGACAAATATATTAAATTTTACAATATAAAAAGATTACAAAAGAAGCTAAAAGGTATGACTCCTATTAAATATAGAAGCCACACCTTAACAGCTTAATTTTATATTATTTACCCTGTCTACTTGACAGTAGTCACTTCACTTAGTTTATAAATATATTTTTTATTTATTGCTCAAAATTATTTTGTACTATTCCTAACAACTAATTCTATAGGTAATATGGTTTGCTCATTTACTTCTATATTCTTATATTTACTATCTATCAATTCAATTGCTAATTTAGCCATTTCCTTAATTGGCTGATGTATAGTTGTTATAGTTGGTGTTGTTAATTTAGCTATTTCAACATCATCAAATCCAACTAACTTAACATCACTTGGAATTCTAATATTTAATTCATTACAAACTTGAATAACCTGTGCTGCAATTAAATCACTACTAGCAAATATCCCATCAATATTTTTCATTTCGTTAAGTGTATCTTTTATATATTCATAATAATTCATTTCATTATATGTATTTATATCGTATTTTCTAATAAAGTACTCAACATTCTTTTCATTGCATATATCTATAAATGCTTTTTCTCTATTATCTGCAGGCATATCTTCATCAATTACTCCACTAAAATGTAATAATCTTTTACAACCACAATCTATTAAATGCTCTGTTGCAATCTTTCCTCCTTGATAATTATCACATTGAATCCCTAGCTTACCCTCTTCAAAGTTTTTCTCTAATAAAACTACTGGAATATTGCCAGTATTAATTTTATTTGATTCAACATTACCACTACATAAAATTATTCCTGCCACTCTATTGCTTTTGCACATATCCAAGTACTGTTTTTCTTTTTCAGCCTTTTCCTTACTATTGCATAAAATTATCTTATAACCACTTTTAGCTGCTTCATTTTCTAAATTACTGATTAGCTTTGCAAAATATGGATGAGATATATGTGGAACTATTACACCTATGGTGTTACTTTTTTGCTTTGTTAACGAACGAGCTATTTCATTAGGTTGATAGCCTAACTGATCCATTGCTTCATTAACCTTATTTCTAGTTTTTTCACTAATATACCCTCTATTGTTAATTACACGTGATACAGTAGTTGGAGTAACACCTGCTAGCTTTGCAACATCTACTATTGTAGCCATCTTTCTATTCTCCTATCATAATTAATATTAATAATTATAATAAAATTTCACCTCCGAGGTCAATCCAAATAATGTAAACAACTCCAAGATTAACCTAAATATTGAATTAACCCCGAAGGTGCTTATATTATTTGTTGTATTTTTATTATTTAATATAATAATTCAAAAATAATTGTTGATTATTCATTCATTAATATTATAATTAGGATATATAATTTTCATTTTTTTCTATTTAAACTAATAAATTACTATATTATGCTTCAAGGAGGAAATTATGAATAAAAATTTATTTGCTCAAACTCCACCCATGGGATGGAATAGTTATGATTACTACGATACTACTAATAACTTATGGAGATTTTATTTAGTTTATATTTTTATTATAAACACTCTATATAAGCTTATTTATTATTCACTTCTTCATCTAAGAATTTTTCAATTCTCTTAAGTGCCTCTATTATGTTTTCCATAGAAGATGCATAACACGCTCTAATAAATCCTTCCCCACATTCACCAAAAGCATTTCCTGGCACTGCTAGTACCTTTTCCTTTAATAAAAGTTTTTCACAGAACTCATATGATGTCATTCCAGTAGATTTAATACATGGGAATACATAGAAAGCTCCAAGGGGTTCAAAGCAATCTAGTCCAAGCTTTCTAAATCCATCAACAAGAACTCTTCTTCTTCTATTATATTCCTTAACCATCTTAGTAACACTTTCATCACCATTCTTTAAGGCTTCAATTGCTGCAAATTGCGCTGTTGTTGGTGAACACATTATTGCATATTGATGAATCTTCTTCATAGCATCTAAAAGTATTGGATGCCCACATACATAACCTAATCTCCACCCTGTCATAGCATAAGACTTAGAGAAACCATTTATAACAAGGGTCTTTTCCTTAATCTCAGGAAAGCTTGCTATAGATACATGTGGTTTATCATAAGATAACTCTGCATATATTTCATCTGAAATAACAATTATATCCTTGTCCTTTAATACTTCAACAAGTGGAGCTAATTCTTCTCTTGTCATTATTGCTCCTGTTGGATTATTAGGAAATGGTATAATAACTACTTTTGTTTTTTCAGTAATTGCTTCTTCTAATTCTTGTGCTGTTAACTTAAAATCATTTTCTGCCTTAAGATTTATAACCCTTGAAGTAGCTCCAGTAAATGCTGTACATCCCTTATATGCAACAAAACTTGGCTCTGGAATAATAACTTCATCTCCAGGTCCAACTAAAGCCCTAAGTGCAATATCAATCCCTTCACTACCACCAACAGTAACTAAAATCTCATCCTTTGGATTATACTTTAAATCAAATTTTCTATATAAATACTTAGCAATTTCTTCTCTAAGTTCTATAAATCCTGCATTAGAAGAATAATGAGTATCCCCTTGCTCTAATGAATATATTCCTGCTTCCCTAACATTCCAAGGTGTAACAAAATCTGGCTCTCCTACGCCTAAAGATATTACCCCTTCCATTTCATTTACTATATCAAAATATTTTCTTATACCTGAAGGAGGCATTTCCTTAACTTCTTTTCTAATCATATTTTCTAGCATCATATAAATATTACCTCCCTGTTAGGATTTTTCTTTTCTTTAAATATAGTTCCATGATCTTTATATTTCTTTAATACAAAATGTGTTGCTGTTCCAATTACATTATCTTGTACTGCTAATTTTTCTGATACAAACATAGCAACTTCCTTCATTGTTTTTCCTTCAACTATAACAGTAAGATCAAAACCTCCTGAAGACATTAAATAACATGCTTTAACTTGATCAAAATTATATATTCTTTCTGCTACTTTATCAAAACCTTCTCCTCTTTGAGGTGTTATTTTAACTTCAATAAGAGCAGTAACTGTTTCTTTACCTGTATTTTCCCAATTTATAAGAGTAGTATATCCCGCTATTATGCTTTTTTCTTCGTAATCTCTAATAGCTTCTCTAACTTCCTCTACAGTTTTCCCTGCCATTACGGCTATTTGCTCATCACTATATCTACTATTCTCTTCTAAAATCTCTAAAATTTCTTCCATAACTAGCCCTCCTTATAATAAAAAAAGCCCCATCCCCCTATAAAAAAGGGACGAAGCTATAAAATTCCGCGGTACCACCCTCATAAGTAAATCTCTTTACTCACTCAGTAAGAATACTTCTGAAACAACTCCTTATTCAATAAATTAAGTTGCAAATTCATATTCTATTCCTTATAACGTTAGGATATACGTCTTTACCTACATTAAGAGTATTTCTTAGTTCTCAGTAAGCGATTCAAAGGCTGCTTCATAAAAGTATTACTACTAAGTTACACCTACCCTTAGCTCTCTAAAAGTAATTACTTAAATTACTCTTCCTTATCATAATCTTTAATTTTATTTTATTAAAATAAGATATTTCTTTTATAATATTATCTATTATATCTATTTTTAAGTCAATAAAAAAATAACCTTATTTTACGCTTTTTAATATATAATGTGAATATAAATTAATAAATTCTAAAATCTAATAACTTCAACAAGATTAAATACTTTATTCTCATATTCATACTTAAAAATACAACAATTAGGAAATCCCTTTTTAAGTTCTGTATTTACAAATTCATCATCATGCCAATTTCTTAAAAAATGATAGCAGGCTCCTGCATGTGATACTGCTAGTACTGTTTGATTATCTTCTTTTTCCATAATTTCAATACATGTATTTTTTAAACGCTGTTTTACTTCTTCTTGTGTTTCCCCACCATAAGCTTTAAAAAATGTTGCATATCCACCTGAAGTCTTTGGATTTAAATCTTCACTTTCCCCTTCAAATACACCAAAATCCATTTCTTTTAATCCCTTTAATCGTGTATATTTAACCTTATAATCAGTAACTATTTCTAATGTATCACAACTACGTTCTGATGTTGAACTATAATAATTATCAAATTTAATATCTTTTAAAAATTCACCTGCAACTTTTGCTTGCTCTCTTCCTAACTCAGTTAAAGGTGAATCACAACTTCCTTGTATTTTTCTTCTTAAATTAAATAAAGTTTGTCCATATCTCATTAAATATAAAATCTTTTTCATTGTCCTCTCTCCCTTAAGTATACTTAAAATATTATCTATTTCACTTAAATTTTACACATTGAAGTTAACTCCAAGTCAAGAGTTTTGTTTTAAAATTTATAGAGAAAGTAAATTCACTTTCTCTATAAAAATAAGTTATTCTTTTATTATTGTTCTCTCCATTTATAATAATTTACACCTTCATTTGTTAATCTTTTTTCTTGTGAAGCTAACCTTACCTTATATTCATCCCAATTTCTATTCTCTTTAGGTGTCCATCCTATTTCAGCATACCCTGGTAATCTTGGATATATCATATAATCCATTTGATCTTGTGTTGATATTGTTTCTGTCCATAATGGTGCCTCTACTCCTAAAACTAAATTCTTTGGTGCATAATCTGTTGGATCCCACTTATATGCTACATCAACTGGAATATATCCTGCCCAATTAAGTCCATAAGGTGTTTCCTCATTATACTTCATATCTAAATAAGCTTTACTTGCAATTGATACAAGTATTTTCATATTCTTTTTTACAGCTTCTTCATTTGAATCTTGCCAGTTTTGAAGTATTACACTTGATCTTATTTCAGGAGAAGTATCTATTGGATCCCACCCTATTGATATCTTTCCATACTTTTCTGCTATTTTAGCTACTCTTCCTACAAAATAATCATAATCTTCCTTTTTAGTATTAAGTGCTTCATCTCCTCCAATTTGAAAATATTTTGATGGAGATATTTGCGAAACCTCATTAAATACATCATCTATAAATTCATAAGTCTTTTCACTATGAGCCATAAAAGAACTAAATCCTACCTCTGTTCCTGTATATAAAGGAGCTCTTTTACCATCTGGATTTAAAAATCCATAAGAAGCTAATGCTGCATTTGTATGACCTGGCATATCAAACTCTGGAACTATTTCTACATATCTTTGCATTGCAAAGTTTACTATATCTTTAAACTGCTCTTGGGTATAGTATCCACCTGGTCCTCCACCAACTTCAGTGCTTCCACCTATAAGTGTTAAATCAGGATATTTCTTTATTTCAAGACGCCATCCTTGGTCATCACTTAAATGTAAATGAACTTTATTTATCTTATATTGTGCTGCTAAATCTATTTGCCTCTTAATTTCATCAACAGTAAAAAAATGCCTTGCAACATCTATCATTAATCCTCTATAACTATACTCTGGTTTATCTTTTATTACTGATGCAGGTGCAGTCCATTCTATATTATCAACAACTGTATTACTATCAATTTCTGGTGGTAACAATTGTCTTAACGTTTGAACTCCTCTTGATATCCCTTCTGGTTTATAAGCTGTAATTTTAATGACTTTTGAAGTGGTATCTATTTCATATCCTTCATTACCTAATTCTTCGTTTGAATTAATAGTTGTTAAGTAAATACTTCCATCTACTGGTTTATCACTTGTAATAATTTTCAAACCAAATCCTGTTGATGCATTTAATTTTTCCCTTATAAACTCTGCAATCCTCTTAATTTGCTCAGTTTCTTCATCATTTTTTCCTTTTATATAAATAGCACTATCTTTTGTTAAAGTAAACTTTCCTTCTTTACTTTTGTAACTCATTGGCTTTGGAATAATATTAATTTTCTCTACACTCCCTTCCTCATTAAAAACCCCTTTTAAATCATAACTATCCATCATATATATTCTAAAACATATCACAGACATAGTTACTATTCCCATTATTATTAATAGAAGTGTTATTTTATTCCTTTTAAATATATTTTTCATATGTACACGTCCTTAAAATTTATATTCTTTAATAGCTGAATTTATTATGTTTTACAATTTTTATTATTTGTCTTTATTCTTGTAATAATACAAAATTATTTACATATTTTATATAAAAAAGCTACCAATACTGATTTTATATAACTCAATATTAGTAGCCTTAAACTTATAAAATAGTCTTTGCAAACTCCATATTATCAAATTCTTTTCTCTTAATATAATGTAATGAATCTATTAAATAACTCTTATGATGCTCAATAGTTTTTGAAAATACTTGTATCAATTCAACCATATTCTTATCTCTTTCTTCTTTATTATATAAATATAATCCAACTAAATAGAATCTTATAAAACTAAACCTTATTATAAGCATCATATAACTATCAAAAAATGATAAAACCTCATTAAACGGGAACATATTATTATAAATAAAATTAACTAAATAGTTTTCTAAGATATAGCTATATTTATCAAAATATTTTTCATTATACTCTTCAAAAGCTTTTATATAAAATTCTGATTTATATTGGATATTTTCTTCTTCACAAAAACCATAGCCATTTAGCATTCTACTTGTATATTCCTTAAATCTAAAACTTTCAACATCCTTATCTACTCTTAATATTTTAAGCATCTTTTTAAATAGGTCTATTTGTATTATATAGTTCATGTTGCTATTTCCTAATAATAAATTAAGATCATCATTTGAATAAGCCTTAGCAAATAAACCAACATCATAACTTTCTATAAATTTAATTATATCATTATTATTTTCTACTTCTTCCTCAAGTTGCTCCACAAAATGACCTAATGAATATAATCTTTCACTTATAGTAAATCTTCTATCTTGAATAATTTTTATACAAAAATCCCTTATTTCTTTAAAATATTTTAAAGGTGTATTTTTTACTTCTTTTAAATTTGTATTTATTTGTGCAGATATTATATGTTTTCCTAGTTCTTCTTCTTTATTAACAAATTTTATTCCTTCTTCTTTTAATAAAATAAGTCTTGCTGCTTCCGGACATGCCACATCAAGAGATATTTCGTAGATTTCATCTATTTTATTAATTACTCTTGGAAAGCATGTACAAACATTTGAAAGATAATCTTCACCTAAGTTTGAATGAATAACACAATAATTTTCTTCATCTAAAAAAGGACATCTTTTATCTCTTTTTAATTTAACTATTCCATAATCAATATCTTCACTACTACATCTTTCGTTATTTTGAACATTTTTTTGAAACATTCTCCTCATTTCTGGATCTTGAACTTTAAAATATCTTTTAAAGGTTACTTTATCTATATCTATATTCCATCCAATACAGCAACTATCTTCACATTTTCCACCTATGCATTTAAAATCTTCAAAATACATTGGATATCTCTTGTTAATCTTTTTAGTCATTGTTTACTTCCTTTGATTATACTGTTATTTAAATTTAATTATATCATATTCTTATTAATACTTTCATTTAATTAACTCATCTTCTAATTAAATATACTCATTTCTATAAACTTCATAAGGACTTGATGAATATACTCTATAAACCACTTGTCCATTAAAATTTAGCATATCCTTTGCTCTTTCATTTATCCAGGGTTCCTTTATCATATCTAAGACTACATTTTTACTAAACCATCCAACCTCAATACTTTCTTCACTCTCCATTAATTCTCCTTCAACTTTTACCGCTAAAAAATCAAATATTACCTTAGTGGGTACAAATGTTTCATTATCCCATCCTATGCACCTGCTGCTACTATGTGTGTTGGAAATACCATAATTTATTTCTCCCTTTAATTTAATATTATTTGTATATATTTTATTATACATGGAAATTATATACTTATTTATCTTTCTTTACTTTTTATTATTGAAACTATTTGTGTCATTGTTCCCATTGGACAATAAACACACCAAGAATTAGGCTTGTATAAAATCATAGTAATTATCCCTAAAATAGTTGATGTTAGCATCATACTATAAAATCCAAAAGCAAATTGAACAATCCATGTAGCTACGTAAGAATAATCAATAAAATTCCATGGAAGCTTAAAGGTCCAAAAAAGTGTTATAACCTCTTTTAAGCTATTTATATCTTTAAAAACTAAATAAGTAACAAATAACATATTTAAAAACATTGTTAAGAAAAATAAAAGAAATCCATATCTAAAATACTTATGCTTTAAGAACTTAGGCATTGGCTTATTTCTTGATAGCTTAAATTTATTTCCTAATATGCTTAACATTTGTCCTCTCCCACAATATCTATTACAATATTTCTTTCCCCCACCAAATATAGAAATAAATAATGGTATAAAAAAGCAAAGTAATCCAAGCCATGCAAATAAAATATTAAAAAGTCCAAGAACTAGATATAGTCCTGAAATTATCCACATATATTCTGACCAATGTTTTTTCTTTCTTATCTTACTTTTCATTTAATATTACCTCCTTGATTTCAATTGTAGATGCAGGACATATATTTACACATTTACTACAACCTACACATTTATCAATATCTACTTTCGAAAAAATTCCTTTATAAATTGAAATTGCATTAATTGGACATTCTTTTTCACAGATTCCACAAGCAACACAGTACTCCTTATCTACAAAGGCCTTCTTTTTAATAATTTTCTTTTCCAAAATAAAATCCTCCCCAAAAATAACTAGTTTCATTTATAGTATATAAATTAAATTCCTTTCTTAATGTGACTAAGTCACATAATATATATCTTAAAGGTGTAAAATATTAGATAAGGAAAATAAATATAAAATTTATTACTAGAGAGGATTTAAATAAAAAAATATGATTAATAATAAGAATCAATTTATAAATAAGCTTTATGAAGCATATCCAATTTTATCTCAAATAGATGACGCTAATAAAGGCATATTAAGTGAAAGAGCTAACTTTAAAGAACTTTTATCAGGTGAATATTTAACAACTCGGGAAGATGAATGTATTGGTTTTTTATTTGTTATAAGTGGCAACATAAAAATTCAAAAGCTAAATGAAAAAGGTGAAGAGACTAATCTTTATAATATAGAACGAGGTCAATTGTGTCATGAAGCATTAAGCTGTTTAATGAATTGTACTTCATTAAACATAATAGGGAAAGCTATTCAAGATTCTAAAATATGTGTTATTCCATTTGATATAGTTAATAAATACTTATTACATAACACTTTATTTTTACAATATATCTATAAGGATTTATATAACAAATTTAAAATAATTATAAATACCAAAGAGCAAATTAAACATGAATCATTAACTAATAGATTACTTAAATTACTTATTGATAAAAAAACTAAAAATATTTATTTGACTCACAATGATTTAGCATTTGAACTAGACTCTGCAAGAGAAGTAGTTAGTAGAAAGCTTAAAGACCTAGAAAGACAAGGATATTTAAAATTGGGCAGAGGTAAAATACAAATAGAAAAGGATTTAAGCGAAATTATAAAGTGATATAGTCACAATTAATAAGAATAAATTAAATTCCTAAGAATAAACCATTTAAAATGCTGAGTCATAAATTTAATTATGATTCAGCATCAATACAAAACTAAGAGCCTATAAATAATTTTGTGTATCCTAAATTTCCGCTTGGAAATAATGAGTAATTTTTAAACCCTAAATTTATTTAGTTTTGTCTAAATATAGGTTTTATTGACATTTTAAACTTCTCATATTATTCTTTACCCTTTACTTCCTTATCTAAATCTTTTACTTCTCTCATTGCCTCTTCATATTTCTTAGCCCTTGCATTTGGATTTCTTCTTAATATATTTATAGAATTTATATAAACCTTATTTTCAGTATTATTAATTTTTAATTCATGGGATTTTAACTTTGATAAATACTCTAAAAACTCATTCTTTAATTTACTTGGTTCATCTATAACCTTTGATGATAGCTCATCAAATTTATCAACATATCTTGATACCTTTTCAACAAATCCCTTCATTGCTTCTTCTTTTAATTCTAAATTTTTTCTAATAATTACTTCAATAGCTCGCTTTCTTGTATTCTTCTTAAGTAATACTTTTTCTTGCTTAATGGCTACTTTTTTAATTAATTTTTCTTGAATAGATTTTAAATCTTCATTAACAAGTACTTCTACTATTTCTATTCTTTTCTTTATATTATTAATAGCATTATTTCTTTCAGTAAATTTAATTAAAATATTCTTTAAGTCCATAGCTTCATTGAATGATTGTACAGCATCAATTGTAATAAAAACAGTTATAATATATGAAATTACTTCTGATATCCCATTAGGTATGATTATAACTAATCTTTCTATATTAGGATTAACAAATCTAACTAAAAGTACAGAAAAAACTCCCCAAGTTAAAGAAGATATTAAACAAATATGCCCATTAATATTAAAAGGCTCTTTAGTGTAATCCCAGTATCTAACATGAAATAATTTCTCCATTACTACCCCAGTTATATATTCTAATATTGTTGCAGAAATCATTCCTATCAAAAATACTAATATAAGATTGTTCTCAGCTGTTAATGTTGAAATTAATACTACTATAGCTCCTGATCCATAAATAGGTAATAATGGTCCTTTTAAAAAACCTCTATTTATCCACTTATGCTTTTTTAAAGATACATAACACGACTCCCATATCCATCCTATAAAACAATATAGATAAAATAAAAGAAGCCATTTATGTAAGGTGTATATATGCATTTTCTCCCCTCATTTCTTAATGCTTACTTTATAATATATTCGTAAATTTTTTAAAATAAAAATATCTCAGAAAAAGTTATCTGCAATAAGTTTTTTCTGAGATTAATTTAGCTATATATTAATAATTATATATTTCTTTATATTTTTTATCTAAATATTCAATAAAATATTTTGCTTGAAGCTCTTCCCCTGTAATTCTCTTTATTAAATCACTTGGGTCATAAAGATTAGCACATTCATGTACCTTTTCTTTTAACCATTCATATACTGAAGACAAGTCTCCAGTTGCTATTTCATCATATATATTAGGTACATCTTGAACCATTTTGTTTAGCATTTGTGCTCCATAAAGATTTCCTAATGCATAACTTGGAAAATATCCAAATGATCCATCTGACCAATGCATATCTTGAAGTACTCCAACCTTATCACTTGTAGGCTCTACTCCTAAATACTCCTTGTACTTTTCATTCCAAACTCTAGGTAAGTCAGCAACTTGAATTTTATCATTTATAAGTAATTTTTCTATTTCATATCTTATAATTACATGAATGCTATAAGTTAATTCATCTGCTTCAGTTCTTATTAATGAAGGTTCTACTTTATTTATGGTATTATAAAATTCTTCTTCACTAACACCTTCAAATTGATTAGGAAATTCTTTTTTAGCTTCTTCATATAAATATCCACAAAATGCTTTATTTCTTCCTATTATATTTTCATAAAATCTTGATTGTGATTCATGAATCGCCATAGATGATGCAACATTCAATCCAGTACCTTCTAGATAGTCCGGTATATTTTGTTCATATATTCCATGTCCACCTTCATGTATTGCTGAAAACATTGCTGATGTAAAATCATTTAAATAATAATGATTAGTTATTCTAACATCCTTATTGCTCATATCTAAGGTATATGGATGTTCAGTTTCATCCATTCTTCCTGATTTGAAATCGAATCCCATAGTCTTTAAAATTTCAAGACAAAATCTTATTTGATTTTTCTTTGGAAACTCTTTTCCCTCAAAGACATTAGAAATCTTTGTTCTGCTATTATTTATCTTTTTTAATATACTAACAATTCCATCTCTTAACTCATCAAAAACCTTATCTAATTTTTCAACAGTAAGTCCTGGCTCATAATCATCTAGTAAGGCATTATACTTATTATCTTTGTAACCTTTATATTTTATTGATTTCTTTGTAAGTTCTACTATTTTTTCTAAATCAGGCTTAAATATTTCAAAATTATCTTCATTCTTAGCCTTTTCCCAAGCTAATTGTCCTCTTGATGCCGCTAAAGAAAATTCCTTTATAAACTCTTCAGGAAATATCTTTTCTTTTTCATAATTCTTTTTAAGTTCATGTAACATTCTTTTCTGAACAAAATCTAATTTACTTTCATTTTTCTCAAAAAACTTAATAAAATCATGAATTTCTTTTGAAACAGATAAATTATGTGCTTGCATTTGCATGAAAGACATAGTTTCTGCCCTTCCCTCTGCCGCATTTTCTGGCATTCCTGTTGTCATGTCCCAATACATAAGACTTCCTACATTTCTATAATGCTCAATAGTTTTTAAATATTCTGAAAGCTCTTCCAGCTTCTTCTCTAATTTATCCAAAGTTTAACCCCCATTCTAATATCTTCTATTTATTTAATTATATACTTTATTTTTGATTAAATGAATAGCACATTTTTTCAGGGAAAAATTGTATGCGCCTCCGGGGTCAATCCATATATTGGATTGACCCCGGAGGCGCATACATTATTTTACATAACTCTAAATATTATAGCTTCATATGGTCTTAAGATTAATTTTCCAATCAATGTGCTTGAATCCTTATAATTGCTTAATAAAATGTCAGCATGATTAAAATCGCCATCAAAACTAAAAGCAACTTCCTTATCATAGAAATTACAAACTACTAATACCTTGTCTCCATTTAACTCTCTAGTATAAGCAAAGATATTTTTATCTTCAGGGCATAATAAAGTATAATCTCCATAAATTATAGTATCATTATTCTTTCTTATATCTATTAATTTTCTATAATGATGGAAAATTGAATTTTCATCTTCTAAACATTGTTTAGCATTTATTTCATTATAATTTTTATTTACAGCAATCCAAGGAGTTCCTGTAGTAAATCCAGCATTCTCTGTTGAATCCCATTGCATTGGAGTTCTAGCATTATCTCTTCCCTTTGCATAGATAGACTCCATTATTTCATCATGAGTATATCCTTTTGAAAGTCTATCTTTATACATATTTAAACTTTCAATATCATTATACTCATTAATATCTTCAAACCTTACATTAGTCATTCCAAGTTCTTCTCCTTGATAAATATAAGGAGTACCTTTCATACCATGAAGAAGAGTTGCAAACATTTTTGCACTTTCTACTCTATATTCTTTATCATTTCCCCATCTTGAAACTATTCTTGGTAAATCATGATTATTCCAGAAAAGACTGTTCCATCCTTGCCCTTCAAGCTCTGTTTGCCACTTAGATAAAACTTTCTTTAAATCAAGTAATTCTAATTTCTTAAGATCCCATTTTTCTTTTCCTTCAATTTGATCTAACCCTATATGTTCAAATTGGAATACCATGCTTAATTCTTTTCTTTCTGGATTTGAATAAAGCTTGGCTACCTCTGGAGTTGCTCCCCACGTTTCTCCTACTGTTAATAAGTCATTTCCCTCTAATGCTACTTTATTCATTTCTTGTAGATATTCATGTAATTTAGGTCCATTTCCTGTTATCATTTCATCTGGAACTTTACCGATAAGGTCAATAACGTCCATTCTAAATCCACCAATACCTTTATCCACCCAGAAATTCATCATCTTATAAACTTCATTTCTAACATTTTCATTTTCCCAATTTAAATCAGGTTGTTTTTTACTAAATAAATGTAAGTAATATTGTCCAGTTGTTTCATCATATTGCCATGCACTACCACTAAAACAAGATCCTAATCCATTTGGTTCATGTCCATCTACTGGATCTCTCCATATATAATAATCTCTATATTCATTATCCTTAGACTTTTTAGCTTCAATAAACCATTTATGTTCATCAGAAGTATGGTTAACAACTAAATCCATAAGAATCTTAATTCCTCTTTCATTAGCTTCCTTTAAAAGATTATCCATATCTTCCATTGTTCCAAATTCATCCATGATATCACAGTAATCACTTATATCATATCCATTATCATCATTTGGAGATTTATAAACTGGGCTAAGCCAAATAACATCTATTCCAAGTTCCTTTAGATAATCTAACTTTTCTCTAATTCCATTAATATCCCCTATTCCGTCGCCATTGCTATCATTAAAGCTTCTTGGGTATATTTGATATACTACTGAGCTATGCCACCATTGTCTTTCCATATTTGTTACCTCCACACTATAAAAACTCAATTTATCTTTTTATTACAATTAATGATTTATAATGTGATTATACATAATCTTCTTATTGCTTTACTTGCAAAATATAGGCTTTTTTTAACACAATAATGCTATTTTATCTTCTCTTTATTTTTCAGCTTTTCTATTGCTTCATTTATTCTTTTATTTCTTGTCTCTTCCTTCTTAGCTGAAGTTATCCATGTAACATACTTTTTTTGAATAGAAAAAGATAATGTATTCCAAAATTCTTTTATATTATCATCTAACTCTATTCTTGCTTTAAAATCCATAGGTGTCTCAATAATTCTTTCTTCTTCATCTTTTTCTATTGTTACATCAATTACGTCTCCTGGTTCCTTTGCTATCTTTTTTCTTATCTCTTTAGTTATTCCTATAATATAACATGGTAATCCCATCTTAACTATTGAGCCTCTATATTCAACTCCATCAAAGGTTGCTTTTACCTTTACTCTCCTAGCTCCATATACTTGTTCTACATCAAAAGGTATCTCTATATATGCTCCATCTTTTTCTTCTACCTTTTTTATTTCAGCATTAAATTTTTTCATTTGTTATTGTCCTCCTATCATTAACCTTATAGTAAAGTTAAATTAACTTTCCCTCATCTAAACTTTTATTAATAATACTAATGTTCCAACTACAATTAAAATTAAACCTAATAATGATTTCTTTGATAATTTTTCTTTTAAAAATACATAAGCAAATAATATAGTTACTAAAATACTAAGCTTGTCTATTGGAACAACTATAGAAGCTAGTCCATCTTGTAAAGCTTTATAATAACAAATCCACGATGCACCAGTTGCTATTCCAGATAAAATTAAAAATATTAAACTATTCTTATCAATCTTCTTAATATCACCTTGCTTTTTAGTAGCAAAAACTATAATCCAAGCCATTATAAGTACAACTATTGTTCTAATAGCTGTTCCTAAATTTGATTCAACATTTTCTATACCAACCTTACCTAATATAGACGTTAATGAAGCAAATAAAGCTGATAATAAAGCATATATTAACCACGCTTTCCCCTTAACCACCTTTTCTACTCCTTCTTTCTTTTGAATCATTAAGTAAGTTCCAATAGCTATTCCAATCATTCCAACTACCATATTTGTAGTTATCTTTTCATTTAATAAAATAAAAGCTAAAACCATTGTTAAAATTGTACTACTCTTATCAATAGGTACTACCTTATTTACATCACCTAATTGCAATGCTTTAAAATAACATAACCAAGATGCTCCTGTTGATAAACCCGATAAAATTAAGAATAAAAAAGCTTTTCCATTAATGTTTGCTATTGCACTTTGTGAGCCAATTATAAATACCATTATCCATGAAAAAATTAAAACTATAATTGTTCTTATAGCTGTTGCTAAATGAGAATCTACATCTTTAACACCTACTTTAGCTAAAATAGAGGTAACTCCTGCAAAAAATGCAGATCCTAATGCGTATAATATCCACATAAATAATTATTCCCCCTTCATTTATATGCCTTGAAGTATAAAAATGTCTGAGACACTAACTAAATCAGTAAATATCTCAGACCTTTAAAATTTTTCTATTTTATTCTTCTACCTTTTTCTTTAATAATGCTAACATTACCATTCCTACTACAGAACCAACAGCAACAGCTGCTAAGTATCCAAATGGATTTCCTATTACAGGTAATACAAATATTCCACCATGAGGAGCTCTTAATTGACAGTTAAATAACATTGTAAGCGCTCCAGCTGTTGCAGAACCTACTACACATGAAGGTATAACTCTTAATGGATCTGCTGCAGCAAAAGGAATTGCACCTTCTGTTATAAATGATAATCCCATAATGTAATTTGTAAGTGCTGATTGTCTTTCTCTCTTAGTAAATTTATTCTTAAAGAATGTTGATGCTAAAGCTATTGCAAGTGGTGGAACCATACCACCAGCCATTACAGCTGCCATTACTTCATAGTTACCAGATGCAAGTGATGCTGTACCAAATACGTATGCTGCTTTATTGAAAGGACCACCCATATCAATTGACATCATACCTGCAACAACAATTCCTAATAATAATTTACTTGTTCCACCCATTGAGTTAAGGAAATTTGTAATTGCTTCATTTATTCCACCAAAGAACGGATTTACAAATATCATTATTAATCCAATTAATCCAATACCAAAGAAAGGATATAATAATGTTGGTTTTAAACCTTCTAATGATTGTGGTAATTTATCAAATACCTTCTTTAATCCTAATACTAAGTAACCACCTAAGAAACCTGCAAATAATGCTCCTAAGAAACCTCCACTAATAACTGATACTGAAGAATCAAATGCACTTGCATAAGTTGTTCCTAAATTAGCTAACATACCACCAACGAAACCAACTGCAAGACCTGGTCTATCTGCAATACTCATTGAAATATATCCTGCAAGTACTGGTAACATAAATCCAAATGCAGTTTCACCTATAGTTTTTATTAATGCAGCTATTGGAGTATTTTTACCAAAGTTAGCTGGGTTAATACTGTAATTGTCTAATAAGAATGCTAAAGCTATTAATATACCTCCACCAATAACAAATGGTAACATATGAGATACACCATTCATTAAGTGTTTATATATTTGCCTTCCAATGCTTTCTCCATCTTCTGATGATGAACCTTCACTATCACTTCCACCTGCATGATTGTAAACTGGCGCATTTCCACTAGTAGCTCTATTTAATAATTCTTCTGTTTTATGAATTCCATTTGCAACCTTAGTTTGAATAACCTTCTTTCCTTCAAATCTAGCCATTTCAACTTTTTTATCAGCTGCAACTATTATACATTCAGCATTAGCTATTTCTTCATCAGTTAAAACATTTTTAGCTCCTCCTGAACCATTAGTTTCAACTTTTATTGTAATTCCCATATCCTTAGCTTTATTTTCTAAAGCCTCAGCTGCCATAAATGTATGAGCTATACCTGTTGGACATGCAGTAACAGCTAATACTCTATATCCATTAGTTTGTGCCTTTTGAGCCTCTTCTTTATCATTTTCTGCTTTTAATTTATCATTTTCTTTAGAATCAATAAGT
Organism: Clostridium sp.; assembly: GCF_026168755.1. Taxonomy (GTDB): domain Bacteria; phylum Bacillota; class Clostridia; order Clostridiales; family Clostridiaceae; genus Clostridium. The sequence continues at coordinate 24,449 of NZ_JAPFDR010000006.1, read as the reverse complement.
GATAAAAACTCATCAACACTTTTAGCATTTATTAATTGCTCTTTAAAATCTGGATCCATTAACATCATTGATAATCTTGCTAATACATCTAAGTGAAGATTATTTTCACCTTCTGGTGCTGCTATCATGAAGAATAACTTTGCTGGCTCACCATCTAATGAATCATAATCAACACCATTAGTAAGTACCATTGCACTAAGACCTGCTTCCTTTACTGCACTTGTCTTAGCATGTGGAATTGCTATATTATCTCCAATTCCTGTTGTGCTTAGACTTTCTCTTTCTAAAACAGCATTTTTATATGCCTCTTTATCTCTTAATCTTCCTGTAGCATCCATTAAATCAACTAATTTATTTATTGCTGCTTCTTTAGAATCTACTTTAGGATTAAGTGCTATACCATTCTTTTTTAATAAATCAGTAATTTTCACTTTTTATTCCTCCTTAAACTATTTATTTTACTTGTTGTAATAATTTGTAAACATAATCTTTTGTAGCTAACCCTTCTGAAAATGCTGATGCACTTCCTGTTGCTACACCTAATTTAAATCCATCTTCAATTTTTTCTGAATTTAAATATCCAGCTATAAATCCAGCAACCATTGAATCTCCTGCTCCAACTGAGTTTTTTACTATTCCTTTTGGTACATTACTTGTTGTAACTCCTCCATTAGAGTCTATTAACACTGCTCCATCTCCAGCCATAGATATAATTACATTTTGTGCCCCCATATCTTTAAGTTTCTTTGCATACTCTATAACTTCTTCTTTATTATTAAGTTTTACTCCAAATAACTCTCCAAGTTCATGATGATTTGGTTTTATCAAAAATGGATTATACTTTAATACCTTAAGTAATGATTCACCAGTTGTATCAACTATAAACTTAACACCTTTTTCTTGAAGTCTTTCCATTATTCTTTCATAAACATCTGTTGGCATTGTTTTTGGAATACTACCTGCTAAAACTAATATATCTCCAGCTTTTAATGTGTCTAACTTTCCATAAAGTTCTTCTAATGCTTCTGCTGATATATCTGGTCCACCACCATTTATTTCACTTTCAACATCAGCTTTTATTTTTACATTTATTCTGGACATACCTTCTTTTAGTTTTATGAAATCTGTATCACATCCAAACTCTCTAACTCTTCTTTCTATTTCATCTCCAGTAAAACCAGCTATAAACCCTAGTGCCTTACTTTTAACTTCTAGATTGTTTAATACTATTGATACATTAATTCCTTTTCCACCAGCATAAACAAATTCTTTATTACTTCTATTAACATGGCCTAAGTTGAATTCATCCATCTTAACAATATAATCTAAAGCTGGATTAAACGTTATTGTATATATCATTAATTTTCCACCTCCAAAATTTCTGTTTCGTATCTATATCTATTATTCTCTAAACCTCTAGTTATTATTTTAGCTTCTTTAATATTTGCAAAAGTTATTGAACTTATTTCATCAAATTTTGATTTATCACATAAAATAAATCTTTTTTTACTTCTATGTAATGCCTCACTTTTTACCATAGCTTCTTTAACATCTGGTGTAGTAAATCCTCTTTCAATATCTACTCCATTTGATCCAAAAAAGCCCTTTGTAAAATTGTATTTTCTTAAACTATTTACAGTTTCAGCTCCTACTATGGCTTCAGTGGCAAGCTTTAATTCTCCACCTAAAATATATGTAATACATTTCTTTTTAATTAACTTTCTTGCATGAACAATTCCGTTAGTTACAAATATAGCTTTTGTATTATTTATAAAATTAATCATAAGTTCTGTAGTTGTTCCTGCATCTATATATACTAAATCATTATCTTCTATTAATGATGCAGCATATTCTGCAATCTTTAACTTTTCATCTATATTTAAATCCTGTCTATTCTCAACAATATCATCAGTTGTATTTATACTTATTTCTTTTAATAATGTAGCTCCTCCATGAACCTTCTTTAATAATCCTGCTTTATCAAGAGCAGTTAAATCTCTTCTAATAGTAGATTCTGAAGTATTCAAATATTTAACTAAATCATTTAAATACACTACTGATTCTTTTTCTAACTTTTCTAAAATAAGCTTATGCCTTTTCTCTGATAACATTTACACCACTTCCTCAATTTAATAATACTCCAATTTCAATCACAAGTCAATCATTTTCATTCAAATTCTTTCATTTTCATTCATAATCATTCACCTTATTTCCTAATAGATTATCCTAATTTATATTTTTATATCAAAAAAATAGTTGCATTCCCAACTTTTTTAGTTGTGTTTATCACGCTTTTAACAGTATAATATATAAGTCAATTCGACAATCATTTTACATTATATAAATTCAACATTGAGTATAAATTACACTTAAATAAGTATTCATTAAAATGATTTCTAAATTATATAGGAGGAGAAAAATATGAGACATCAGAATCAATTAGGCGAAGAGTCTATAGGGAAATTATTATTAAAATATTCCATACCAGCAATAATTGGTATGCTTGTTAATGCTTTATATAATATTGTGGATAGAATATTCATTGGACGTATACCTGAAGTTGGTTCTCTTGCTTTAACAGGTATTGGAATAACAATGCCCATAATGTCTATTCTTTTAGCATTTGGTATGCTTATTGGAATTGGATCAACAGCAAATATTTCTTTAAACCTTGGCCGTGGTAAAAGAGATGATGCTGAAAGATTAATTGGTAGCGCATTAACATTAAGCTTATTAGTTGGTATTGCAATCACTATTATTGCACTTGTCTTCTTAAATCCAATATTGAATCTTTTTGGAGCAAGTGAAAATACTTTATTTTATGCTAAACAATATATTATTGTAATTTTAGGCGGATGTACATTTAATATTCTTTCTTTTGCATTAAATAGTACTGTAAGAGCTGATGGTAATCCTAAGCTAGCTTCAATAACAATGGTTATTGGATGTGGTACTAATATAGTATTAGACTATTTATTTGTTTTTGTATTAAACATGGGAATTAGAGGAGCTGCATTTGCAACTGTTATTTCTCAAGCTCTTACATTCATCATAATTCTTTACTACTACACTAAAGGAAATTCTAACTTAAAATTAAAAATTAAAAATATGAGATTAAACAAAAACTTAGTCATGATGACATTTGCAATTGGTATCGCTCCCTTTGCAACTCAAATTGCTAACAGTTTGGTGCAAGTTGTTGCTAATAACTCTTTAAAATCATATGGTAATGATTTATCTATAGGAGCTATGGCTATAATAGGAGCTATTAACATGGTATTTATGATGCCTATATTTGGTATTAATCAAGGTTGTCAACCAATTATAGGATTTAACTATGGTGCTAAAAAATACGATAGAGCTAAAAAAACATTTAAAATCGCTACTATTTCTGCTACAGTTATTTGTACTATTGGTGGAATTCTAATTCAGACTTTCCCTCAATTTGCAATAGGCTTATTTAATAATGACCCTGAACTTACTGCTGTTGCTGTAAAAGGAGTTAGAATGTATTTATTAATGATGCCTATAGTAGGAATTAATATTGTTTCAACTAGTTATTTCCAATCAGTAGGTAAAGCTAAAATGTCTATGTTTGTTAGCTTGCTTAGACAAGTTATATTATTAATTCCATTTACTTTAATATTGCCTTTATTTATGGGATTAGATGGAGTTTGGGCTGCAGGTGCCTGTGCTGATTTCCTATCTGTTGTTATAACATTAGCTCTAATATTCAAGGAGTTTAAATCATTAAATATGCTACATAAAGCTGAATTAGCATAATATATAAATTTAAAATAACTAAAAAAGACACTTAATTAGATTTAATATAACTCTAATTAAGTGTCTCTTGTTTTACGATACAATTTTTAAAATATAATATATTATGCTTTCTTCTTTTTTGAATATAGATCAAATACAACTAAAATAATATATCAGCTGCCTTTTAATTTGAATTTATAATTTTACCTATTGTCATATCCCTTGTTATCATATTTATTTCCTCCAAAATTTAATATTTATTTTCTAACTCTTCTAAAATTAATATATATTTATTTTTTATATCTTCATTTCTAAGTTCGAAATTTTCACATTCCATATTTATAAAATCTAAAACTTCTCTACTTAATTCCCTTTCTGCAAACTTATAATATATTTATGTTCTTCTATGAAAATATAAAAGGATGTCACATTAGCTAGTAAAATCCACTAATGCGACAACCCCTATTTTTTACAATATATGTCTGTTCCCCGGAGGCACTACCTTTATTTTACAAATGTTATTGTTACTTTAAATAGATCTCCATCTACACTTATGTTAAAAGTTCCACCTTGTAATTCAACAAAGCTCTTAGCAATTGCAAGACCTAACCCAGAACCCTCAGTATTTCTTGATTCATCCCCTCTTACAAATCTTTCTGCTATTGTATCTACATTAAATGTTATTTCTTCTGCAGCCATATTTTTCATTATTACTTCAACATGCTTTTCATTTTCAATAATATCAATAAAAACTCTTGTATTAGGCATTGCATATTTAGTCATATTAATTACTAAATTTTCAAATACTCTAAATGTACGTTGACTATCTAAAGGTAATAAAACCTTACCTTCTGGTATATTATTTCTAACTAATAAATTTGCTTCCTTAAGCTTATCCTCTAATTCAAGTAATGTTTGTTTCATTAAAGATACAACATCAATATTTTCTATATTTAATGTTATATTTCCACTTGTAGCTTTACTCATTTCAAATAAATCTTCTATTAAAACTTGGAGTCTTTGGGCTTTTCTATCTAATGTTTCAATATATTGCTTACGTTTTTCCTCTGATAAATTTTCATCTTTTAAAAGATCCGCATAAGTAATTATTGCTGTTAAGGGAGTCTTTAAATCATGTGATACATTTGATATCAAGTCAGTTTTCATTTTTTGACTCTTAACTTCTTCATCTACAGCTTTTTTGAAACCTTTTTGAATTTCTTTCAAATCTTCTTTAAAGGGTTCAAAAAGACCTAAATCCTCTTCTATATTAACATCTAATTTTCCTTGAGCAATTTTACTTGTAGCTTCTCTTAATTTGCTATATTTTTCGCTTATTTTATCAACATATTTTCTTATTACAAAGAATAAAACTATTGAATAAAGTATAACTACAGGAATTCCAAAGAACCAAATAGAAGTTATTATTAATAATATTACTGCATTTATTACTAATAATTTTATGATTAACTTATTATTCTTTTCTCTTAAATCTACTTTTGTTATTTCATCTAATGTTATTTTAATAATTTTAATAAATAACATTAATATTATTCCAAATACTGTTCTTCTCTTAAGATATTCTTTAATTCCTAAATTAAATATATACTTTATTATTAACACAGAAAAGAATACAATTCCAAATCCTATAAACCAATTAATAAAGTTTAATGCCCATATTACCTTTTCTGTTCCAGTAAACCAATCAACATTAAATCCAATAAAATGTTCTAATTGACCATTTAATGCAGGATGAATCATATATCTGGAAGATACAATCAAAAGTGCTACTGTAAGTGATACTATAATTATCCAAACTTCAAATGGTATTTTTGATACCCATTTAAATAGAGGTATTTCATTTGCTCTTTTAATAGGGAATATTAATGCAGCCATCGCTACTAATGCAGCTATTATCATTACTGCAACCCCACCTACAACTTGATATCCATATGTCTGTGCATCTCTGATTCCCCATGATATTGAATCATTAAACACTAAATTATTAGGCACTGCATATACAAAACCCATATTTTTAATTGGATTCATAGTAGCATTATAATACTCACTATTGTAGTAATTATCACTTAAGAAATCACTTAAAGCAAGGTTTAAATAGTATTCAAAATTTTGAGTGTCAGCTCCTTTAATATCATTAATTGTTAAATTACCATTTTCATCAAAATTAATAGCTACGTAAAATTGATATTCATCTTTCTTTATTGATGATAAATCTATATTATTTTCAATAATACCTACTTCGTAATTTATATTTGTTTTTGTTACATTATTAGTTTTATCATAAAAATAATACTTCAAATTTGCAAGCTGATTATCTAACATACGATTCCAATAATTAAAATTAGAATTAAAACCATTTATAAATTCACTTTCATCATAATATTCATCATTATCATATATGCTTTTTTGCATATTTAATAATGTTGATGCTGGATCTAATGTTCCTCCTGCTTTTTCATTTAAGGAATTATAATACGAAGAATACAAAGTACATGCTAATTTTTCCGTAAAATCATATTCATCAAAATAATTAGTATATGAAACATTCTTTGCATTTTCTTCTATTAATGGATATGCCGCACACATGCCTAATGCTGATGTTGCTATAATAACTATTATTAGCAACATAGCTATAATACCTTTACTTTTATATTCTTCTATACTCTTTTCCTTAAATTCTTTGTTATCTGTATTGCCTTTCAATTTTATATACACATCCTTTATTATTATTTTATTGTCAATATTGCAAGACTCATAAAATGTACATTTTTAATTAAAATATAAAACTACTATCATGTAAAATATTATAATATATATGAATTGTTTTTGATGGTAAAACAATTCATTTAACTTATAAATATATACTAATTTATCTTTATAAAGATTAACCTATACAAATTCTAAAACTTTTCTAAAGAATTTAAAATTTAATATAATTGCACATAAAAATACCGCATATTCCCTTTGAATAATGCGGTATTTTCTTAATTTATATAGATATTAATTTAAGTTGTTTATTGCTTTTCAATCTTATATCCGACTCCCCAAACCACCTTTAAATATTTTGGATTTTTAGGATTAATCTCAATCTTTTCTCTTATCTTTCTTATATGAACCATTATAGTATCAGTATTTATTGCTTGTTCATTCCATACCCTTTCATAAATTTCATCAGCAGCAAATACTCTTCCTGGATTTTTTATAAGTAATGCTAATATTTTAAATTCAATCGGTGTTAGCTTAACTAGTTTTTCATCAACTGTAACTTGTTTAGTATCAAAATTTAATTCCAATCCACCAACACTATAAATATTTTCTTTAACTTCAGGCTCTTTTGCCATATTTAAAAACTTTGAATATCTTCTAAGCTGAGAATTAACTCTTGCTAATAATTCTAGAGGCCTAAATGGCTTAGTTACATAATCATCTGCCCCTATATTAAGTCCCATTATCTTATCCACTTCTTCTGATTTTGCAGATAACATTATTACAGGAAACTCATGATTTTCTCTAAGCTTCATAACAAAAGTTATACCATCCATTTTAGGCATCATTACATCAACTATAGCTAGATGAATAGTTTCTTTTTTTAACAATTCTAATCCTTCTATTCCATTATTAGCTATAAAAACATTATACCCTTGATTACTTAAATATGCTTCTATAGCAATTGCTATATCATTTTCATCTTCAACAATTAAAACATTATATGAACCCATTTTATTCATTTATATGTTACCCCTTTTTTAACTAAATTATATATTTAAAAATACCTTCCCCTAAAATATATCCAGCTGAAATAAATGTAGCATTCCATATAAATATACCCATTGCTGAATATACTGTATACTTAAAAAAGTTCATTTTAAGTACTCCTGCTGGTATTGCAATTATAGTTCTTGCAACTGGAATAAGCCTACTTATAAATACACCAATATAACCCTTACTTCTTAAATATTCTAACTTTTCATCTATGTATTTTTTTTGATTTGGAAACTTCTTAATATATTTATCTAATAAAAAATTTCCACCATAAAAACCTAAAAAATATAATACCCAACTTCCAATTACCCCAGCTATAACTGATAATATTAAAACAAAAAGAAAATTCATCTCTCCTCTTGATATCCATAGACCTGCCAATGGCATTATTATTCCTGCTGGAAGTCCTGGTAAGTTTAAATACTCTAAAAATACAATTATAAATATAAATATTAAACCATACTGCGACAAATAATTTAAAATACTATTAGCATCCATTCTGTTTCTCCTTATCTTTTTATTTTACATTATAATTTTATAATATATCTAATAAATAAAGAAGATATTATAATAAATCTAAAGAAATTCTTAAGATTTACTATAAAAAAAGACTACTACAACCTACGTTATAATAGTCTTGCTAATAAATTAATTATTAAATATATTTAAACTTATTCTTATCCTATGCTTAAAGGCAATTCAATAATAAATGATGTTTCATTATTAATTATACTTTCAGCATGTATTTTACCCTTATGATCTTCAATAATAGCTTTTGCTATAGAAAGCCCAAGTCCATACCCACCAGTTCCCCTATCTCTTGAATCATCAACTCTATAAAATCTCTCAAATATTTTTTCTAAGTGTTCCTTTTTTATACCCTCACCAGTATTTTTAACTATTAATTTAGCTTTATTTCTTTCATTAATAAGTGAAACAGTTATCTTTCCATTTTTATTTGTATATTTAATAGCATTATCCATTAATATACTTATAAGCTTTTTTATTTGATTCTGTTCACCCTTTATAAAAATATTATCAGATAAATCTTCCTCTAATATTAATCCTTTTTCAAATATCACTACTTCGAATACTAATAAGGAATCTCTAAGCATCTTACTTAAATTAATATTAATTCTTTCTTCCTTCTTCTTATTTACATCTAAATTTGCTAAGGATAACATTTCATTAATTAATGTTGACATTCTACCTGCTTGAGAATCTATATAATTGATCCATTTTTTCTGACTATGAATAGTCTCCATTTCATTTTCTCTTAATAATGAAACATTAGTCTTAATTATAGTTAATGGTGTTCTAAGTTCATGAGAAGCATCTGCTATAAATTGCTTTTGCTTTCTAAAGGTTTCTTCTAGTGGATTTATAGCCTTATTAGTAAAATATATACTTATAAAAAATAATAGAATTAAACTTAATGAACCAACTCCAATAAATATTTTTAATAAATTCCATAACATCTCATGCTGAAATGATTTGCTCATTAATACTATTCTTTTACCATTTCCTATATCTTTCTTTAAATATCCAAAACTTTCACCATTAATTTTTATTGTATCCATATCCTTGCTACTATTAATAACTTTTGTAACAATATTATTTATATCCAAATCATCGGTATTCATCTTAGAAGAAACAGTAACTACTTCATTAGTATTATCTAAATTTATTTTTATTGTCATATCCATTCTATCATTTTTAGGCGTTGGCTTTTGTTGTGGAGCAACCATCATATTACTCCATAATTGCATACGTATATCTTTTTCCATACTATATGCTGTACTTAAATATATAGTTCCAAATATACCTATAAATACCGCTGTTAATAGACTCATATTAATCAACACAAATTTTATTTTTAGTTTCTTAAACATTCCTAACTTCCCTCCAACTTATAACCAACACCTCGCACTGTAGTTATACTGGTAGTAGAATTAACATATCCTAACTTCTTTCTTAAAAAAGAAATATATACCTCTATATTATTATATTCTGCATCTGAATCATATCCCCATATTTTACTTATTAACTCATCCTTAGTTACTATTACTCTTGGTCTTTGCATAAAACATCTTATAATTTCAAACTCTTTTAAAGAAAGTTTAATACTATTACAAGGCCCTTCTAACTCATAAGTAGAAATATTTAATTTAATATCTCCAACCTCTAAAATATTATCATTTATAATTTCCCCTTGTCGTCTAGTCAAAGCTCTTAATCTTGCTAATAATTCTTCTGTTGCAAATGGCTTCGCTAAATAATCATCTGCCCCACTATCTAGCCCTTTAACCTTATCCTCAATTTCTCCTTTAGCTGTTAATAGAATAACTGGAGTCTTTATATTCTCTTTTCTTAACCTCCTAAGAACTTCTAATCCACTAAGCTTAGGTATCATAATATCTAACACTATCACATCATATATATCTGTTAATCCATAATCTAACCCATCTTCACCATTATATACAGCATCAACTATATATTTATTTTTGCTTAATATATGATTAAGTGCTTCTGAAAGCTGTATTTCATCTTCTACAAGTAATAATCTCATTAATCTCATCCTCCTCACTTATTATATATCTAATGCTTTACGAAAATTTTAACATAGAAATTAAATATTTAGGGTATTTTTAATATTATTTTAAGGTTGTAGTACTACTATTAACCTGTAAGTTAACTTAAATTTAACATTAACTAAAATTGGAGGCGAATATTTTATGAGTAAACCAAGACATGAGTTGAAATTTTTTATTAATGTCTCTGATTATTTTTCAATAAAAAATAGTATTAAGCATATAGCTTCCACAAATAAAAATGCTGGTTCTTCTGGTACTTATCATATAAGAAGCTTATATTTTGATAATTTTAATGATAAAGCATTACTTGAAAAAAAGTACCTTCTGATATGAATAACGGGGATAGCTCTGCTCATATGCAAATACCTTCTTATATTAGCAATTATGATAGCTAACTTGTATATTAATATTATTAGTTTATTTAAAGATCAGTAATTCATAATATAAAATATAGCAAAAAGTCGTTAACTTTTAAGGTGATTGCGTAGGAGATTGTATCTTTTAGCTTTAAAGCCAGTGATAAAGAAAATTTAATGATATTATTGGAAGGAATATTGTAATTAAATTCTAAAACTTAATTACACAATTCCTGGAGGTAATATCATTAATTTTCGGCATCACGGCATTCAAGCTCTAACGAACAATTTAGTTATTTTACGCTTTTGACGTCGAATTCTTGAAATCTATATTTTTGTCCTGTTGGATTAACCTTTCCTTCTGGAACTTCTTCCACAAACATATCATATGGTCTTACAAAAAGTCCACATTCCCCATATAAAGCTCTATAAAGAACCATAGTTTCTTGAGTTTCTGAATTCTTAACAAAGTCTTCAACTAAATATAAATCTCCCTTAAAATGTCTGAAAATCTTTCCTTTAGAATTAGATATATCTCTCATAATTTTTCCTCCGTTAATAATATTGTATTTAAAAAAAGAAACAGTCTGCTATTAACAAACTGCTTCATCTATTATATCATTATTTTCCACTTCAGTATTTACTTCTTCTTCATAAATTAAATACTTTCCATGAATATTTATAAAATAATTCCCACAAAGATATAAAGGATATATTAACCATATCATAGTTGTATTTACATCAAAATTATACTTATTCCAAATCATTAATATAGCAACAAATGAACAAATTATTGAAACCCCATTATTAATTATTAATGTTTTAATATCATTTATTTTTATAATCCTTAAATTAATTACAAATAATATTACTGTAAGTATTGAGTATAATACTGACTTTAATAAGTTTTCTATATTATAAATATCAACTCCATACTTTTTCATATAAAGTACATATTCAAATTTTTCCTTATATTCTTTCCCCATCTTACTCCAAAAATCAAAGTCAGACCACTTATTTGGAATCATATCTAAAGGAATAGAAATTTTAATGTTTGTAACCTTAAAAAATATAAATACAGAGGCAATAGACATTAAAATATATAGAATTACTAAAACTGGTTTATTTCTTGATTTAAATAAACTAGATATTACCTTAATTAAAATCAATACTAAAGCTATAATTGGAAATATTAATGCTATAAACTTAGCTATTATATAATATACATCCCCATTAATAGCCATTTCATTAATACTAAATTTCATTTTAAAATCTTTAATTTTATTTAATGTTAATCCTGTACCATCTATTGTTAATCCATCTAAAACTTGTGAAGAGTCTTTTGGAGTTTGAACCATAATATTAGCTTTAGAACCTTTTAAAATTCCTCTTACAATTAAAGTTCTATCATTATAAATAATCTCTCTGCCTACACAATTACTACTTCCAAATAATTTATAGGCTGTATCAATATCTATTAAGCACCCCTCTAAATCATCAGCAAATAAATTTGATCCCTTAACTAATAAATTAGATGAGCCTTTTATAATTAGAACATCTAAATCATTTGCTGTTTTCCCTAAATCAGGATTATTAGCAGATTGTAATGATTCTTCAGCCCATCCTACTACAGCTAACTCTTGATCACCCTTTTTTATAGTCTCAATTAATTTTGTATTATAATTTTCATTTTCAAAATAGAAATTTAAAGTCTTGTTTTCACTTGCTATATTATTTGCATAACCTAAGGATATTCCCCAGCACATAATTAAAGCAAATATAAGAATTATTCTAACTATGTGCTTTAAATACCTTATCATTCAGTCTCCAGGCGAACTCTATCGCCATCTTCTACTGTTTTATTACTATCAATAATTATTTTATCATTTCTTCCTAATGTACCTTCAGTTACTGCTGCATATTCACCATCTCTTTTTTCAACTTTTACATCAACTTTTTTAGCTGTTAACTCTTCACCTAATACAGTTTCCTTCTCAGTAACAACTAATACGTAATAATCACTACCTTCACCCTGTCTTAATGCAGCTAATGGAACACATGTACCATACTTCTTTGATTTACTTGAAACTATAATTTCTCCACTATCATCAATTTCTCCTATTCCTACTGGTAAAACAACTGTTACATTTAAAGTATCAGCATTATCTTGATTTTTAGAGATAGAGTCTATAGTTAAATTTTCAATAATACCATAAGTTCCTAAGTTTACAGCAACAGATTGCCCTTGTTTTATTGAAGTTCTATTTTCTTTATCAATTTGTCCAACAAATTTATATCCTTCATTCTTATCTGCAATTGATGCTATAGTATCAGTTGTAACTCCACCATTTTCTGCAACAACACTAGTAACTATTCCTTCTTTTTCTGAAGTAATTTTTCCACCAGCATCTAGTAAAGGTTGAAGTTTTGCAAGTTCTTTATTATATTCATCAATTTTAAGAGAATCTTTTGCGTCTTGAAGTGCTCTATCTAAATCTACAGTATCTTTTGATTCAGCTACAACTGAATCATACATAGATTTTTTTGATTGATAATCAGAATATAAGCTTTCTTCTGTTCCTGGATCCTTTTCTTCATCACTTAACTTAGAATAATTATCTAATGCTTGCTTTGCTGCATTCATTTCATTTAAAGCACTTTGTACAACTTGCTTTTTGGCATTTATAGCTTTATTATAATCTTCAGTTGCACGTGTTAAAGTCTTTTGCTCTTGTGATATATTTTCTTTAATTTCATTAACCTTTTTCTCTAGATCTTCAGTATCAAGTTCAACTAAAGTATCTCCAACTTTGATAATTGAACCTTCACTTATATTTACATAATTAATTTTAAGACCTTCAACTACAGAAATTTTTTCTTCTCTATTTTTTGCAACTACACCCTTAGCAGTAATTTCATCTACTATTGTTTTAGTCTTTGGCTTATCAACCTTAACTCTTGGTATAGTCATAGAATCTGCAGCCCTAGATAACATTGTGCATCCTATCATCAATATTAAAAAAGCAAACAATGCTTTTACTGCTTTTTTCTGTAAAGTGTCTTTTCCTTTTTTCACATATTTAAAATTTATAACTTTTTTAATTTTTTCTTTTTTACTCATAAATTATCATTCCTTTACTGCTGATGCTGCAATACCTTGCTCTAAATAGCTTTGACCTGCAAAAAATACTATTATAGCAGCTATTAATGTTACAGCAGATGCTGTAAATGCTATATCAGCATTTTCTAAAGTAATATTTGGTAAATAAATTGATAATGGCCATAAAGCCTTATCCTTTAAAAACGTTAATGGTTGTTCTATTAAGTTCCAATATTCTAAGAATTGTAATACAACAGCTGACATTATACCTGGCATTCCTAACGGAATACCTATCTTAGCAAAAATAATAAGTTCACTAGCACCATCTATTCTTGCTGATTCAATAATTGACTCTGGTATATTACAGAAGAATCTATACATTATGAATACTGAAAATGTTGAAAATATAGCAGGTAATATTATGCTTCCATGTGTATTAAGAAGGTGTAACTTATCTAATACTAAGTAACTTGATAGCATTGTAACTTGGAAAGGCATTAACATTACAACTATATAAATTGTGAATAACAGTTTCTTAAACGGGAATTTATATCTTGCAAATCCCCAAGCTGCTGGAATGCCAACTATAAGCTGTCCAATTACTGATAAAAATACTATTTTTACAGAGTTCCAAAACATTATAAAGAACTCTGGAGTATCAAATAATAATTCTACATATGCTCTCAAAGTAGGATAACTAGGTAATAATCCCCAGCTTACATATCCTTTACCCTTTTCAGATAATACCGGTGCAAGATAAGTGTTTAATTCATCTACACTCATAAATGAACCTGCTAATAAAAATATAACTGGGAAACACATAAATATAGATATTGCAACTAATATAATAAATACTATCTTTTTCTTCATTGTATAAATCACCTCACTCTAATCCTGTTTTTCCCATGCCCTTTGTAATAGCATAATCAATATAAATATTATTGTTGCCATAATTACAGATGCAGCCGCCATTTTACTAAAATCCAATTCCCTAAACCAATTATTAAATAAGTGTTGTAATAAATACATACTCTTATCTGGATAATCACCTGCAACTAAATATGCCTCCCTAAACACCTTAAATGAATTAAGAAGGGATAATACTGCTACTGTATACAACGTAGGTTTTAAACAAGGTATTGTTATCTTAGTAAAACACTGTAAATCATTTGCTCCATCTACTTTAGCTGATTCATATACCTCTTTAGATATGGAGTTTAATCCAGCTAACCACAAGATAATATTATACCCTAGATTTTTCCATATATAACTAAATACTAATATCCAAAATGCCCATCCTGTACTCATCCAATCTTGACCTGCCATATTAAATTTATCTAGCATAGCACTTAAGAATCCTTGTTCATGAAAAACAATATTCCATATTAATACTACTGAAGCTATAGGCACTGCCATTGGTATTAAAAAGGCTGTTCTTAGTATCTTTGATGCTTCTACAAATTTATTTAATAATACAGCTATTATTAATGATAATGATAATAATAACGGTATACATACAAGAACAAACTTTATAGTATTATTAGATGCTAGTTTAAAAGCTGAATTATTGAATACTTCAGTATAATTCTGAAATCCTATAAATTCTCTTGAAATTGCACTTTGAAAAGATCTAAGAAATACATCTAAGAAGGGAAGCAGTGTAAATACTGCTACCCCTATTAAACTTGGCAATACAAAATATAGTCCAGTATATTTAGTTTTTTTCTTTACTTTTTCTTCTTTTAATTTATTTGATTTTACTTTTCTTATTTGTTTTAATTTATTAACATTTAACTCTTCCATATTACTCTGATAAGTATAAATCCAAGTTATCTACAACTGTATTTATAGCCTCCTCTAAAGATATTTCACCTTGTACATATGAAGCAAATTGCTTTGCAACTTCTGTTAACAATATAGTATTAACTGTTGTAGCAGTATTTAAGCTTTCTATTTCACCCTTTAATTTATTTACATCTTCATCATTTGGATATAATATATTTATTTCCTTTGAATTTCCAAATTCATCAGACCAACCTGATGTACCTTGAATATAGTGATTTGTTGCTTCATCAAATTCTAATTCATATCCTTCTTCTTTCATTTTTTCTATAGAAAAGGCATTTTCAAAGCTATTTTTATTTATACTAAATCCTCCATCAGAATACATTTCACTAGAGTTATTCTTTATTAATGATGTTAAGATTTCTTTAGCTTGTTCTTTATTTTTTCCCTTTGCATTAATTCCAACTAAGTTAGATGGAATTAATATGTTTTCTTCTCCTCTAGTTAAAACTTTATAATCTATTTCAGGTGAAGTGTTTAAAAGAGTAACCATAGATCCATAATCATAAGTTCCAGCAAGTCCACCTAAACCTAATAATGAACTACCCTCAAGTAAAAATGAGTCTGCATAAATAGATGGATTTAAATAATACTGTAAATCATATAATGCATATAAATCTTCATAATCTTCTTCGCTATATTCTTCATCTAATTCTTCATCAACATTCTCTTCAGTATCTATCACTATAGAAGATCCTTCATTATAGCCTTCTAATTGAGAGTATTTATTCTCCATAGTTTTCATATAAGCTTCTTCATTAGTTTGAATTGCAGAATACATTTCATTAGCTTTTTCAAAGAAACTTTTTAATGCATCTTCATTTATAGTATCGTCTTCATTTAACCAATCACTTCCATATAGATAATATAATGAATAAACTAAAGAGTTTGGAGTAAAGTAATTATTAAATATTCTTTTCTCACTTTGAGTTGACAATTTTTTTGTTAACTCAACTAATGAATCTAAATCAGAAACTGAAGCAATATCATTCTTATTTCCTAATAATATTGGATATTTAAATGATGTTGGTATTTGATATATCTTTCCATCATTAGTATATGCATCTGCAATATTCTTAAATATTGTTCCATCCTCTGCTAAAGGATTTATAATATCGCTTATATCTTCTAATAATCCTTTTTCAATATATGATTCAGCTGATAAACCATCTAATATTATTACATCAGGTCCATTTCCAGCCATTATTTCAGTATTTAAAGTTTTAAGTGCATCTGATTGAGTTTTCCCATCACCATAATTTAAACCAATTTCATACTTAACATAAGTATCTGGATGTTCTTTTGAATATTTTGAAATAGCTTGTCTAATTGAATAATTTTCTAATAATGAATATACTACAAGTTGATTTTCTGGAACTGATGGTATATTTGCATCATAAGCAAAATTAATAATTGCAGATCCAGCTTCAGCATTAGAGAAATCACTAAATGTTGTTAAAAATTCACCATTACTCTTTTCAACGAATGATGTTATATTCATTTCGCTATCACCAAAAGATGAAATTGCAGAATCAACTAATTGATTTACTTTTTCACTTTTCATATCATACTCATATAAACCTAAAGTATTATAGTAATATATTTTATCTTTACTTCCTGAATTAAGGAAAGTTGGATAATAATTAGAGTTTTCAGATATTGTTGCTTTTTCTAAAGCTTCTAAATTTCCTTTTTCTTTCCCATTAGTAGTGTCATATTCTACTATTGAGTCAAATTCATATATAACTAATGAATCACCAACTAAAAAAAAGTCACTTATCCATTCTTTAGCTTCATATATATTCTTCTCTTCAAAAGTTTCACCATCAAATTGAACTACTTTTTCATTATTACTACCGGCAGTAAAGAATACATCTCCGTTTGAACTAGTTTTAAAGCTACTATAGCCCATTCCCATTTCCATTGAATCATCATCATCATTATATATTGAAAGATCTAAATCAATATCAGTTAAATTACCATCTGCATCTACTGTAGCATATTTATATTCTGGTTCCTCATAAACAAACTCTTCTGTTGTTGCCTCACCTTCAACTGACATAGAATCATCTATTGCTCCCTCTTCCATTTCTGTAAAAGGTTTTTCAAAGTAATATGATAATAGTATTGTACCATTACTTAAATACACTATATTATTAGTATATGTTTCTTTTCCTTCTTCTTTTGGTAGCACTATAGAGTTTTGTGTCCATGTTTTACCTCCATCTTCAGAAATAAAAGCTACTGGCTTCCTATCTTCTGTCGAATATCCAATCATACCTATTTTGTCATTTTCTAATAAGCTTAAAGTTTGGACTTCAACCCCTTCAGGTACTTCATATCGCTCTTCAACATATCTCCCCATTGAAGATTTTCCTCCATCTTTTGAACACCCTACTATACCTAATGCTAATGTTAATGTTAAAAGTATTGAAAGCATTCTTTTAAAACTTGTCCCCATATTTACCTCCATAATATTTATTATTTATAATTTATTTGTATTTTATTTTATAATATCATTTATTGGTTTATCCTTCCATATAAGGTTACTTATAAATTTTTAATATAATATTTTTATATAAATAAAATTAAAATATAAAAAATTACTCTTATATTATTTATTAGACATATTTAACCTTTAAAAAGTTCCATATTTTCATTTTTAATATCTTTATTCATAATTTTATATTACAAACCTTAATTTACTATTAATATATTATTAAATTTATCTTACAAAATTTAAAGGAGCCAAAAATTTAGCTCCTTTAAATACATGTTATTTAATTAATAAACTCCATTTACTCTTCAATTTGATAACAAACAAAAAAGCTAGCTTTCACTGACTTTTACATTGCCCATTTTTTGTTTCCTGTAAAAGATACATTCAACCACTTTTTATAATCAATATGCTTAATTGCATCATTTATTTCTTCTCTTACATTATCCATTTGATCTAATGTCTTAAGCTTACTATCTTTATTATAAACAAAATCAATTTCAATTCTAAGTTCACGTCCAACTTTAGATACTCTTGTTATAGAATCTTCAAAATTATATTCTTCCTCAATTTCTTTAACTAATACATATATATCATCATTAATTTCATCATTAGCTTTTACACATATTACTTCCTTAAAGTTTTCTATAAAAATCTTTATAGGTATTCTAATACATAATAGTGATGCTGCAACCGTCATACCTGGATCAATATATGGATTCAAGAAATTCAATTTTGTATTTGATATAGCAATACCTATTATAAATGCCGCTAATACTGCTGCACTTAATGATGTGTCCATAAGCCATTGAGTAAATTCTGCCTTAATAAGTTCTGAAGATAACGCTTTTGATTTAATCTTCATATATAGTGAAATCACTCCACAACCAATAACTGATATAATTGAATATATAATTGCTAATCCAAACTCTAAGTTATTTCCACCACTTACTATGGTCTTTACGGCTCCTACTAATGAATATAAACACATAATAGTTATTATTAATGATTTTATTGAAATAACTATTGGCTCTAAAATATGTTTACCAAAAGGAAATTTTTCAAAATCTCTCTTCGCCATATAATTATTAATATAAAGTGATAACATTGATAATATTACACTGATAAATGAATATAATCCATCGAATATAATCATATCAGACTTTAAAGCTCAGCCCCATGCGATACCAAATAGTGCAAAGAATAACGCACCTACTACAGATAGTTTTAATATTTTATTCTCTAGTTTCATTATTCTCACCTCTATTCTTATTTTTGACTTTTTTAAAACTAGATACTTATATGATATACTAATTAAATTATTTTTGTAATGCTTAAAATGCTGAGAAATTACAACTAATATATTCATCTATATATATGTAAAATTTTGAAAATAGCTTAAATGTACCTATTTTTAATTAAAATGTACTTATTATAGCTGATATTTATCAAATATTTAAAATATCAACATTAGTTTCAAATAAAAACTCCGTGAATATTATCTAAATTCTAATAAAAATTATACTCTATATTAACGTTATTATATCAATTATATTTTAAATCATATAATATATTAATTTAAATATATTAGGTGGTGAATCAATGAAGGCAGATATAGTTTGTGAAGGTGGAGGAGTAAAAGGAATCGCACTATTAGGTGCAATTTCTTATTTAGAAGAACATGGATATACCTTTGAAAGGTTTGCTGGAACTTCTGCCGGTGCTATAGTAACTTCATTATTAGCAGTAGGCTATACAGGAAAGGATCTAAAAGATATACTTTTAAAGTTAGACTTTAAAGATTTCTATGTAAAAAATAAATTAACTTTATTACCCTTTATTGGTCCAACTATAAACCTTTTTAAAAATAAAGGATTATTTTCTGGTAATAACATAGAAGAATATTTATCTAAATTATATAAAGCTAAAGGTAAAACTAAATTTAAGGATATATCTATAAATGGGGTTAGCCCTCTTAAGATAATTGCTTCTGATATCACAAATAAAAGGTTACTTATTCTTCCAGATGATTTAGTAAAATACAATATTGATCCCTTAGAATTTAGTATTGCTAAAGCGGTAAGAATGAGTATTAGTATTCCCTTTTATTTTAACCCTGTAATTCTTAAGAATGGTAAAAATTCAAGCTTTATAGTTGATGGTGGATTACTAAGTAATTTTCCAATTTGGATCTTCGATGTTGAAAATAATCCTCGTTGGCCAACATTCGGACTAAAACTAATTAGTAATAATGATTTAAAAATAGTTAATCCAAGTAAAAGTAATTTAATATCTTATTCCTGTGATGTAATTGATACTATACTTACTAAAGATGATGAAGCTTTTTTAAATAATAAAGATTCAGTAAGAACTATTAAAATCAGAACATATGATGTTGGTACTGTTGATTTTGGCATATCAAAGGACGAATATCTTAACTTATTCAATTCAGGTTATGATTGTGCAAAAACTTTTCTTGCAAAGTGGAGTTTTAACTCTTATATTTCTAGATACAGAAATACTCATATTCCCAATAGAAATTTCGGTTAAAACTAATTAAATAGCAATGTATAGATAAATTTTCTAAATACATTGCTATTATTTTATGTATAATTCACATTATTTCTCTTTAAATCATAAAATATAACTGAATCATTTTTAGGAGTATTTTATGACCCCTATCATCTTATATAGTTTAGCAATAGTTTCTATAATAATATCATTTATAAAAGACAAAAGTAAAACAAAGAAAGCTATTATATTAGGATTAAAGTCATTTGAAAATATATTACCTCAATTTCTTTGCATAATAATAACTGTAGGAATATTACTTTCATTTTTCACCACAGATACAATATCTAAAATATTAGGTACTAGTTCAGGTTTTATTGGTATTATACTTGCTGATATTATAGGCGCAATTACAATGATGCCTACTTTTGTTACATTTTCACTTGGTAATACCTTACTTTTAAACGGTGCTGGATATTCACAAGTTGCCACACTTGTTTCATCCTTAGTACTAATTGGTCTTATGACACTTCCCCTTGAAATTAAATATATTGGTAAAAGAGCTGCACTATTAAGAAATCTGATTGCATTTATATTTTCAATTGTTGTAGGAATTATTTTAGGAAGGATTATGATGTTTATATGAATACTATAATAAAAATTTTTAAAAGGTATAAATCCTTTTTAATATCCTTATTAGTACTTATAATATTATCTTTTTTTAATAAATCAATACTTACTCAAACTATTAATACCGCCAGCTCTAATATATTACAAATGCTCTCTGTTCTTCCTCCTGTAATGATTTTATTAGGATTAATAGACGTATGGATTCCTAGAGAACAACTTATGAAATACATGGGAAATAATTCCGGAATAATTGGTATTCTTCTAGCTATGTTAATTGGTTCAGTAGCTGCTGGTCCTATGTATGCTGCTTTTCCTTTTACTGCAGTTTTAATAAAAAAAGGTGCAAAGTTTTCAAATATAATTATTTTTATGAATGCTTGGTGCTTAACTAAAATTTCAACATTACTATTTGAATTTTCAGCACTTGGCTATAAATTTACTTTGGTCAGATTATTAATAGATATCCCTGGTGTTTTAATAATGAGCTATTTGGTAAATTTGCTAATGTCAAAAGATTCTATAAATGAGCTTTATAATAAATATAATTAAAATTTAATTATCCCTCTGCCCTATTAAGCAGAAGGATATTTAAATTTTAATTAATTCTAAATATTTAATTATATATATCTGCAAATTCAATACTACACTTTTCAACCTTTGATTTAGTTAAATTGCTAATTTTTTTATTCTTACTTTCAACTTGTCTTATAGGAAGGCTTATAGTAAATTTACTACCTTCATTAATCTTACTCTCTACATATATATCACCTTGATGCATTTTAACAAGTGATTTAACAAGTGATAATCCTATCCCACTACCATTAGCCCTTCTAGTTAGCTTATTATCAATCTGAGTATACCTTTCAAATATTGTACGAAGTTTTTTTTCAGGCATACCTATACCATTATCTCTCACTGATATATAAACATTTTCATTATCTTTTCCTATGTTAACATATATTTTTCCGCCATCTTTTGTATACTTAATTGCATTAGATAATAAATTTAGAATTATCCTTTCTATCTTATCTGGATCACATGCAATTATTTCTTCTTCAATCTCAGTATCGAAAATAAGCTCTATCCCCTTATTATTTACATATTCTAAAATAGACATTGTAATATCTTCGACCACACTTATAATATTGTAATTTCCTAATTCAATATTATAATATCCATAATCCATTTTACTAATATCAATTATGTTATTAACCAACCTAAGAAGCCTATAGCAATTTTGCCTAATTGAATTCATATATTTATTCAAATTTTCTTCATCACTTGCTCTTATATTTTTATTTTCAATATTTTTATTTATTACTTGCATAGTTGCTAATATTATATTTAAAGGTGTTTTAAATTCATGTGATATATTAGAAAAAAATTCACTTTTTAAACTTTCTAATTCAATTGCCTTTTCATAAGCAATTTTTTCTTCTTTAATTTTCTTTTCTTCAGTTATATCTCTGGCAGTTAAAATATACACACGCTTTTCTTCCATAAACTTACAGCTATACTCCATCAACTTATAATCATCATTTTTACATTTAAATCTAACTTTTAATCCCTTAACCCCATTACTTATAGACTCACTTGTTATAATGTTTAAAATGCCTTTTAAATCCTCTTTATGAATAAAATTATGCCATTCATATTGAAGTAATTCCCTTTCAGTCCATCCTAATAATTCACTACAACATCTACTTATTTTTTTAATTTTCCCATCTTCCCCTATAATAGCCATAATATCTGCTGAAATTTCAAAAAAATATTCTAACTCACTATTTTTATCATAAATTGCCCCTACTTTCATATTTATATCTCACCCCATACCCATCAACATTTTATTGAAATATTAAATATCAATTGATATTATTCCACTGTTTATATTTTACTATTTTTCCCATATTTCTTCAACCTTTTTTTCTCATATATTCAATTAAATTTACATTTTATTACCTATTATAAACAAATTAATCAATCCTATTATATTATTTTTAATTTAAAATTTTTAGCTATATTTTCATATTTATCGTATACACTTTTTTCTTTATAAAATACCGGGAATTTTTCGTTGTAATTACCCCATATGGTAAATGGCTCTTTTGTAAAATATATAGTAGAAAATAATATTTCTTTAGTTATTATTCTAACTATAAAAGGAATACTTTCTAATGTTAGATTATAATAAATTCCAGATTTACTATTCTCACCTTCAAATTTTTCCATAAATTCTTTATCTTCACAATTTAAAAGTTCTTTAAATCTTATCTTCGCATCTTCTTCTAATACATTAAAATAAAAATCAACATATGAATTTTCTACTCCATTTAATCTTACTGCTTCTTCTAAAAAACCAATCATACTTTGTTCAAAATCATATGAATTATTAGATTCTAAGATTTTATTTTCAAATTTATTGATTCCCTCTGTAATATTATTGAATCTAATCTTAACTTTGTCTTTAAAGTCATCTTCATTAACCGAAATTAGCATATAATCACTCCTATATTTTACTTTTTATATTAATAAATTTTATTTAGTTATTATTATTCCTCATTTTTTTCTTCCTGTATTTCATCCTCATTTAATTTATTAAAAGCTTCTAATCTCATTAAATTAGCAAATACACTTATTAAGTATGAATTAGCAACATTTTTATATGCAACTAAATCATTATTTTCTCCTCTATAAATATTGCTAAAATCTTTTATATATAATCTATTTGATGCAACTATCCATAGTAATATATAACCTAATAAAACTAACCTTTGACTAAATAAAAATGCTTCTTCAGAAGTTTGGCCTGTATTATTTCTATCTTGCGCATCTAATATATCTAAATTAGCAGCATATATATAATTTGAATAACCTGCTACTAAAAATGCAACTCCTACTTTTTCCATATTTCCTAAGTTAACTTCAAATTTTATAATATATTGATCTATCTTTTCTTTTTCTTCATTATCTTTTTTATCATAGCCTTTACTCTCCATTTTACCTCCTAAAAAAGCAATTCATAATATAATATGAATTTCCAATTTTATTGGTTAGCATTATAAATAAATGACTTTTAAAATTTAATAATTATATTTTTATATAAATAAAAAAAGAAACTCTATTGAGTTTCTTTTTTTGGTGGCTTACCGGGGAATCGAACCCCGGACACCTTGATTAAAAGTCAAGTGCTCTACCGACTGAGCTAGTAAACCGAATATGGTGCGTGTTAAGAGATTCGAACTCCTGGCCCACGCCTTAGAAGGGCGTTGCTCTATCCAGCTGAGCTAAACACGCTTATGGAGCGGGTAGTGGGAATCGAACCCACCTTTCCAGCTTGGAAGGCTGGAGTATTACCGATATACGATACCCGC
>NZ_JAPFDR010000069.1 GCF_026168755.1 Clostridium sp. | reverse complement strand
TTCCCTCAGCTTCTTAACGCTCTTTTTCTTCCAAAAACAATTAAATTCTAAAACTTAATTACAATATTCCTTCCGGTAATATCATTAATATTTTCTCTTCCACTTGATGAACCGCAATACCACCTTAAAAGTTAATGATTTGTCATATATATGTAGCAGAAATGATTAACTATAAGGTGCAATGTTATAAGTAGTTACGTGAAAAAAAGAAAAAATGAAATATTAATTTGGAAGGAACAT
The DNA here is from genome assembly GCF_026168755.1 of Clostridium sp. Taxonomy (GTDB): domain Bacteria; phylum Bacillota; class Clostridia; order Clostridiales; family Clostridiaceae; genus Clostridium. The sequence continues at coordinate 10,943 of NZ_JAPFDR010000069.1, read as the reverse complement.
TGAAATTAAGCAGTAGAATTTAATAATTGATGGAGTAAAGTGGCGTAAAGAAGTTTTTACTGTTTGAGCGATAGCGAGTTTAAAAACTTTAGCCAGCTTTATGTAATCAATTATATAAATTCTAGGTGAAAATTTCACGCTTCCAGGAAAAAAATATTTCATTTTTTCGATTCCACGTAACGAACAATTTAGTTAAAGATAAAAGTTAATTTGCTTATATTAACGAATATTTTATTTAAAATAAAATAAAATATTCGATTTATGTTTTAAAATGAAATTTATGGTGATATAATTAGATATATTTAGAATTTGAAATAATAAGGAGGTTTATTATATGAAGAGTGATATTCAAATAGCACAAGAGGCAAAAATGGAACCTATAGTAAAGATTGCAGAAAAGTTAAATTTATGTGAGGATGACATAGAGCTTTACGGAAAATATAAATGTAAGATTTCTTTAGATGTATTAAAAAATAATAAAGATAAGAAAGATGGAAAATTAGTTCTTGTTACAGCAATAAATCCTACTCCTGCTGGAGAAGGAAAATCTACAGTTACGGTAGGTTTAGGGCAAGCGTTATGTAAAACAGGTAAAAAAGCTGTAATAGCTTTAAGAGAGCCTTCTTTAGGGCCTGTTTTTGGAGTAAAAGGAGGAGCTGCTGGTGGGGGATATGCACAAGTTGTTCCAATGGAAGATATAAATTTACACTTTACAGGTGATATGCATGCCATTACAACAGCCAATAATTTGTTATGTGCTGCTATAGATAATCATATTCATCAAGGAAATGACCTTAGAATAGATTCAAGAAGAATTATATTTAAAAGAGTTATGGATATGAATGATAGAGCTCTAAGAAATATAGTTGTAGGTATGGGAGGCAAGGTTAATGGATTCTTAAGAGAAGATGGATTCATGATAACTGTTGCTTCTGAAATAATGGCTATTCTTTGTTTAGCTACAAGCTTATCAGATTTAAAGGAAAGAATGGGGAACATATTAGTTGCATATGATTTAGATGGAAATCCAGTATATTCAAAACAGTTAGAAGTTGAAGGTGCAATGGCATTATTAATGAAGGATGCAGTAAAGCCTAATTTAGTGCAAACATTAGAAAATACACCAGCTATAATTCATGGAGGCCCATTTGCCAATATTGCGCATGGATGTAATTCTATAGTTGCTACAAAAATGGCATTAAAATTAGGAGATATTGTTGTGACGGAAGGTGGATTTGGAGCGGATCTTGGAGCAGAAAAGTTCTTAGATATAAAATGTAGGTATGGGAATTTAACTCCAAATTGTATAGTTATAGTTGCTACAATGAGAGCATTAAAACATCATGGAGGAGTTAAAAAAGAAGATTTAAATATACCTAATGTAGAAGCCTTATCTAAAGGAATAGTTAATTTAGAGAAGCAAATAGAGAATATGAAGAAATATAATGTACCAGTTGTAGTTGCTATTAATAAGTTTGTAACAGATTCAAATGAAGAAATACAATTTATTAAGGAATTCTGCGCAAAGCTAGGAGTAAAAGTAGCTCTAAGTGATGTATGGGCTAAAGGTGGAGAAGGTGGATTAGAATTAGCTAATATAGTGAATGATGTATTAGATAATGAAGAATCAAGCTTCAGAGTATTATATGATGAAAAAGATACTATTAAAGATAAAATATTAACTATTGCCAGGGAAATATATGGAGCAAAGAGTGTTTTATATACTCCTGCAGCAAGTAGACAAATTGCAGAACTTGAGAAGTTTGAATTAGATAAATTGCCTATTTGTATGGCTAAAACTCAATACTCATTGTCAGATAATCCTAGCTTATTAGGAAGACCTGAAAACTTCGATATAACTGTAAAGGAAGTTAGAGTATCAAATGGGGCAGGATTTATAGTTGTTTTAACTGGTGATATAATGACCATGCCAGGTTTACCAAAAGTTCCTGCAGCTAATAGAATGGATATTCTAGAAAGTGGAGAAATTGTAGGATTATTTTAATATTTAAAATTTACAACACTTGACAAATAATATGTAATTGTTAAAATTAAATTATTAGTTTTAATTACTGTTTAATATTACGATAAAAGCAGCTTTAGGGCTGCTTTAATTATGTTAAGGTGGTGCGTTTATGATTCTACTGGTAGATGTGGGGAATACAAATATAGTTATAGGAGTATATAAAGATAATGATTATATAGCTGGTTGGAGAATTTCTACAGATTCCAAAAAAACTTCAGATGAATATGGGATACAAATGATACAATTATTTAATCAAAATGATTTAAATCCAAAAGAAGTTAAAGGAATAATAATATCTTCTGTTGTACCTAATATAATGCATTCTTTAGAAAATATGATAAAGAAGAGTTTTAATATAGATCCTATAATTGTTGGACCTGGAGTGAAAACAGGTATAAATATTAAGTATGATAACCCTAAAGAAGTAGGAGCAGATAGAATAGTAAATGCAGTTGCTGCTCATGAAATATATAGAAGAGACGTAATAATTATTGATTTCGGTACAGCTACTACTTATTGTGCGGTTACTGAAGGAGGTAATTATTTAGGTGGGTGTATTTGTCCAGGCGTAAGAATATCTTCTGATGCTTTATTTGAAAGAGCGGCAAAACTACCAAGAGTAGAGTTAGAATTACCAAAAAGTATAATATGTAAAAATACAGTTTCAAGTATGCAAGCTGGTATATTGTATGGATATATAGGGCAAGTAGAATATATAGTTAATAGAATAAAGAGTGAAATGATTACAATGGGACTTGAAAATCCGTATGTAATTGCAACTGGAGGATTAGCTAATTTAATAGCAAAATCAACAGATGTTATAGATAAAGTTGATTCTAGCTTAACGTTAGAGGGGTTAAGAATAATATATGATAAAAATAAGGAGTAAATAAATGAAAATAGGAAACCTTGATTTTGAAAAAAGTGTTTTCTTAGCACCTATGGCAGGAGTTACTGACATTTCATTTAGAGGACTATGTAAAGAAATGGGATGTGGATTAGTTTATACTGAAATGGTGAGTGCGAAAGCATTATATTATGGTAGTGAAAATACACAATCACTTCTGAGAATAGCTGATGAAGAAAAACCAGTAGCAGCTCAAATTTTTGGGAATGACCCTAAGATAATGCCTGAAGTAGTACAAAGTCATTTTAATAAAATGGATGATATATGTATTTTAGACATTAATATGGGATGTCCAGCACCTAAGATAACCAAAAATGGTGAAGGATCAGCATTGCTGTTAAACCCTAAATTAGCTGGAGAAATAGTTAGTGAAATAAAGAAGGTTTCAAATAAACCAGTTACAGTTAAATTTAGAAAAGGATACGATGATAATAATATTAATGCAGTAGAATTTGCAAAAGTCATGGAGTATTCAGGAGCAGATGCCATTGCTATTCATGGAAGAACTAAAAAGCAAATGTATGAAGGTAAGGCAGATTGGGATATAATAGGTAAGGTAAAGAAAGCTGTTTCAATTCCTGTTATAGGTAATGGAGATGTATTTACACCAGAAGATGCTTTAAGAATGAAAGAAATAACTGACTGTGATGCAATAATGATTGCAAGAGGAAGTATGGGGAATCCATGGATATTTAATCAAATAGAGAGAGTATTAAATGGTAAAGAGATATTACCTATTAGTGCAGAAGAAAAGATTAATATGTGTTTAAGACACTATGAATTAGCAATTAAGTATGATGGTGAGTTTAAAGCTGTTAGAGAAATGAGAAAGCATACAGCGTGGTATCTAAAAGGATTGCCAAAAAGTAGTGAAATTAGAAATGTAGTTAACAGTTTAACTACAACGCAAGAAGTAGTTAATACCTTGCAAAACTATAAAGAAGAGTTAATAAATTTATGCTTATAGGGATATATAATTTATTATTAATAATATAGTAATATATAAGCATTTAAAATAGTTAGTTATTTTGTTGACAGATGAAATAGCCTGATTTATAATATTTAAAATGATTTTAAGATTACTAAGCTTCTGTGTTTAATATATGAATACGGTTAAGCTTTGAAGGGGAGAAAGATATGAGTCAATCAAAAAAATTTATAATGACTTACGAAGGTGTTAAAAAACTTGAAGAAGAGTTAGAATATTTAAAGACAGTAAAAAGAAAAGAAATTACAGAGAAGATAAAAGTAGCTTTAGGATATGGAGATTTAAGTGAAAATTCTGAGTATGATGAAGCTAAAAACGATCAAGCTTTTACTGAAGGAAGAATAATTCAATTAGAAAACATGTTAAAAAATGCTGTAGTTGTTGATGAAAGTGAAATTCCAAAAGATAAGGTATCAGTAGGATCAATAGTTAAAGTTATGGATTACGAATTTGATGAAGAAGTTGAATATACAATAGTTGGTTCAGCAGAAGCAGATCCAATGAATTTTAAAATATCAAATGAATCACCAGTAGGTAGTGCATTAATAGGAAAGAAAGTTGGAGATGTAGTAGAAGTTGCAGTTCCAAGTGGAGTAAGTAAGTTTGAAGTCTTAGAAATAAGAAGAGACTAATTGGAGGTATAGTGAATGTCAACGGAAGAAATGAACATGCAAGAACTAGAGTCGCAATTCAATGAACAAGAAAGATTAAGAAGAGAGAAACTAGTTCAATTACAACAAGAGGGAAAGGATCCCTTTGATGTATATAAAGTTAATAGAACTCATAGTTCACAACAAGTTAAGGATAACTTTGAAGACTTAGAAGGTAAAGAAGTTACAGTTGCTGGTAGAATTATGTCTAAGAGAGGACAAGGAAAAGTTGTCTTTTCAGATATACATGATAGGGATGGAAAAATTCAATTATTCATAAAGATTGATGAAGTTGGAGAAGAAGCCTTAAAGCAATACAAGACTAATGATTTAGGTGATTGGGTTGTTTGTACTGGTGAAGTATTTAAAACTAAAACAGGAGAAATATCAGTTAAGGCTAAAACTTTAGAATTAATATGTAAGTCTTTAAAACCACTTCCAGAAAAGTGGCATGGATTAAAAGATCCAGATTTAAGATATAGACAAAGAGAAGTAGATATAATAACTAATCCAGAAGTTAAAACTACTTTTATGAAGAGAAGTCAAATAATTAAAGGAATAAGAGAATTCTTAGATAATAGAGGATTTTTAGAAGTTGAAACTCCAATGCTTGCAACTATAGCTGGTGGAGCTTCTGCTAGACCATTTATAACTCATCACAATACATTAGATTTAGATATGTTCTTAAGAATAGCTCCAGAATTATACTTAAAGAGATGCATTGTTGCTGGATTTGAAAGAGTTTATGAATTAGGAAGAACTTTCAGAAATGAAGGTATGTCAGTAAGACATAATCCTGAATTTACAATGATAGAGTTATATCAAGCATTTGCTGATTATAATGATATGATGGAATTAACTGAAAATATGGTAGCTGAAGTATGTAAGAAGGTTAATGGAACTACTAAGGTTACTTACCAAGGAACTGAAATTGACTTTATGCCACCATGGAGAAGAATTACTATGGTTGATGCTGTTAAAGAATATGCTGGAGTAGATTTCAAAGAAATTAAATCTGATGAAGAAGCTCAAGCTATTGCTAAAGAAAAGCATTTAGAGTTCCCAAAACCATTAAATACTGTAACTAAAGGTGAAGTGTTAAATGCATTATATGAAGAATTCTGTGAAGAGCATATGATTCAACCAACATTTATTATAGATTATCCAGTAGAAATTTCTCCTCTTACAAAGAAAAAGAGAGGAGACGAAATGTTCACTGAAAGATTTGAAGGATTTGTATTTGGTAGAGAATTATGTAATGCATATTCTGAATTAAATGATCCAATTGTTCAAAGAGAAAGATTCGCTCAACAAGAGAAGGAAAGAGAACTTGGTGATGATGAAGCTTATATGATAGATGAAGAATTCATGAGCGCATTAGAAACAGGTATGCCACCAACAGGTGGATTAGGAATAGGAATAGATAGATTAATAATGTTCTTAACTGATTCAGCATCAATTAGAGACGTTATATTATTCCCAACAATGAAGCCACAAAACTAATAAAAATAACGCTGCAGTTAACATTAGATTTATTTAAATTAACTAATAAGAATTACTAAATAAGAACAACCTTTAATTTATATATTGGAGGTTGTTTTTCTTTAGAAAATTACATTTACTAAAGATTTGTGGATAATTTTTATAAGCAGTAGAAACACATAGTATAAGAAGTATATTTTTAATTTATTGACTAAATAAGGTGATAACTAAGATGTTAATTTATTATAGTTATATTAAATTTTAAAATGAAATTTAGCCTTATAAAAAGAAATAAGAAAATTTTTTAAAAAAAGTAGAAAAAAAGTGTTGCATTTTATATAAAAGCTGATATAATAAATTATGCAATGACATTCCGCGATAGCTCAATGGTGGAGCACTCGGCTGTTAACCGATAGGCTGGAGGTTCGAGTCCTCTTCGCGGAGCCACTTTTAAATTTCATTGCTGCAATAATATTCCGCGATAGCTCAATGGTGGAGCACTCGGCTGTTAACCGATAGGCTGGAGGTTCGAGTCCTCTTCGCGGAGCCACTTTAAATTTCATTGTTGCAAATAATATTCCGCGATAGCTCAATGGTGGAGCACTCGGCTGTTAACCGATAGGCTGGAGGTTCGAGTCCTCTTCGCGGAGCCATTTTTATTTTAGAAGAGTTTTGTAAGAGCAGATAAAGTCTGTTGATACAAAACTCTTTTTTTATAAATGCATAATTAAAAAAAGAAAATTTTTTAGTAGATGTAAAATTAATTTAAACTAATTAAAATTTAAGGGTTTCATTTTTGTAAACATGATAAAAAAAGAGAGTGTAATTTAGCTTGACATATAAAGGTCATTTGATAAAATTAATATATATAAAATTTAATAAACATGTTGAGAAAGAAAAGTAGTTTTAATATTCTTTTTAGAGAGATGATGGTAGGTGAAAATCATTAAGAAGTTAAAATGAAGGGAGCTTTTGAGTGTTAGTTTAGAAAGTTGGGCTTTAGCCAAGAAGGGTGGAACCGCGGAATTTATTTTCGTCCCTTTATGGTTATAAGGCTTTTTTTATTATAAAAAATATTTAGGAGGATTAAAAATGGCAGTAGAAAAGACTATGGATAAAATTGTTGCTTTATGTAAAAGCAGGGGTTTTATATTTCCGGGATCAGAAATATACGGAGGACTTGCTAACTCATGGGATTATGGCCCATTAGGAGTAGAATTCAAAAATAATGTTAAGAAGGCTTGGTGGAAAAAGTTTGTTCAAGAAAGTCCTTATAATGTAGGAGTTGACTGTGCGATATTAATGAATCCAGAAGTTTGGGTTGCATCAGGGCATGTTGGTGGATTCTCAGATCCTTTAATGGATTGTAAAGAATGTAAATCAAGATTTAGAGCAGATAAGTTAGTTGAAGATCATATGACTGAAAATGGTGTAGAAGTTGCTTGTGCTGATGGATGGACTAATGAAGAATTAATGGAATATATAACTAAGAATAATATAGTTTGTCCTAAGTGTGGAAAAATGAACTACACAGATATAAGAAAGTTTAACTTAATGTTTAAGACTTTCCAAGGAATAACTGAAGATTCAGCTAGTACAGTATACTTAAGACCAGAAACAGCTCAAGGTATATTTGTTAATTTCAAATCAGTTCAAAGAACTTCAAGAAAAAAGGTACCATTTGGTATAGCTCAAATTGGTAAGTCTTTCAGAAATGAAATAACGCCAGGAAACTTTACTTTCAGAACAAGAGAGTTTGAACAAATGGAATTAGAATTTTTCTGTAAGCCAGGTACAGATTTAGAGTGGTTTGGATATTGGAAGGATTATTGCTGGAACTTCTTATTAAATTTAGGGGTTAATGCAGAATGTTTAAGAATGAGAGATCATGGTGAAGAAGAATTATCATTCTACTCAAATGCAACATCAGATATAGAGTATTTATTCCCATTTGGTTGGGGAGAACTTTGGGGAATAGCTGATAGAACAGATTATGACTTAAAGAAACATGCTGAACATTCAGGAACAGATATGACATATCTAGACCCAACAACTAATGAAAAGTATATACCATACTGTATAGAACCATCATTAGGTGCAGATAGAGTTGCATTAGCATTTTTAGTTGATGCTTATGATGAGGAAGAGTTAGAAGGTGGAGATGTAAGAACAGTTATGCACTTACATCCAGCGTTAGCTCCATATAAGGCTGCTGTATTACCATTATCTAAAAAATTATCAGAAAAAGCTGACGAAGTATATTCAATGTTAGCTAAGAACTTCAATATTGAATATGACGAAACAGGAAGTATTGGTAAGAGATATAGAAGACAAGATGAAATAGGAACACCATTCTGTATAACAGTTGACTTCGAAACTGAAAATGATGGATGTGTTACTATAAGACATAGAGATTCAATGACTCAAGAAAGAGTTAAGATAGAAGAATTAAATGACTTTATTGCAAAAAGTCTAGAATTTTAGTTTTATAGCGTTAGGATATATGTTTAAAATAGCATTTCCTAACGCTATTTTGCTTTAATAGCCTATAAGTTATTAAATATAAAGTATTATCAAAAAAATAAATTTAATACAATATAGTGTGGCGAAATAAATTAAAGATAAAATATATAATATTGTGAAGATAATACTTAAAGTAATAGGAGCATATTTTTATAGAGCAAGTATTTAAGATGTTAAATTATAGAATATAAGAAGTTATAATGATATAATTATTTATATATTGGAAAGAATCAATAATATAAACATAGATAAATATATATATTGTGTATGAGTGTGGAGGCAATTAATGAAGGATTTTTGTGAATTTAAAAAATTTATTAATGGGAAAAATGTTGCTGTAGTAGGAATTGGTGTTAGTAATATACCTTTAATTAACTTTTTGGTAAAGTTAGGAGCTAATGTAACTGGTTTTGATATGAAGAGTGAGGAAGCATTAGGTGAAATTGCAGTTGAGTTTAAGAAAAAAGGTGTAAAATTAGAATTAGGAGAAAAATACTTAGAAAAATTAACTGGATATGAAGTTATATTTAAAACACCTTCTATGAGAATTGATTGTGAAGCCTTAGTAAGAGCAAAAAAAGAGGGTGCTTATATAACATCTGAAATGGAAGAGTTCGTAAGATATTGTAAAGGAAAAATATATGCAATAACAGGATCAGATGGAAAGACAACAACAACTACAATAATATCTAAGTTGTTAGAGGCACAAGGATATAAAACTTGGGTAGGGGGGAATATAGGTACTCCTTTGTTTTCTAATATAGAAGAAATAGAAGAAAACCACATGGTTGTTTTAGAATTATCAAGCTTTCAACTTATGACTATGAATTTACCAGTTGATGTAGCTGTTGTTACAAATTTAGCACCAAATCATTTAGATATGCACAAGGATATGCAAGAATATATAGATGCTAAGAAAAATATATTTTTATATCAAAGTAATGATAGTGTTTTAGTTTTAAATAGAGAAAATGATATAACTTATGGATTTGAGAGTGAAGCAAAAGCAGAAATAAGGGAATTTTCTTCGAAGAGAGTCCTTAAGAATGGAGCATACTTTAATGAAGGAATATTATATCTAGATGGAAATGTAGTTTGTAAAAAAGATGATATAGTTATTAAGGGGATGCATAATGTAGAAAATTATTTGGCTGCCTTTACTGCAACTAAGGATAATGTAGAAATTGAAACAATGAAGAGAGTTGCGGAAAGTTTTGCTGGCGTTGAGCATAGATGTGAGTTAGTAAGAGAGATTGATGGTGTAAAGTATTATAATGACTCTATAGCATCTAGCCCAACTAGAACTCTTGCTGGATTATTTGCTTTTGAGAGAAAAGTAATATTAATAGCAGGTGGATATGATAAACATATACCATTTGAGCCTCTAGCTGAAAAGGGGTATCCTTTTATAAAGGAATTAATACTTTTGGGAAATACTAAAGAGTCAATAAAAGAAGCTTTTGATAAACTAAGATTAAATAAGAATATAAATGTTCCAATTATTATGGTGGATTCTTTAGAGGAGGCTGTTAATAAGGCAAAAGAAATAGCTCAAGATGGAGATGTTGTAACTTTATCACCAGCCTGTGCATCATTTGATATGTTTCCTAATTTTGTAGTAAGAGGAAATAGATTTAAAGAAATAGTAAATAGTCTATAGATTAAATAATAAATTATAGAAGTTAAATCTTAAATCAAAAAAGAAGTAAGAAATTGATTTTGCTTCTTTTTTTGATTTAAACATTTAGTAAAGTTTTTAGATAAAATATAAAGTTTAATTATGATAATAATTCTTGTGAATATATATATAAGTGATTTGGTTTTAATAGAAAACAGGGAGTTTTTGAGTGAAAATATTATCAACACATCCAAGAGTATCATTATAAGTAAAAAAGAGAAAAAATGAGAAAAAAAGAGAGAGTATAGAATAAAACTTATAGAATTACATAAATTTGATATTTGTATATTATAAAACGTGTTAATATAAAACACGTCGTCGGGAACAAATAGTAAATTTGAAGAGAGGCGATGAGGTAAAAACACGAAATAAACTAAAAAAGTTTTTTAAAAAAGTGTTGACACCGAAAAAGATAAATGATATTATAAATAGGCAGTCAAGTTGATTGCTAAATGATCTTTGAAAATTGAACAGAATATAAATTAAGTAACCAGCAATTCTTTTGAGAGTCTTAAAACAAAGACTCAAAATAATTTGAGCAAATGATTGAACTTTTTAGTGAGAGTTTGATCCTGGCTCAGGACGAACGCTGGCGGCGTGCCTAACACATGCAAGTCGAGCGAGTGGAGTTCTTCGGAACAAAGCTAGCGGCGGACGGGTGAGTAACACGTGGGCAACCTGCCTCATAG
>NZ_JAPFDR010000052.1 GCF_026168755.1 Clostridium sp. | reverse complement strand
GGATCCTCCTTTTGTCTATTAAATTGGGCTGCGAACCTTTTTTAATTATTGACAAAAGGAGTTTTTTTATATACTCACCGCTTAAGCTACTCTGAACATACCTGCAAAGCAGGTAGTATTCATTTATACAATAAAAAAAGCCATGGATATGCCATGGCTTTTTATCATAATAATATGATTGAATATACTTTTATAATAATATACAAAAAGGTCATGGCTAATAACCACAACCTCTATTTACTAAGTAAAAATTTTTATTTAATTTTATACAAACTATTTTTAGTTATATAAAACTCTAGAGATAGGGTTATTTTTATTTATTCTATTTTCTTTATAATTTCTAAATTTAATATTTAACATATTCCTACCTCCTAAATAATTTATTCTTCTACCAGTATATTCCTATATTTTTCACTTGTCAATATTTTCTTTTTATTTTTCTAACTTTCTCTGTATAAATCTCCTCTTTTTTCCACGTGTAATATCTCTCAATATACAAAACATATTAATATAACTTATGAAAGGGAGGATTTAGAATGAGAAAAAATAAGTTATTTGTTTTTGTGCTAGCTTTAATTTTATCAATAAGCTCTTTTTCTTCAATAGCCTTTGGTCACTCTATAGCTTCGGCCTCAGACGATTCAGAATTAAATTGGTATTTTGTAAATAGAGGCAAAGATACCTTACCTGAATGCCCTAAAGAAGCCACAGAACTTTTATCTAAATATGATGCTTATTATTTAGGTGATACTAATGAAAAAGTCATTTATTTAACCTTTGATGAAGGATATGAAAATGGTTATACACCAAAAATATTAGATGTTTTACGTGATGAAAAAGTTCCAGCAGCTTTTTTTGTAGTAAAGCCTTATATTGTTGACAATCCAGAAATTATTAAACGAATGGCTGATGAAGGTCATTTAGTTTGTAATCATTCTAATCATCATCCATCAATGGCAACTGTTACAGATCCCGAAAAGTTCAAAGCTGAATTCACTGATGTAGAAGAAGCATACAAAGAAATTGTTGGTTCAGACATGCCTAAATTCTTTAGACCTCCTATGGGAAAATATTCAATAAACTCCCTAAAGAAAACTAAAGATTTAGGTTATAAAACAATTTTTTGGAGCTTTGCATATAAAGATTGGATTATAGATAATCAACCTAGCGAAGAAGAAGCAATTAAAAAGATAACAAATGGTGTTCATCCTGGTTGTATAATGCTTATACATGCAGTTTCTAAAACTAATACAGCTGTTTTAAAAACTGTAATACAACAAATTAAAGCTGATGGTTATGAATTCAAATCACTTGATGAACTTCCAAACTATCAATAATTTATTTTAATGTCTAATTATCCTAAGTATTTCAAATAAGAAAGTCATAACAAATAAGATGTAAAAAACTTATTTATTATGACTTTTATCTTTTATATTCCAAAAGATTTTACTATCTCTGTTTTTCTAACAAGTGATGATTCTATTATTTTCTTACACTCATCAGGTATATTTTCATATCCTTCTTTATTTCCTAAACTTTTAAAATTAACAAAGACATTTACTATAGCACTTTCTATGGCACTATGTAAAAGTATTGCCGCAACTATAGCATCTGAAGTTAAATTTTTATTTCCAAATTCAATTGCAAAATCTATATTATCATAAAACTCTAAAGAATCCTTAGCTAAATTTAATGGTGATTCCATTGCTGCTATTGTTTTTTCTCTAATGGTTTGTGATCTATATCTTTTTTCTTCATCAGTATCCTTTGGTAATTTAAATGTATCCATTAATTCTGTAAAAGTATCTCTATCCGCTTCCATATAATAAATACTTTTTCTTATAAACTCTTCACATTTTTCTTTTAAGCTTATCATTTTTTCTTTATTATTATCATCTAACTTTTCAAAAGCTTTTTTATCTACAGTGAATGAGTATACCATAGAGTTTAATGCTCCTGCTAAAGCAGAAACTAATGCTGAAGTACTTCCACCTCCTGGCGATGGTAAATCAGTCTTTAATTCATATAAAAACTTGTCTATTGAATAATCTTTAAAATCCATTATAGCCCCCCTTTATTTTATCACTTCTTCATAAACATTTATTATTTTTTTTACTATCACATTTGCACTAAACTTCTCAGTACAATATTTTCTTAATTTATCTGGTTCGTATTCTTTATTATTTTTTCTTATGTATTCCATAGCGTTACTTAGTTCTTTTATATTATCTATATTAACTAATATTCCAACCTCTTTGTTTACTATATCCTCTGCCCCACCATTAAATGTTCCTATTACAGGTTTACCACTAGCCAAGGCCTCAATATATACTACTCCAAAGGTTTCGTATCTTGAAGGTAAAACAAAAGCATCACACTTATTCATCCAACTTGCTACCTCTTCTCTAGATAATGCACCTGTAAATGTTATTTGATTTTCTATACCTTCACTTTTGGCTATCCCATCTAACCATGCTCTTTGGCTTCCATCTCCACCAATAACTAATCTTACTTTTTCATTTCTAAACTTATCTGAAAATGATTTAATTAAAGTATCAAAGCCTTTTTCTCCTTCTAGAAAAGCAACACTAAAGAATATAAATTCATCACTTTCTCTTTTAATATCTCTTATATTAAAAAGGGATAAATCAACTAAATTCCCTATAACCCTTATATCTTTTCTATTAGTTAATTCTTCTATTTCTTTTTTAAGCCCATTTCCAACTGCTATTATAGCATCTGCACTTTTATAAGAATCAATTATTCGCTTATAATAACTTTCCCTAACATATTTGCCCCTTTTTACAGAAGAATGTTCCGTAATAATTAAAGGAATATTATACTTTTTTGCTATATACGCGGCACTTATTCCACCCCACAATGATGATTGTGCATGTATAACATCAACTTTTCCTTCCTTTTTTACAACTTCTTTATATAAATTCTCCATTCTTTTATCAAAAATATTAAACATTAATGGATGTTTAGGTATAAAGTTATAATTCTTATATCTATAAGTTCTCAATCCTTTTTCAACATTAAAAGATAAACCAATTTTTTCTTTCACTTTTCCCATTAATGTCAATGGCCAAATTTCATTATATGCAACCGTAACCTTTACTCCATTTTCTTGAAGCTTTGTTGCTTGCTCCCTAAAAAAACTACCATGAACTTTATTTCTGATATTATCATACCAAGAAGGTATAAACATTACATGCATAATAATTACTCCTTTAAAATATCGTTAAGTCTTTTAGAAATATATTCCCATTTATACTCTTCAATAGGTCCATACTTTTCATTATTTTCAAGCATAGAAGCTATTTTATTAATTCCATTTACAATCTCCTGGATATTGTTATTTACAACAATACATTTTTTCTTATTTTTCACTACATCCTTTATAGGATCATTTTCATCTCCAAGAATAACAAAAATAAGACCATCTGCTCCAAAATAATCATAGATTTTAGCTGGAATTTGTTTTGAATTTTTATTTCCAAATAATAATAATACTTCACTATTAAGCATATATCCTAAGGCTTCATCATAAGGAATTCTAGCTGAAACATTAACATTCTCAACTTTCACTAACTTATTTTTTATTTCTACATCATCTATATTACCAAAAAACATAACATTTAATTTATTATATAGGGCAACATTATTTTCTTTAATATTATTTAATGCACCTATAAAAGGATTAACATCTCTAAGCTTTGAGAAAATTTCTCCAGCATAAACAAAATTAACTTTATCTTTATTTATAAGATTAGGATTAGTAGTTTTTTTAATTTCACTATATTGTTTTTCATCATAGCCTCTTGTCACTATGAAAGTTTTCTCCATAGGAATATTATAAGAACTTACATAATCATCTCTATTAGCCTTAGTTACAAAAATAAATCTATCACTAAGTTCAACAATTTTCTTTTCAAATGAACCTTCAAATTTTCTTCTTGCTTTACTTATATTAGCTCTAGTTGAATCTTTAAGCCATGGATCGCTCCAATAAGTAACCCATGGTAAATCTCTAAATTCTTTCTTAATCTTAAGAGCACAAATATGACTTGATGGTGGCTCATGCATTGAAAACATAACATCAAATTTTTCTCTTTTTACTAACTCAATACCATATTTACTTGCAGACTTAGCCCAATTTAAATACATATCTGGCACAGCTACAATTGACTTACCTTTTTTAAGCAACGTTTTTGTAAAGTTTTTATTACTTTTAGATACATCGGCTACTTCTGTATTAAGAGATTTCTTAGGCATTATTTTTTCAAATATTTTCCCACCAGAAATTATATGCATCTTAACTTTTTTATCTAACATACTTAATATATACTCATCATAATAAATTGAGTTTTTAGGAAAATTTACAGTTAAAAGATCAACTTCATTTCCATCAATCTTAGCTAAATTATTTAAGTATTGCAAAGTTTCAATAGATGCTGAATTATTAATTAATGGTGAATAGCACGCTATAAATAATATTTTCATATTTTCCTCCTAAATCCCTCTTTTAGATACTTTGTTTTTTATCATATCTATTACTTCATTAAATTCTTCAACTTTTAATATTTTACAGGCTATGAAATAAATAATAGCTCCTACTACACCATTAAGTAAAATAATTAATATTGCATTGTTTAAATTAATAATATTATTTAATAATGTAAGTACAAGAAGCATTACTATTGATGATAATGATATTTTTAATAATTTTATTATCATAGGAAAAACATCAAAATGTCCAACAAACTTTCTAGTAGAAATAAATAATAATACTGCTGTTATCATTGATGCTATTGTAGAGGCTATTGCTACACCAAATATACCAAATACCTTTGATAAACTAATACTTAAAATAATATTTACAACTACACCAATTACTCCATTAATTGTTGTTACTTTGGTTTTTTGCATTGAAAATAATGATGAATTTAAAATATCCCTTACTCCTGTAAATGGTAACACTAAAGCATATCCTAAAAATGCACTTGCTGTAATTCCTACAGCTACATCATTAAATTTACCTCTCTCATAAAAAGCACTTATAATTTCTTTATTTAATAATATAAAGCCAATAGAAATAGGTACTAACAATAAAGCAATTATAGAAATAGACTTTGTTAAATACATTGAAAAACCTTCATTATCCCCTTCATTCAATTTATTTGCCATAAGAGGATACATAACTGTTACAATAGATGTTGTTATTGCAGTATTAGCAAAAACTATTATCTTTTGCGCAAAATCCAAACCACTAACAGCTCCATCTCCTAATGAGGAAGCTACCTTCATATCAACTACCATATTTAATGAATTTGCACCTGAAGCAATTATTACAGGTATAATTAATATTAATATTTTCTTTATTCTCTCATCTTTTAAATTAATAAATAATTTAAATCTATATCCATGCTTATATAAAACTGGAACTTGAACTGCAACTCTTAAAAAGTTCCCAATAACATTTGCAATAGTTAAACCAACAATACTAATATTATTAAAACATAATAAATAAATTATCATTGGTGCATTAAAAAACATACCTAAAATTGAAGGAATAACAAAATCTTCACATACTTGAAGCATTGCAGTATAACATGCATTTATTGATAGAAATAAAAGATTAAATAAAGTTATTCTTGTTAGAAAAACTGTAAGAGTAAACTTTTCTTTACTAAATCCATCAAACATAAATGAAACTATTTCATTTGTAAATATGAAACCTAAAGCAAAGATAATTATTGAAATAACTAATAATATGGAAATAATATTATTAGAAAATTTAAACATCTCATCTTTATTCTTATCATACTTAACTTTACTAAGCATTGGAATAAATACTGTTGATATTGCAAGGCCTACAAGAGTAAAAACAGTTTCTGGCACAGATACAGCCGCTTTATAAGCATCTGTATAAATACTAACACCAAATTGATATCCAACTAGCATATCTCTAAACAAGCCTAAAAATCTGCTTAGAACACTAATTATCATAACTAAAAAAGCTGCCTTAAATATTTTGTTACCTTTCATTATTTATTACCTCTACTCTTTGCAACAGTCCATATAAACTTAGGTATACTTCCAAGCCTTTTAATTCTCCAAGGCTCTTTAGCTACTCTATAAGCCCATTCCATTCCTATATTAATCATCCATCTTGGAGCTCTATTTACCTTCTCAGCAATTACATCAAAACTACCTCCAACTCCCATATATATCTTACATGGAAGCTGATCCATATACTTTACAATAAACTTTTCTTGTCTTGGGCATCCCATTGCAACAAACAATGCTAGTGGCTTTTTGTTTTTTATCTCTTCTAATATTTCTTTTGGATCTTCTAAATCAAAAAATCCATTATGATAACCAACAATATTAATTTTAGGATAATCTCTTATTATATTAGCAGCACAAGCCTTTAAATTCTCTTCGCTTGCTCCTAATAAATAAATACCTTCTCCCTTATTTTCACATTCAGCAATTATCTTTTTCATAAGCTCAATTCCAGCAATTTTCTCTTGTACAGGTGTTTTTAAAATTTTACCACTAATTTGCGTCCCAACACCATCAGGTATTATTAAAGAAGATTTTGATGTAAAATTATCAAATAACTCCTTATTATTTAATCCTGTATATAAGACTTCTGGATTTCCAGATACTATATGAACCTTATCATAAGAAAATACTGACTTTACACACTTTTCTATATTTTCAGAAAATATATTATATCCTAATATATCTATACTTTTGAATTTCTCTTTTTTCCCCATATAAACTCTTCCTTCATTATCCCTTATTTATCATAGTATCTAATTGTTTAACTATTTCATCTTCAGGATTTAAATTTTTTGCTATATCTAAATGTAATTTAGCATTTTCTAAATCATTAAGATTTAAATAACACATTATAATATTAGTACATATCTCAACATCCCTTGATGCTTCAAAGGCTTTTTTAAAGTATTTAATTGCTTCTTCAAATTCACCAATACATGCATAGTTTAATCCAAGCTCAACTATAACCTCAAGTATTCCACTTTCTCTTTTTACACTTTCTTTTAAATAATAAATAGCCTTATGATAATTCTCTAATTTTCTAAAAGCTATTCCTAAATAATAATAAATAAGTGGATTTTCTTCAAACTCTTCACCTAGTCTAAGTAATATTTCAATACTTTTAGCTGGATCTTCAGCTAATAGTTCTATAGCATTTTCATAACCTGATATATTATTTATATCATTATTTATTATTTCAACCTCCGGAGTTACTTTTCCACCATTATTGAAATACTCATTTATAGCAACCTTAGCACCTTTAAAATCACCTTCATCTTTTAAAACTATAGCTTTATATAAATATGGCTCAGCTATTTTTAACTTATTTGATATACAATAATCTATGTCTTCAAGTAATATATCCTTAAAACTGCCCTCTTCTTCCTTAATAGTTTCCCCTACAAGTAATATTTTTTTCATAACTTCTAAATCTTTAGAATATGTATAATATCCTTTTAATAAAAGATATGCATCTAAGTATCTCTTCTCTTCTATTCTCTTGCTTATAAGTGACTTTATACAAGTTTCAGTATCCTTTATATAATCTAATATAAGTTCATAATCATCATTAAATCTTAATTTTTCATCACTCCCTATAGCAATAAACATACCTTCTATGAAATAATATATCGGAAGATTTTTAATTTTAATCTCATCATTTATATTAGAACTAATATATTCAGAACTTATTGGCAAATATAAATCTTTATTTTTAAAAGTTACATATGATGGTATTCCTATATTTTCTTTAAACCCATCTTTATTCATTTCTAAAAATAATAACTTACCTAATCGCTCTTTAATTTTCACCTTATAATCCATAAGTTACACTCCTTTAGTAAATTATTTCATTATTCATAATACAGTATTAACATAAAACTTTCAAATTAAATAGTAAAATAATAAAAGCCATCGGTTTCCCGATAGCTTTTTATTATTTTATGCTAACTTTTCATTAATTATTTCCATAGCTTTTTCATTGAATCTTGTTAGCTTTTCTTCAGCATTTACTAAGCTTTCACCTTTAACAGCTGAATAAATTTTCATTTTTGGCTCAGTACCTGAAGGTCTAACAACAAATGAAGAACCATCTTCTAATATATATTTTAATACATTAGACTTAGGTAAGTTAATAACACTTTCTGTATTATTAGTTAAGTTTTCTTCTTTACTTAACTTATAGTCAAGTTTTGTTGCAACCTTAACTCCATCAACTTCTGTTAATGCAGTGCTTCTTAAAGAATCTAAACACTTACTTATTTTTTCTTGACCTTCTTTTCCTTGTAATTCAATTGAAATTAAATCTTCCTTAAAGAATCCAATTCTATTGTAAAGCTCGATTAATGCTTCATAAAGACTCTTACCTTGTTCTTTATAATAAAGAGTCATTTCAGCTATTAACATTGAAGCTATTACAGCATCTTTATCTCTAACGAATTCGCCTGCTAAATAACCATAACTTTCTTCAAATCCAAATAAGTATTTCTTATCTCCACTTTCTTGGAATTCTCTAATTTTTTCACCAATGTATTTAAATCCTGTTAATACATCCATTATTTCAACACCATAGTAGTTAGCTATCGCTCTAGCACCTTCAGTTGTTACTATAGTCTTAATTACAACCCCATTTGAAGGTAATTTTCCTTCTTCTTTAAGAGCAGATAATATATAATCCGTTAATAAAAGTCCTGTTTGATTACCAGTTAAAACTTTATATTCTCCACTATTTTCTTTTACTACAACACCAATTCTATCACAATCTGGGTCTGTCCCAAAAATAATATCTGGATTGCTTGTTTTAGCCATATCAAGAGCTAATTCAAAAACTTGTGGGTTCTCTGGATTTGGATAAGAAGCTGTTGGGAAGTTACCATCTGGCATTTCTTGCTCTTTAACTACTTCTACATTTTCATATCCTAATTCAGCTAATACTCTTCTTACTGGCATATTACCACTTCCATGTATTGGAGTATATATAACTTTTAAATCTTTAGCATTTTCTTTTACTAATTCAGTTCTTATTGTAAGTCCTTTAACTTCTTCAATATAAGCTTTATCTACTTCTTCCCCAATATACTCTAAAAGGTTACCTTTTAAAGCATCTTCTACAGAAATAGTTTTTATATCTTCATAGTTTACTATACTATTAACTTCACCTATAATAATTCCAGCTTTTTCATCTGTAACTTGACCACCAAATTCATCATAAACTTTATATCCATTATATATCTTTGGATTATGTGAAGCAGTTATTACTATTCCACCTTGACAATTTAAATGTCTAGAAGTAAATGAAAGCATTGGTGTTGGTCTTAAACTTTCAAATAAAAATACCTTTATATTATTTGCACAAAGAGTCAATGCAGCAGCCTCTGCAAATTCCTTTGACATATTTCTTGAATCATATGCTATAGCTACCTTTGGTGATTCAAAAGATTTGTTTAAATAGTTTGCAAATCCTTGTGTTGCTTTTGAAACTGTATATACATTCATTCTATTACTTCCGGCACCTATAACCCCTCTTAATCCACCAGTACCAAAATCCAACTCCTTGTAGAATCTATCTTCTATTTCCTTTTCATCACTAATGTTTCTTAATTCATCTTTTATTGCTTCTGATATTACCTTAGAGTTTAACCACTCATTATATCTCTCTTTATAATCCATATTATCCCTCCTAAACATTTTCAGTAGTCCATACCTTAGTTATTATATAACAAAGTTAAAAAAAATTAAACAAAAAAAATAATAGATATAGGAAATTTTATCTATATCTATTATTTTTATTAGCTTATTTTTATTATTCTGCAACCTCTTTTGCATCTTCCTTAGCTAACTCATTATTTTCTACAACTGTTTTACGCTCATAACTTACTGAAGCAATAACAGAATTTAAATCATCTAAAATAGATATTTCAGATGCAACTTCTAAATCACCAAGTTTATACACTGATCCAACATTTCCTGTTCCTATATTAAAGTCAATATATTTAGGCAATGCTTCAACTGAGCATTCCACCTTTACACTATCCTTTTCTTTTTGAAGTACAATTCCTTTTTTATTTAAATATTCTTCTCCTATGTAGTGGATAGGAACAGAAGAAATTATCTTATTCTTTCCTGTTAATTCCTCTAAATCTAAGTGAATTATTTTATTTGTAACAGGATCTCTTTGTACTTCCTTTATTAACCCACTATGATTTTCTCCATCTAAGTTAAATTCTAATACACCATGTTCTCCACTAATAGCTATTTCATGACATAATTCTAATTCTCCAACTTCAAATAATAAGTTATTAATTTTATTACCGTATAATACACCCGGAACTTTTCCATTTCTTCTTGCCTTTTTTGCACTATTTGGAATATCTATAGGTCTTTTATTAATTTCTAAATTTGACACTTCACATTACCTCCTATGATTTTAAAATTCTCTTATGTATTTTTGACAGATATTACTGAATTTATACATTTCATTTACACCTTATCCATAAAAATATTCTTTTTTCAAAAAATTCTTTTATTTTAAACTATACAAATTTCATGCTTTTATTATTTTTATATACTTTGTTTAATTTTTGCATATAATAATATTGCAATATATGTCATTTTAAGTTTCTAATTCCATTGTTTTTCATTTGAATATAGACAAATTTTATTTTTATGATAAAATAATCTAAGGTATGCTAAATAATTAGTAAAGGAGATGAATATTATAGTAAAATATCAGATAACAATTTCATAAAAGCGCCAGAACTTAAGTAAAAGGAAACTCAGCTAACGCTGAGTAAGTTCGACCAACCAAATCTAAGATTTTTGGGTAAAAAGGAAACTCCTACTAGGCGTAGGAGTAAGTTCGACCAACCAAATCTAAGATTTGGGGTCTCACTTAAGTTGACGAGGATGGGGAAAATCGAATTCTTCGGCGGGTGCCCCACGGTATCGCACTACCGTTAACGACTAGTAAAACTATGAAGTGATTTATAGGACAATCCTAGTCTGGTGTTAAAACCTTCATTGTGTTTTTTGATGTCCTAGTACTAGTATACCCTTTTTTAATACTAGAATATCTATCACAATTGAAAAAACAAAAAAATTTAAAATATTGGAAGGAAGATTCATTATGTGCGGAATAGTTGGTTATGTTGGAAAAAGACAAGCGTCTACTTTATTAGTAGAAGGTTTATCTAAACTAGAATATAGAGGTTATGACTCTGCTGGAGTTGCAATCATTAATAATGGAATTAATGTAAGAAAATTTAAAGGTCGTTTAAATAATTTAGCTAATAGCTTAAATGAAACTCCTATTAATGGACATATAGGAATTGGACACACTAGATGGGCTACTCATGGTGAACCATCAGATGTTAACTCACATCCACATACTACAGAAAATGCTACTATTAGTGTTGTTCACAATGGTATTATAGAAAACTATATGAAATTAAGAGAATGGCTAACTTCAAAAGGTTATACCTTCTTCTCTGAAACAGATACTGAAGTTATACCTAACTTAGTTGATTATTATTATAAAGGTGACTTATTTGATGCTGTAGTTAAGGCAACTTCTAAACTTGAAGGAAGTTTTGCTATCGGAGTTGTTTCTAAGAATGAACCTGATAAAATAGTTGCAGTTAGAAAAGATAGTCCTCTTATTGTTGGACTTGGAAAAGATGAAAGTTTTATAGCTTCAGACATTCCTGCAGTTTTAAATCACACTAGAGATGTATATCTTTTAGAAGATAAGGAATTTGTAATTCTTACTGAAAATGGTGTTGAGCTTAGAAATGAAGAAGGCGAAAAAATAGAAAAACAAATTTATCATGTTACTTGGAATATAGATGCAGCTGAAAAAGGTGGATTTGAAGATTTCATGTTAAAAGAAATTCATGAACAACCAAAAGCTGTTAAAGATACTCTTGCTGGTAAAATAGCATTAGGTAAAGAAATAACTATAGATAATATTTCATTTACTAAAGAACAGTTAGAAAACTTCGATAAAATATATGTAGTAGCTTGCGGTACTGCTTATCATGCTGGAGTTGTTGGTAAAACAGTAATCGAAAAATTTGCTAAGATCCCAGTTGAAATTGATATAGCATCTGAATTTAGATATAGAGACCCTATGATAACAAATAAAACTTTATTAATAGTTGTGTCTCAATCTGGAGAAACTGCTGATACTTTAGCTGTTCTTAGAGATGCTAAGAAACAAGGTGCTAGAGTTTTAGCTATCACTAATGTTGTTGGATCTTCTGTTTCAAGGGAAGCTGATGATGTATTTTACACTTTAGCAGGTCCTGAAATTGCAGTTGCTTCAACAAAAGCATATGTTACTCAATTAACTGCGTTTTATATTCTAGGATTATATTTTGCTTCATTAAAAGGCCCTATGTCAAAGAATGAAATTGAAGAAATTAAATGCGAATTATTAGAAATACCAAATAAAATTGAGAAAGCTTTAGGAATGAAGGAGGAACTTCAAAAATTTGCTTCTTCTCACTATAATCATAAAGATATGTATTTCTTAGGAAGAGGTCTTGATTATGCAGTAGCTATGGAAGGTTCTTTAAAACTTAAAGAAATATCTTATATCCATTGCGATGCTTATGCTGGTGGAGAATTAAAACATGGCCCTATTGCTTTAATAGAAAATAATACAGCTGTAATTACTCTTTTAACTCAAGAAGCTTTAAAAGATAAAATGATTAGTAATGTAAGAGAAGTTTCTACAAGAGGTGGAAATATATTTGCAGTTGTAAATGAAGGTGATACTACTTCAATGGAAGTTGTTGATTCAATAGTTTATATTCCAAAAACTATTGATATATTAACTCCACTTATAAGTGTTATTCCTCTTCAATTGATTTCTTACTATATTGCAAAACAAAAAGGTTGCGATGTTGATAAGCCAAGAAACCTTGCAAAATCAGTAACAGTTGAATAGAAAAAATAGGATGCACCTTTAAGGTTCATCCTATTTTTAATTTAATTAAAAAGCTCCTTAATCTCATCTGCACTTAGTGAACTTAAGAATCCACCATTAGTATAGTTTCCACTCATTATTTCATTTATTATTTCTTTCTTACTTTCCTGAAGCTTTATTATCTTTTCCTCTATACTTCCCTTTGCAATAAGTTTAATTACTTCTACAACATTCTTTTGCCCAAATCTATGAGCTCTATCTGTTGCTTGGTCTTCAATTGCAGGATTCCACCATGGATCAAAATGAATTACTACATCAGCTGATGTTAAGTTAAGCCCTGTTCCTCCTGCTTTTAATGAAATTAAGAATATCTTCGCCTTATCTGATTCATTAAATTCATTAACTAATTGTACTCTTTCAGATGCTTTAGTGGATCCATCTAAGTAGAAATACTCTATTCCCTCTGCTTCTAATACTTTTTTTATACTATCAAGTACTGATGTAAATTGCGAAAATAAAAGTATTTTATGTTTTTCTTTAATAAACTTTTCTATAAGTTCTACAGCAACATCTATTTTACCACTTCCACCTGTATATCCCTCTATTAGTATTGATGGATCTAATGTAAGCTGTCTTAATTTAGTTAAGTAAGAGAAAATAGTTATTTTATCAGTTGTAAAATCCTTTTCTTTCATTTTTACTTTAACATCATCTACATATGTCTTATAGACTTTCTTTTGCTCTTCTGTCATTTCTATTAAGAATCTCTTTTCAATTTTATCTGGCAATTCACTCATTACATCATTTTTTAATCTTCTTAATATAAATGGTTTAATAAGCTTTTTTAATACTTCCGATCCCTTATCAGCCTTTATAAATTTCTCTTGGAATTTTCTTTTAGAATATAAGTATCCCGGTAAAATATAATCAAATAAAGACCATAACTCAATTAAATTATTCTCTATAGGGGTACCTGTTAGTGCAAATTTCACCTTTGCTTTTAACTCTTTAACTACTTCACTACTTTGAGATAATGGATTTTTAATATTTTGACCTTCATCTATTATACAAAAGTCAAAAGTTATATCCTCATATAACTTATAATCATTTCTTAATGTTCCATAAGTAGTTATTAATACATCTATATCCTTTATTTCATCTTTAGTAAATTCTCTATCATCTTTATTTCCATGAATAATTTTTATTTTCATAGTAGGTGCAAATTTTTCAAATTCACTTCTCCAGTTATATATCAATGATGTTGGAGTAACTATAATACTTTTTTTATTTTTTTCTGATAATAAAAATGCAATAGTTTGTATTGTTTTTCCTAATCCCATTTCATCAGCTAATATACCACCAAATTCATAATGACTTAATGTTTTAAACCATTTAAATCCAGTTAATTGATAATCTCTTAATGTTGCTTTTAGCTCTCTTGGAACCTTATAATCTATTTCTTCTAAATTTTCTATCTTATTTGCAATATGTTTCACAATATCTTTTCCTTCGATAAATAGTAAATTAGAATCTTTTAAACATTCATTTAAAAATATAGATTTACTCTTATGAACTTTTATTTCATTGGATTTTATATTATTATCCTCATTTAAACTATCAACAATATTAAATAAACTTCTAACCTCTTCATCTCTAAGGTCAATAAAACTTTCATCCTTTAATTTAAAAAACTTTCTATTTTCCTTAAATGCTCCAATTATCTTCTTATATTCTTCTTCATTTACGTTTTCAATACTAAAAGTAAAATCTAAATAATTTCCACTACCTTCTGAAATTTTTGCATTAATGGATGTAGCTCCATAAATTTTCCTTTCCTTAAACCTATCTGAATAAAATATAGTAGCTTTTTCTTTTAAATCTCCCAAATCTTCAGAAAGCAATTCAAAAAGTTTTTCATCACTACCATTAAAAATAAACTTATTATTATTTCTATAAAATGCTAAAGAATTTAATGTCTCTTCTATTTTTTCCTCTTCATTTATATTTCTAATTACATATTCATCCTCTTTAGGACCTTTTAAAATATTAAAACTTATATCTCCATAAATTGCCTTAACTTCTGCCCAAGTTTTATTTCTTTCCCTATCAAAATAAACTTCTAATTTTAACTCTTCTTTAATTATATTTCTATTTAACTCCTCATCAATATCTATATCATCACTTATAATTTCTAATAGTGGAATTACCTTATTTATTACTTTTTGTTTATTATTATCTTTAAATGAAATACTACTTTCTTTATTTAAAATATCATTTATAGGCTTATAATATTTTATTTGTTTAAAAGTAGGAAGATATAATTTACTATTATATAAATAAACATCTCCTTTATAAGTCATAGGCCTTGGTAAATCTATTGCAGAAGATAGTTTTATTTCATTATTTTCTTCTTTTATATTAAACTTTATAGGTAAATCTTCCTCTAATATTTCAACTTCTTCAATTATATCATCATCAGTAAATGAAATACTTTCATTTTTTATATTATTTAAAAATCTTCTTAATGCACTCTGTGGTATAAAAAGTGTTTTATTACTTCCGAACACATTATTAGTAATCCTTTGTAATGAATACGTCTTTTCAAATGGCTCATTTAAGGATACATATTCTTCAATAAAATTTAAAACTCTTTCATTATCCTCTGAAAAATAATGAATTGTGGGATCATATTTAAATTCTTTTCCATAAAATAATATTTTATTATTTTTTCTAGCATTAATTAAATCTGATATATTTTTTACAACATAGTATCTTTTGGTTCCTACTTTTAAATCTAATTCATAATAAAATTTACTTTTACTTAGACTCTTTTTACTAATATTTATTTTTAAATTAACTTTTTCTTTTTTATGTGTAGTAATTTTCTCTATTTCTTTTAAAATAACTTCAGAATAATCTATTTCTGCATCTTCAGTTATATTTTTATAAGAATTATTCTTTATTTTTTTCTTCTCTTTTACAGCTTCTACAAATTTATAAAATGTGGCACCAATATGTTTACATATATATGTAGAGTTAAAATCACAGTTATTTTCAAAATCAATACAATTACATTCTGTATAAATTAAATCGCCTTTTTTTATATCAAAAGACAAATTAGTATTATAAACATCAATATCACTTTCCGACATTACTTTACCATAAATATCTAAAGATCCATATTCTCTCTCTGCCATAGACTTAACATCTAACACTAATCCTTCCTTATAACATCTCATCCCTCTACTCAGACGATTATTTGTATCTTTTTTTATTATTAAAGTATTTAATTGTATTACGTCCAATTTTTCCACCTCATTAAATGAAACTATTTATTTTATAAATACCTTTTAGTATTTTTTATAAGTAAATTTAAACTATTCGTAAAAAACCACTAATAAGTATTTTACCACACTACTCCCCTATTCTTAAATCGAGTAGGAGGTAGATAATTATTTTATCTACCGACCTCTCACACCACCGTGCGTACCGGTCTGGTACACGGCGGTTCTTTAAGTTTAATGAATTTTAATATATTGACGCGTTAGGCTTTTCAAGCCTAAGTCGTT
>NZ_JAPFDR010000021.1 GCF_026168755.1 Clostridium sp. | reverse complement strand
GCGACGGTTAGGAGCTTCGAAGCTTTAGTAGATTTTATGGAAATAATAATATAAATTCTTAGTGAAATTATATTCCTTCCTGGAGATTATATAATCAATTTTTTCGGCATCACGGCATTCAAGCTCTAACGAACAATTTAGATATATTCTCATAATATCCATAAAAAGGTAAAAAATAGATTGACGACAAAATAAATATTATGTTAAAATTATGGAAAAAGAAGGAAGATGGGAGGGTGCTCTAATTATTTGTTTTTAGAGTTGATTATTATGTTTTTGAAATTTAATAAAGTTGATGATAAATTAGTCGTTACTCTTGTTGGAGAATTAGATCATCATAGTGCAGAAGAAGTTAGAGTAAAGATAGATGATAGAATAGAGAGAGATAACATAAAAAAAGTTATAATGGATTTTAAAGAAGTAACATTTATGGATAGTTCGGGTATAGGTGTTGTAATAGGTAGATTAAAGAAGATTAAGAATAGAGATGGAAAAGTATGCATAACTAATATTAATAAAAGAGTAGATAAAGTATTTACACTATCAGGGCTTTATAAAATAATTACTGTTTATAATAATGTAAATGAAGCACTTGCAAACATTTAATGGAGGGTTAATAACATGGAAGAAAATAGAGTATGTATAGAATTTGAAAGTAGATCTCAAAATGAAGGATTTGCTAGAGTTGCAGTTTCAGCTTTTGTTTCTCAATTAGATCCAACTATTGAAGAAATTGCAGATATTAAAACAGCTGTTTCAGAAGCTGTAACAAATTCTATAATTCATGGTTATGAAAATTATGAAAAGGGTATAATTAAGATCGAGTCTACAATTTCTGGAAAAGAAGTATCCGTTATAATTACTGATTATGGTAAAGGAATAGATGATGTTGATAAAGCTAGAGAACCTCTTTATACTTCAAGACCAGATCTTGAAAGATCTGGAATGGGATTTACTGTTATGGAAAGCTTCATGGATAGTTTAGAGGTAGAAAGTCAAAAAGGTAAGGGCACTAGAATTGTTATGACAAAGAAATTTAATTAGCGTATTAGGGGAGAGGTATGGAAAAGGGTAAACTAAAAAAAGAAAAGTTAAGCTATGAGGATAACTCAGAATTATTACCTCTAGCCAAAGCTGGAGATGCAGAGGCTATGAACAGGCTCATAGAAGCAAATTTACCTTTAGTGACTTCTATAAGTAAAAAGTTTATAAATAGAGGGTATGATTACGAAGATATTTATCAAATAGGATGTATGGGTCTTGTTAAGGCAATTAATAATTTTGATGATAAGTATAATGTTAAGTTCTCAACTTATGCTGTTCCAATGATAATTGGAGAAATAAAAAGATTTCTTAGAGATGATGGAATTATAAAGGTAAGTAGAAATGTTAAGAGTTTAGCTAAAAAGTTGCATTTTGATAAAGAAGCATTAACTAAAAAACTAAATAGGGATCCTAGTATAGAGGAACTAGCTGAATTTTCAGGTATAGATAAAGAAGAAATATTATTTGCTTTGGAGTCTTCTGCAAGTATGCAGTATCTTTATGAGGTAATTCATCAAGATGATGGTGCACCAGTTTTACTTATTGATAAGTTAAGTGAAAATGCAGCAGAAGATAAAAATTTAACTGAAAAATTAGCTTTAAAAGAGGCATTAAACAATTTAGATGTGAAATCTAGACAAATTATTGTATTAAGATATTTCAAAGATAAGACACAAATACAAGTGGCTAAAATGTTAGGGATAAGTCAAGTACAAGTATCGAGAATAGAGAAAAAGGTACTTTTAGAGATGAGAAAACAATTAGATTAAGGATGAACATAAGAAGATGTATAAGTTAAAAAAGAATAAATTTTTTGAATAAATCTACATTAAATAATAAAAAGTTATTTAATGTAGATTTTTTTGTAGAAGTAAAATAATAATTAAAATTGTAATAATATGAGTTAATTTTAAATTAAGAGGAATAATAAATTTATGAAAGAAAGGAGACGTAAATACATGGGAAAAATGGCTAAGGAAGAAAAGAAGATAATTAAGGATTTTGAAAATCTTTCAAAGGAAATGGTTCCTAAACCAAAGTATTTTAAAAATATTTTATTAGCTTTTCTAGTTGGTGGAGCTATATGTACTATAGGACAGTTTATACTAAATATGTTAATAAAATTTGGTATAGATGAAGAAACTGCTAAACTTTGGTTGCCTATAATAATGATATTTATTGGAGCATTATTAACGGGAATAGGAGTTTATGATAAGATAGCAAGTTTTGCTGGTGCTGGTACTATAGTGCCTATTACAGGATTTTCTAATGCAATGGTATCTCCTGCAATAGAATTTAAAAAAGAAGGTTTTGTTTTTGGTGTAGCAGCTAAAATGTTTACTATTGCAGGTCCCGTATTAGTTTATGGAATAGGAACATCAGTAATAATAGGATTAGTATATTATATTTTAGGACTTATGGGAATAGTTTAAATTGGAGAGTGAATATCAATGAATATAAAAAATAAAAAGGTAGGAAAACAAACTATTAAACTTGAAAATCCTCCTAAAATAATTTCAACTTATTCTATAGTTGGACCTAAAGAAGGAGAAGGTCCTTTAAAGGAGTATTTTCATGAAATATTAAATGATGATACTTTAGGTAAGGATAGTTTTGAAAAAGCAGAATCTGAAATGATGTATACAGCAATAAAAAATGCTATAAGCAATGCAAATTTAAGAGAAGAAAAAATAGATTATCTATTTGCAGGTGATTTATTAAATCAAATAACATCATCAAGTTTTGCTGCAAGAGAATTAAATATACCATTTATAGGATTGTATGGAGCTTGTTCTACAATGTCAGAATCTTTAAGTATGGCATCATTATTTTTAGATGGTGGATTTGGAGAGTATATTGTAGCTTCTACTTCATCACATTTTAGTTCTGCAGAAAGACAATTTAGATTTCCATTAGAATATGGATGTCAAAGGTGTCCAACATGCCAATGGACAGTTACAGGATCAGGAGCAATGGTTTTAGCTAGAAATGGAGATTTTCCTAAGGTAACATATGTAACTACAGGACTAGTAAAGGATTATGGAATAAAAGATGCTAATAACATGGGAGCTGCAATGGCTCCAGCAGCAGTAGATACAATTTATAATCATTTTAAAGATACAGGAAGAACACCTAAAGATTATGATGTAATTGCAACTGGAGATTTAGGGAAGGTAGGAAAAGAAATAACAACTAAATTATTATTAGATTATGGTTATGATGTAAAAGATAACTATGTGGATTGTGGAGATTTAATATTTGATGATGAAAGACAAAAAACTGATGCAGGTGGAAGCGGTTGTGGATGTTCAGCAGTTGTAACATGTGGATATTTTTATAAAAAATTAATGAGAAGAGAAATAAAAAGTTTACTATTAGTTTCTACAGGAGCATTAATGAGTACAACATCATCTCTTCAAGGAGAGAGTATACCAGGAATAGCTCATGCAGTAGCTATTGAATATAAATAGAAGGTAGGTAAGAGTTTATTATGGAATACGTAAGTGCATTTATTGTTGGAGGATTAATTTGTGTTGTTGCTCAAGTATTAATGGATACAACAAAATTAACTCCGGCTAGAATATTAGTTATATTTGTTACTCTTGGAGCAATTCTTGGAGGGTTTGGGATTTATGATAAATTAGTTCAAATTGGAGGTGCAGGAGCAACAATACCTTTACCTAGCTTTGGTAATGGTTTAGCAAAAGCAGCTATAAAGGGAGTAAAAGAAAATGGATTAATAGGAGCCTTTATAGGTGGTATTGAAGGAGCAGCAGGAGGAATTACAGCAGCAATATTTTTTGGATATTTAATGGCTCTTATTTTTAATCCTAAAACAAAACAATAATTTAATTGGCATTAAGATAGAATATAAAAAAATAAATACATAGAGAAAATTCATGAAGTTTTGATAGAAATCTTTTAGAATAATAACTCCTTTTATGGGAAAAATAATAGAGTACTAAAGACATGGAGGTGAAAGTTATGGAAAAGAACTCAAGCATTAAATGTAGTGTACAACAATGTAAGTATCATGCCTGTTCAGAAAATTATTGTACTTTAGATGCAATACAAGTTGGAACTCATGAAACTAATCCAACAGTTGTTGAATGTACAGATTGCCAATCATTTGTATTAAAATAATCTAAATTTAGATTAAAAATTAGTAGGTAACTTGGTAAAGAAAAATATTTCTATTCTAAGTTACTTACTTTTTTATGGCAAAAATAATTTTGTGTATTTATACAAAATAAAGATTTAATAGAAAAAAATATTTACTTTTACAAATAAAGGAGTATAATAATAGTGGAATAATGATAATCATTATCAGTATAAGGGGTGGAAAAAATGTCATTAATATTATCACAAGTAGGAGAAGAAGTTAAAATTAAAAAAATAACAGGAAATGCTGAAACAAAAAAGTTTTTAAACAGTTTAGGTTTTGTTATTGGTGAAGGTATTACAATAGTTTCTGATTTAGGTGGAAATTTAATAGTAAATATTAAAGGAGCTAGAATAGCTTTAGATAAAAGTATGGCAAGTAGAATAATGGTATAGGAGATAGTGGAAATGG
The DNA here is from genome assembly GCF_026168755.1 of Clostridium sp. Classification (GTDB taxonomy): domain Bacteria; phylum Bacillota; class Clostridia; order Clostridiales; family Clostridiaceae; genus Clostridium. The sequence continues at coordinate 45,044 of NZ_JAPFDR010000021.1, read as the reverse complement.
CAACGTTAAAAGAAGTGAAATGTGGACAAACAGTAAAAGTTAAAAAAATAGAGGGTGCTGGTGCTGTTCGTAGACGAATAATGGATATGGGAATTACAAAGGGTAGTGAAATTTATGTTAGAAAAGTGGCACCATTAGGAGATCCTATAGAGGTTAATATAAGAGGATATGAATTAACATTACGTAAATATGATGCAGAAATGATAGTAGTTGAATAGGTGGTATTTAAAAATTAAGGGGGAAGAAGGATGTCTATAAAAATAGGGTTAGCAGGGAATCCAAATTGCGGTAAAACAACTATGTTTAATAACCTTACAGGAGCAAAGCAGTATGTGGGTAATTGGCCAGGAGTAACTGTAGAGAAAAAATCAGGTAAGATTAAAGGTTATAAAGATGTTGAATTGGTTGATTTACCAGGGGTATATTCTCTATCACCATACACATTAGAAGAAGTAGTAACTAGAAATTTTATGATAGATGAAAGACCAGATGTAATTATTAATATTATAGATGCGTCAAATATTGAAAGAAATTTGTATTTAACAACTCAAATATTAGAATTAGGTATTCCAACAGTAATAGCATTAAATATGATGGATGTTATAGAAAAAAGAGGAGATATCATTGATATTGAGAAGTTATCTAAAACCCTTGGATGCCCAGTAGTTAAAACAAGTGCATTAAAGGGAAATGGAACAAAGGAAGTTGCTATGAAGGCAATTGAAATAGCTAAAAATAATAAGAGTAATAACTTTAATATGAATTTTTCTCAAGAAGTAAAAGATGCACTAGAAGATATTAAAGGTATAATAAAAAGTAACAACATTAATTATTCAGGAGTTACTGAGCAATGGATTTCTATTAAAGTTTTTGAGCGTGATAGTGATTTTATAAATAAAATAACATTAGACAATAACGTTAAAGAAAAAATAGAATCAATTATTGTAAAATGTGAAAAAGAATTTGATGATGATGCAGAAGGAATTATTACTGGTGAAAGATATGAATTTATTGGAACACTTGTTTCAAAAGTTGTTAAGAAAAAGAACATATCAAAACATACTGTATCAGATAAAATAGATAAAATAGTTACCAATCGTATATTAGCATTACCTATATTTGCTTTAATTATGTGGGAAGTATACTATATAGCTGTTAGTTCATTAGGTGCAATATTAACAGATTGGACAAATGATACTTTATTTGGAGAAATAATCGGAGAAAATGTCGCTGCATTTTTAGAAAATGTAGGAACAGCACCTTGGCTACAAGGGCTAATAAATGATGGAATAATTGGCGGTGTTGGAGCTGTTTTAGGGTTTGTTCCACAAATAATGTTATTATTCTTTTTATTATCATTATTAGAGGATTGTGGATACATGGCTAGAATAGCCTTCATTATGGACAGAATTCTACGTAAGTTTGGATTGTCAGGAAAATCATTTATACCTGTACTTATAAGCTCAGGTTGTGGAGTTCCAGGAATAATGGCAACACGTACTATGGAGAACGATAAAGATAGAAAACTTACTATAATGCTTACTACATTTATTCCTTGTGGAGCTAAATTACCGATAATAGCATTGTTTGCAGCAGCTATTTTTGGAGGAGCATCTTGGGTAGCACCAGTTATTTATTTCCTAGGAATTTTTATGATTATAATTTGTGGAATTATTTTAAATAAGACTAAAGCATTTAAAGGGGAAGCAGCACCCTTTGTTATGGAACTTCCACAATATCACATTCCAAGTATGAAGGGTGTTTTAATTCATATGTGGGATAGAGGAAAGGCGTTTATTGTAAAGGCTGGAACTATTATATTTGTTGCATGTGCTGTAATTTGGTTTACTAGTTCATTTAATTGGACATTACAAATGGTTGATGCTCAAGATAGTATATTAGCAAGTATAGGTAAAGTAATAGCACCAATATTTGCTCCTCTTGGATTTGGCAATTGGCAATCAGCAGTATCAACTGTAACTGGTCTAGTAGCTAAGGAAAATGTTGTAGGAACATTTGGAGTATTATTTGGTATAGCAGAAGTAGCAGAGGATACACCAGCATTATTAACACAAATTGGAACAATGTTTACCTCAGCAAGTGGATTGGCATTTATAGCATTTAATATGCTTAATGCACCTTGTTTTGCAGCTATAGGTGCAATTAGAAGAGAAATGGGATCTTGGAAATGGATGTGGATAACAGTTGGTTTCCAAACATTAACTGCATATATAGTTGCATTAGTAATAAACCAAGTTGGTAGTTTATTATTGGGAGATGGTAGTGTAATTGGAGCCGTGGCTTCAATATTAATTGCAGTACTAGCCATCTTAATAGCTATTGGATCAGGAAGAGATATAAAGACTAATAAAGAAGGCAGAGAAATAAGTGGATAAAATATTGTAATAAACAAGGAAGTGATATAAATGGCAACATTTATTATTGGAGCAATAGTATTTGCTTTGTTATTTTTAGCTGTATTGAATATGTTTAAGAAGAGTAAAAATAATAGTGATGGATGTGGTTGTGGTTGTTCAGGATGTTCTATCAAAAAATCATGCAATAGTAACATAAAATTTAAGCACAAGTAGATACTTTATATTTTAGGGGGTACTGGAAGGAGTTTTAGTATCTTCTATTTTTTTATGAAAATGTAGATAAGTATAAAATAATTGCAAAAAATTTCAAGTTATATATTGACATGATAAAGAGAATACTATATTATAATAAATAATTGAGAATGAATATCAATATTGCTTGGGAGGAGAGAATATGAAAATAGTTTATTATTCAGCATCTGGAAACACTGAGAAAATGGCAAATTTAATTGCAGAGGGGATAGTTAATGGTGGAAAAAGTGTAGAGGTAATTAATGTATCAGATGCAAATGCTAATATATTTGATAATGAAGAAATAGTTATACTTGGGTGTCCAGCTATGGGTGATGAAGTATTAGAAGAAAATGAATTTGAACCTTTCGTAGAAGAAATATCGTCTAAAATTTCAGGAAAAAAAGTTGCTTTATTTGGATCATATGGATGGGGAGATGGTCAATGGATGAGAGATTGGCAAGAAAGAATGGAGTCTTTAGGTTGTACCTTAATTGATGATGGGTTAATAATTCAATATGAGCCTGAGGATAACTCTTCTGAGTGTATTGAATTAGGAATGACTATAGCAAAGGCGTAGAAATAAATTGAAGCAAGTTGAATTTTACAAAAGTCTTGCTAATATGGAAGAAAGGGAGTGCATTGAAAAGTTTTTAATTTACAATGCCTCTCTGGTAATCTCAGGAGTTAAACCATCAGCAACCATCACAATAAAAAAAGACAAAGAAAATTTATATGATAAATGGATAAAGTACGGAATTGATTTTTTAGAAGCTATTGATATTCAATATATAGATTTAAGAGAATGTAGTAATGCGTTAATTATATTGATATATAATAAAAAGCAATTATCAAACTATATATTTAGAAAAGATAATAAAAGATTCTTAATGCAATTAGGATATTCAGATAAGAGTGATATAAATAATTATTTATATATGCTAAAGAACAGATATAAAGAATTTAATTGTCCACATGAATTAGGTATATTTTTAGGCTTTCCATTAAATGATGTTATGGATTTTATGAATTGTAAAAATAAAAAATGTTTAAGATGTGGATATTGGCTTGTATATAATAATTTACAAGAAGCCAAGGAAACTTTCAGTAGATATGATAAAGTTAAGGAGCATACTGTAAATTATATTTTAAATGGAGATTCATCTCATAATGTAGCTTGCTCTATAAGAGGTTTATTTGAAGAATATGAAGAAGCTAGTGCATAAGACAATTATTCCAATTAATAAGATTAAAGATAATAAATAGTTAAAAGGAGAGGAAAAAATGAGTGTAGTAATAGTTGGTGGTCATGATAAAATGACTAAAGATTATATTAGAGTATGTAAAAAATATAATTGTAAGGCAAAGGTTTTTACTCAAATGGAAACAGGGTTAAAGAATAAAATTGGAATGCCAGATGCAGTTATATTATTAACAGATGTAGTATCTCATAAACTTGTATTGACGGCAAAGAGAGAAGCAGATAAGAAAAATATAAGGGTTATAAGAAAGCATAAAAGTACATTAAATGCAGTGGAATCACTTATTAAGGAAATAGTATTAAACTAAAGTGTGAGTATATGAGGAAGTTAAAATTAAAAAAGCGGCTAGTTATAAATTAGAGTTATATCTAGTCGCTTTTGTTATTATATTAAGAGTTTATTTAAATATCTTTGTTTATATTTGAGTTTAGCTATAGTGCTTATATCTTGTAATGTTTTAAAATTGGCAATTCCACCAATAACTCCGACTATAGGAAGACCTTGTATAAATTTTGAAGTTAACATATAAGTAGAGATTTTATTAGAAGTTTCTTTTAATGTTTCATCAATATTGTAATCATGATATTGATTATTATCTATTTCACTTGCTATAGTGTCTAATTTATTAAAATAAATTTTTCTTTCAGTACCTAAAGTGACGGAAGCAGAAATTATATTTAAAATATAAACTCTCTCTTCATGAGAATTATAATCAAATCCATAACTTAAACTAATTTCATAAATAGACTTTAAAATTACTCCAATATATATAGGGATGTCAGGAAGTCCTATACCTAATAGTCCTAGAGCACTACCTTCAATAGCACTAACAGATTTATTTATAAATGTTTTTTTATTTGCAGACTTATCAATTTTTTTTAGATTTTTTTTTGTTGGATATTTATTTATTGCGTAAGAGTGTATATCAAATTCCATGTTTATATTTTCTTTATTATAAGTTTTTTCAATTATACCTATACCTTTATCAAATACTGTTTTAAATCCTTTTTCAAAGGCAATATTTAAAGTGACTTGAAGTTTTTCAGGGATTTTCTCTTCAATATTTGCTTTTAAAGGATCTAATTTAGTTTTTATAATACCAGGATTTCTTTCAGCTGTTAATTTTTCTTCTTTTTTATTAAGTTGTTTTAGTTGTCTTTCAATTAATTTGTTTTTGCTTGAAAATTTATTCATATTATTACTCCTAAAATATGTACTATAAGTTAATTATAATACAAAAATAGAAAATTTATTAATGAAAGTATTGAAAATAATTATCATTTGGGTTATAGTATATTAAGTGATAATAAATATCAGTTGAAAGTTTGTTTCAAATGAATAAAGGATTCAAAGGAGGAGTATATATTATGATGATAAATAAAAGGTTGATAAACCTATGTAAAGATTCTAAAAAATACATAGCATTAACTATTTTGGTCAATTGGATTGCAGTTTTATGTAATATAGTTACTATAATACTAATTGGTCAATTTATTAATAAAATTTATATAGGTGAAAGATTAGATCTTAATGGAGATAATGTTTTTGAATCTATGATGAACTATAAAATATGGGGGAGTATTTCACTACTATCGGGAATTATAATTATAGGAATTTTACTAGCTATAAGATATTTATGTAATATTTTATATGCTAAGTTTTCAAATGCAGCCTCTGCAAATGCAAGAGTAACATTAAGAGAACTTATTTACAAAAAATTATTAAAATTAGGTACTGGATATACTAATGTTGAAAGTACATCAGCAGTAGTTCAAGTATCTGTTGAGGGAATAGAGCAATTAGAAATTTATTTTGGTAAATATCTATCACAATTTTTCTACGCACTTTTAGTACCAGTAACATTATTTGCTTTTATGAGCTTTATTTCATTTAAAGCAGCACTTGTATTTATACTTTGTGTACCTCTTATACCAATATCAATAATTGCAATTATGAAAATTGCTAAAAGAATATTAAAGGATTATTGGAAGTCCTATTCAGATTTAGGAGGTACTTTCTTAGAAAATCTTCAAGGATTAACTACACTAAAAGTATTTAATATTGATGAAAAAAGACATGAGAAAATGAATGAAGAAGCCGAAAAGTTTAGAAAAATAACTATGAAGGTTTTAAGTATGCAGCTAAATTCAATAACAATAATGGATTTAGTAGCTTTTGGTGGTGCTGCAGCAGGAACAATTGTTGCATTAATTCAATTTAAAAATGGAGAGATTCCTGTAGGAAGTCTACTTATTATAATATTACTTTCATCAGAATTCTTTATACCACTTAGACTTTTAGGTTCTTATTTCCATATAGCTATGAATGGTATGGCGGCAAGTGATAGAATGTTTGGTATTTTAGATGCTGAAGAAAGAGAGAAAGACGTAATCTCTAATGAAGAAGTTAAATTTAGTGATATAAATGTAAAATTAGAAAATGTTGATTTTAGCTATGATGGTGAAAGAAAAGTATTAAATAATATAAATATGGAAATTACACCAAGTGGATTAGTTGCAATAGTAGGGGAAAGTGGATCAGGTAAAAGTACAATTGCCTCACTTATATTAAATAACAGTAAAGTTACTAAAGGTGAAATAAGAGTAAATAATACTAATATAGAAAATATATCTTTAGATAATATTTATGGAAACATAGCCTTAGTTTCTACTAATAGTTACATATTTAATGGAACTATTTTAGATAATTTATTAATGGCTAAGAGAGATGCATCAGAGGATGAAATAAATAAGGCATTAAAAACTGCAAGATTATATGATTTTGTTAAAGGGTTAAAAGATGGATTATTAACTGATGTTGGTCAAGCAGGTAGTGCATTATCAGGAGGACAAAAGCAAAGATTAGCTTTAGCTAGAGTTATCTTAGCAGATAGACCAATGATAATTTTTGATGAAGCAACTTCAAATATAGATGTTGAAAGTGAAGAAAGTATTTGGGAAGCTATTTATGAACTTTCTAAAAATAAAACTATATTAGTAATTTCTCATAGATTAGCCAATGTAAAAGAGGCTAAGAAGGTTTATGTCATGAATAAAGGCCACTTAGTAGAAAGTGGATCTTATGAAGAGTTAATGAGTAAAGAAAATTATTATTATGATATGGTTAATAAGCAAAATGAATTAGAAATGATAAGGGAGGTTTGCTAGTATGAAAAGAAGATCAGGCTTCCAAATAATGAAGAGATTAATAGTGGAATTAAAACCATTAGCACCAATTATGGCAATTACTATAAGTATGGGTGTTATAGGGTTTTTAGCTGCAATAGCTATAGCGAGTTTTGGAGCAATAGCTATAGGTGCATTCATAGGTGATATTACATTTATTAGCTTTACTGGTGCAATGGTAGTTATGGCTGTAAGTGCACTTTTAAGAGGATTTTTAAGATATGGTGAACAATTATCTGGCCACTATATTGCTTTTAAAATACTATATATATTAAGAGATAAGATATTTGCTAAGCTTAGAAAATTAGCGCCTGCTAAATTAGAGGGTCAAGAAAAGGGAAATCTTATTTCGTTAATAACTTCAGATATTGAGCTTTTAGAGGTATTTTATGCTCATACAATAGCTCCAATATCAATTGCAATAATAACTAACAGTATTATTTCTATAATATTATTTATAATAAATCCTTGGTTTGGGGGGTTATCAGTAATATTCTTCTTAATAGTTGGATTTCTTATTCCTTATGCTTCTTCTAGTTTAGGTAAAGAGGCTGGTGTTGCTTATAGAAATATGTTTGGTGAATGTAATAACTATATACTTGACTCTTTAAGAGGGTTAAAGGAAGTATTACTATTTAAATCAGGTGATGAAAGATTAAATGAAATTAACTCAAAATCACATAGAATAAATGAAAGCCTTGATAAAATTAAAGAGCATGAAGGTATAATAAGAGCTATTACAGATTTAACTATAATGATTGCAATATTAACTTTTGTTGGTGTTGGATTTGCTCAATATTCAATTGGGAATATTTCATTTACATGGATGCTTGTAGCTATAGTAATAATTGCTTCATCTTTTGGACCAGTAGTTGCTTTAAGTAACCTTTCAAATACATTACTTCAAACTTTTGCTTGTGCAGAAAGATTATTTGATTTAATTGATGAAGAGCCACATGTAGAGGAAGTTTTAGATGGACACTTAGTAAATGGTGAGTCAATAGCTTATGATAATGTAACATTCTCTTACCCAAATAGAAAAGAAAAGATTTTTGATAATACATCAGTTCATATAAAAAGAGGGGATAAGATAGCCCTTATAGGTGAAAGTGGAATTGGTAAGAGTACATTTGTTAAGCTTATGATGAGATTTTGGGATGTAAATGAAGGAAAAATTAACTTAGATAATAAAAATATTAAAGAGGTTAATACTGCATCTCTTAGAAGTAGCCAAACTTTAGTTAGTCAAGAAACGTATTTGTTTAATGAAACTATAATGGATAATATAAAAATAGGTAATGATAATGCAACGAAAGAAGATGTAATAAGAGCTGCTAAGATGGCATCTATACATGAGTTTATAGAAACTTTACCTAAAGGATACGATACTAAGGTTGGAGAACTTGGAGGAAATCTTTCTTCAGGAGAAAAGCAAAGAATAGGACTAGCAAGAGCATTCTTAAGTAATGGAGAGATTTTAATTTTAGATGAACCTACAAGTAACTTAGATACATTAAATGAAGGTGAAATACTAAAATCAATAAAAGAAAATTGTGAAGATAAGACAATAGTACTTATTTCACATAGAAAATCAACAACGGCTGTTTGTAATAAGACATATAAGCTTGAAAATAGTAAGTTAGTATTAAGCTAATTAAATAAAGGCTGTATCATAATGAAATTATGAGTTTTGATGCAGTCTTTTATTAAAAGGATATTATGATAATGATTATCATTAATATTTTGAAAGGGGCATTAATATGGGAAGAATAGATAGAGAAAAAAAGACTATAAAGCTAATGATAGATATATATTGTCAAAAGAAGCATGGCAATAAAAAAGGTGAATTATGTGAAGAGTGTGCAGAGTTATTAGAATATGCACATAAAAGACTTAGTTTTTGTAAGTTTGGTGAAAATAAATCTACTTGTTCAAGATGTCCAATTCATTGCTATAAAAAAGATATGAAGGAAAAGGTAAAGGAAGTAATGAAGTTTTCTGGACCAAGACTGATTATTTATAATCCAGTTGAACTTATTAGACATGCGTTAAATAAATAGTAATAAATATTAGGAAATATAAAAAGTATTAATTAAAAGGGGAGTAAAGCATGAATAAAGTAAAGAAATATTTTTATATAACTTTAGGGTTTATAGCACTTGGGTTAGGGCTTGTAGGAGTAATATTACCCATATTACCAACAACACCATTTTTATTATTAACATCATTTTGTTTTGCAAAGGGATCTGACAGATTTCATGTTTGGTTTACAAACACAAATATTTACAAAAAGCATTTAGAGAGTTTTGTAAAGGAAAGAGCTATGACATTAAAACAAAAAGTTGTATTACTAAGTTTCGTTAATTTTATGTTAGCTTTTCCTTTAATATTAGTTGATGTATTACCTATGAGAATAACTATTATAGTATTAATAATAATTAAATTATATTACTTTATATTTAAAGTTAAGACAATTACTCCAGAAGAAAAGCTTGTAATGGAAGCGGCAAGAAGAAAAATGGCTTAATGAAAAATATTAATTTACGGAAGAGGAGGTAGGAATAAAATGGAAAGAATATCATCTATGTTTTTTTGTTTATCATTAATAGTTTATTATGGATTAAAATTATTTAAGGTAAAAAGAAAAATATATCTAAAAGCACATATAATATTAGGATCTGTTTCAGTGCTAGCAATGGTAGGAGAACTAATTAATAGATTTGCAGAAGAAGGATTTATAAAATATATAGGCTTTTCAGTTATTATGATTACTATTGGAATAACTGGTATGATAATGAAGAAGAATTATAAACTTTATAAGAAGATTCATATTATATTTACTATAGGATTTTTTGTATATTTACCTATAGCTATTAAATTTTTATAATTAATAATAAGTTGTTGTAGGCTTTACTAATTAAGTAAGGTCTTTTTTTATGTTTGTGATTTATATATTGGAAATTTGGTAATGCTTATTTAATGAGGTGTTGCCAAGGTGGATAGTATGAATGATAAGTATTTTAATAATCCGTTACCATATATATTTATTGTGTTTATGTTAGCATATTTTAGTTATGAAATGTATAGCAAAAATGCTATTTTGGCAAGTTTTTATGTTGCCAGTTTCTTTATTTTTATAATGTATCTTAAAGGTAAATATATAATGTTCATATTAGTTTTATTTTTTATTGTAGCATTAAATAATACTGTATATTTTTATAATTATACTCCCAAAGAAGTTGAAGAGGTAAGAATAACTGAAGTTAAAAATTATTATGGTAAAGGAGAAATTAATGGGAGAATAGTTAGTTTATCTAATATTAATGATAATATAGAAGTAGGAAATAAATTATTAGTTAAAGGTAAGTTTAGTGAAAATAAGAATATAAGCAATGGAGTAATTGGAGAGTATAAAATAGAAGATTACAAAATTTTAAAGCCTGATTTTATTGATAAGCTCTACAAAAGAAGAAAATATGTATTTGAAGGTATTGAAAGTAAGCTAGGGGAAAGGAAGGCTGCATTAATAACATCAGTATCATTTGGATATAAAGGTGAATTAGATGAAGATCATGAGGAGTTAATGAAAAATTTAGGGATATCTCATGTTATTTCTGTTTCAGGATTACATTTAGTTTTAGTATATAGTGTATTAAGAAGGTTTTTAGGGGTAAAGTTAAGTTTAGTACTAGCATTAGTCTATGTATTGTTTTCAGGGGCATCAGCACCAGCTGTAAGGTCGTATATAATGATAGTGATATTAAACCTTGGAAAAATAGTTAAGCGTAACTACAATCCTATAGCATCATTATCTTTAGCAGGGATAATATTGCTATTAATGAAGCCATATTATACTTATAATCTTGGATTTATACTTTCATTTTTAGCTACTTTAGGAATAATATTATTTAATAATGATTTAAATAAAAAGTTATATAAATTACCTAATTCCATTAGAAATACTATTGCAATTTCATTAAGTGCACAAATATTAACATTACCAATTATAATATTATATTTTAATGAAGTATCATTGAATTTTATAGTTGGAAATATTGTTGTAATTCCTTTTATGAATATTTTAGTGGTTTTAGGGAATATATCGATATTCATAATAGGAATTTCAAGCATATTTAATTACATTATGTATATATGTCATTATATAATCAAGTATATTGATATAATTATGTATAAAATTGATAATATGTCATTTGATTTGATATATTTTCATTATACTGTGGCATATTTTTATATAGCCTTATTAACAACATATTATTTTTATAAAAAAGGGTTTAAAAGGTTTATATATTATCCTTTAATTATATTTTTTTATATAGTAGTATTAATATACTCACCACTACCTAAGATAAGATATTATAATGAAGGAGGGCTTTTAATAAGCTATAAAGGAGAACGAGTACTTATTCAAACAAAAGATGAGGTTGATGAGAAAAAGCTTATGTCAGTTTCCTTAGCAAGTAATATATCTAATGATTTTAATGAAATTACTATTGGAGAAGAAATTAAGGTAAAAAGAAATGGTAAAAATTTTGTTTTGCAGACATTAAATAATAACTATTTGCTATTTGTAAATTATGAAAAATTAAATAATGATTATGATATAATAGATTTCAGAAAAGGTGATATAAAAGAAATTTTACTTTTTAAAGGTGAGATAATAAACAATTAGTTAGGAGTGGCAATAGGCATTGATTAATATAGATATACTAGATGGAGAAATAAAGAAAAATGATATATCAAATGGTTATATATTTTGTGGTTTAGATGAAGAGCTTATAAAGATAAGTGTTAATTCTATAATAGATAAGGTTGTTGAAAAAGACTTTTTAGATTTGAATCTTATAAAGTTAGATGGACTAACAACTACATTTGATGATATAGAAAATGCTTGTGAAACCTTACCGTTTTTTGGAGATAAAAAAGTTGTAGTAGTATATAGGGCTAATTTTTTAAAAGAAAAACCAGATAAAGATGGAGGTAAAGTTTATACTGAGACTTTAAAGTATATTAAGGATCTACCATCTCATACAATTCTTATTATGTATTATTTATTTAATGATAAGAGAGATACGCCTAAGAAAAATAAAAAGTTAACTACTCTTGATAAATATGTTAAAGTAGTCCATTGTGATAAATTAAAGAAAGACAGATATTATAAAAAGATTGATGATTTATTTAAAGAAAAAGGTAGAACTATAGGAAAAGTAGAACTAAGATACTTTGCAGATAAGGTACAAAATAATTTTGATATTATAAAAAGAGAAGTTGATAAATTAGATTGCTATTCTAGTGGAAGAGAGATAACTAAGGTGGATATTGATAAGTTAATTCAAAATAAAAGTGAGGATGATATATTTGACCTTGTAGAATATATTTCTATTAGGAAGGTTGAGAAGGCATTAGATTTATTAGATGAATTGTTGTTTAAAGCGGATCAGCATATGTTAATAATATCATCTATAGGAAATCATTTCAGAAGATTACATGAGATTAAAGTATATTTATCACAAGGAAAAAGGTTAGATTTTTTTATGTCTAAATATAGGTTGCCTCAATTTGTTTGTGAAAAATTAATGAATCAAGCAGCTAAATTTACAGTGAAACAATTAAGTGAACTTATTCGAGTTTGTGTAGAGACTGAATTAAAATTAAAGTCTTCTACTTCAGAAAAGCAAATGGAAATGGAGCTTATGCTATTTAAAACATTTATGGTTAAATAGATATGTTTTAAATAAAAATAGATAAAAAATATATAATATTTCATAACTTAAAAATTGTAAAATAATAGCCGGTGAAAAATCACCGGCTTCTTATTTATTACGCCATAGCGTTTAATTTTGCAGCTAATCTTGATTTCTTTCTAGCAGCCATGTTTTGGTGAACTACACCTTTTTGAGCAGCCATGTCTAAAGACTTAGTAGCTTTAACGAATAAAGCTTTAGCTTCTTCAGCATTGTTAGCAGCTACAGCAGCTTCAAACTTCTTTATAGCAGTTTTTAAAGCTGATTTAACCATCTTGTTTTGTAAAGTTTTCTTTTCAGTAACTTTAATTCTTTTTTGTGCTGATTTAATATTTGCCATTCAATTCACCCCCTTGATATTTTATAGGGCCTCTGCAGTTTTTGGGGAAATCTGCGTACGAGTTCATTTTCAACAAATCATATTATAACACCTAAAGTTTTTAAGTTCAAGTATGAAATTAAAACTTATTTGGGAAAATAAACTTGAGGAGTAATAAATTTTAGGAGGAATATTATGATAAGTGTTAGAACAGACCTTGCAATAGAAGCAAAACAAGCATATACAGAGGAAAATAAAAGAGAGCTTGATGGAGTTAAAATTGATGAGGAAATGGAAGGCGAGGTCAAAATTACTACTGTAACTATTGAGAGTGATGAGGCTGGAAAAGAATTAGGTAAACCAAAAGGTCATTATATAACTATAGATTTTCCTGAATTTACCCCTTATGATGGTGAATCAATGGATGAATTATCATTAGTTGTAGGAAAAGTTATGAAAAAACTTGTAGATATTTCTGAGGATAAACTTGTATTAGTAGTAGGACTTGGAAATTGGAATGTTACACCAGATGCACTTGGACCAAAAGTTACAGAGAAAATTATGATAACAAGGCATTTAAAACAAGTAATGCCAGATGCAATAGATGATTCTGTAAGACCAGTATGTGCAATAGCACCAGGAGTTTTGGGAATTACAGGAATAGAGACTGGAGAAGTTATAAAATCATTAGTTGATAAAATTAAACCGAACTTAGTAATATGTGTTGATGCATTAGGATCTAGAAGATTAGAGAGGGTAAACAGAACTATTCAAATTGGAGACACAGGAATTTCACCAGGTGCTGGAGTTGGGAATCATAGAATGCAAATAAACGAAAAGAGTTTAGGGGTAAAAGTATTAGCTGTAGGAGTTCCAACAGTTGTTGATGCTGCAACTATAGCAAATGATACTATGGATTTATTATTAGATGATTTATGTAGTAAAGCACAAAAAGGAAAAGAATTCTATAATATGTTAAAGAGCGTAGATAGAAATGAGAAGAATATGCTTATTAGAGAAATATTAAATCCATCATTTGGAGATTTAATGGTTACTCCAAAAGATGTTGATACAGTTATTGAGTCTTTATCAAAAATAATAGCAAATGGGATTAATATTGCAGTTCAACCTAATATGAATATGGAAGAAATCAATAAATTTATGAATTAACTAAAAAGTGTTTTGTGTTTTTTTAATCATCTATTAATAATTATGTAAAACCTCCCATATATTTATAAAGAGTGAGGAGGTATATAAAATGCAATGGGTTAATGATGGTAATAATGTTAACAGAAAGAAACATGGTATTAGTATAGGATATATAGTTCTATTAGCTCTTATGATTAATTTTTTTATAAGAGCTGGTAGTGTTATTAATAGTTATAGAGAGCGTGGGGGATTAGCATATGTACAATTGCTTAATCACTCTATGCCAGTTGTTAAAACACAAATATATGATAGTACAGCATATAGAGAAAATAAAGTGAGTATTAAAAGAGTGGTAGTTGAAGCTTTAGGTCTAAATAAGATAACTACTTATGGAATAATAGGTAATGAAGTATCTTTTTTTAATAATATAAATAACGTTAATAGTAATGGCAATTTAGATAATAGCTCTAAAACAACCTTTAATTTATTTGAGCCCTATGTTGTTAAGGAAGAAAGTATTGCTAGGGTTACAGAAGAAGATTTAGCAGAACTAAATAAAACTAGTGCTGCATATGATCCTTCACTTAAGAAAACGTTAGATGAGGCAAATGTAGAAATATTAATTTATCATACTCATACTCATGAAGGATATGCAGAATCTGGAGCAGACACTGAACAAGAAGATTTTAGTGTTGTTGGTGTAGGAGATGTATTAGCACAAGAACTTGAAGAGGGATATGGAATATCTGTTATTCATGATAAAACAGTACATGATACTAGTCCTTATAATCAATCTTATTATAGATCAGGACCAACGGTGCAAAGTTATTTAAATCAATTTCCTAATTTAAAATTAGTAATAGATTTGCATAGAAATAGTGGACCTAGTAAGGATAGAACTACGGTAGAAATTAATGGGCAAAGTTTAGCAAGAATTATGTTTGTTACCTCAAAGGCTTCACCATATTATACGGAAATGATGAACGCAGTAACCGACATGATTTCTACTTCAGAAGAACTTTTTCCTGGATTCCTTGCAGATGGAAATAATGGAGTTGGTCTTTATGAATATGATCGTGGATCAAATAACTTTAATCAAGATTTAAGTTCAGCATGTATATTAACAGAGTTTGGAACAGAACTAAATACGGCACAAGAAGCAAAATTAAGTGCTAAATATCTAGCTAGATTAATTGCCGAATATTTAAATAGTAAAGAATAATTGAATAAAAGTTTGAAAAGTGAGCATCCTTATAGCTAATAACTAAGGAGCTCATTTTTTATTTCTATATATGTTATAAATTGAGTTAAGGAGGCGGTTTTAAGTTGAAAATTATTAAAAAATTTCTTATACCTACATTTGCAGTAATTTTGCTTATTGTAGGTTTTGTAAAGATAAATATAATAAATACAGAATCATTATCACCATTGGGAAACACTGATGATAACTTTAAAGTTGTAAGTGAGGAGTTCGGAGAAGATTTTCAGGAATTTATTAAAGATAATAGTGCGGTGAAGATTTATGTTGGAGAAAAAAATGATGGTTTATCAACTGTAAAGATATATAATAAAGAAATTAAGTTAACTAGTGATAATTTATTTATGAATAGTATAAAAAAAGCTTTAGAATATGTGAATAAAGCTTTTATAAATATAAGGGATAAAATAAATAAAAGTACAAAAACTAATAGTGGTTATGATGAAAATAGTAATATAAAAGATGATAGTAATAATAGTGAGTTGGATGAAAGTGTAGATGATTTTAATCAAAATATTAATAATTAAAAAAATACTAGTAATCTTAATATGAATTCCATGTTAATATTCTTGACACTTACTCTATACTCTATGTTATAATTTAGCTTGATTTAACAATATGGGGGTGAAGAAGCTGCTGAATAAAAAGCAGTTAAGATATATGCAAAGTAATAGACAATCAAAGATTAGAAACTTTTCAATCGTAGCACATATAGACCACGGTAAGTCAACCCTAGCGGATAGATTATTAGAAATTACAGGGACTCTTACACAAAGAGAAATGGAAGAGCAAGTTCTTGATAATATGGAAATTGAAAAAGAAAGAGGTATAACAATTAAGTCTCAGGCTGCTAGATTAATATATAGACGCCAAGATGGAGAAGAATACATATTAAACTTAATTGATACACCAGGACACGTAGACTTTACATATGAGGTATCAAGAAGTTTAGCTGCTTGTGAAGGAGCGTTATTAGTAGTAGATGCTACACAAGGTATTCAAGCTCAAACTTTAGCAAACTGTTATTTAGCATTAGATAACGATTTAGAAATTGCTCCAGTAATTAATAAGGTAGATTTAGCTTCTGCAAGACCAGATGAAGTAAAACAAGAAATTGAAGATGTTATAGGGATAGAGGCTGAAGATGCACCTATGATATCAGCTAAAACTGGATTAAATGTTGAGCAAGTGTTAGAAACAATAGTTGAAAAGGTTCCGGCACCAACTGGTGATGAAGAAGCTCCATTAAAAGCTTTAATATTCGATTCTTACTATGATAGTTATAAAGGTGTTGTTTGCTATGTAAGAATTAAAGATGGTGTAGTTAAGCCAGGAACTAAAATTAAACTTATGGCAACAAATAAAGTATATGATGTAACAGAAGTTGGAGTTTTCACGCCAAAATTAATGCCTATAACTGAACTAAGAGCTGGTGATGTTGGATATATAACTGCATCTATAAAAAATGTTGCAGATGCTAGAGTTGGTGACACTATAACAGAATCAGATAGACCAACGGCAGAAGCACTTCCAGGATATAAAAAGGCAGTTCCAATGGTTTATTCAGGTATTTATCCAGTAGATGGAGCTAAGTATGATGAATTAAAAGAAGCATTAGAAAAATTACAAATAAATGATGCAGCTTTAGATTTTGAACCAGAAACATCTATAGCTTTAGGGTTTGGTTTCAGATGTGGATTCTTAGGATTGCTTCATATGGAAATAATTCAAGAAAGAATAGAAAGAGAATTTAATTTAGATATCATAACAACAGCTCCTTCAGTTGTTTATAAGGTAACAAAGACTAATGGAGAAGTTTTAGATTTAACAAATCCGACAAACTTACCAGAAGCAACTGAAATAGATTATATGGAAGAGCCAGTTGTTAAGGCTTCTATTATTTCACCAACTGATTATGTTGGGGCTATAATGGATTTATGCCAAGAAAGAAGAGGAACATTTATCGATATGGAATATCTAGAAACTACAAGAGTTTGTATTAACTATGATATGCCATTAAATGAAATTGTATATGACTTCTTTGATACTTTAAAATCAAGAACAAGAGGATATGCATCTTTTGATTATGAATTTAAAGGATATACTAAAACTGAACTTGTTAAGCTTGATATATTATTAAATGGAGATGTAGTTGATGCTTTATCAATGATAGTTCCAAAAGAAAGAGCTTATCATAAAGGTAGAGGAATTACTGAAAAGCTTAAAGAAATTATTCCAAGACAAATGTTTGAAGTTCCAATTCAAGCTGCAGTAGGATCTAAGGTTATAGCTAGAGAAACAGTTAAGGCTATGAGAAAAGACGTACTTGCTAAATGTTATGGTGGAGATATTTCAAGAAAGAAGAAGCTTCTTGAAAAGCAAAAAGAAGGTAAGAAGAGAATGAGACAAGTGGGATCTGTAGAAGTACCACAAGAAGCATTCATGGCTGTTCTTAAAGTAGACTAGTAAAAAGACATTGCTTTTGCAATGTCTTTTTTCAATTATGAGTTAAAAGTTATTTGATTTGGAGGAAAAATAATGAAGGAAATTAGTTTATATATACACATACCATTTTGTAAGCAAAGATGTTTTTATTGTGACTTTCCAACCTTCGCAGGAAAAGAAAGATTTAGAGAAGAATATATTGATGCTTTAATTAAGGAAATAAAAGAGAAGTGTTCTGATTATTTAATAAAAACTATTTTTATTGGAGGTGGAACACCTTCATATCTTGAAGAAAATGAGCTTGAAAAACTTCTTATGGCAGTTTCTAAGCTGAATTTATTAGATAAACTGGAATATTCTATGGAGTGTAATCCAGGAACAGTAAATGAAAATAAATTAAAGATAATGAAGAAATATGGGATAAATAGAATAAGCTTTGGTCTTCAATCTTGTAATGATAATTTGCTGAAAAAAATTGGTCGTATACATACATTTGAAGAATTTTTAGAAAATTATAATTTAGCAAGAAAAGTAGGATTCGACAATATTAATGTAGATTTAATGTATGGTCTTCCTAATTTAACTATCCAAGATTGGAAGAATACTTTAGAAAATATATGTGAATTAAAACCAGAACATATTTCGGCATACAGTCTCATAATTGAAGAAGGAACTGCCTTTTATAAATTATACGAAAAAGATAAGCTTGAACTCCCAAGTGAAGATGATGAAAGGATAATGGATAAAATAACTAAAGATATATTGAAAGCTAATGGATATCATCAATATGAAATTTCTAATTTTGCTTTAGATGGCAAGGAATGTGAGCATAATAAGGTTTACTGGTCATTAGATGAATATATTGGAGTTGGAAGTGCAAGTAGTTCTTATATGGATGGATATAGATTTACTAATACAAGCAATATAAATGATTATATAGAAAAGATAAGTAATAATGTAAGTGTAGTAATAGATAAGTATGAAAATTCTATTGAGGATGAAATGGAAGAGTTTGTTTTTATGGGGTTAAGAATGGTTTATGGCATAGACTTATTAAATTTTGAGAAAAAATTTGGTGTAGATATAAATAGTATATATAAAGAAATCATTGAGAAGAATATAAAGGGTGGATTGCTTGTTGTTAAGGAAAATAAAATGTTTTTAACAGCTAAAGGAATGGAGTTATCAAACAGTGTAATGTCAGATTTTATATTAGATAAATCATAAAAATGAAAAGTAGAGTAATAAGGAGAAATTTAGAGATGGAAAGAGATAATAGTGAGAAAGTTAAATTATATAAAAAAATAGTTGAAAATTTAAAGAAATACGAAATTGACAAAAAAAACAAATAAGAATATATTGATATTGTAGTCATTAGCACTCGACATTGATGAGTGCTAACAATAGGGGTGATGAAATGGCTATTGATGAAAGAAAAATAAAAATACTTCAAGCCATTATTAATGACTATATAGTAACAGGAGAACCTGTTGGTTCAAGAACAATAGCTAAGAAGTATGATTTAGGTGTAGGATCTGCAACCATAAGAAATGAAATGGCAGATTTAGAGGAGATGGGATATTTAGAACAGCCTCACACGTCAGCAGGTAGAATACCCTCTAGTAAGGGATATAGATTATATGTTGATAAATTAATGGAAACACCAAAGCTAAGTAAAGATGAAGAGCTAAGAATTAAGGAATATTTAATTAATTCAGCTATGCATGAAGTTGATACTATCTTGAAGGAAGCTTGTGTTTTATTATCTGAATTAACAAATCTAACTTGTATAGTTAGAACTCCTTCTATGAAAAGAAGCTATATAAGATCATTGCAATTAATAAAGATAGATGAATTGAATTTAATTGTTGTAATAGTTACAGATAGTGGAGTTATAAAAAATCATAGAATTAAAGTTAATGCTGTACCAAGTAATGAAGAACTTATTAGAATTAACGAGGTATTAAATTCTAAACTTAAAAATTTAACAATTGAAGCTATTAATTTAGAAGTTATTAATGAGCTTAAAAATGACTTAGTAGGGTTTGATGATTTATTTAATGCAATGCTTCCAGCTTTATATGAAAGTTTAAATAATAGTTCAAAATCAGAGTTAGTTGTTGAGGGAACTACTAATCTTTTCAATTATCCTGAATATAACGATATTGAAAAGGCTAAGGAAGTACTTCAATTAATAAGTAATAAAGATTGTGTAATAGAGCTACTAGAGAGTAGTGGTGATATTTCAATTAAAATTGGTGATGAAAATTATATTCCAGAAGCTAAGGATTGTTCAATAATAACAGCAGAGTATTCCTTAGGAGGAAGGCCGATTGGAAGTGTTGGACTTATTGGTCCACAGCGAATTAATTACTCGAAGGTTATTTCTATAATGGCACAAGTAATGAAAGAGTTAAATAAAAGTCTTAAGGACCAAGAGTATTGAATAAAGAGAGATGAGGTGTAAAGATGGAAGAAAACAAAGATTTAAGAGATGATGAAATAGTAGAAGAAAACAGTTCAGTAGAAGAGAATACAGAAGCTACAGAAAATGAAGAAGTAGAAGAAGTAATAGAAGAGTATTCTGAAATTGATGATTTATCAATGATAAGAAAGTTAAAAGATGAAAATAAAAAACTTTCTAATGAATTAGATGCATTAAAGGATAGATTACTTAGATTAACTGCTGAGTATGATAACTATAGAAAAAGAACAGCAAAAGAAAAAGAAGGTATTTATACAGATGCCTGCACAGATGTATTAAAAGAGTTATTACCTGTGGCAGATAATTTAGAAAGAGCTTTAGCTGTAGAAGGTAATGTAGAAGATATTAAAAAAGGTGTTGAGATGACAATAAAAGGATTCTTAAACTCTTTAGAAAAATTAGGGGTTGAAGAAATAGATACAACTAATGGTTTTGATCCTAATTTACATCAAGCAATTTCAGTAGTTGAAGATGCAAATTTAAATACTAATGATGTTGCTCAAGTATATCAAAAGGGATATAAAAAAGGAGAAAAAGTAATCAGATATTCAATGGTTACAGTAGCAAAATAGTAAGTAAGGAAAATTTTTAAATAGATAATGATTAGAGGAGGAAAAAATTATGGCAAAAATTATAGGTATTGATTTAGGTACAACAAATTCATGTGTAGCTGTTATGGAAGGTGGAGAACCAGTAGTTATCACTAACTCAGAAGGTGCTAGAACTACTCCATCAGTAGTTTCATTCCAAGCTAACGGTGAAAGATTAGTAGGACAAATAGCTAAAAGACAAGCAATTACAAATCCAGAACACACTATAATCTCAATTAAGAGAGAAATGGGAACAGATCATAAAACAAAAATTGACGATAAAACTTATTCACCACAAGAAATATCAGCAATGATACTTCAAAAGATTAAAGCTGATGCAGAAGCTTACTTAGGTGAAACTGTAACTCAAGCTGTTATTACAGTTCCAGCTTACTTCAATGATGCTGAAAGACAAGCAACTAAGGATGCTGGTAGAATAGCAGGATTAGAAGTATTAAGAATAATAAACGAACCAACAGCTGCTTCATTAGCTTATGGATTAGATAAGACTGATCACAGCGAAAAAATATTCGTTTATGACTTAGGTGGAGGTACATTCGACGTATCTATCCTTGAATTAGGTGATGGAGTATTCGAAGTATTATCAACTAACGGAGATACTCATTTAGGTGGAGATGACTTCGACCAAAAAATTATAGATTATATAGCAGATACATTTAAAGCTGAATATGGAATTGACTTAAGAAACGATAAGAGCTCAGTTCAAAGATTAAAAGAAGCTGCTGAAAAAGCTAAGATAGAATTATCTTCATCAATGCAAACAAACATTAACTTACCATTTATCACTGCTGATGCAACAGGTCCAAAACATATTGATATGAACTTAACTAGAGCAAAATTCAATGAATTAACTCATGATTTAGTTCAAAGATCAATTGAACCAATGAAGAAAGCATTATCTGATGCAGGACTTTCAATTAGTCAAATAGATAAAGTTATATTAGTTGGTGGTTCAACAAGAATTCCAGCAGTTCAAGAAGCTGTTAAGAACTTTACTGGAAAAGAACCTTCAAAGGGAGTTAACCCAGATGAATGCGTAGCTATGGGTGCTGCAATTCAAGCAGGTGTTTTAACTGGAGAAGTTAAAGATGTATTATTACTAGATGTTACACCATTAACATTAGGTATTGAAACTTTAGGAGGAGTTGCTACTCCATTAATCGAAAGAAATACAACTATACCAGCTAAGAAGAGTCAAGTATTCTCAACTGCAGCGGATGGTCAAACATCAGTTGAAATTCACGTAGTACAAGGTGAAAGACAAATGGCTGCTGATAACAAGACTTTAGGTAGATTTACTCTATCAGGTATTGCTCCAGCTCCAAGAGGAATTCCACAAATCGAAGTTACTTTTGATATAGATGCTAATGGTATTGTTAAAGTATCTGCTATGGATAAAGGAACTGGTAAAGAAGCAAATATCACAATTACTGCTTCAACTAACTTAAGTGATGAAGAAGTAGATAGAGCTGTAAAAGAAGCTGAAAGATTTGCTGAAGAAGATAAGAAGAGAAAAGAATCAATAGAAACTAAGAACAATGCAGATCAATTAACTTACCAAACTGAAAAACAATTAGAAGAACTTGGTGATAAGATTTCTGCTGATGATAAAGCAAAAATAACTTCTAAATTAGATGCATTAAAAGCTGTTAAAGATGGAGAGGATTTAGAAGCTATTAAGAAAGCTACAGAAGAATTAACTCAAGAATTCTATGCTATATCTTCAAAGATGTATGCTGATGCTCAAGGTGCAGCAGGAGCTCAAGGTGCAGGGTTCGATCCAAACAACATGGGTGGAAATGCTAATCAAGGACCAGCTCATGATGATAATGTAGTAGATGCTGACTTTGAAGTAAAAGAAGATAAATAATATAAGTAATATAAATATAGGGAAGACAAAAGTCGTCTTCCCTTTTTAAAAGTTTAGGTATTTACGAATATTTTTATAAATGTTAATATAGATTAAGTTAGATATAAATAGGTGGTGAGTATATAGATGGCAAATAAAGACTATTATGCTGTTCTTGGCCTTGAAAAAGGTGCGAGTGATGATGAAATAAAAAGAGCCTTTAGAAAGCTAGCTATTAAATACCATCCTGATAAAAATCAAGGTAATAAGGAAGCAGAAGAAAAATTTAAAGATATAAATGAGGCATATCAAGTACTTTCTGACCCAGAAAAGAAGGCTAGATATGATCAATTTGGTACTGCTGACTTTGATGGAAGTGGATTTGGAGCAGGTGGATTTGGTGGCTTTGACTTCTCAGATATGGGAGGTTTTGGTGATATATTTGAAAGCTTTTTTGGAGGTGGTGGTTCTTCAAGAAGAAGAAACGGACCAGTAAAAGGTTCTGACATAGAATACAATTTAAATTTAACTTTTGAAGAAGCTGTATTTGGAGTAGAAAAAGAAATCACAATAAATAGAAATGAAAATTGTGAATCTTGCAGAGGTACTGGTGCAGAACCAGGAACATCACCAAAGACTTGTCCAACATGTAATGGAAGTGGGCAAGTTAGAGTTCAAAGACAAACTCCCCTTGGAAGCTTTGTAAGTACTTCAGCTTGTGATAGATGTGGAGGAAAAGGAACTATAGTTGAAACTCCATGTTCAAGTTGTAGTGGTAGAGGAAAAGTAAGAAAGACTAGATCAATTAAAATAAATGTACCAGCTGGTGTTGATACAGGTAATGTAATGCCACTTAGAGGTCAAGGTGAACATGGTTCTAATGATGGACCTCCAGGAGATTTATATATTAGAATAAACGTGGCTAAGTCTAAACAATTTGATAGAAGAGGAAATGATATTTATATAGAAACTCATATATCAATGGGAAAAGCTGCTTTAGGTGTTGAAATAACAGTTCCAACAGTAGATGGAGATGTTAAGTATACTATTCCAGCAGGAACTCAATCAGGAACAATGTTTAGATTAAAAGGTAAGGGTGTACCTAAGGTTCATTCAAATACTAGAGGAGATCAATACGTAAAAGTAATAGTTGATACCCCTAAGAATTTAAATTCTAAACAAAAAGAAGCTTTAGAAGCATTTATGGAAGCCTGTGGAGAAAGTGTTGATGGAGAAGTTACACATAAAAAGGGTTTAAAAGATTTATTTAATAAGAAGTAAAAAAAGATGTTGCAAAGTTGCAACATCTTTTTTTACTTAGTAAGTTCACTTAATACTTTAATAATCTCTTCGTGTCTATTTGAGCTGATAGCTATACTTAAAACAGTATTTTCATTATCAATACCAGAATCTTTCAATAAATCTAGGTTATCCACTTTAATACCATATAAATTACTATTTCCAGATTGATCTTTTGCGGTTACTAAGGCTTCCTCAGGTATATTTAATGAAGCAAATCCTTCTAATGAGTTTAAATCTAATAACATATTGTTAGAAGCGAAAAATTCAAAATTATTCTTTTGAATTAAGAGAATATCTAGTTCATTAGCTGCTAATTTAACAGCAAAGACTTGCGTTGTTGTTGGATCATCACCATAGTTTGAATTAGCATTAATTAAAAGACTATCTGTAAATATAGTAGATTTTTTATCATTTCCTAAAATGTTTTCATTTAGTGTATCTTTAAGTTTATTGAAATTATCTGTATTAATAGTAGAACCATAATATGTTATATTACAATAAATATCTTGTTTTGTGATAAATGAATATGTCATATAACTTATAATTATAATAGCAAGTAATGTACCTATTATAGGAAGTTTATAATAATCATATATAAATTCAATTTTCTTTTTAGCAGATAAAGATTTAAAGGTTTCTTTAACAGATACTTCTGAGTCTAAATGTGGTTTGTTTCTTTGTTTGACCATATAATCACTCCTTGTAAATATGTACATTATTTATATTTTATAGAAAAAAATACAAAAAATCAATTGATAGAAATTTTAAAAAATGGTAAACATTTAAAAAGTTAATGGTTATAATTAAATATTTAAATAGTTAATTAATAGAAAATAAAGTGGATTATAGTATAATATAGAAGTGAATATTTGTTATGATAACAAGGAATATTAAAAAGAGTAGCAATAATATGAGGTGATAATATGGAAAAATTAAAGGAAAGACTTTTACCAGAAATTGAAGAATTTAGAAAAGTTGGACGTAAGTTCGTAAATGGAGAAATGTCTGTTATGGACTTTAAGCATGCATCAGGTGGAATGGGAGCATATGCTCATCGTGGTGGTAAGGAGTTTATGTTAAGACTTAGAATGCCTTCAGGTATAATAACTATGCCACAATTAAAAATGATATATGATTGGGCAGAAAAGTATAAGTTAGGTGGATTACATTTTACTACTCGTCAAGCAATTCAATATCACGGATTATCAATAGATGAAGTATGTGATTTAATGAAGGAAGCATTAGATAAGGATATATATACACGAGGAGCAGGTGGAAACTTTCCAAGAAATGTTGCTTTATCACCATTATCAGGTGTTGATAAAGAAGAAGCATTTGATCCAACACCATATGCAGTAGCTACTGGGGAATATTTTATGGAGAGAATAACTAGTTACAAGTTACCAAGAAAGTTAAAAGTATCTTTCTCTAATGGTTCAAATGATACAGCGCATTGTACAATACAAGATTTAGGTTTCTTAGCAGTGAAGAAGGATGGTAAGGAATATTTTAGAGTATATCTTGGTGGAGGATTAGGAAGAAACCCTAAGCTTGCATTAATATATCCAGAGCTTATTGAACCTAGTGAAGTATTAAATTATGTTGAAGCCATGGTTAGATTATTTAAAGCTGAAGGAAATTATGAAAATAAAGCTAAAGCTCGTGTAAGATATATGGTTGATAAATTAGGAGAAGAAGGCTTTATTGATGAATATAAAAAGTATGTTGAAATAGTAAAAAAAGAAGAGGGTTATAATCTATCAGTAGAAGCTAAAAAGTATACTAAAGCTGGTATAGAAACAAATACAACTAATTCAAGATTAGTAGCGCAAAAGCAACCAGGATTATATAGTGTTTATGTACATCCAATAGGAGGTCAAATAAAGCTAAGTGATTTAAGAATTATTATATCAACATTAGAAAAATTTGATGATCCTGAAATTAGATTATCAATGACAGAGGGTGTATACTTTAGAAACTTAAATGGAAAAGAAGCAGAAGAGTTATTAGAAGTTACAAAATCAATGGGAGGAACAACTTCATTTGATTATAGTGTAGCATGTATAGGAGTTCCAACATGTCAAATAGGTATATGTGAAAGTCAAGGGGTTTTAAGAGAGACATTAAATTATGTTAAAGAAAATACTTCTAATATTGATTTATTACCTAGATTATATTTCTCAGGATGCCCTAACTCTTGTGGTGTACATGAAATAGCTGAAATAGGATTTACAGGAAAGAAAAAAAGAATTAATGATGTTATAGAAGAAGCATATGAAATTCATGTTGATGGAAGTTTTGTAGAGGGAGAAGCAAGGTTAGGAAAATGCTATGGGGATATTGCAAAAAAAGATATTCCAATGTTTATTTGTGAATTAGCTAATAATTTAAATTCCGCTAATAAGAGCTTTATTGAGTATATAAAGAGTAATGGTAGTGAATTTAAGACTTTAGTTGAAAAGTATAACTGTTAGTAAGTATAAATAATTATTAAAATTATCCACAATATACTATCTTTGTAAATAAGAAGTTGTGTATTGTGGATTTATTATTATATAAATAAAAGTTGTTATGAAGATGTATATAGAGTTGAAATAAAAGAAATAATCTGTATAATTAATCTATAAACTTAAAGAAATGATTTGGAGTGAACAAAAGTTATGAGAATGAGAAGAAAGCCTTGGGCAAGACCTGAATTAGAAAGTTGTAAATTTTTTATACAGAAGCCAAGTGAATATAAAGGTAGATGGAGAGAGTTTTTTGGAAATGATAAACCAATGTATATGGAATTAGGTTGTGGAAAAGGAACATTTATGGCTGTACATGGTTCTAAAAATCCAGATATAAATTATATAACAGTAGATATAAAAGATGAAGTTTTAGTTTTAGCCAAAAGAAATATTGAAGAAGCATATAAAAAAGTTGGTCATGAAATAGACAATGTTGCTCTTATGTCCCAGGAAATATTATTGATAGATGATATGTTAGATGAAAATGATGTTATAGAAAGAATATATATTAATTTCTGTAATCCATGGCCAAAAGAGCGTCATAAAAAGAGAAGATTAACTCATACAAGACAACTTGAAAAATATAAGAAGTTTTTAAAGAGTGGTGCAGAAATTTGGTTTAAGACAGATGATGATGAATTATTTGAAGAGTCACTTGAGTATTTTAAAGAAAGCAACTTAGAAATTAAATATATTACTTATGATTTACATAATAGTGGATTTGAAGGAAATGTTACAACAGAGCATGAAGAAATGTTTACAGCTCAAGGGATAAAAACTAAATTCTTAATTGCTATATATAAATAGAAAATGTATGTTAGAATTTAAAAAAAATATAAGTTGATAAAAATGACTATAAGGATAAAAAACTTAAGTGAATATCAAGTAAAAAGAAAAAATAGAAATATATATAATTTATAACAAGATTTATTAGTAAATATATAAATGTAAACATCATGTTATTAGATAAATAAAAATATTTATTGGAGATACTAAGTATATATTAAAATATTTATGTTAAATTTAATAAAAAGATAGTTAAAGTTTTTGAATAAAGTTTTTAGTATGTGTATACTTAGTCAAGTTACATAATATGGTGTAAATAATAAATGTTGGTGGTAAATTATGATATACTTTATTATTATGATTGTTTTTTCACCTTTTACAGCTATAATTCCGGCTGTATATGCAGTGAATTTAATATTTAAAAAGAAATTAAAAATAGAAAAAAATTATTGGAATATAGGTTTGTTTTTATTATTTATATACTCTGTATTTAGTGGTGTTGTAAATAATAATTTATTATCCTTATTAGCATCTTCTATATTATTTTTATATTTTGGCTTAAATGTATTTTCTCAAAATTACTTTGTTAAGATGAGTAGAATAAATATAGTCATTAAGTATTTGGTATATTTAAGTGTAATTGCAGCTATTGGAGGGGTAATAGAAAAGATAATATTTATTTTGATAGGAATGCCGCATCATAGAGTTTTTAGTTCTTTTGGAAATCCTAACATGGCAGGAGCTTGGTTTGGAAGTATAATATTAATGATATTTTATTTAAAGTGCATCAATAAAAGAGAAAAGGATTCTATAAAATATAATTTTTCAATTATATTAATAATATTAGCTTTATTATTAACTGAATCAACAGGAGCATTTATTGCTTTAGTAGGAGCAATATTTGTATATTATATATTAAAAGAGAAAAAAGATGTAAGAGGACTAATAGCAATTTGTATTACTGTAACAATAAGTTCTATTTTTTTCTTTATAGTGCAGAATAAGATTGCTAACACAACACCTATTGGGGAATTGGTAATATCTTTCAATTCGAGATATCGTATTTGGATTGGAGCTATAAGTATGATATTAAAAAAGCCTATTACAGGATGGGGAATGTTAGGGATGATGCAACAAGGATCAAATTTTGTTTTTAGTGATGATCCAAGTTTACATAATAAAATAATTGATTTTTTAATTCATCCTCATAATTTGTGGTTAACATTTTTAGTTACTTTGGGAATTGTAGGGCTTTTAATATACTTATATATTAAAATTAATTTGTATAAAAATATGGTAAGCTTATACAAACAACATAATAAAATGCTGCCTTTAATTGCGTCTATAAATACAATGATAATTATTCAGGGAATTGTAGATTGTACTTTGTATGCACCACAGTTAGCCATAATTTTTGTTTTTATAGGAACAGTGACTTATAATATGGCTAATAATAAAATCGTTAGAAAAGTTAACTTCAGTAAAGATAAGAATAAGAAAAATGATAATAAAGATATAGCAGTTTAAATTAGCTATTTAAGGGTAACTATATGTAAAAATATAGTTATCCTTTTTGTATATAAATTATTCTAGACTTTATGTAAACATACGTGTAAAATATAGTATTAGTCAAGGAGAAAGATTTGAAAGGATGATTCAATAATGGATGGAACATGGATAGAAGTTAGAGTAATAACTAAAAGTGAAGCATTGGAACCAATATCAGGAATTTTCTATAGCTTAGATTGCAAAGGTGTTGCAATAGAAGATCCTGAGGATATTTTAGGAAGAGAACAAGGTCCGTTAACATGGGATTTTGCAGATATAAATGTTTTAGAGCATAAAGGAAAAGTTGCAGTTGTAAAGGCTTATTTTGCAGAAGAAGATAATATTGAAGATGTATTACAATATGTTAATGAAAGGTTAACAGAGCTTAAAGAAATGGGCCTTGATTTAGGAGAAGCTAAAGTTGAGCACGAAAAAATGCACGAAGAGGATTGGGCTAATACATGGAAACAATATTATAAACCATCAAAAGTTGGTGAAAAGATAGTTGTAAAACCAATATGGGAAGAATATGAAGCTAAAGATGGAGAGTTAGTTGTAGATTTAGATCCAGGTATGGCATTTGGAACAGGAACACATGAAACTACAAGAATGTGCATTCAAGCTTTAGAAAGATATGTTAAAGAAGAAAGTACAGTATTTGATGTTGGATGTGGATCAGGTATACTAGCTATAGCGGCAGCAAAACTTGGAGCAAAGTTAGCTGTTGGTGTAGATTTAGATCCAGTTGCAGTTGAATCTTCAATAGAAAATGTTGGATATAATAATTTAAATAATATTGAAATACTTCATGGAAATCTTGTTGAAGTTATTGATGGGAAAGCTGATATAGTTGTTGCGAATATATTAGCTGAAATAATATGCATATTAACAGATGATGTTAAGAGAGTTTTAAATGATGGTGGAATTTTCATAACATCAGGAATAATTCATGATAGAGTTGATATGGTTTGTAAAAAACTTGAAGCTACTGGATTTGAAGTTATTGAAAAAAATAGAGATGGTGAATGGAACTGCATAGTTGCAAAATTAAAATAATTTTTAGGAGAGAATCAAATAATGCATAAATTTTTTACTCCAAAAGAATTAATTAACGGAGATGTAGCTAAAATAATTGGTGATGATGTAAAACATATATATAAAGTTCTTAGAATTTCTGAAGGTGAAAAAGTAACATTAAACAATTGTGAAGGTGTTGAATATTTAGGAAGAGTTAAGTCTGTTTCTAAACAAGAAGTTTTAATAGAAATATTAGAAAAGCTAGAATTAAATAATGAAAGTAATGTGAAGATATATTTATTTCAAGGGCTACCAAAGTCTCAAAAAATGGATTTAATAGTCCAAAAGGGAACTGAGCTTGGAATTACAGAGTTCATTCCAACAATAACTCATAGGGTGGATGTTAAATTAAAAGGTGAATTTAAAAAGTTAGATAGATTAAATAGAATAGCTTTAGAGGCTGCAAAACAAAGTAAGAGAAGTATAATTCCTAAAGTGTTAGAGCCTATTGAGTTTGATGAAGTTTTAGACAAAATAAATTCTTTAGATTTATTAATAGTTCCATATGAAAATGCAAATAATTTTGGTATAAAAACATTGATTAATGAATTAAGAAAAGAGAATAATATAGATAGCATTAAAAATATTGGAATATTTGTAGGGCCTGAGGGCGGAATAGAAGAAGATGAAATTGAAAGACTTAAAGATAAAGGAGCTTATATAGTTACTTTAGGAAAAAGAATATTAAGGACTGAAACAGCAGGATTTGTTGTAACATCCTTAATACAATATGAGCTGAGTGATTTAGGAGGAAATGATTAATGAAAGTTGCATTTGCTACATTAGGTTGTAGAGTTAATGTGTATGAATCAGAAGCTATGGCGGAAAAGTTCATTAGAGAAGGATATGAAGTAGTGGATTTTAATGAGTTTTCTGATGTATATGTAATAAATACTTGTACAGTTACTAATATGGGAGATAAAAAATCAAGACAAATAATAAGTAGGGCAAGAAGAGCTAATCCAGATGCTATAATTGCAGCCGTTGGATGTTATTCACAAATGGCACCTAAAGAAGTTTCAGAAATACCAGGGGTAGATGTAGTCCTAGGTACAAGAAATAAAGGTGATGTAGTTTATTATGTTAACAAGGCAAAGGATGAAGGTCAGCCACAAGTACATGTTCAACCTGTACTACAAAATAAAAAGTTTGAAGATTTAAAAATAGAAGATTATCAAGATAAAACTAGAGCGTTTTTAAAGATTCAAGATGGATGTAATAGATTTTGTACATATTGCACAATACCTTATGCTAGGGGATCAGTTTGTTCAAAGGATCCAAATAAGGTTTTAGAAGAAGTTAAAGAATTGGCAGCTAATGGATTTAAAGAAGTTATACTTTCAGGAATACATACTGCTTCATATGGATTAGACTTAGAAGGCAATATAAATTTAATTAATATAATAGAAGATATAGAAAAAATAGATGGAATAGAGAGAATTAGAATTGGATCTATTGAGCCAGCATTTTTCACTGAAGAAGTTATTGAGAAGATTAAAGGGTTTAAAAAGTTATGCCCACACTTCCATTTATCGCTTCAAAGTGGTTGTGATGCAACATTAAAGAGAATGAATAGAAGATATACAGCTGAAGAGTATGAAGCTGCGGTTAATATGTTAAGAGAAACATTGCCAGATGTATCAATTTCTACAGATGTAATTGTTGGCTTCCCAGGAGAGACTGAAGAAGAGTTTAATGAAACTTATGAATACTTAAAAAGAATTCATTTGACTAAGACGCATGTATTTAAATATAGTCCAAGAAAAGGAACTAAAGCGGCAGATATGCCAAATCAATTAGATGGAACTATAAAAGATATAAGAAGTAAGGCTTTAATAGAGTTAAATGATAAAAACGAGCATGCCTTTACAGAGAAGTTCATTGGAAGAGTGATGGATGTTTTAATAGAAAAAGAAATTAAAGATAAACCAGATTTCTATGAAGGATATACAAGAAATTATATAAAAGTAATAGTACATTGCATGTCAGCTGATATTACTGGTAAAATAGTAGATGTAAAGATTGAAGAAGCAATAGGAGATTATGCTATAGCAAGTATGGTTTAAAAAAGCCTTTGAAAAGAAAACTTATTCTTCTAAAGTGGAATGAGTAACTTCAACTAACCAAATTGAAAATTTGGAGTGTCAGTTAAAGGAGGTGAATTTATGGGAGATTGTATTTTTTGTAAAATAATAGCTGGAGAAATTCCATCTAAGAAGATATATGAAGATGATAAGGTTCTTGCATTTTATGATATAAGTCCAGCAGCACCAGTTCATTTTTTAGTAATACCAAAAGAGCATATTAGTAGTGCTAATGAAATAACTGAAGAAAATTCTGAAATAGTTTCACACATATTCGTGATAATAAATAAAATAGTAAAGGAACTAGGTATTGCTGATTCAGGTTATAGAATTGTAAATAACTGCGGAGCTGATGGGGGTCAAACCGTAAATCATATACATTTTCATATATTAGGTGCAAGAGAATTAAAATGGCCACCTGGTTAATATAAAAATAGTATAAATAATATTGACATTTTTGTGACCATTATTGTATAATACAATATGTGTTATTAAGCCCGTAGCTGAGTTAAAGATACTAATTTGAGCTAGCGGAGGGAGGGATAATAGATGTCAGAAATCAAAGTTGGAGAAAACGAAACACTAGAAAGTGCATTAAGAAGATTTAAGAGAAAATGCGCAAGAGCTGGGGTTCTTTCAGAAGTTAGAAAGAGAGAACATTACGAAAAGCCAAGCGTAAAGAGAAAGAAAAAATCAGAAGCTGCAAGAAAGAGAAAATTCAAGTAGTTTTTAATTTTTGAAACAAGGTATTTAAGTATGCCAACAATAAAAGAAAGACTACAAGAGGACTGAAAATAATCATTAAAATCTAAAGATAAATTTAGACTTAATGTATTAAGTAGTCTAAGTCTGCTGTATTGCTAGTAAAAAAACCGATGGTGTTACGCTTGAGGACGATAAGGTTATAGAAATATTAGCAAAAGAAGTCAAGCAGCGTAAATAAGCAATGCTTGAATTTGAAAAGGGAAATAGACAGGATTTGATTAATCAGAATAAATCTGAAATTGAAATCTTGCTAGGTTACCTTCCTCAGCAATTAAGTGAAGAAGAAATTTTACAAATTGTAAAAGAAACAGCTACAGAAGTGGGTGTCGATAACATGAAGGACATGGGTAAGCTTATGTCAGCAGTTAGACCAAAGGTTGTAGGCAAAGCAGATAGAAAACTTGTTAGTCAGATTGTTAAAGAGTATTTAAATAGTAAATAGTTAAAAGAACTCAATGTAAATTGGGTTCTTTTTTATTTTTGTTATTTTCTTTAAAATAAAATCATAAAGTACATTGAGAGAGTATTATTTAAAGGAGAGAAGTTATGGAAAATAAGTTTAATAGAAGTAAAGAGGTTTTGATTGAAAAACTTGATCTCCCTAAAGATGTATTACTAGATGTACCAAAGATTATAGTAACAGGAAGAAATGAAGTAACCATAGAAAATCATAAAGGGATAATGGTTTTTGAAAGAGATAAGATAAAGATAAATACTAATATGTCACCAATTGAGATAAATGGTAGTGAGTTTGAAATATTATATATAGCAGCTTCAACTATAACTATTAAAGGTTATTTTAATTCGATTGAATATGTGGGGTGAATAGAAAATGGCTTTTGATAAGATAAAAAATGGAAAAATATTAGTTGAAATTAAAATATTAAATACTGAGAAGTTGTTAAATTTATTTTGGACAAAGAACATAAGAGTTTATAAAGTTAAGAAAAGGGATTTTGCAACATTAATATTAGAGATTGATTATTTGAATTATGCAGAAGTAAAAGCGTTGGTGGAAAGTTTAGGTGGCAGAATAAACATTATAAAAAGTGCAGGGTTTGTATTCTTTTTAGGTAATGTTAAAAAGAAGTTATCATTAGTTATTGGTGGAATTATGTTTTTATGTATTATATATTATTTATCTACTTACATATGGGCTATAGAGGTAGATGTTCAACAAAATATACCACCCTTTGAAATAAGAAAGCAGCTAAATAGTATAGGTATTAAACCTGGAATTGCTAAAAATTCTATAGATGTGAAAGAAATAGAGAAGCAGTTAGAAAATATGAGTTCGGAAATATTGTGGTTAAGGGTTAGAGTTGAGGGGTCTACCTTAAAGGTTGTAATAGAAGAAAAGATAAATCCACCACAAGAACAGAGTTATGAATATGGAAATTTAGTTGCAACTATGGAGGGAGAAGTAAAGAGAGTTTACACTTTTGCAGGTAGAGCAAAAGTTAAGAGTGGGCAATTAGTTAAAGCAGGAGATGTTGTAATAGAGGGGGTAGATGGGAGTGAAGGAGGAGAGTATATTTTACCACCAAGAGGAATAGTTATAGCCAATACATTTTATGAAAAATCTATAAATGTAAAAGTTAATGGAACTACGCTAGAAAGAAGTGGAGAAAAAGATAGTGATATTTATATAAATATTTTTGGTAAAAAAATTTATTTAAAAAAGGCTATAAAAGATTTTGAACATTATGATAAAATAGAAGTGAGTGGTAAAATGTTTAATAAGGTGTTATATTATGAAAGAGTAGAAAAAGATATAAATTTATCGGAAGATGATGCTATAGAAAAGGCAGTTAATGATTTAGAAAAATCTTTATTAAATGAGCTAAGTAGAGATGCAAAGATAGTTGACAAATTAGTTGATAAAGAAATGAAAGATGAAGAAAATATGTTGATAAATGTGGTTTTTGTTGTAGAGCAAAATATAGTAAGTGAGGATACTGTAAGATATTAGATAATTAGGGTAGGATGAGAAGGTGAACAAAATGAAAGATAAAAGTGGTGTAGATAAAAAGACACAGAAAGACAAATGGAAAAGAATATTTTTATTTACTGTAACAGCATTCTTAGTTTATTTTATAATAATGACTGTTGTGACTCCTAAAAGGTATAATTTCAATGAAGGTGATATTGCTAGTGTTGATATAAAGGCACCTAGGGATATTATTGATGAGGAAGCTACAAGTGCAAAGGAACAAGAAGTAGCAGATAAGGTAGAAAAAAAGTTTACTTTGAAAAATGAAGTAAAAATTGAAGCAAGTCAGAATATAAAAACATTTTTTGATAAGTTAATTAATTTAAAGAGTAGTGAAATAGAAGAGAAAGAAAAAATTAATGAATTAAAGAAGATAGAGTCATTTAAGCTTTCAGATAACCAATATAAAGCATTATTAGATCTTAGTGTTGATAAAGACACAGAGTTACAATGGATAGCACTAGCAGCAATTGATAAGGCATATGAAAATCAGATAGAGGAAGGAAATGCTGATGAAATAGAAGAAGCAAAGGCTTCTGTAGAGGAATATTTAGAAAGTCAGAGTTTAGATATTAATCTTGAAGATGTTTTAAAAGAAATGTGTGATAGCCAGGTAAAGGCAAATTACTTTTTTGATCAAACAAAGACAGATGAAGCTGTTAAGGAAGCCTTAAAAAGTGTTTCAAAGGTTATGATAAAGAAAAATCAAATTATAGTAAAAGAAGGAGAGCCAATTACACAAAAGCAAATAACTATACTTAATGAATTAGGATTAGTAGGAGAAGGAATAAGCAAGGATTATATATATACTTATATAATAATAGCATTTTATGTATTATTTATATTGATTTTGCAGTATATGTATTTAAAAAAAGAGCGAAAAGAAGTTCTTTGTAACACTAAGCTTGTATTTTTAATATTATTATTAAACTTGATATCATTAGTAACAACAAGAATTTTTACATTTGTATCGTTATTTTTAATTCCAATAGCATGTTCACCAATACTTATTACTGTATTTTTAGATTACAAAGTTTCAGTTATAATTAGTTCTTTAAATTTAATGTTTATAGCAGTTATAGTAGGGTTTGACCCACAAGTTATTTTAGTAGGTATAGTTGGGACAATTGTAGCATCGACTTCTTTAAGGAAGATTAGCCAAAGAAACGATATATTATATTCCATTATTTATGTTGCAATTTCTGCTTCTATTGTTGTTTTATCAAGTGGAGTGCTTTTATCGAATAATATAAAGAAAACATTACTTGATATGGCGTTAGTTGCATTAGGAGCTTTTATTTCAGGAATATTAGCTATGGGGTTATTACCATTTTTAGAATCTAGTTTTAGTTTAGTTACTAATATGAAATTATTAGAGCTTTCAAATCCTAATAGTCCTTTATTGAAAAGATTATTAATGGAAGCTCCAGGAACATATCATCATAGTGTTATGGTTGCAAACTTAGCTGAGGTTGCAGCAGAAGAGGTTGGAGCTAATCCTATGTTAGCTAGGGTTGGAGCCTATTATCACGATGCAGGTAAGATAAAAAGACCTTTTTTCTTTGGTGAGAATCAATTAGGGGGAATTAATCCTCATGATAAAATTTCACCAGCTTTAAGTGCATCCATAATAATATCTCATGTTAAAGATGGATTAGACTTGGCAAAAGAATATGATATACCTAGTGCAATAAGTGATATGATGATTCAACATCATGGAACAACATTAGTTAAATATTTTTATTATACTTTAAAAAATAATAGTGATGATCCAGATAGTATAAAGGAAGAAGATTTTAGATATCCAGGCCCTAAGCCTCAAAGTAAGGAAGCTGCCATAATTATGATGGCAGATAGTGTTGAAGCAGCTGTAAGATCAATTCAAGAGCCTACATTCGATAAGATTGAAAATATGGTAAATAATATAGTGAAAGATAAATTGAACTCAGATCAATTAAATGAATGTGATTTGACTTTTAGAGATTTAGAAACTATAAAGAGTTGTTTCTTAAAGGTTTTAAAGGGAATTTATCATCATAGAATAGAGTATCCAAAAGAAAATGGTAAAGAATAAAAGGGGAGGGTTACCTCCTTTTTTATTCTAAATTACTAAGTTAAAAAGCATTATAGCTAATAAAGGTTAATTTAAAATATACATAATTTAAATTATGAAAAAATGAAAGGAGAAGTTATGTTATATACTGATAATAGACAAAATAAAATAGAAGTGAATGAGGAACTCATTAATATTATAAATGAAGTTTGTGAAAAGGCTTTAAAGGCTGAAGAGGTAAATATTCCTTATCAAATATCACTTTTATTTGTAGACAATGAAGAAATAAGAGATATAAATAGAGAAACTAGAGGGATAGATAAAGTTACTGATGTGCTATCATTTCCTATGTTAGACTATCCTAAAGGTAAAGTTTTTAAAGGGGTTTATAAGGACACTAAATTTAATGAGATATATTTAGATGGTGAAGAGCTAGTATTAGGTGATATGGTTTTATCTTTAGAAAGAACAAAGGAGCAAAGTATAGAATATAATCATTCTTTTAATAGAGAAGTGTGCTACTTAGTAGTTCATTCTATTCTTCACTTATTAGGATATGATCATATGGAAAGTGAAGAAAAGAAAATCATGAGAAAAAGAGAAGAGGAAATATTGGGGGATTTAAATATAACTAGATAAATGTAGGTAGGGTGAGTAATTTATGGAGATGAAAAAATTATTAGAGAGCTTTAATAATGCAATTGATGGCGTAGTTGATGCTGTAAGAACTCAAAGGAATATGAAAATTCATATATTAGCATCTATGGGTGTTTTAATTGCTTGTTTTTTCTTTGATGTATCAAAGGCAGAATTTCTGGCATTGGCAATAACAATCACAATGGTAATTAGCGCTGAATTAGTCAATACAGCTGTAGAAGCAGCGGTAGATTTAAATACTAATTATTATCATCCTTTAGCGAAGATAGCTAAAAATACAGCAGCAGGAGCAGTGCTTGTAACAGCAATAAATGCAATATTAGTAGGATATATTGTATTTTGGGATAAACTTTCTAACTTTTCATTTGAGGTAGTTTATAAAATAAAACATTCAGAACCATATATGATATTAATAGCATTAGTTATAGTTGTTTTGGCTGTTGTTATAATAAAAGCTATTTTTGGTGAAGGAACACCTTTAAAAGGTGGTATGCCTAGTGGACATAGTGCATTAGCATTTTCTATTTCCACAGCTATAGCATTAATAACTGAAAAGCCTATTTGCATTATATTAGCCTATTTAATGGCATTTATTACTGCTCAAAGTAGAGTTGACTCAGAAGTTCATACTGTATTCGAAGTTATAGTAGGAGGAATATTAGGAATATTATTAACTTTATTAATATTTACTATATTTAAATTATAAAATTTAAGTAATATTCCAAATTTAATTAGAAGTGTATTTAATAAATATATTGATATTAATAATATAAATTAAATCAACATTTGGAATTTTGCTTATATGTGATATACTATTTAGATGGAGGAATTAAAAATGGAATACAAAAAATTAATACAAAGTGCTTTAGAAGCAAGAGAAAAAGCTTATTGTCCATATTCTAATTTTAAGGTTGGAGCAGCTATATTATTTGAAGATGGAAAAATATATACAGGATCTAATGTAGAAAATGCATCTTTTGGAGCAACTAATTGTGCAGAAAGGACAGCTATTTTTAGAGGTGTACATGAAGGAAATAGGGAAATAAAAGCTGTGGCTGTTGTTGGAGATACTAATTCATACACTTATCCATGTGGAATATGTAGGCAAGTAATTGCAGAGTTTATAGCAGACGAAAAAGTTCCAGTAATAATAATAAAAAATGAAAATGACTATATAGTAAAAACTTTTGAAGAAATATTACCAGGTGTTTTTTCAAAAAAAGACTTAAAAGGCTAGGAGGCTAATATGTATAAATCAGGATTTGTAACAATAGTAGGAAGACCAAATGTAGGAAAATCAACATTAACTAATCAGATAATGGGAGAAAAACTATCAATAGTTTCAAATAAACCGCAAACTACAAGAAACAACATACAAACAATATTAACTGGAGATGATTATCAATTAGTGTTTGTTGACACTCCAGGAATACATAAACCAAAGAATAAACTAGGAGACTATATGGTTAATGCTGCAACTAGCTCTATAAAAGAAGTAGATTTAGTTGTATTTATAATTAATCCTTGTGATGAAATTGGAAGAGGAGATAAATTTATATTAGAGGCATTAAAACAACAAAAAGCACCAGTATTCTTGGTTGTTAATAAAGTTGATGAAAATAGTCATGAAAAAGTAGCTAAAACACTTGATATGTATTCAAAGGAATATGATTTTGCTGAAATAGTACCAATATCAGCATTAAAGGGGAAAAATGTAGATACTCTTGTAAAATTAATGGTAGAAAAAATGCCAGAGGGTCCACAATATTATCCAGAGGACATGATTACAGATGTTAATGAAAGATTTATTGTTGCAGAAATAGTAAGAGAAAAAACATTAAAGAATTTAAGAGATGAAATTCCTCATGGAATAGCTGTTGATATTATTCAAATGAAGCAAAAAGAAAATGGAACATATCATATTGAGGTAGATTTAATATGTGAAAAGGACTCACATAAGGGAATAATAATAGGAAAGAACGGAGCATCTTTAAAGAAAATTGGAGAGACTGCAAGATACGAAATAGAAAGATTTTTAAAAGCTAAAGTTAATTTAAAGATATGGGTAAAAGTAAGAAAAGAATGGAGAGATAATGGACTTTTACTTAAGGAATTAGGATATAAAAAGACAAAGTAGATAGGAGTTGAGTATTCTGTCTATTGAGAAGACTAAGGCTATAATAATTAAGGCTATAGATTATAAAGAAAATGATAAACTTATATGGGCTTATTGTGAAGATTTAGGGAAAATAACCTTTATAGCTAAGGGGGCAAAGAAGAGTAAAAGTAAAAACTTAAGTTTGACTTTACCCTTATGCTTTGGGGAATATATATTTTTTAAAGGTAGAAATTTGTATAACCTTCAAGAAGGAAAAATTATAAACTCATTTCAGGGATTGTTAAACAACTTAGATAAGCTTACGTATTCTTCATATGTTTGTGAATTAATAGATATATGTGTACAAGATGCCGAAGTAAATAAGGAGTTGTTTAGGAATTTTATAACTTGTTTATACTTATTAAATACAGATGCTATGGATTATGAGTTATTAATAAGAGCTTTTGAATTGAGATTGTTGAGTGCTACAGGATATGGGTTGGAGTTTGATAAATGTTGTATTTGTAAAAAAGTAATAGGAACAAGTGATTATATTTCATTATCACACTTTGGTGGTGTATGTGTAGAGTGTAATAAGGAACATGGACTTTATATTTCTAGAGCAGGATATAATGCTTTAAGATTTTTAAATAATACACCAATGGATAAAATTTATAGATTGAATGTAAATAAAGAGATTAAGAATCAAATAGAAAAGGTAACAACATTTATAATAAATTCAAATTATTCAAGAAAGCCGAAAAGTTTAGAGATGTTAAATTATATAAAGGAGTAGAGGAAATATGGATATTACATTGGAAATGGTTGATCAAGTAAGAGAAAGAACTGGAGTAAGTTATGCAGAAGCAAAACAGGCATTAGAAGAAGTAAATGGAGATGTCTTAAATGCAATTATATTACTTGAAGAAAAATCAAAATATAATGATTTAAATGAAGTTAAACAATCTGAAACTATTGATGAGTTTAAGGGATGGTTAAAAGAGTTAATAAATAAAGGAAATGTTACTAGAATTAAAATAACTAAAGATGGCAAAAAGATAGTTGATGTTCCAGTTAATGCTGGAATAGCAGCAGGTGTTATAGCTATAATAATTCCATCTATATTAGCATTTGTTGTAGTAGCAGCTGTAGTAACTCAAGTTACAATTGAAATAACAAAGGCTGATGGTACAGTAGAAGTTGTTAATAAATATATATCAGCGGCTGTTAACGAAGCGAAGGATAAAGCAAATGGTTTGGCAGATAAGGTTAAGGAAAAAGTTCAAGATGTAAATTTAGATGGAATAAAAATGCCAAATAAATTTAAGGAAAAGGAAAAAGAAGAAAAGGAAAATAATACCTTTACTTATACTGTGAATTTTGATGATGATAATGGGAAAAATTAGGAAATTAAAGAAAAACAACGATATAGTCTAGAAAAAAAGGGACAACAGGAATATTCAGCTAATATGAGTGATTTTTCAGAAAATTAAGCATAGTCAAAAAGTGAGAAAATGTTATAATTATACTGTGAATAAAAAATATTCTTAATTGTCTGAATATTCCTTAAATAGTCGAAAAGAGGGATAGCATTGAAGTTTACAAAAAGACAAGAGGCGATAATTAAGATAGTTAAAGATGAGCAGCCAATTACAAGTGAAGCAATAGCAGAAAAACTTGGAGTTACAAGAGCTGCTTTAAGAGCAGACCTAGCAATACTTACAATGACTGGTACTTTAGATGCTAGACCTAAGGTAGGTTATGTGTATTTAGGGAAAAAGATTGATGGGGAGATTTTGGAGAATTTATCCAAAATAAAGGTTGGTGACATTATGTCTAAGCCTGTAACCGTTAACGATGATACTACTGTATATGATGCAATTGTTCATTTATTTTTACATGATGTAGGAACACTTTTTGTTGAAAACAATGGGAATTTAGTTGGGGCAGCATCAAGAAAGGATTTTCTTAAGATAGCAATTGGAGGAACAGATATACATAGGGTTCCAGTTGGAGTTATCATGACAAGAATGCCTAATATAATTTATGGTCATCCAGAGGATAGTGCCTATTCACTAGCTAAAAAAATAATAGAACATGAAATTGATAGTATACCGATAGTAGAAAAATCCTGCGAATCAGACAATGGAAAAGTTAATTTAAAGATAGTTGGCAAAATTTCTAAGACTAACATAACAAAACTATTTGTTAATCTTGGAGAAGCAAATTAAGGGTAGTTTAAAGGGTAATTATGGTAGCTACGAGACAGAGTCTTGTTAGTATATATTATTGTATGAACGGAGGAGTATTGAGATGGAGAAGAAAAAGTATGTTTACCTTTTTAGTGAAGGTGATGGGTCAATGAGAAACCTTCTTGGAGGTAAAGGGGCAAATTTAGCAGAAATGACTAGAATAGGGATTCCTGTTCCTCAAGGATTTATAGTTACAACTGAAGCTTGTAACAAGTATTATGAGGATGGAAAACAAATTACAAATTCAGTTGTAGAAGAAATATATGCAAACATTAAAGAATTAGAAAGAATAACAGGAAAAGAATTTGGAAGCAACACAAACCCATTATTAGTTTCTGTAAGGTCAGGGGCAAGAGTTTCAATGCCGGGTATGATGGATACAATATTGAATCTTGGTTTAAATGATGTTGCAGTAGAAGCTGTTGCAGTAGCAACAGGAAATCCAAGATTTGCTTATGATTCATATAGAAGATTTATTCAAATGTTCTCTGATGTTGTTATGGGAATAGAGAAGAGATTATTTGAAAATTTAATAGATGAAGCAAAGGAAGCAAAGGGTGTTAAATATGACACAGATTTAGATGAGAATGACTTAAAGGAACTAGTTGTAAAGTATAAGGAGTTATATAAGAAAGAAAGGGGTGAAGAATTCCCACAAAATCCAACAACACAATTAACTGAAGCTATTACAGCTGTATTTAGATCATGGGATAACCCAAGAGCTATAGTTTATAGAAGATTAAACGATATTCCGGGTGAATGGGGAACAGCTGTTAATGTTCAAGAGATGGTATTTGGTAATAAAGGAAATACTTCAGGAACAGGTGTTGCATTCTCAAGAAATGCTGCAACTGGAGAGAAAGAAATATATGGTGAATATTTAATGAATGCACAAGGGGAAGATGTTGTTGCTGGTATTAGAACACCACTTCCAATAGCTAAATTAGAAGAACAAAATCCTGCTATATATAAACAATTTATAGATATAGTTAATACTCTTGAAAATCACTATAGGGACATGCAAGATATGGAGTTTACTATTGAGGAAGGAAAATTATATT
This sequence comes from Clostridium sp., assembly GCF_026168755.1. Lineage (GTDB taxonomy): Bacteria > Bacillota > Clostridia > Clostridiales > Clostridiaceae > Clostridium. The sequence goes on along the minus strand of NZ_JAPFDR010000021.1, from coordinate 1,924 downwards.
TCTTACAAACAAGAAATGGTAAGAGAACAGCTCAAGCAGCTTTAAAAATTGCTGTTGATTTAGTTGAAGAAGGTATGTTGACTAAGGAAGAAGCAATTCTTAAAGTTGAACCTAAGCAATTAGATTCTTTATTACACCCAACATTTGATTTAACAGAAATGAAAAAGGCTACTGTTATAGCTAAGGGACTTCCAGCATCTCCAGGAGCAGCTTGTGGTAAAGTTGCATTTATTGCAGAAGAAGCTAAGGAAAGGGCTGAAAAAGGAGAAAAGGTTGTTTTAGTAAGACTTGAGACTTCTCCAGAAGATATTGAAGGTATGATAGCTGCTGAGGGTATATTAACAGTTAGGGGAGGAATGACTTCACATGCTGCAGTTGTAGCAAGAGGTATGGGTACTTGCTGTGTAGCTGGATGTGGAGATTTAAAGGTAAATGAAGAAGAAAAAACATTAGAGGCAAATGGTAAAGTTTATACAGCTAATGATTATATTTCAATAGATGGTTCTACAGGAAGTGTATATGGAGAAGCAATTAAGACTGTTACTCCCGAGATTTCAGGTCATTTTGCAACATTTATGGGATGGGCAGATGAAATAAGAAAACTTAATGTTAGAACTAATGCTGATAATCCAAGAGATACAAAACAAGGTGTTGAGTTTGGAGCAGAAGGTATAGGGCTTTGTAGAACAGAGCATATGTTCTTTGAAGAGGATAGAATAATGGCTATGAGAGAGATGATTGTAGCTAAGAATGAAGAGGAAAGAAGAGCAGCCCTTGAAAAATTACTTCCAATTCAAAGAAAAGATTTTATTGGAATTTATGAGGCTCTTCAAGGAATGCCAGCTACAATAAGATTTTTAGATCCACCACTACATGAGTTCTTACCTCATACAGATGATGAGATAGAAGAACTTTCAAAGACTATGGGGTTAACTTTTGAAGAATTAAAATCTACAGTTGAAAGTTTACATGAATTCAATCCAATGATGGGGCATAGAGGATGTAGACTAGCTGTTTCTTATCCAGAAATTGCAGAAATGCAAACTAGAGCAGTAATAGAAGCTGCAATAGAAGTTAAAGTTGATAAAGGATATGATATAGTTCCAGAAATTATGATTCCGTTAGTTGGAGAGGTTAAAGAATTAAAATTTGTTAAAGATATAGTTGTTAGAACAGCAGAAAAAGTTATGGATGAAAAAGGAGTTAAATTAAATTATCATGTTGGTACAATGATTGAAATTCCTAGAGCTGCTATAACAGCTGATGAGATAGCAAAAGAAGCTGAATTCTTCTCTTTTGGAACAAATGATTTAACTCAAATGACATTTGGATTTTCAAGAGATGATGCTGCTAAATTCTTATCAGACTATTATGAAAGAAAGATATACGAACAAGATCCATTTGCTAAGCTTGATCAAACAGGTGTGGGTCAATTAGTTAAAATTGCTGCGGAAAAGGGCAGAGCTACAAGACCAAACATTAAGTTAGGTATTTGTGGAGAGCATGGTGGAGATCCATCATCAGTTGAATTCTGCCATAATGTTGGATTAAACTATGTATCTTGTTCACCATTTAGAGTACCAGTTGCAAGACTTGCAGCAGCACAAGCACAAGTAAAAAATCCAAGATAATATAAACCGAGATAATATAAAAAAGGAACGCTTTCGCGTTCCTTTTTTAATGAACAACTGAATTCTATTGCGCACCACGTGGAAGAGAAAAAATGAAATATTTATTTTCCGGGAACTGTGAAATTTTTGCCTAGAATTTATATAATTGATTCCGTGAAGTTGGCTAAAGTTTTTAAACTTAAGTGAGATTCAAAATTTCAATTTTGTTAATCGAACTTACACATTCGACGTAAGGAGAAGGTGCTTCCTTTTAAAAGGAAACTCACTCTTCACTATCGCTCAGAGGAGTAAGT
>NZ_JAPFDR010000060.1 GCF_026168755.1 Clostridium sp. | reverse complement strand
TGTATTATTTTCATCTTTAACATATATATCTAATCTAATACCTTTACTTTCTAAAAGTAAATCTATAGTCTTTTGATTTTCAGGCATTTCTATCTTTTCAATTTCAATCTCTAAAAGTTTCTCTAAAAACTCTTTACAGATCTCTTTATCACTCATTACTTTCGCAAATAGGAAATCATCTTCTAAATTTAATTCTTTTAATGTTTTACTCATTATTATTTCCTTTATTCTTAAATCAATTTATATTTTATTTAAGTTCTTACTACTATTATATTAAAATATTATTATAATCTCAACGAGAAACTCCTATTTATCGCTCACAATATTATAAATTGTTAATCAATCTAACTGATAAATTGAAATTTATATATACTACCATGATTCCTTCAGCATTCTAAATTCCTTATATGTGATATCTTCAACCTTATATTCGAATGAATTTATTTTATTAAATCCATACCTTTCATACAACTTAACAGCTACTTCATTATCTATTTCTACACTTGTATATAAACTTTCATTTGGAAACTTATTATGAAAAAAATCTAAAAATTTTTCTAATGCTTTTGTCCCAAATCCTTTATTTTGATGCTTAATATCAATCATAAACCTTGAAAATGACCATCCTTTTAATTCTTCATCATAATCATATAATAAAAATCCTATCATTTCATCTCCATTATATATTCCTAATGGATATAATTTATCTTCATAGAAAGATTGTACTAATGAAAATGCATTACTTGCAACATAATTAATTTGATGCTTTCATAACTTTAAGGATATACAATTATTATAATTTGATTTATTTATTTCTCTAAAGTTAATCTCCATATTTATCCCCCATACAAACTTTAATTTAGTTAGCTGAACTTACTCCTCTAAGCGATAGTGAAGAGTGACTTTCCTTTTAAAAGGAAGCACCTTCTCCTTACGTCGAATGTGTAAGTTCGATTAACAAAATTGAAATTTTGAATTTCACTTAAGTTTAAAAATTTTATATAATTTTACAGAATCAATTATATAAATTCTAGGCGAAAATTTCACGGTTCCCGTAAAATAAATATTTCATTTTTTCGCTACCATGTTATGTGTAATATCATTAATTTTTCGGCTCCACATGACGAACAATATTATTCAAATTTTATTTGGAGTTTAATATTGATTTTGTTTTTATAATAAATTCTGCTTCGCTTCTAGCTTCAACAAACTCTCCATCAACCATGGCAACTATGGTTTCATCCATTCTTCCACCACATTCGCCTATGCATCCACAAACTATTTTTTCATCTTTAAATTCATTTTTCACTATATTGATATCTATTCCCGAACATCCTGGGCACATTACTATCATGTTTATCTCTCCTTTTAATGTTTTAAGTTGCCTCTGAGGTTAATCCATTTATTGGATTAACCTCAGAGGCAACCCGATTTATGTCTAAATTTCTGTTCCATTTTTAAAATGAAACATTTTTTAATATTTTTTTCCATTAGTATAAGAGAAAGTTACATCTTTTAATTCAACATGACCTTCTATATTATCAATTTTAATTCTTTTATATTTTCTCCTCTCCACTTTTCCATATAAATAAAACTTATTTATATCGCACCATATATTAGTTAGGTGACTAACAATAAACTTCTAGGTATTAGTATAGTTTTATACTATACACCAGTCAATAGTTCTTAGTTACTATTTTTTAACTCCTTATATATTCTTTATATTACTAATTCATTTTTTAAGAATTTAATGTTTTTACTTAATAATAAATAAAAATTTAAATTTTTGATAATACTAAATATTATTAATATTTTAAGGAGTGAAACAAATGAAAAAAATTATAAGCTTTCTTCTATCAATATTAACTTTACTATCTATGATGCTTTTTAATTTACCAGTGTCTGCAACATGCATAGAAAACCCTTATTCACAATTTATAGATGATCCATATTACGAACTTACACAGGATCATATTAATGGAATAGTATCTAAATTATCTAAGCTCCCTTCTTCTGGTAGCGTTTGTATAGATTATTTAGGAGAAGAAATCCTGCTACATAGAGCTATATTATTTGCTACTCATAATATAGAAAGCTACTCAAGTAATCCTGAATTAATTGATATTGTTGATGATATAATTGATAACTATACTGGTGAATTAAAAGAAATGAGAATTGAATTGTCTAGATTAATTGATACTTATGGTAAAAGTAAAGAACAAGTTAAAGAAGATACAGAGTATATTAAGCAATACAAAGTAATTATAGATAAATTAGAAAAAGATTTATCAGGCGTTAAATCTTCTGATAGCAATGAAATAACATATATAAAACAAGCAATTGCCCTTTTACAAGCATCTCATGATATTTCAATACTAGATAATAAATGTGCTAAAAGTGAATTAGTTAAAGAAATTGCTAAGAATGAAGTTACAAACACTCAAGCTTATATTTCTAGATTAAAAACACTTGAATCAGCATTAAAATAATTAAAAAGTTAAGAAGTTAAGCTAAAGACTTAATTTCTTAACTTTTTTAATTTTGCTATATAGCCTCAAATTCATTTATTTAAATTTTAAATTTTTTAAATACCATAGGATATACCCCTATGCCCACTAAACTTATTAATGAATATCTTATAAACGAAAATATTGTTGCACTTGGTAATAATACTTTTAATCCCAGTTGTAATACTAATAATATTACTATTCCTAATAATACTCTTATTATCTTATTTCCTGTATTTCCTTCCGTTGAAAAATTAACATATTTCTTTTCAATATATATTCCAATTATAAATCCTAAATAAGTTCCCATTCCTTTAATAAAATCTGCAGAATGTGCAAAAGTTAATGCTGGAATAAATATTGCAAATGTTATTACATATAGTAACATCTTGTTTTCAACCTTATTATATAAATTATAACATATTAAAGATATCAATACCCCCAGTATTCCACCAACTATAACGTCTTTTGGGTAGTGAACTCCTAAGTATAATCTAGAAAACCCAATTAAAACAATCATTACAGCAGCAATAATATACATTACTCTCTTCTTTAAATAAATTGCCATAGCTCCATAAAATGAAGATGCACCTTGAGTATGTCCACTAGGAAATGAATATCCCGTTGCTGTTTGCTCTCTTAATGTTCTAATTCCTTCTTCTCCTATAGGTCTTTTCATTTTAAAAATATCCTTTATTGCATTATTTAAAAGTACGCTAGTTAAAACAGAATATGCAATATATTCTCCAAACTTTTTGTCTAATGTCCAATAAATAATTGATATTATAGATATTAACACTATCTGTTCACCACATATAGTTATAAGTTGAAATAAAAAATCAAAAAATGGATTTGCTATACTTTGAATATTTCTTAAAATTTCTAACTCCATAAATTCCTCCACCTATTAGTGATTAAAAATTTGCTTACGTGACTCTTTACATATAGCCTCTAAAGCATATGCTACATATAATTCTGTACTTATCAATACAGCTCTTTCATCTATATTAAATTTATCATTATGATTTGGATAATCTCTACCTATCTCTTCATTACCAGCTCCTACAAAAGCAAAAACTCCAGGAATTCTTTTTTGATATATAGAAAAGTCTTCTCCTAACATCATTCTTGGAACTTTTATAATATCTTTTTCATCAAATATTTTCTTAGCAGCATCTAAAGCTGTTTTTACTGCTTCAGAATCATTAATTACAGCAGGATGATGTGCCACACCATACTCAACACTTGCTGTTGCTCCATAAGCTAAGGCTGTGCTATATGCAATTCTTTTAATTGATGTTTGAATATGCTTAGCTGTTGTTGCATTAAAAGTTCTTATTGTACCTTCTATTATAGCATCACCTGAAATAATATTATGAGTTTCTCCTGATTGAATATGACCTACTGTTACTACTGCAGAATTAACTGGATCTATTTCTCTACTAATTATAGATTGTAAATTCATTACTATAGCTGCACAAACTAAAGTAGCATCAACACATTGATGTGGCTTTCCTGCATGACCTGATTTTCCTGTAATTTTTATTGTAAACTTATTTGATGCAGCCATTCTAGGCCCCTCTTCTATAGAGATTTTACCACACTCTATATCTCCAAATACATGTAATCCAAAAATTTCATCTACATCATCTAAATACCCATGTTCAGAAATTAATTTTGCCCCACAGGAATTTTCTTCAGATGGTTGAAATACAAGAATAATCTTCCCTGGAATACTATCCTCATATTTTTTTAATATCATAGCAGCTCCAAGTAATGATGCCATATGTGCATCATGTCCACATGCATGCATCACGCCCTTATTAGTAGAAGCATATCTAACATCTGTATTTTCTTGTATTCTTAATGCATCCATATCAGCTCTTAATGCTATTACTCTACCTTCTCCTTTACCAATAGTTGCAACTACTTCTGTTTTTATTCCATCTTCATATTTAACACCTATCTTATCTAATTCCTCTTTAATTCTTTTAGATGTTCTATGCTCTTCCATACTTAATTCAGGATACTTATGAAAATCCTTTCTTAATGAGATTATATAATTACCTATAAGTTTTGTCTCTTTTAAAATATCCATAATCAATCATCCTCCCCCTATAAATTATATAATTTTATGTAAATATTGTATATTATTTTAAATAAATCATTTAACTTTTTGTAAAAATATGGTAATATTTTTATGTTAAGTAATTTATTTGAGGTGAGATTATGAAAAGAAAACTATTAACTTTAAGCTGTACTATTGTTTTATGTTTATCCCTAACTTCTTGTGGATTAAAAACTGCCATTACTGGAGATACAACAGCTAGTACTGATGATTCAAAGGCTACAGAAACTAATTCTGAAAACAAAGCTGACACAACAAATACCGATACTGCTAAAGAAAATACTAATACTGCTTCTACTGAAGAAACTACTGATGATGCAATTTCAACTAATAACAATTCATTTGTAGAAAATACTAATTCTAATGTTACATCTGATAAATCCGAACTTTCATCAACTACTAATACGGTTAATAGAGATTGTCGAGTTTTTTATTTTAATAAAGTAGATCTTAAAACTTATTGTGTTGATACAAATGTTAAAGTAACTGATAATGCTCTTGTTACTGCTTTAACAGAAAAATTATATTCAGCTCCTAACAATAATAACAACTTTGTCGTATTATCTAAAGATTATGGAGTAAGATCTGCAACATTAAATTATGATACTAATGTTTTAACTGTTGTATTTAATGAAAACTTTATTAAAGATATGGAACTTTCTGCTGAAGTAGCTAATGGAGTTATAGGAGCAGTAGTAAATACTTATGGATATAATTATGGTGTAGATAAAGTTGCTGTTTATTTTGGAGATGAATTATATACTGGTACTGATGGAACATCATCTGATGAATATTCTACAGTAAATTATAGTGATGTATTAAAACTTGATTAATAAATAATTAAGCAGTAAATAGGTTACATAACTTTTAATCTATTTACTGCTTAAAATTTTAATGATTCTTCATAGTTGTAAAGAAGTTTCTTTTTATTAACAAAAACTCTTCCATATCATTTAAAAATTGAAGTAATTGAGCTCTACTTTCAAACTCTTCCCTAGTCTTTGGTAATTCCATTTTCTTAAATTCACTTCTTAAAATATCTAAATCAATTAATAATGATTTACAATCATTCATTTCACTTATATTTTCTGATACACACAAAGTAAAATCAGCCATAACATTCATTTGTTCAACAGGTATATTAAACCTCTGGAAATGTAATCTCATCCTTTTTATTGTATCAAATTGATTAATTCTCATATTTATATAATCAGTATAATATGATGAGCTTTTAAAAAACTGATTATTTACTATCTTATAAGCTGTTTCCTTACTTGTATATAATCGTTGTTCTACCTCATTTATAAGCTTTTGTTCATCAATATCTACTGCATGAGTTATTAATGACTTGGACATTTTGTTTATTATAATTCTATAATGTTCTTCAATCCACTCTTTATCATCTTTAAATTTATCTTCAAGAGAAGGCATGAAAATGTTAGCAATTGCAGCTACCCCTATTCCAATTATCATTAGTAATACTTCATTATAAATTAATTCAATTGTTATATTATTTGCAACTAAAAAATGCGTTGATAGAACTACTGATGGCACCATTCCCTCTTGTGCTTTTAACCTTGAAGTAAGTGGTATTAAAATTATTAAAAATAATCCAAAGATTAATGTTCCATTTCCTAATAAACTATATAGAATTACTGATAATAAAATCCCCATACTACAGGCAATTATTCTTTTATAGCTAATAATTAATGCTTTTTTTCTAGTATCTTGTATACTTAATATAGCAATAACAGCTCCAACTGTTGCATATTGTAAACCTAATGCATTTCCTATAAGCAATGCTATAGTTGCTGATATTGACATTTTAAATGCTAAATTATATATGTACTTCATTATTCTCTTTATTAATTTCCTTTTCCCTTAAATTATTTTTCTTAAAAAAATCTCCACATTCTTTTCTCATATCAAATCCCTCCCATCAATGTACATATTGCTTTACTTAATTCTAACCAATCACTTTTAAATTGTTTTAGTGATTCTTCACCCTTTTCAGTTAACCTATAATACTTTCTTTTTGGCCCACTATTAGAATCTCTTAATGTAGCAGTAATCAACTCATTTTTTTGAAGTCGTAATATTATTGGGTAAATAGTTCCTTCTGAAATTTCTCCAAATCCATATTTACTCAATTTATTAGAAATTTCATAAGCATAAGTTTCCTGTATATTAATAACTTCTAAAATACATCCTTCTAGTAATCCTTTTAACATTTGTGATGGAATCATTTTTTCACCTCACTATCTTGTAATGCATTATTCTACTATATTGTATTACAAGATATATATTTTTGTCAATTTCTATGAAAATATCTTATCTTCAATTATCATATTTATATCTTATTAGTTATCGACAATTTTTTAAAATATAATTTCCCAAAGAAAAAAAATAACACCTTAAAGTTACAATCTTCATACCGTAACTTTAAGGTGTTATAATTAGCAAACAATAAATTTTATAAACTAAGCTATATTACTACTGTTAATAAATCTTCTTTAAAATCTATTTGTTTTTTATCGATTTCTACAACATCTAAATAATTATCTGAGTTTGTTATGATTACTGGTGTGATTAAAGAATATCCTTCTTTTTCAATTGCATTAATATCAAACTCTACTAAAGTCTGTCCTTTTTTAATTGTATCTCCTTGTTTAGCTTTTAATGTAAAGTGTTTTCCTTCTAATTTTACAGTATCCATACCAACATGTATTAATATTTCTGCTCCATTATTAGTTGTGATTCCCATAGCGTGTCCTGTTGGGAATAGTGTTGTAAGTATTCCATCTGCTGGAGCTACAACTTTACCCTCTATTGGTATTATTGCTATCCCTTTACCTAATGCACCACAAGCAAATGCTTCATCTTCAACATTTTTTAGTTCTGTTAATTTTCCTTTTAATGGGCTTGAAATAACTTCTTGTTTAACTAATGTATTTTCACTATTTTGTGAAGCATCTGCATTAGAATTATCATCTTCCATATCCTTTGGATCTAATTTTACAAATAACATTGCTAAAAATCCTAAAATTAACCCTGCTGCCATTGCTATAACAACTCCATAAAATCCTTTGTCAGCTCCATTTGGTCCTATAAAGTTCGGTAAAACAAATATTCCTAAACCACCTGGCATATATTTTTTAGATTCAAAGAAACCAAGGATACCTCCTGTAACTGCACCTATTATACAGCTTACTATAAATGGTTTTTTTCTTGGCAATGTAATACCATAAATTGCTGGTTCAGTAACACCAAAGAATCCTGAAATGATTGATGGAACACATAATGATTTTAATTTCTTATTTTTTGCTTTTAATGCTATTGCTAAAACTACACCTGTTTGTGCAAAACATATTGCAACTGAAGTAGCTACAATTGGGTCGTATCCTAAAACTGAGAAATTATTCATTGCTATTGGAACTAATCCCCAATGTAAACCAAACATAATAAATATTTGATAGAATCCACCGATAAATAAACCTGCTATAGTTGAATTTAAATTATAAATTGCTAATGTTATATTTCCTAATATTTCACTAGCATATGATGATACTGGTCCTATCACTAAAAAAGTAACAGGAACTACTACTACTAAAGTTAACATTGGAACAATAAAAGTTTTAACAATATCTGGAATAATTTTCTTAAATAACTTTTCAACATAAGATGCAAATACAATCGCAATTATAACTGGAATAACAGTTGAAGTATAACCACCTGAAGGCATTATAACTGGAATACCAAAGAATTCAATTGTCTTACCTGCAATACCTGTTATTGTAGGATGAACAAGAGATGCACCTATTGCCATAGCTACAAATTGACTTACATTAAACTTCTTAGCTGCTGTAAGTCCTAAGAATATTGGAAAGAAATAAAATAAGCTATCTCCAATTGTTTGTAGTATAGTGTAAGCACCACTTTCATTACTTAACCATCCCAAAGCAACAAACATTGCTAAAAATCCTTTAATCATACCAGTTGCAGCTAATACTCCAAGTACTGGTTGAAAAACCCCTGATATAATATCAATTAATTTATCAAAAGTCTTCATCTTTTCTGGAGAATTATTTCCTGACCCTTCAGAAAGTCCTGCAACCGCAACTACATCTGCATAAACATCTGGAACATGATTTCCTATAACTACCTGATACTGTCCACTACTTTGAACAACCGTAACTACACCATCCATATTTTTCAATACATCTGTGTTGGCCTTTTTTTCATCTTTTAACTTAAAACGTAATCTAGTTATACAATGCGTTAAACCGCTAACGTTTTCTTTACCTCCAACATTCTTAATTATTTCTTTTGCAAGATTTTCGTATTTCATAAGCAATCGCTCCCTTTAAATTAATCATAATCTTATATATAAAAAAGCAAGACCTAAAGTTTAATAATACTTAAATTACTTTTGTATTTTTAAACCTATGGTCTTGCCTGATTTAACAGTAACAATCCTAAATATTTAATTGTTTCTATATTATCTATTTACAATACGCTTAATATGAAGTGTCAAATAAAGCTGTTCTTCATAACTTAATTCTATATTTAAATATTTTTCTATCTTAAGCATACATTTATAAGCATCTTTATATTTTTCCTTTACTTGTTGTAAAAGAAAGTCTTCATTTTCATTTCTATACTGTGTTTTATTATTAAGTCTTTTAAAGAAAAATCTTAAATGAGTAATAAACCTTTCATAGTTTAAAGAGTGTTCATCTAATTCAATATCATATGTGTATTTTACAATATTTAGTATATCCTGAATCTTTTTGGTCATACTATAAGCAATATCAGTTTTATCGCTTTTTCCATTAATCTGAGCTGTTATCAAGTGAAGTGCAATATTTCCGGCTTCTTCTTCATTAATCTTTTTACCAAGCTCACTTTCAATAAACTCTAAAGCCTTTAATCCAATATTATATTCTTTAGGATAAAACTTTTTTATTTCCCAAATCAATATATTTGGTCTTTCTATTCCTTCATCAAATAATTTTAATGTATAACTTATATGATCAGTTAATGTTACATAAATATAATCATTAAGTTCACAGTTTAACATGTTCTTAGCATATTCCACAATATCATAGCACAATGATATTTGTTCTGTAGGTATGTGTTCTAAAATCATTTTAAACTTTTCTAAAGTGTCCTTTTCCTTTAAAATAAAAGTTTTTTCTATTAATGATTCATCTACTTCATCGCCAATTTTTTTTCTAAATGCAAGCCCACATCCAATGATAACAGCATCTCGTCCATTGTCTTCTTTAACCATAACTGCATTGTTGTTAAAAATTTTATCTATCTTCAATGCACATCACCTCATACTCTATTCTATACTTGACTATGTTTAAAAATAAAAACCTTAATTAATTATAAGAAATAAATATCATATTTCTTATAATTAATTAAGGTGTAGCCTGATCGAATCAGTAACAATCCCAAGTTAATGTAATCGTTTATTTTCAATTTCATCATACTTTTTTTATGATAACTTGTCAATACTTTTTTTATAAATTTATATGCTTTCGTCAAGAAAATTCCAAAACTCGCTTTTATTTTGCATGACTATAATTTGTTCTTCATTTTTAAATCAGCTTTTAAAATATAATAGAGTTTAATATTAAGTAAGTTATAGTTCTTCTCCATTAGTTTTTATTACATTTTTGTACCATTCAAATGATTTTTTCTTCTTTCTGTCTAATGTACCTTTTCCAGTATTATCCTTATCTACATAAATAAAGCCATATCTCTTTTCCATTTCACCAGTACTTGCACTTACAAGGTCAATACATCCCCAAGGAGTATACCCAATTAAATCTACGCCATCTTTAACAGCTTCCTTCATTTGAATTATATGATCCCTTAAATATTCAATACGATAATCATCATTAATTGAGCCGTCTTCTTCAACTTTATCAAAAGCACCAAGACCATTTTCAACTACCATAAGAGGTATATTGTATCTTCCATACAATTTATTTAAAACATACCTTAATCCTTTAGGATCAATCTGCCATCCCCAATCACTTGCTTTAAGATATGGATTTTTAATTCCACTAACTAAATTTCCTGAAACTTTGTCTTTTCCACCCTCTGCTGATTCACAGTTACTCATATAATAACTGAATGTATAATAATCTACTGTTCCTTCTTTTAAAATCTTCTTATCTTCTTCAGTTATATCTAAAACAATATTATTTTCTTCAAAATATCTCTTAGCAAAGAAAGGATATTCACCTCTAACATGTACATCTCCACAAAGATCATTTGCCAATTGATCCATCTTCTGTGTAAGTAATATATCATCTGGATTACATGTATAAGGATATTTTGTCATATAAGCAATCATACAGCCTATTTTAAACTCTTTATTAATACTATGACCAAGCTTTACTGCTTTTGCACTTGCTACAAATTGATGGTGAAGTGCTTGAAAACGAATCTGCTTATTATCATTTGGGTGTAAAAAGTCTTCTGTGCCTTCATTTAAAATACCAAGACTAAGATATCCTCCTACTGGCTTTGTACCACAATTAATTTCATTAAATGTAAGCCAGTATTTAACTTTATCCTTATATCTGTTAAATATTACATTGCAGTAGTTAACAAAAAAATCTATTACATCTCTTGAAGCCCATCCATTATATTTTTTAGTTAAATTAAAAGGCATCTCATAATGTGAAATAGTAACTAATGGCTCTATATTATATTTTTTTAATTCATCAAAAACATCATCATAAAACTTTAATCCTGCTTCATTAGGTTCTTTATCATCACCATTAGGGAATATACGTGTCCATGCTATAGACATTCTAAATACCTTAAATCCCATTTCTGCAAATAACCTAATATCCTCCTTATATCTGTGATAAAAATCAATAGCTTCATGACTTGGATAATTTAATCCATAAATAGTTTCTCTAGTAATTTTACGTGGAATAGTATGAGTTCCTGCTGTCAACATATCACTTGTACTTATACCTTTTCCATCTAAATTCCATCCACCTTCAAATTGGTTGGCAGCTGTAGCACCGCCCCATAAAAAATCTTTATTGAATCCCATAGAATGCTCCTCCTTAGTTTAGATAATTTAAATATACTTAGATTTACAAATTAAAATTATTTATTTAAAAATAAAAGACCCATCTGTAGAGATATAAGCAATTGCACAAAATTCAATCCTTATAAACTCATACAAATAGGTCTAGCTTGTCTTTCAACAATAACCATCCAATTATTATATTCACATAATAAAACATTCAAAACACTTTGTCAACGATTTCACCAATTTATCTTTTATACTTTTTTCTTCTTTTTAAGAGAACTAAATAAGACCTTTTACATATACATGTTTCATCTATCCACTCCCTCTAACATACTGTGATATTCATTATATATTCATATATATTATTTAGGAACATGAAAGAAAATAATAGAGTAAATATGCTACCTATCATTTGTTTATTAGCCTTATAAGAACTCTTAAGTATTATATTATTAATCTAAGTATTCTAATTTTACAATATCATTTAAAATTTTAACATTGAATTTTACTACCTAACACACTCTCTGTTATAACTATTTTACATTCACTAATTGAAAATAAATAATTCTTTTATATCTAAAATAAAAGGAAACCGTTAGGTTTCCAATAATAACTTATATTATATTTCTATTTTAAGAATTTCTTCTTTACTAAGTTTAGTATATTTCATTATTTTTTCAATAGATTCATTATCTTTAAGCATTTCTCTAGCTAAGTTTATTTTTTCTTCCTTCTTACCTTCTTCTCTTCCTTCTTCTAACTTTTCTCTATCACGCTCTAAAAGTGTCATAAACTCCACCTCCACATTAGGATTATTCTTGACTTCAATTACTCTTCTATGAATATTCTTAACTAAAGTACCTTTAGTTTTTTCAGCTGTTTTATCATCTGAATGTTCCACGTACTCTAAAAACCCAATAAGTTCATCACTTAAATCTTTCATGATCCCTTTAGTATTTAATATAATTTTATTTGTATCATCTTTTAGCTTTATATTATTGTCTTCAATACATACAGTTTCAAATGTATATTTATGTCTTCCTGCTTTAAATAAGTCAAAAGTACATATAAAAATAATATAACTTTTAGATAGTTTTCTATAATCTTCACCTTTGCTGATTAAATCTAAATCAATATTTCCTTGATAATATCTTAATCTTTTAGGAAGATTTCTATTTTTTCCTCTTTGCATTTCAACATTATAAACTGTATTATTTTCATCTTTAACATATATATCTAATCTAATACCTTTACTTTCTAAAAGTAAATCTATAGTCTTTTGATTTTCAGGCATTTCTATCTTTTCAATTTCAATCTCTAAAAGTTTCTCTAAAAACTCTTTACAGAT
>NZ_JAPFDR010000070.1 GCF_026168755.1 Clostridium sp. | reverse complement strand
TGCTCCTTAATATATTCTCTTAATAATTCTTTCGACATATTTGACATATAAAAAACTCCTTCTTGTAATAATTTCTTATCTCAATTATTGCCAAGAAGGAGTTGATTTTATTCAGTTTACACAAAGTTTTTTACAGGGCCATATAAGTTGGTAATTTAAATTGCCGACTTATATTTTTTAGTTTTATTTAATACATAATATTAATAGAATATTTATCTCTTTCAAATGAATTAATTATCTTTTCAATATGTTCATGTCCATTTGTCTCTACAGTAACTTCTAATAATACATTATGAATTCTATTAATAGCTTTAAATTGATTATGCTCAAGTTTTACCACATTTGCATTTTCTTTTGCTAAAATCTCAGATATTTTTAATAGCTCTCCTGGTACATTTTTAAGTTCAACAGAGAAACAAAATAGTCTTCCCTTTGAAACAAGTCCATTATTTATTAATGTTGATATTGTAAGCATATCAATATTTCCACCACTTAATATACAACATACATTTTTATTTTTTGCTTTTAATTTTTTTAATGCGGCTAAAGTTACAACTCCAGAGGCTTCAGCTACTAATTTATGTTTTTCAACTAATAAAAGGAATGACTCAACAATATCATTTTCTGAAACTGTTATAATTTCATCTACATATTCTCTAACGATTTCAAAAGTTTTATCACCAGGTGTTTTTACTGAAATACCATCAGCAATGGTATTAACACTATCTAATGTGCAAACTTTATCCTTTTGTATACTTAATGCCATCGAAGATGCCCCTTCAGCTTGTACCCCAACTATTTTTACATTTGGATTTAATGCTTTAGCAGCAAGACTTATACCTGAAATTAATCCCCCTCCACCTATTGGAACAAGTATATAATCTAAATTATTAATCTCTTCAAATATTTCTAATGCAATGGTACCTTGTCCATAAATAACATCCATATCATTAAAAGGATGTATAAAAACTTTTCCTTCCTCTTCCTCAATTGTTTTTGCTTTAATAAAAGCATCATCGTAACATTTCCCATGAAGAACTATATTACCACCATAATTTTTAGTTGATTCAACCTTTAAATATGGAGTAGTTTGTGGCATTACTATACATGATTCTACTCCCATTAATGATGATGCATATGCAACTCCTTGAGCATGATTTCCTGCTGATGAACAAATAACACCTTTAGCTTTTTCCTCTTCAGACAATGAAATTATTTTATTTAAAGCACCTCTAATCTTATATGCCCCTGTTAATTGAAGATTCTCACACTTCATATATACATTGTTATTACTACTTTTACTAAACACATTACTATATAATAATGGGGTTTTAGTAATTACATCCCTTATATTTTCTCTTGCTTCCTTAATTTTTTCTAAATACATAATATAGCCTCCCATCTGATATGTAACATTAAGCATTTTTTCTAATATATATATATTATCACAAAAATATACAATTATCGAATATAATTTAAAATAGGTATTCTTTACTAAGTAAATATTAATTAAAGTAATTTTATGTTAATAACATAAACCTTAAATATTTAGTTGTATTAATTAAATATAAACTATATAATTACTTTGAATATTAAGATACGGAGTGAATAAAATGGAAGAAAGATTACAAAAGTATATGGCTAGATGTGGTATTGCTTCAAGAAGAAAGTGTGAAGAAATAATTCTAGAAGGAAAAATTAAAGTAAATGGTACCGTTATAACTGAAGTTGGAACTAAGATTAATCCTGAAAAAGATATTGTTGAGTATAATAATGAAATTATAAAAGTAGAAGAGAAGAAAGTTTACATAATGCTTAATAAACCTGAAGGCTATATAACATCTGTTAAAGATGAAAAGGGTAGAAAAACAATTTTAGATATAGTTAATGTTGAAGAAAGAATATATCCTATAGGCAGATTAGATTATGATAGTTCTGGACTATTAATTTTAACAAATGATGGTAGTATTTATAATAATATAATTCATCCTAGAGTATCTATAAAGAAAAATTATATTGCTGTGTGTAAAGGTAAATTTAGTGAAAGCGATATTAAGCGTTTTAAAAAAGGAATAGATATTGGTGGTTATGTTACTGCCGAAGCAGATATTGAAGTAATATCTGAAGAAAAAAGATTTAATAAGAAAAAAAACTGTGATGAAATCTTGTCAACTGTTGAAATTTCAATACACGAAGGTAAAAATAGACAAATAAGAAGAATGTGCTCTTCTTTAAATCATGAAGTTATAAGCCTTAAAAGAGTTTCAATAGGAAATATAAAATTAGGTTATCTAAAAAAAGGTGAATGGAGACCTTTAACTGATAGCGAATTAAATTATATTAAAAGTTTATAGGGGTTTACTTATGTTTAAATATGTTTCAGATGTCAGTATATTAGCACATAATATTATTAGTGAGTATGTAGAAAATAAAGATATTGCAGTAGATGCAACATTAGGAAATGGGTATGATTGTGAGTTTTTATCTTCCTGCTTTAAAAAAGTATATGCATTCGAAATTCAAAAAGAAGCTTGTGAAAAATACATAGATAAGAATAATAACGTAATAATAATAAATGAATCTCATCATAGAATAGATGAATTTGTTAATGAAGAGATTAATTGTATATGTTATAATCTTGGATATTTGCCAGGTGGTAATAAGGAAATAACAACTCTTGCAGAAACAAGTCTTAAAAGTATACAAATCTCTTTAAATTTATTATCTAGTAATGGAATAATGGCAATAGCTATTTATAGAGGTCATAATGAAGGCAAGGAAGAAGAAAGTTGCATTCTACAATATTTGAGAAACTTGCCTAAAAATAAGTTTGGAGTTATGGTACATGAATGTATAAATAGATCTGATAAGTCTCCATTATTAGTGATTGTGGAGAAAAAATAGTCTTTGTTTGAATTATTATTTATAAATCTTGCAATTTTTAATATGCTATCATTGATTAAATTTATAAATAATGCTAAAATAATTGAAGTTAATTAAATTAGGAGAGTACAATAATGGAACGAAGTATTAATGATGAATCAAAGGATTTAATGAAGTTAATTCAAATTAGATTTCCTAGATTAAGTAAGGGACAAAAATTAATTGCTGAATACATATTAAAAAATTATGATAAAGCAGCATTTATGACAGCAGCCAAACTCGGAACTTCAGTTGGGGTATCAGAATCAACTGTAGTAAGATTTGCAATAGAATTAGGTTTTTCAGGATATCCTAAACTTCAAAAATCTCTTCAAGAGTTAATAAAAAATAAATTAACAACAGTACAAAGATTAGAGTTGTCTAGTGATTATATAACTGAAGGTCATGCTTTAAAGGGTGTTTTAAAAGCAGATATGGAAAATATTCGATCTACAATGGAAAAAATCGATTATAATACATTTGAAGATGTTGTTAATAATATTTTTACTGCTAAGAGAATATATATAATAGGTCTTAGAAGTTCAATGGCATTAGCTGAATTTTTAGGCTTCTATTTAAATATAATTTTACAAAATGTAAAAACTGTTGGCTACGGCATTTCTGATATCTTTGAACAAATGATAAATGTTGGCGAAGGAGATTTAGTAATAGGGATTGGTTTCCCACGTTATGCTAGTAGAACTATTGATGCTTTAGCATTTGCTCAAGATAGAGGGGCAAGAGTAGTAGCTGTAACAGATAGTTTCTTATCGCCATTAGCAACAAGAGCTGATTATGCATTAATTGCTCAAAGCAATATGGCATCTTTTGTTGATTCTTTAGTGGCCCCATTATCAGTAATAAATGCTTTAATAATAGCAGTTGGAATGAGAGAAAAAGAAAATATTTCTTCTACATTTAATAGTCTTGAAGAAATATGGCAAGAATACAATGTCTACTCCTATAATAATAGAAATTTCGGAGATGATTAAGATATTTTATTCATAAAAAGGAATTAACATTTGTTAATTCCTTTAGTTATTATAAATAAAATTTAGGAGGATTTTAAATGGCAAAAGTCATTGTAATAGGCGCTGGCCCTGCTGGAATAATGGCAGCAATTACTGCATCTAAAAATCATGAAGTTATTCTTTTAGATGGAAATGATAAAGTTGGTAAAAAACTATTTATAACAGGTAAAGGTAGATGTAATGTTACAAATGCCAAAGATATAAGTGAATTTTTTGATTATATTTATGGAAATCCTCATTTCCTATATAGTTCACTTTACTCGTTTACAAATGAAGATACTGTAAACTTCTTTGAAAGCCAAGGGATAAAATTAAAAACAGAGCGTGGTGGAAGAATATTCCCATTATCTGATAAATCATCTGATATTATAAAAGGGCTTTCTAATGGATTAAAAGAAAATAAAGTTCAAGTTAAACTAAACTCTAAAGTAACTAATATTTTATCTAAAAATGATAAAATATTAGGGGTTGAAATAAATAACTCTCAAAAAATAATAGGTGATCTTTTTATTATAGCTACTGGTGGTGTTTCTTATCCACTTACAGGCTCTAGAGGTGATGGTTATGAATTTGCAAAAAAACTTGGACATAGCATAATTGATTTAAAGCCTTCATTAGTTCCTATTGAATTAAATGAAAAATGGCTGAAAGAATTAATGGGGTTATCTCTTAAAAATATTTCATTAAGTATTTTAAAAAACAATAAAGTTTTATATAAAGAACAAGGTGAGATGCTCTTTACAAGTTATGGAATATCTGGTCCACTGGTCTTAAAAGGTTCAAGATTTATAAAAAATGATTCAAGTTATACAGCTTTACTTGATTTAAAGCCAGCATTAGAAATCAATGAACTTGATAAAAGAATTCAAAAAGACTTTTTAAAGTATCAAAACAAAGAATTTAAAAATTCTTTAAATGATTTATTGCCTCAAAGGATAATTCCTTTAATAATTAAATTAAGTGGTATTCAAGAAGATAAAAAAGTAAATTCTGTAACTAAAGAAGAAAGAAAAAAACTTATACATATAATTAAAAATATAAAAATGAATATTAAAGGTCTAAGACCTATTGAAGAGGCAATAGTTACAGCTGGTGGTGTTAATACATTAGAAATTGATCCATCTACTATGAAATCAAAAATAATTTCAAATTTATCATTTGCTGGTGAAGTTATAGATGTAGATGCATTTACTGGTGGTTATAATGTACAAATAGCATTATCAACTGGATATATCGCTGGAAGTAATATTTAATAATAGTCTGAAATGACATTTTGTTATTGGAAATCCATAATAGTTACTTCTTATTTCCATTATAATAAATAGCAAGTTTCCTTTAAAGATTGTTATATTTTAATTTTAATTATATAATTAATAAGAACATAAGATAGAGGTTTTATTTGAAAGGTGGAAAAATTATTATGAAGATATCTGTAGCAATAGATGGACCAGCTGGTGCGGGGAAAAGTACAATAGCTAAGTTAATAGGTAAAAAATTTGATTTAATGTATATAAATACTGGAGCAATGTATAGAGCAGTAGCTTTATTAGCTAAAAGAAATGGTATTGAAACTACTAATATCCATGCATTAATGACAATGATTGATAACATGGAAATGCATTTTGAAAATGATGATTTAATATTAGATGGCGTTAATATTCAAAATGAAATTACAATGCCAGAAATAAGTGAAATAGTTTCTAATTATGCTTCTATTCCAGAAGTAAGAAATAAGCTTGTTACTTTACAGAGAAAAATGTCAGAAAAATATAATGTAATTATGGATGGTAGAGACATTGGAACAGTAGTGTTAAAAAATTCTAAATTTAAATTTTTCCTAACAGCATCTCCAGAAGAAAGAGCAAAAAGAAGATATACAGAACTTTTAAACAGAGGTCTAGATGTTAATTATGATAAACTTTTAGAAGATATACTAAAAAGAGATCATATTGATAGCACTCGTGCTGTTGATCCATTAAAAAAAGCTGATGATGCTATAGAAATTGATAGCTCTAATTATAATATCACTGAAGTTACTGAAATAATTTGTAATTTTATAGAAAATGCTTTACAATAGATTATGAGATGATATTTAAATTATTAAGATAAATCTTTTATTTAATAATTTAAATTACTCTTAAAAATAATGAATAAGTAGCAAATTTCATTAAAAAACTAAAGAATATAGGAGAAAATTTATGAAAGTATTATTAGCTGAAAATGCTGGCTTTTGTTTTGGAGTTAAACGAGCAGTAGATGAAGCAATAAAAACACAAAAACAATTTAATAAAAAAATATATACATTGGGTCCATTAATACATAATGGTGATGTAGTAAAATACTTAGAAGAAAATAGTATATATGCAATAGACATAAATGACATAGATACTTTAACTAAAGGAGATGTTATCTTAATAAGATCTCATGGTGTATCGAAAAAAACATTTGATGATCTAAATGAAAAAGGGTTAATTGTTATAAATGCAACTTGTCCATTTGTAACTAATATTCAACAAAAGGTTAATAAATTCTCTAATGAAGGATATAAAATCGTTATTCTTGGTGATGAAAAACACCCTGAGGTTGTTGGTATTAATGGTTGGTGTAATAATGATGCCATAATTACTAATGATGGTAGCTTTAAAGATCATCTTCCTAATAAAGTCTGTGTAGTTTCCCAAACTACAGAAAAAGAAGAAAATTGGGATAAAACAATAAATAATTTATCTAAGGAATCAATTAAGGAATTAAAATCCTTTAATACAATTTGTGCAGCTACTGAAGAAAGACAAAAAAGTGTATATGATTTATCAAAAAATGTTGATTTCATGATTGTTATAGGTGGTAAACATAGTTCAAATACAACTAAATTATATCAAATAGCTAAATCAAACTGTGATAATACAATTCACATTGAAAATGCTAGTGAATTACCTAAAGATTTATTAGAAAATAAAAATATTAAAAATATTGGTATAACAGCTGGAGCTTCAACTCCAGATTGGATTATAAAGGAAGTAATCAAAATTATGGAGGGATTATAAAATGGAAGAACAATTATTATTAATGAATGAAATGGATAGAAGATTTAAAATTGGTGATGAAATTGAAGGAGAAATACTTTCAATAAAAGATGGGCAATTACAAATATCTTTAGTTGGATATAAGTCTGATGGAATAATTCCTTTTAAAGAATTAACATCTGAAGATAGACTTGATTCTGTATTAGAAACTTTAAAAACTGGAGATACAATAAAGGCTAAAGTAATAAAATTAAAAAATGAAGATAACTATGTAGTTTTATCTAGATTAGAATACGAAAAGGAAGAAACATTATCTAAATTAGAAGATTTATTCAATAATAAATCTGAATTTGATGTTATTATTAAAGATGCTAAAGAAAAAGGATTAGTAGCATATTATAATGGTGTTAGAATATTCATTCCAGCATCACAAATAGATATAAAATATATAGAAAATAAAGAAGAGTTAGTTGGAACTACTTTAAATGTTAGATTAATTGATTTTTCAAGAGATAATCTTTCAAAGATAGTTGCTTCAAGAAGAATAATATTAGAAGAAGCTAAAGCTCAAAAAGAAAAATTAGCTTGGGATTCATTAAATGAAGGTGATGTTGTAAAAGCTGAAATCAAAAGATTCACTAAATTTGGTGCTTTTGCAGAAATTAATGGTATTGATGGTTTAATCCACTTATCTCAACTTTCATGGAAGCATGTTAGTTCTTGTGAAGAAATATTGAAAATTGGTGAAATAGTTGATGTTAAGATTTTAAGCTTAGATAAAGAAGAAAAGAAATTATCTTTAAGTATAAAAGCTTTAACTCCAGAACCATGGAGCGTAGTAGAAGAAAAATATTCTGTTAATTCAGCTGTTTTAGGTAAGGTAGTTAGAATTAATGATTTTGGTGCTTTTGTAGAATTAGAACCTGGAATCGATGGGTTAGTTCACATTTCTAAAATAAGCCATGATCATATTAAACATCCATCTGAAGTATTAAAAATAGATGAAGAAGTTAAATGTATAATTTTAAGTATCGATAAAGAAAATAAAAGAATTGCATTAAGTATTAAAGATGCACAATAATTTTTAGCAATAAAAAAAGATTACACATATATATAAGTGTAATCTTTTTATCTATTAAGGGTTATGAGAGAATTTAAAAATAGGGGTTAAGTATGGTATTGTTAGAAAGGTTGTCTAGTCATAATTTTGAGAATTTTAAAACTTTGAATTTAGAGAGATTTAGTAAAGAAAACTACGATAAAAACTTTTTTGAATACTATGAAAATGAAAAATTCTTTTTAAAAATTTTTTTAAAAAAGTTTGTTAAACTATTTATCTATAATAAAAAAGTTATAGGTTATATATGGTATGAAGTTCCTGTAGAAATTCCAGTACGAGTATGGTCATTATATGTTAAAGAAGAATACTTAGATTTATTATCACCTAATATTCTGAATAACTTTAATAATACTATTCTCTCTTATGAAACTTGTGATGATAAAACCAATAATGAAATGCTTTCAAAATTAGGATTTAAAAAAGTAAAACCTTCAATTTTGATGAGTATGAATTTAGAGGATTATAATAAAACGCAAAAAATAAATAATCTAATATCATCATTAAAAAATAATATAAATTTACTAAAAACAATAAATTTATTATATAATTACAATATTAAAGAAGTGAAAATTTCTATAGAAAAAGTTATTTTAAATAGAGATGAAGAACTACGTTGTAAGTTGCAAAACTCTATTTTTTCTGCTTCAACTAGAGTTCCTTTAGAAGTCGAAGATATAGAAAGTGATATAGAACAAGAGTATTATATTAAAGATTTATCGCTTTTTATTAAAGTTGATAATATAGCTATTGGATATGGACAAATTATTTATAATAGAGATATGTACACTGTTGTTAATTTTGGCATATTAAATGAATTTAGGCATTATGGCTTTGGTAAAATTTTATTAAATCATTTAATTCAAGCAGCTAAGAATATGAATATTTATGATTTATATATACGAGTTGAAGAAACTAATTATAATGCATTAAAATTATATAACTGGATAGGATTTACTCCTAAATCTATAATTAATAGATGGGAAAGATAAAATTATATTAAAAAGTATTTATAAATAAATTAGAGTAATAGGGAAGTTAGAGTAAAATCTAGCTTCTTTTTTAATATAAAAATTCTAAGCTATTAAGCCATATTATATATCTAAATGATTATATAAAAATAGATATTAAAGAACAGCAAAGATATATACAAGAATTTAAAGAAAGAGTTGTTAAAACAGAAACAAGTGTTAAAGCAGCTCATAAAAGATTAGATGATATAGATAAAGGAATGTGTTAATTTCTTAATAAAACAGCATCCTTAATAAGGGAATATTAAAATAATATAAAGAAAAATAATCAACTTTATCAATAAAATAAATTGCAAAAATGAAGAAATATGATATAATTATGGTTGTAATGTATAATAATGTAATAAAAAGGAGGGATTAAAATGAAATTGAAAAAATATATTGGTGGATTTTTGTTTATGTTAGTTGGTATTTTTGTAAATTTAAATCCAGCATCAGCATTTACAGTAGGAGCTGAAGAAATGCCAGAATCAATGAAAAATTTAAGATAAGTAGGTTTTTATTAAAGTGACTTTAATTATAGCAGACATAATAAATACAATTTTACAGTCTTTTATATTTGTATTTATACCTAATTATTGTATTAAGCCTATATACAAAAAAGGCAAAAAAGAGGTTATTCTATATACATTCATATTATGTACTATAATACAAACTACAACTATTATTATGGGAAATTCAAGTTTGGGGGCTATATTTTTACATGTGATATTACTGATATTTGGTTCAATAATGTTTAGGAAAGATTCAGTAGCAGCAATAATAGCTTTTAATATAATTCAGTTATGTATAGTATTAAATGTTATATTATGTACTACTATTTTCTTTGGTTTTATTATTAATAATATATCTCAAAAATATACCGAAATAGCAGCTATATTATATATTTATTTTCCACAATATATAATGGCTTATTTTTTATTGCATTATAGAATTAAATTTTATGAACTTTATAGAAGTGTTAGAAGTAAGAATTTTTCTATATTTTCATTAATTATTATTACTATATTAGCTGATTTTATAATGTTTTTTTATAGAACGTCTTATGAGTTAGAGCCATCGGGATTTAATGAAATAATTTTTAGTTTATTAGGAATATTTATTTTAAATATAATAATTTATTTTGTAAAAATAGAAAAAAATTCTAAGGAAATTAATGAATTAAATAAGTGTTTAGAAAAAAAGATTAATGAACTACAAAAAGTTAAGCATGACTATGGCTCTCAATTATCATATTTATATGGATTATATCTTATGGGTAATTACGAAAAATTAGGAGATTCTTTAAAGAAAATAATTAATGGTTATAATAATATATTAATAGAATCTGAAACAATAAATAATTCTAGTATATCTTATATTATTAATGGAATAGATCATAGAGGAATAAATGTTGTTATAAATGAGCAAATAGATTTCAATGATATTAATATGATAGAAGTAGAGTTCCAAAGAGTACTATCTAATATATTGAGAAATGCAATTACAGCTATGAATGGAACTGGGGTTATAGAGATTGAAACGTATTGTAGTTTAAATTTTAATATAATAAAGGTTAAAAACAATGGTCCTAAAATTAAAGAAGATATAATTGATAAAATATTTCAACCAGGATTTTCAACTAAAGAGAATAAAAATAAAGAAAATGGATTTGGACTTTCAATCGTAAAAGAACTTGTAGAAAAGAATAATGGAGTTATAGAAGTAGAAAGTAATGATGTATTTACCGAATTCATTATTAAAATACCTAAAAGTTAAATCGAGTAGGAGGTAGATAATTATTTTATCTACCGACCTCTCACACCACCGTGCGTACCGGTCTGGTACACGGCGGTTCTTTAAGTTTAATGAATTTTAATATATTGACGCGTTAGGCTTTTCAAGCCTAAGTCGTT
>NZ_JAPFDR010000057.1 GCF_026168755.1 Clostridium sp. | reverse complement strand
GAAGGAATATTGTAATTAAGTTTTAGAATTTAATTGTTTTTGGAAGAAAAAGAGCGTTAAGAAGCTGAGGGAACGAAGTGACTTTCGAAGCTTTAGCTCTTTTTCTGGAAAAAACAATATAAATTCTTAACGAAAATTACACAATTCCTGGAGGTAATATCATTAATTTTCGGCATCACGGCATTCAAGCTCTAACGAACAATTTAGTTAAGTTCTGATTTATGTTTGTAGTAGAAGTAAATACATTGTGTTATGAATATTAAGCTTAGTAGACCAAAAAGGGGATATAGTGTTGAAATTAAATTTGAAAATCCGATTTGAGATATTGGTAAGGCTACTGCTAAGACTATAAAAATTCCCTTTTTAAATTTAATATTAAAGCTTTGCTCTAATGTTTTACTAATTGAGTAAACATCTGAAACTTCGGTAGAAAACATTTCAAGCAAAATTATTACTAGTAGTAGGGCTTGCATAACACTACCGAATCTTTGTGCAACTAAAAGTAATGGTATTTCAAGTTCAAATATATATGGTTGATTAGCCAATAATAATAAGTTAATAGAGCTAGATAATAAAGTTAAGCCTAAAGCTCCTAATGAAATGCCGTAAATCATTGTTTTGGAGCTTTTAGTTTCGTTGCTTAATGGAACTAATACACCTGAGCAACAAAGTATATTGTATCCAGCATAAAGTATAGTAGAAATAAAAACTCCCTTTTTAGGAGGTTCAAAGCTAGAGATATATTGTAATGAAATTGAATCTTTACAAAATAAAAAATATAGAACTAGAATAAGTGTAATTGTACATAGTAAAGCAGGAACAATAAATGAGTTTACTTCAATAAGACCTTCAGTATCCCTTAATAAAAAAACACAAGCAATACAAAGCATAATTAATGAACCAACAATTTTAGGTGCTCCAAAAAATTGATGAATTAAAGCACCACTTCCTGCAAGAATAATTGAGGCACTGGAAATTAAATAAAAGGTTGTTATTATTCCTGTTATTTTACCAAGTAAATTAGGACTTATTATTTTTAGAACATCACTATAAGAGTTAAGACTATATTTAATACCTATTTTAGCTATTATTGATCCCATCAATATATAAAATACTCCACAAAAAAGTATTCCTAAAAAACTAGTTAAACCAAAAGAAGTAAAAAATTGAGTAATTTCCTTACCAGAAGCAAGTCCAGCACCAACAACTGTTCCAATAAATACAGCAGCAACTTGAAAAATTTTAGTGAAATCTTTCTTCACGCATATCCCCCCAATATATTTCTAATATCTAATATATAAAGGTTACAGTACAATTATTCTTTTTTTGTGAATAAGCTATATTTTATTAGGTAAAATAAATTTAAGAGATTGTTTTTATTGGTGCAATAAAATTAAGTAAGGAGATCAATATGATTAGAGTTAAAAGAGTTTTAAGTTGTATATTGGTTTTAATAATTAGTATATCAATTGGTTGTAGCAGAGTAAAAGAAGAGAATGTAGCAAGTTTAGATTTATTTGATGTATTTAAAGGAAAGGAGTTAGCAACAAATTACTTAATAAATATTAGAAATAGCAATATAGAAAAGGCTAATGAGTTATGTGTAAAAGAATTAGTAGATAATAATATTAATTTATCTGAAGGAGTTTCTGATGTAGCAGGATTTCAATTAGATAAGACTATTGCAAGTAGTGAGTTTGCATATTACATTTTTAATGTTATTAGGGATTCTAATACAGAGCCTAAGAGTGATTTAGAAAGTTATACTATAAAGATAAATAGAAGTGGGGACAGTTATAGCATAAGCGAAATTAAGGCAAAGTCACAAAGAGAATTATATATAAAAGATAACTCTTTAAGGATAATTGGGGAAAAGGGTGGAAAAAGTAGTTTAGTAATAAGCTTAAATAATATTCCTAAGGATACTTATTTAAGAGAAAATAAGGTTATGTTATATAAAGAAAAGGTACCTAATAATAATTTTGGAAAGGTTGTTTTAGGATTTACAGGACAAAAGATAGCTATTTCTACTATAGATGATAAAAATGCTTTTATTTGTATTGCTTATATAGATAATACATTAATGGAAAATGGTACTGATGTTATAGCTGATAGTACAAATCCACAAGGAAGCTCAATTAGTGGGTTGCAAGAGGTTTTAGAAAAACCTATTACAAGCAAGGTTGTACCTGTGGATTTATTAAGTAATGTGCAAATAGAGAATTTTATATTTTCTAAGGAAGACGATAATATAGCTGTTAATTATAAAAATGAAAAAGGAATAGATAGATTAAACATATATAAAGCGGATGATGGAACTATAATAGCTACTAAATTAGATGAGCTTTTTAATAAAGATATATATAATGTTAAGGCTGAATATTTTGATGATGATAAGTTAATTTTTAATGTTTATAAATCGGATAGTACTACTGATGATATTACAGGTAAATATATATTTAATATTAAGGGTGAAGAAATGATTAAATTGTAATTATTTCATAAGTAATTTATAATATAGTAAAAAATAAAAGAGGTTAATGTTATTATACATTACCTCTATTTTAATTATATAAGCTAATTTTTAAAGGAAATAGAGTATTAATATAATTAATAATTAAATATAAAGATTAATATAAGGAGAAAAAAATGATAAAGGAATGGAATGGAAAAAGATATCATAGTTTAAATTATTTCCTGAGAAATAAATTTGGAGAAAAGATATATAAAATATCACTAGATGGAGGATTTACTTGTCCTAATAGAGATGGAAAGGTAGCAAAAGGTGGATGTACTTTTTGTAGTGCAAGAGGATCAGGAGACTTTGCTGGAAGCAGAATATTATCTATTACTGAACAGTTCGAAGATAGAAAAGAAATGATGGAAAAGAAATGGAAAGACGGAAAATACATTGCTTATTTCCAAGCATATACTAATACTTATGCGCCTGTTGAAGAACTAAGAAGAAAATATGAAGAGGCATTAGCTCAGAAAAATGTTATTGCTTTATCTATAGCAACAAGACCTGATTGTTTAGATGATGATGTTTTAGATTATCTTGAAGAGTTAAATAAAAAGACTTATCTTTGGGTTGAATTAGGGTTACAAACTATAAATGATAAAACAGCTCATAATTTTAATAGAGGTTATGATTTTGAAACTTTTGATAGTAGTTTAAAGAAATTACAAGAAAGAGGCATTGAAGTTGTTGTACATACTATATTTGGTCTACCAGGAGAAACTGAAGAAGATATGTTAAAGACTGTAGATTATGTTGCACATTCTGGTGCTCAGGGAGTTAAATTTCATTTATTACATTTAATGAAAGGAACTAAAATGGTAGATCAATATGAAAGTGGAGAATTGCAACTTTTGGGAAGAGAAGATTATATTGATTTAATATGTAAGGCTATAGCTATGATACCAGAAGAGATGGTAGTTCATAGATTGACAGGTGATGCCCCAAGACAAAGTTTAATTGGACCAATGTGGAGTTTAAAAAAATGGGAAGTTTTAAATGATATTGATAAAGCACTTATAGATAATAATATTTGGCAAGGAAAAGATTTTAAATAGGTCTACTTGAGCGACTGTGTAAATAATTTTGCAACAGTCGTTTTTCTATTTATAATTATATAAGAAGAAGCTATTATCTTATGCTAGTAGTTGTAAATTCGACTAAGTAAAGTTTAAGATATTACTTATGGAACAAATTGGGTTAATATTAAGTCTAATAAATGAAGGGAGCGAAGAACTTGGAGGCTTCAGTAGATAATCTTAGTAAAGATGAATTGATAATGGAAGTAAAAAGGGCAAAACGTGGAGATAAAGAGGCTTTTTGTAATTTAATTAGAGTAAATAAAATTGCAATATATAGAGTTGCAAAATCTATATTAAATAATGAAGAAGATATAGAAGATGCGGTTAGTGAAGCTATATTAAAGGCTTATAAAAATATACAAGCATTGAAACAAGAAATATTCTTTAAGACTTGGTTAATAAGAATAGTAATAAATGAAAGTAATAATTTATATAAAAAAAGATCTAAAGAAATAGCTGTAGATAAAGAACATTTTAAAAATATAAAGGTTAATGATAATTATAAAGATTTATCTTTATATAATGCAATTAATTCCTTAGATGAAGATTTAAGAATTACTACAATATTGTTTTATTTTGAGGATATGAAATATAAGGATATAGCAAAAGTTCTTAATGTTAAGGAAGGAACTATAAAATCAAGATTATCTAGAGCAAAAGAAAAGTTATATAATATTTTAAAGGAGGAGCTTCATGGATAAATTTGATGAATATTTAAAAAATAAAAGTAAAAGTGAAAATGAAGAGTTTGTTTTACCAAAGTCTTTTGAATATAAACTTGAAGAGACTCTAAAAAATTTAGATAAAGAAAATAAAAGTAAAACTAATGTATGGTATATGAATAAGAAACTATGGACTACAGCAGCATGCTTCGCATTTGTATTTTTAACATCAGTATCAATAAAATATGGAATTAATTCAAATAAATCAAATTCTTTAGAGAAAAGTTTAAAGAGACAAGCTGCAGAGTACAGTGAAAGCACTCCATATGTTGCTAGTTACAGTGGTGCTGAAGCTAGAGGGGTTGGTAATGATGAGGCAGCTAAACAAGGGGCAATAGAGTTTAGCTTAGAGGATAGGTTTGGCGATGGAGTTATAGACTCTACTAGCATTAACAAGATAATAGTTAAAAATATAATAGGTGGAAATACTTATAAATCTGTAGATAATAAAATAGATATAGAAAATATTATTAGCTTTATAAATGATATTCCCAAGGAAGAAATTCAACAACAAACTTTAGGGGAATGGGATTTTCTAATACAGACTAATGGAGTAGAAAGCAATCATACAATAATTATTAAAAATGATATTATGAATATAGATAATAAATGGTATAAAATAGATTCTGAAGAGGTTAACAACTTTAAATCAATTTATAATAATTTAAATTATGATGAGAATAGTATACCATACTGCAATTATTAATTTATAAGCATATTGAGTTTATGGTATGAATAAATATTTTAAATTTGGAAAGATATTAATATTAGTTTTATTAGGACTATCTATAATATTTTTCTTTATAAAAAAGTTTGCTGAAATAACGGGAAGTATTTGCTTAATAAGAGGCTTAACAGGAGTTCCATGTCCATCATGCGGAATGAGTAGAGCTATTATAGCAGTTATTAATGGTGATATTATAAATGCATTTAAATTTCATCCATTATTTTGGTTACCATTTATATTATTTGTACCTATAGTTTTTAAAAGAAAGTTTTTTAAACAGATAATAATAGGTGCAATTATTTCTACAATAGCTATATATATTTTAAGAATGGCGATATTTTTTCCAAACATAGAACCAATGAAATATAATGAAAAATCAATAATTAATCAAATTATTGAGAGTGATAAATAAAAGATAATAGTTAACTAATATATATATAAAAAGTCGGCTTATGCCGACCTTTTATACTTTTGTTATTTATAAAGCTTTTTATACCACTTGGAATATAAAGAATTTTAAGTAGTATGATTCATCTGAATTCCAAAGAATTGGATGATCTGAGCTTTGAGTTCTAACTTCAATTTGTCTTAAAGTTCTTCTAGCATCATGGGCAGCTTCAAGAACTGTTTTCTTTAATTGTTCTTCACTCATATAATGAGAGCATGAGCATGTAGCAAAGTAACCACCTGGTTTAACAATTTTTAAGCCTCTAAGATTAATTTCTTTATAACCTCTAATTGCAGCATTAACAGTATTTCTAGATTTAGTGAATGCTGGTGGGTCTAAAATAACAACATCATATTGTTTACCTTCCCTTGACCAATCTCCAAGAACATCAAATGCATTATGACATTCAAACTTAACAACATCTTGTAAATTATTTAATTCAGCATTTCTTGTAGCACAATCTACAGCGTGTTGAGATACATCAATTCCAAGAACTGATTTTGCTCCAGCTATACCGGCATTTAAAGCAAATGAACCAGTATGAGTAAAGCAATCTAAAACATCTTTACCTTTACAAATTCTATGCATAGCAGCTCTATTTTCTTTCTGGTCTAAGAAGAATCCAGTTTTTTGACCATTTTCTAAATCAACTATGTATTTAACACCATTTTCAATGATTTCAATATCAGTATTAAATGGTTCAGTTAAGAAGCCCTTAGTTTGTTCTAAGCCTTCAATTTCTCTAGTTTTTATGTCACTTCTCTCATAAACTCCTTTAGCACCATATTCTTCAACTAGTATTTTAACTATTAAATCTCTATATTTATCCATTCCTAATGTAGAAATTTGAATTACATAGTAATCTTCAAATTTATCAACTGTTAATCCAGGTAAGAAATCAGCTTCTCCAAATATAAATCTGCATGATGATGTATCAATAACAGTCTTTCTATAATCCCATGCTGCGGCAAATCTTTTCTTAAAGAATACTTCATCTATTTCTTCGTTAATATCTCTTGTCATTATTCTAATTGTTATTTTACTTCTATCGTTAATATAACCTTTACCAATAAAATGATTTTTATGATTATATACTTCAACTATGTCTCCATTTTCATATTCGCCATCATATTCATTTATTTCATCTATGTATATCCAAGGACGCCCTTGTTCAGCTCTTTTGTTTTTCCCTTTATGTAAGAAAAATTTACTACTCATCATTTACATCTCCTTATATTAAGTCTTATACGATTATAACATAACTATTAAATAACAGTTAAAAATTTAATATAATATATAATAATTAATTTATGAATAAGAGGTATTATATGAATTATGTATATATATTAAGATGTAATGATGATAGTTTATACACAGGGTGGACAAACGATTTAGACAAAAGAATTAAAGCACATTCAAATGGAAAAGGTGCAAAATATACAAAAGCTAGATTGCCTGTAGAACTAGTTTATTTTGAAGAGTATGAAAATAAAATAGAGGCTATGAGAAGAGAATATGCAATTAAACAATTAAAAAGAAAGGAAAAATTGATGTTAATAAAGAAATGAATTAATTAGTTTGAATTAAACTCTGTATTAAAAAACCACTTACATCAGTAAGTGGTTTAAATCGTTAAACTTATAGGGGAGTTTTGGATTGGGTATTATTTTGAATAATCGTTAATTAAATCCTGAATCTTTGATTTACATCTAAATCCATGACAACTTCCAGTGCATGCACCGGTTACTTTAGAAACCTCTTCTATGGTATGGGCACCATTTTTTATAGCTTCTTTAATTTTTGCTCTAGATATAGATTTACAAGTACAAACTTTTGTTATCTTATCAAGGATATCAGCATTTAAATTATTTTCCATAACAGATCCTCCAAAATACAAAGATATTAGGAAACACAAAAATTAATTATTAGGTTAATTAACTTTTGAGTAATACGTTTCAACAACTATATTAAATCATAGTATACCAAAATAGTCAACATTAAATATTAAATAATAATTATTATTTAATGGAAATTATTGCAGTAATATTATTGTAATAATTAATGGTTTAAAATATTAAATTTAACAATAAAAAATAATCATAAAATTTTGGATGTAATTGACAAAGCATAATTAGTTAAGATATAATAAACTCATTAAAGACTATGATTAGGATAAGTACTTTAGTTTATTCTTTTAAGAGAGTGACTGGTTGGTGTGAAGTTATAAGATAACTTAAGGAAAATCACCTAGGAGTTTGAGGCTGAAAGTTTTTACGATTAAGCTATCACGTTAGCCCGCGTTAAGGGATAGGATATGAAAGTATCTGAATTATAGCTCATAGTATAATTATGAGTTTATTAACCTTAGGTGGTATAGCGAATTCACTTCGTCCTTTTGGGATGAAGTTTTTTTTATTTAAGTGAAACTTTAAGTTTTAATATTTGTAAGAAAAACTTACTTATACACTATAGGATAAGTAGTTTCATTAAATAAGGATTAAAATGTGTCTTTAAGAGAATAATTTTAATAATTAATAAATGTAGAGAAAGGAGAATTCTTATGTACAAAAAAGTAGAATTACCAAATGGTTTCGTTGGTCTTGAAAAAGAAATAGCAAATCTTTGGACTGCAAGAAATGTTATAAAAAAGAATTTTGATATGAATCAAGATGGTGAATACTTCACTTTCTATGATGGACCTCCAACAGCAAATGGTAGACCACACGTTGGTCACGTATTAACGAGAGTTATGAAAGATATTATCCCAAGATATAAAGTTATGAAGGGATATAAGGTTATAAGAAAAGCTGGATGGGATACTCATGGTCTTCCAGTAGAACTTGAAATTGAAAAGAAGCTTGGTATTTCAGGTAAAGAGCAAATCGAAGAGTACGGTGTAGAAAAATTCGTTAAAGAATGTAAAGCAAGCGTATTTACTTACGTAAGTATGTGGGAAAAAATGACTAATCAAATTGGATATTGGGTTGATATGGAGAATCCATATGTTACTTATCATAATCCATATATTGAATCAGTTTGGTGGGCATTAAAACAAATGTGGGATAAAGGGCTTTTATATGAAGGACACAAAGTAATGCCTTACTGTCCAAGATGTGGTACTGCATTATCATCTCACGAAGTTGCACAAGGATATAAAGATGTTAAGGATTTAACTTGTGTTGCTAAGTTTAAAGTTGTAGGAGAAGATAACAAGTACATATTAGCTTGGACAACAACTCCTTGGACATTACCTTCAAACCTAGCTTTATGTATAAACAAAGCTTATACTTATATTGAAGCAAAAGTTGGAGAGGAAATATTAATATTAGCTAAAGACTTAGCTGATAAAGTTTTAGGAGAAGACTATGAAGTAGTTAGAGAATTCTCTGGAGCTGAACTTTTAGGAACTAAATATGAACAATTAATGCCTTTCGGTAAGGTAGAAGGAAAAGCTTTCGAAGTAATTCATGGTGATTATGTTACTTTATCAGATGGTACAGGTATAGTTCATATAGCACCTGCATATGGTGAAGACGATAGCTTAGTAGCTAAAGCTAATGGAATTACTTTCATTAACTTAGTTGATAGAGAAGGTAGATTTGTAGAGGAAGTTACTCCATGGGCTGGAAAGTTCGTTAAGAAATGTGATGAAAGCATTTGTAAGTGGTTAGAAGAAAATAATAAATTATTTAAATCTGAAAAGCATTTACACTCATATCCACACTGTTGGAGATGCGACACACCACTTCTTTATTATCCAAAGGAAAGCTGGTTTGTTGCAATGACAACATTAAGAGATAAGCTTTTAGAAAATAATAATAAAATAAACTGGTATCCTGATAACATTAGAACAGGTAGATTTGGTAAGTTCTTAGAAAATGTTATAGACTGGGGTATTTCAAGAGATAGATACTGGGGAACACCACTTCCAATTTGGGGATGTGAATGCGGACATAAAGAATGTATAGGAAGCATTGCAGAACTTAAGGAAAAGGGAATCAATGTTCCAGAAGATATAGAATTACACAAACCATATATAGATAATGTTCACTTAAAGTGTGAAAAGTGTGGTAAGGAAATGACTAGAACTAATGAAGTTATTGACTGTTGGTTCGATTCTGGATCAATGCCATTTGCACAATTACATTATCCATTTGAAAATAAAGAATTATTTGAACAAAACTATCCAGCTCAATTTATATCAGAAGCTGTTGACCAAACAAGAGGATGGTTCTATACTTTATTAGCAATATCAACTGCTATATTTGATAGAAATCCATTTGAAAACTGTATAGTTTTAGGTCACGTTCTTGACAAGAAGGGCTTAAAGATGTCAAAATCTAAAGGAAATGTTGTAGATCCATTTGATGTATTAGATGCCCAAGGTGCTGATGCAACAAGATGGCACTTCTATACTGCAAGTGCTCCATGGTTACCAACAAGATTCTCTATAGATGACGTTGGAGAAGCTGGAAGAAAGTTTATGGGAACATTATGGAATGTTTACTCATTCTACGTGTTATATGCTGAATTAGATCAATTTAATCCATTAAAATATAATGATTTTGTATCAGAAAATGTAATGGATAAATGGGTTATGTCTAAGCTTAACACATTAGTTAAAGATGTAGACTCTATGTTAGATTCGTACCAAATAACTCAAGCAGCATTAGCTATTGAAGATTTTACTGATGAGTTATCAAACTGGTATGTAAGAAGAAATAGAGGAAGATATTGGTCTGAAGAGTTAACTGATGATAAGATAGGTGCATATGTAACTTTATATAGAGTATTAACAACTTTAATTAAAGTAGCAGCTCCATTTGTTCCATTTATAACAGAAAACATTTATCAAAACTTAGTGGTTGGTTTAGATGAAAATGCTCCAGAAAGCATTCACTTATGCAACTGGCCAGAAGTAAATGAAACTGCTATAGATAAGAGCTTAGAAAAGGAAATGGATTTAGCTTACACAATAGTTAAGTTAGGAAGAAGTGCAAGAAATGGTGCTAATATTAAGAATAGACAGCCACTTTCTAAGATGCTTGTTTCTACAGATTCACTTCCAGAATATTATGGAGAAATAATAACAGATGAGTTAAATATAAAAGCAGTTGAATTTGGTGCAGATCTTTCTACTCATGTTAATTTTGAAATTAAGCCTAACCTACCTGTTTTAGGAAGAGCTTATGGTAAGTTAATACCAGGAATAAGAAAAGAAATAGCTGCAAGAAACCAAATGGAATTAGCTCAAACTATTCAAAATGGTGGAGTAGTAGTTATTAATGTTGATGGAACAGAAATTGAATTAAATAAGGAAAACTTATTAGTTACTATGCAAGGGTTAGAGGGTTATGCGTTTGCTGGTGAAGGTTCAATTGGTGTTGTTTTAGATACTCATATTTCTGAAGAACTTAGAGAAGAAGGTCACGTAAGAGAAATAATTTCTAAGATTCAAAATATGAGAAAAGATAAAGGGTTTGAGGTTGCAGACAAGATTAAATTATATGTAGCTGATAATGAAATGCTATTAGATGTAGTTAAAAAGTTTGCTGAGGTTATTAAGAAAGAAACCTTAACCCAAGAAATAGTTTACAATGAAGAAGCTAGTTATACTGAAACAGTTATAAATGGTGAAAAGTTAAATATGACTGTAGAAGTTATTAAATAATTATGGCTTTGTTACAAAGGGTAGGGATTAAGTAATAATTCCTACCCTTTTTTCAAAATATAATACTATAGTTAAAATTATGAGTTATTAAGTGTAAAAAGTAAGTAAACTCATTGTATTAATTAGGAAAAAAAGGTATAATTAATAATTAAAATGAAAATGGAGTGATGTTGATATGGCTACTTCTATAAAAGATGTTGCTAGAGAAGCTGGCGTTTCAATAGCTACGGTATCTAGGGTATTAAATGATATAGATGTTGTTAATGAAGATACTAAAAAAAAGGTATTAGCTGCTATTAAAAAGCTAGGATATAGACCAAACATTGTAGCGAGAAGTTTAAAAACGCAAAGAACAAAAACTGTTGGAATATTAGTTCCTGATATTTCAAGTGGATTCTATCCAGAAATAGTTAGAGGGGCAGAGGATGTTGCAAATATTTATGATTATAACGTAATATTATGTAA
Organism: Clostridium sp.; assembly: GCF_026168755.1. Taxonomy (GTDB): domain Bacteria; phylum Bacillota; class Clostridia; order Clostridiales; family Clostridiaceae; genus Clostridium. The sequence goes on along the minus strand of NZ_JAPFDR010000057.1, from coordinate 2,645 downwards.
TTCTGACTTTGACTATGATAAGGAAAAAGATTACTTAAGAGTACTTAAGGAAAAGATGGTTGATGGTGTTATCTATATGAGTTCTTGCTTAGAAGAAGAAACTTTAGATATAATAAATGAATTAGATTTAAAAACTGTTCTTGCAGAGTCTAAGGATAAAGAAGATAGATTACCAAGTGTAATTATTGATAACATACAAGCATCATATGAGGCAACAAAGAGTTTACTTGATAGAGGATTAAAGAATATTGCTTTTGTTGGTGTTAATAAAGGTGCTGCTAATGCTTGGGGAGAAAGACATAAGGGGTATGAAAAAGCACTACAAGAAAGTGGTCTTACTATTGATGAAGATTTAGAGTTCTTTAAAGATTTAAAAGTTAAGAGTGGATATAAAGCAGTTGAAAGCTTTTTAGCTACTGGCAAGAAATTTGATGGCGTAGTATGCTCATCTGATGAAATTGCAATGGGTGTAATTAATGCATTAAGAGAAAATGGAATAAAGGTACCTGAAGATGTAAGTGTAATAGGATTTAATGATAACGCCGTTGCCTCTTATTTCTATCCTAAAATAACTACAGTTAAGCAACCGAGTTATGATATGGGATCAGTTGCAATGAGAATGCTTATTAAAATATTAAATAATAAACCTTTAGATAAAGATCAATATGTATTAGATTATAAATTAATACAAAGAGAAAGCTCTAAATAATTTTATAACTATCTTTAATTTAAGCAAAATTAAAGATAGTTAATTTTTTTACAAAAATATATTGAAATAGCAGGAAAAAAATGATATAATTAAATTAATTTGATAACGTTTACTAAGAGCGGTTATTTCTAAATTGGGTACACAATCAATTAGGTATAGGTAAATATTAATGGGAGTTTGAGAATTAGGGTATAGATAGTTATCAAATCATAAGATAAAATAATTGCTATTTTAGTAGATAGAAAAAAGAGGATAGATTAACTATCCTCTTTTTTCTATTATTAAAGTATTCCTTCATTTTTTAATAAGTTTTCTAATTTTTGAACTTTTTCTGTTAAAGTCATAAATTTTTCTTTTATTATATTATTTTTTTCATTTCCTTCACTAATACAGTTTTCCATTTCTTCTACAGTTTTTAATGCATCATCAATATCTTTTTGAGCTAATTTTAAATTTGATTCTTTCATAGACGTATCTCCTTTGTTAGATAAATAAAAAATATAGAAAACACCTTCTTGTAAACACTAAGGTATATAATTGATGTAAATAAACTACTAAATTAAGATTTATATTTTTAGTTAAAACTTAAGTTTATATCTTTATCCTATCACTAATAAATAGGTGTTGCAAGGCATATATTGTAAAGAAAAAATAAATAGGGGGGGAATAGAAAATGATTAACTATATATGGTTTATAATGATTTTCATGGGATTAGTAGTTGGAATATTTACTGGAAATGGTGAAGGTATTTCTAATGCAATAATTGGTTCTATTGATAGTACAGTTACTTTTATAATAGGACTTGTTGGATTAATGTGTTTTTGGTGTGGTGTTATGAAGGTTGCACAAAACAGTGGATTTACAGAAAAACTAGCTAAACTTATGAAACCTATATTAAAACTTATATTTAAAGATGCAGCTAAGGATGAAAAGGCTTTAGGAGCTATAGTTATGAACATAACAGCAAATATGATGGGACTTGGAAATGCAGCAACGCCTTTCGGAATTAAGGCTATGGAAGAAATGGATAGACTAAATAATGAAAAAGGTGTAGCCAGTAATGATATGGCTTTATTTCTAGTATTAAATGCGGCTTGTATTCAGTTAGTTCCATCAACAGTATTATCTATAAGAGCAGCAGCTGGTTCATCAAATCCTGGAGCAATAATACTTCCAGCAATAATATCAACTGGTGTAGCAGCTATTGTTGGTGTTATTTGCTGCAAAATTTTGCAAAGATATTTTTAGGATTATGGGGGTATTGATATGTTTAGCTATATAACTAAAAGTATTATTCCTATAATAGTTTTAATTATTATAACTTATGGAATGATAAAGGGTAGGAAGGTGTATGATTGGTTTATTGAAGGTGCAAAAGAAGGATTAAATGTATGTTTAAATATTTTCCCATATCTTTTAGCTATGATAATAGCTGTGCATATATTTAGAGAAGCTAATCTTTTAGATATGCTAAATAATGCAATTGCACCACTTTGTAAACTAATAGATTTGCCTAAGGAGGTTGTTCCATTGGTCTTAATTAAGCCACTTTCTGGTAGTGGTGCAATGGGAGTTTTCACTGATATTTTAAAAAATTATGGAGCTGATACTCCAATAGGATTAGTATCTTCAGTAATTATGGGAACTACAGAAACAATATTTTACACTGTAACTGTATATTTTGGTGCCGTTAAAATAAAGAAAACACGTCATACAGTCTGGGCAGCGATAATGGCAGATATGACTGCTATTATTATGGCAATAATGATGGTAAAACTTTTAATATTATAACATTTGAATTCTATTGTTCGTCACGTGGAAGCGAAAAAATGAAATATTTATTTTACGGGAACTGTGAAATTTTCGCCTAGAATTTATATAATTGATTCCGTAAAGTTGGCTAAAGTTTTTAAACTCGCTATTCGCTCAAACAGT
>NZ_JAPFDR010000064.1 GCF_026168755.1 Clostridium sp. | reverse complement strand
TGTATTATTTTCATCTTTAACATATATATCTAATCTAATACCTTTACTTTCTAAAAGTAAATCTATAGTCTTTTGATTTTCAGGCATTTCTATCTTTTCAATTTCAATCTCTAAAAGTTTCTCTAAAAACTCTTTACAGATTTCTTTATCACTCATTACTTTCGCAAATAGGAAATCATCTTCTAAATTTAATTCTTTTAATGTTTTACTCATTATTATTTCCTTTATTCTTAAATCAATTTATATTTATTTAAGTTCTTACTACTATTATATTAAAATATTATTATAATCTCAACGAGAAACTCCTATTTATCGCTCATAATATATTAAAATCTATTGCATAACTTATAAATAATGCAACCTAACAAACAACCAATGAACGAAAAACTTACTGGTATTATAAGAACTAATGCCAATAGTTGACTTTCAGCAATTACACTTGGAGAGTTTGTCCAAAAAAGATTAAGATATAAAACAAAGTAAAATAAAAAACCAGCAATGGTAACTCCCATAGGCATCCACTTAATCCAATACTTTTTTACTTTACTTAAAAGTTAATAAATCAGTTGCAACAAAATGAAGATGTTCAACATTATAATCCAACATTAATTTATCTATTTCCTCTTTCCTATACATCTCAAAGAGCAATGATGGATTTGATAAACATTTAAATGTATTGCTATCAACAATCCCCCTCTCAATGCCTTCAACAATATTACCTTTTTGAAAACCCCAATTTTAAACAATTATTCACACAAAAAAATATCAATAAATATCCATTTAAATTTTGGTATTAAACTATTAACCCTAATCATACTTCCTATCTTTCCTATGCTATATAATTATTAGTATATTTTAGACATATAATACTCATCTATATATTTACCATTCATAAATATAGCATTTCGCTTAGTACCTTCAACCTCAAAACCACTTTTCTCATATAATTGTTTTGCCATACTATTTGGACACATTACTGTTAACTCTAATCTTGAAATATTATTTTCTTTTGCCCATAAATCTAAATCGCAAAATAACTTTTTACCAATCCCTTTCCCTCTAAACTTCTCTCTAATTCCTACAACAATATATGCTGTATGCTTAATTTTCCTTAGAATTCCTCTCTGTGCAGATAAAAACCCTATAATATTATCATCTTCAGTTGCAATTAAAAGTAAATTGTCTCCATTGATTGACTGATTAATCATAGCTTTTACTCTATTAATATCATTAGGTCTTTCATCTGCTTCAAATAACATATACTCTGTTTCTTTATCCAATTCTAATAACATTTTTAACATATTATCAGCATCATTAATTTCACATCTACGAATATTCATTTGCTCTTCCCCCAATTTTTATATTTTTGTTATTATACCATATTATTCTATTTTAAATAAATATATCAAGTTGTTATTTTACAATAGTTTAATTAAACTTAATTACTTTATATAAATAAAAAAACTCCTACATATATTAATATAAGTAAGAGTCTTAATCCCTTATAACCTTATTTCTATTTACATTCTATTTATTAGTATCTTTTTTTCATTAGAAATTTCTTTTATACTATATACTAATACTGCTAAAAATATGGAAGCTATCAATAAAAGCCATGAATTAATATTGCTATAATATAAGATAAAGAAGATTGCAACAATACTTATAAAAGATGTTATGTATAAACATACTTGTTTATTCATTATTCATTTCACCTACTTTCTCTAATTAATTCCCACATAAAAATTCAACTTTATTCAATAAAAGACTGAAAATACCCCTTTGTACTTCTAGACTTTTCTTAACATTAGTTTAAGGTTGTTTATTTAATCTACTGAATAACTTGCAAAGATTCTTCCTCAAATCTAACTGATAAATAGGAATTTACTTATTCATTTATTTTTGCTTTTTTTCTTTTCTTCTAAAGTTATCATCGCATTTCCTGCAATGATAAATCCCATAATACAAATAGCACTTCCCCCTACTGTAATTGTAGTATTTATGAAACCTGTAAATATATTAATTACTGTTGCGATAATTCCACAAATACAAAATATTAATATAACTTTAGATAATACACTATAACTTTTCACTCTCAAGTCCCCTTTAAAATTGGAATTTATCCCTACTAATATATTAAAATTTTATATTACTCTGTTGAAAGCAAATAAAAATCTACACTCTCACTATCCTTACTATTGCTACTATAAAGACTCTTAGATACATCATCAAAAGTTAATGTATTATCATTTGCTAATATTATTAATGTTGTTTCTTTTTTAGAGTTAGGCATTATTCCACTTAACTCCAATTTATATTTATAGCTCTTTCCTTCTGGGTCTAAATATTTAGAATTATTTGTTATATTATTACAGCCTATAAGTATAACTATTAAAGTTATACTACACAATATAATAGATAATTGTTTTATAAAAATCACTCCATTCCTAAAACTTATATTTATACAATTATAACATATTTTACAAATTAAATGCTGTTCAATTTGTAGTCTGAAAAAATCTCAAAATACTCACATAATTTTTGAGTTATAACAAAAAAACACTGTATATTTATCTAAATAACACAGTATTTTTAGTAATTTAATATTTAATTTTATCTTCATAATATATTAAGATTATATTTATTTTGTAACCTTATAAATTATAATTAGAAATAATAAACTCCAACATTTCCTTAATATCATTGAACTCTTTGCCATAATTTAAATTTGGTCTTTTAACAACAATTAACTTTACATTATTTAATAATGCACTATCAACTTTTTCCTTCATACCACCCTTTTCACCACTATCTTTTGTAATCAATGCTTTTATCTTATATTCCTTAATTATTCCATTATTAATATCAATTCCAAATGGCCCCTTAATTGCTATAATATTATCTATTGAAATTCCATTATCTAAAAGCTTACTTATTACATTAGGTGATGGTAATATTCTATGTATAACTCTATTTTCTATATTTAAAGAATCTATCTTTAAAGCATTATTACTACCTGTAGTATTTAATATATCTCCCTCTATACTATCTAATACCTTTTCTAAATCTTCATATTTATCTATAAAAATTATATTTTCATTGTCTTTTAACTCTGTAAAGTAACTTTTTCTTTCATATCTTATATAGTCAATATTCATTTTCTCACAAACATTAATTACTGTTTTACTTACTTCACTAGCATAAGGATGAGATGCATCTACAAAAACTTTAATTCCAAAATCTTTAATTAACTCTTCAAACTGCTCCTCATTAAGAGGTTTATAATTAAAATATTTTGCTTTAAAATCCTTATAAATTTCATATCCATACTGAGTCGCTGTAGACACAACAATTTCATCAGTATATTCATTTATACCAGCTAAAATTTCTCTTCCTTCACCAGTTCCAAGAACAAAACCAATCATTAATTTTACCTCCATAATTAATAATGGCAAGTTAATTTAACTTACCATTATTATTGCTACACGTCATATCCTCTAGGTGTAATAAACTTTCCACTTTTAATAAAACTTTGAGAATTACCTACAATAACTATAGAAAACATATCAACTACTTCTTCATCAAAATTTTCTAAGGTAAATAATTTATACTCTTGTCCATCCCTTAATGCATGTCTTACTACAGCAACTGGAGTATTTAGCTCTCTATATTCCTTAATTATTTCAATTGCCTCTCTTAAATAATGTGGTCTTCCTTTACTTCTTGGATTATATAAAGAAATTATCATATCTGCATCTGCTGCATTTCTTACTCTTTTCTTTATTAAATCATAAGGAGTCATTAAATCACTTAAACTTATATTACAGTTATCGTGCATTAATGGTGCTCCAATTACTGAACCAGCTGCACTTGATGCTGTAACCCCTGGTATAATTTCAACACTTTCATCTTCTTGCATTTGAAGAATAAGACCTGCCATTCCATAAATTCCTGAATCACCAGTGCTTATTAAAGCAACAGTATTATTTTCCTTAGATAATTCTAAGGCTTTTCTACATCTTGCCTCTTCTCCCCTCATTCCAGTTGAAAAAAGTTCTTTATCTTCTACAAGTGGCTTTATCATATCAATATACTTATTATATCCAACAACAATATTACATTCATCTATTGCTTCTTTTGCCCTTAGTGTCATATGCTCTAATCCACCTGATCCTATTCCTATAACATATAATTTTCCCATTTTACTCTCCTTAATTTAGCTCCCCAATAGCTAATGTCATTCCATCTTTTTTTATTTTCTTAAAGATTATATCTCCCCCAGCTAACTCAATAACTGGTTCGCTTACAGCTGAAACTCCTGTTGATTTTTTTACAAATTCACTGCCTTCGTACTTATGCTCAACTGTTGATATTTCTGCCGCTGAAAAAAATGTAAGATCACAATTTAAATTTACCGCTAAATCTAAAATTGCTTTCTCATCACTTTTTATATTAATAGAAGCAATTCTATCTATAGCTCTTATATCAATATTTTTTTCTCTTAAAGTTTCACTTATAAAGTTAAACAACTTCATACTATCAGTATATCTTCTACATCCAATACCTAAAATAATATCTTTTCTAATTAATTTAAGTATAGTTCTATCCTGGTACTCATCTAAATAATTTACTACATTATTTTCTTCATCTTTTAATTTTCTTGAAGCCTTATGTGTAACCCACAGAGTATTTCCCTGTATCTCCTCTGTCTCTATGTATCCCTTAGGACATTTAATTATTTTTTTATCGTCATTGAAATAAACACTTTCTCCATTAACTAGCCTTCCTGCAATAATTTTAGCTATATTTAAATCATCTATAATAAGGTCATTATTCATTGCAATTACATCTGGAGCTAGAATATCCATATTATCTGTTGCTGTAGTTATTACTGGAGTATTGCCTAGTACTTCAGAAACCTTTAAAGTTAATTTATTTGCACCACCTAAGTGCCCTGAAACTAAACTTATAGAAAATTTATTACAAACATCCACTACTACAACTGCTGGGTCTGTAGCCTTGCTTATTAAATATTTACCTATTGCCCTAACTGCAATTCCTGTTGAACTTATAAATATTATAGAATCATACTTTTCAAAGCATATACTCATTATATTGTTTAACTTAAAATCTTTAATTTGAGATTTTAAATATAAATCTCCACCAAGCTCTTTTTCTATCCTTCGTGCTAAAACATCACCTTTTTCAGTAACACTTATAATGCAAATCATAATTATTTCTTAGCCTCTCTATACATATGAGTAAAAGTTTTATCATATAAAAGACTCTTATCATAATCACAATCTATAAAGTCCCCAACTAATATTTGAGCACACTTTGTAATACCAGCTTCTTTAACTTTATCTGCAATATCATCTAGTGTTCCAATAATACTTCTTTCATTATCCCAAGTTGCTCTTTCTACTACTGCTATTGGAACATTTCTTCCATAACCAGCTCTAAGCTTTGCTACTACTTTATCAATCATAGAAATTGATAAAAATATAGCCATTGATGCTCCTACTTGTGCAAGTTTTTCTAAATCCTCAGTTTCTGGTACTGGAGTTCTTCCTTCAACTCTTGTTAAGATTACTGTTTGAGTTACTGATGGAAGTGTAAACTCCTTTTTTATTGCAGAAGCTGCTGCAACAAAAGAACTTACTCCTGGTACTACTTCATACTCAATATCTAGTTTATCTAGCTCATCCATTTGCTCTTTTATTGCTCCATATATTGATGGATCACCTGTATGAAGTCTTACTATAATCTTATCTTTATTTTCATTCATAACTTCAATGACCTCTTCCAAAGTCATTTTAGCTGAATTATATATTAATACACCTTCTTTACAATAATCCATATGCTCCTTAGCAACTAAAGAACCAGCATATATAACTACATCTGCCTTTTCTAGTATGTTTCTTCCTTTAACAGTTATTAAATCAACATCTCCAGGTCCTGCTCCTATAAAATAAACCATAATTCTCTACTCCCTACTTGCTAATATTAATGACATATAATCTCTTGATTTTTTAATTTCATCTTTATCTGTTAATATAAGTTGTCCGTCTCTTCCAGCTCTACTTACATAAACATAATCGAAGCCTTTTTCCTCTAGGAAATCTACTACAGTTTCTTCATGCTTATAAACTTTCATTATTACAACATACTTTTCATCTTTTATATCTTTAACTCTTGTTGCTGGTAATATCATTAAAGGATTATCACCAACAACTAAAGTTCTATCTACTAAACTTGCAGCTGCACAGAAAGACGTAATTCCTGGTACTGTTTCTACATGAAATCCTCTTTCCTCCATATGCTTTAACATATGGATATAAGTACTATAAACATACGGATCCCCAATTGTAAGGAAAGATACATTTTTACCTTCCTTTAATTTTTCTTCTATAAACTCATATGCTTCCTTAGCTTTTTCAACTCTATTTTTCTTTCCCATAGGAAAATGTTTTATAACTACTTCTGTTCTATCTTTTATATATTCTTTAGCTGTTTCTAATGCAATACTCTCTCCACCTTCTAATGCACTAGGTGCAATTACAACATCACTATTTTCTATTGCTCTTACTGCCTTTACTGTTAGTAATTCTTTATCTCCTGGTCCTACACCTATTCCATATAATGTTGATTTCATATTATTTTACACTCCTTACGCATTGCACTATATATATTGGATTATTAGCTATCATCATATAACTTTGTCCTCTATTTTTACTTATATTTACTTGTGAAATATCTACTACATAATTTAACTTCTTAACTGTTTCAATTGCCTTATATGCATTATCTAAGGTTATAAAGTTCATGACTATAGTACCTTCATTTTGTAAAAGCTCATTAGAAAGCGAAATTATTTCCTCTAAGTTTCCACCTGAACCACCAATAAATATTGAATCAAATCTTTTATTTTCATCTTTATATTTTTTTAATATATCTAAGGCTTCACCTTCATCTAGTACAACATTATTACACTTAAACTTTTCCAAATTTTTCTTAGTTGTAATTATTGCTTCATTATCTCTTTCAATAGAATATACAATTCCCTTTCTTGAAATCTTAGATGCTTGTACTGTTATTGTTCCTGTTCCAGCCCCAATATCAAGTACTATAGAGCCTTCCTTCAAATTCATTTTCCATATACTTAAAGCTCTAATGTCTTCCTTAGTCATTGGACAATTTCCTCTTATGAATTCACTATCCTTAATTAAAATCATAAACCTATCCTAACCTTCTTTCTCTACAATTAATATTGCCATATCACTAACTTCTTCATTAATAAACTCTATTGGTTTACCTTGTAATATTCTTTCATTTTCATATGATAAATGTTCACCAATTATTACTGTACATTTAATATTATTTTCATTTAATAGCTTACATAAAAAAGCTGAATTATTTTTGTTGTCTGTAAGCCATATAGATAATTTATGTTCTTTAATCTTTTCTATAAAATCTTCATTTCTAGCATGTACACTACCTGTGAATGCATAACTCCAACTTTTATTAAGCTTAGCTGTTAAATATTGAAATGAGCTTATTCCAGGTATTACGACAATATTTCCCGGGTAATTGTTTTTTATATATTCACTTATGGCAAAAAAGGTCGGATCTCCTGATGCAACTAATGAAATAATATTTTCTTGTCCATTCTGTTGTATATAATCTAACGTTTCTCTTAAAGAGTTTATTACTATTTTATTAGTATCTATAAAATTTAAATCATTAATTAATCTTTTAAAACCAATAATAACATCGCTCTTTTTTAATATCTCTATTGCCTTTGGCAATATATAGTCTTTATTCCCAGGACCTAGCCCAACAATATAAAGCATAATTTACTCCTCTTATTTTTTAATTAAATTTACTTTTATTTAGTCTAAATTATTCCTTACTTATTTACATCTAATGAATTATACAAAATACTATAATCAGAAAAACCATAATACATTATTGCATCACATTTCATTTTTCCATAAGTATAAATTTTCATTCTTTCAATAATTTTATTTCCTATATTATTATAAAGCTCTTCATATCCATTGCCTAAAAATTTAACTGCACCTTCACTAGTTTTTTGCTCTAAAATATTTTTTAGAAGCTCTGTATCATAGCCTAAAAGTGCCAGCTCTAAAGCTATAACTTCGAGTCTTACATCATTTACTCTACTATGAGTATTAAAACATCCATAGGCAACCTTACTTAACTTTCCTATGTGTCCAACAAGAATAACTTCTTTTATATTCAATTCATCACAACATTCTAATGCAAACCCAACAAAATTTGAAATAATAACTATTTCATCTTCATTAAATCCTTTATCCCTAGCACATTTTTCTCCTATATTTCCAAAAGTCAGTACTAACTTATCCTTGCCTTTTCCCTTTTGATTTATTTCTATTCTTATGGATTCTTTTAATGCTTCTTCTGACATTGGCTTAACTATACCAGTGGTTCCAAGAATGGAAATTCCACCAACGATTCCAAGCCTTGGATTAAATGTTTTCTTTGCTATTTCTATACCTTGAGGCGCACTTATAGTTATTTTTATTCCATTTCCATTAGTAAAATTCCATTCTTCTCCTTTAACATATGGAAGATTTTCTTTTACTGCTTCTTCTATTGTTTTTCGTGGTGTTGGATTAATTGCATGAAGACCTTTTTTTATTGCTAATCCATCTTTTGTAATAACTCCAATTCCGTCTCCTCCAGTTAAAGTAAATCCACTATCTTGCTTTTCAACCCTTGCATATATCTCCATTCCATTAGTCATATCAGGATCATCTCCACCATCTTTAATTACAGAAACTATACAATAATCCTTACCTTTTTCTATGGAATTTATAGGTATTGATATTTCTATTCATTTAGGTGTCATTATTTCTACATTTTCTAAAATAATATCATTAAAAAGCATGATTGTTGCTGCTTTTGCAGCTGCAGTTGCACAAGATCCTGTAGTATATCCACATCTTAGCTTCTTACCACCACTCATAACATAAAGATCTAACATGCTTTTACCTCCTGTCATCTTATACACCTTCCATTAATTTCTCAAAGCTTTACTATCTTTCAACAACGTTATACATAAGTGCATTTACTATAGCTGCTGCAACAGTACTTCCACCTTTTCTTCCCTTAACTCTTATATATGGTATATTAAGTTCATCTAAATTTTCTTTACTTTCAGCTGCTCCAACAAAACCTACTGGCACTGCTATAATTAACTTTGGATTTGCTTTTCCACTTTTTATCAACTCTTTTAATTTAAATAAAGCAGTTGGTGCATTTCCAAATACAAAAATATCTACATTATCATTGCATGCTTTTTCTACTGCTGCCATAGAACGTGTTATTCCTTTTTCTTTTGCTTCTTTATGCACTTCTTCTAAATTTACATAACAAATAGCTCTTCCATTTAATTTAGATAAAGCCATTTTATTTATTCCTGATAAAGCCATATTAGTATCTGTATAAATTGTAAATGGCTCTTTAAAAATCTCTTTTGATACTTCTATAGCACCTTTACTTATTTCTACTAAATCTTTATATTCAAAATCTGCTGTAGTATGAATTGTTCTTTTTATTACTAAAAGCTCTTCCTTAGTAAAATTATGCTCTCCCATTTCACTTTCTATAATTTTCATACTAGTATTTTCTATTTCCATTGGATTTTTAATATAGTCCATAATTATTTTCTCCTTATTACTTTAATAATTTATCTAATTTTCATCTACTTTAATAACTCTTTAATGAATTCCAAGTTTCCAAAGAAATGTACATGTGGATATCCTGCCAATGTATTATTCTTCTTATATCCACATCTCCAATTAATTTTATCACCGGTATATGAAGTTTTAGTAACATCATACATTGTCTCTTCATTTAAGTTTACCTTGGACTTATGGAACTCATGACAATTAATTTCTATATTTTTAAATAATAATGTTGCATACCCAAATCTATTTAAACTTTTAGTCATTTCACTATTGCCATTTAAGAAGCCCACCATATTAACATTATCTATATTTCCTGTTAAATACATTAACCCTCCACATTCCGCATAACACCTTAATCCATTATCAAGTGCTTTTTTTATACTATTAAGCATTTCTGTATTATTACTTAATGTTTCTTTAAATACTTCTGGGTAACCCCCTCCTAAATATAGAAAATCAATATCTTCTGGTAAACTTATATCTCTAAGTGGGCTAAAATAAATAACTTCTCCAGCTTCCTCTAGTAGTTCTAAATTTTCTTTATAATAAAACCTAAATGCTTCATCAAATGCAACGGCTATTTTTTTATTACTCTTACTTAAATGATAATTATCTTCAAAACTACTTACTTCTTTAAAACTTTCAATAATTTTATCTAAATCTATATACTTTTCAATGATTTCTGATAAATAATCTATCTTTTTATTTAAGTTCCCAACTTCTACACTTTGAACTAATCCTAAATGTCTACTTTCAAGCTTTAGCTCATCATCTTTAGGTATGTATCTAAATACATTTAATCCACAATGTTTTTCTATTGCAGACTTCAATAGATTATAAAATCCCTCACTTATACAGTTTAAAACAACACCAACTATATTTGCATTTTTAAAACTCTTAATTCCATTAATTTCTGCACATAAAGTTACACTTTGTGCTTTAGGTGTTATAACTAATAATATAGGTGCATTATCTAAAACCTTAGAAACATTATATGTTGAACATGATTCATCAAGTCCTTTACCATCATATAGTCCCATAACACCTTCAACTACAGCTAAATCACCATTCCCTCTAGAAAAGCTAGCCTTAACTCCTTCTTCTCCCATTAAGTGCAAATCTAAATTTCTTGATACCTTGCCTGTTATTTCAGTATGAAATCCAGTATCAATATAATCAGGTCCTACTTTATACCCTTGTACATCATAACTTCTATTTTTTAATGCCTTCATTAATCCAAGAGTAAATGTAGTCTTTCCTCCTCCACTACAATTAGATGAAACTATCAATGTCTTCATATTACTCATCTCCTTAATTTTTCACCTTGATCCTATGACCTTTTTTAGTTTGTCCAACTCCAACATATCTATTATTAATAAGATCATCAATTCTATTTATATATAATTCATTAAACTTTTCATTTTCTCCAAGGCCTTTCAAATGTACATTTACTTTAATACCTTCTACTTCTAACATTGATTTTAAAGACTCTTCATCATCTGAAGCCATATCATTTCTAGCATGATCACCTGCTACTACCATTAATGGTGCAATAGTAACTTCACTAATATTCTTTCTTTTTAATCTGCTTATTACATTTTCAAAATTAGGATATCCTTCTACCGTTGTAACAAATACATTTTCATAGCCTTCATCTTCAAACACAGCTTGTAAGCATCCATATACTGAATTTGCATGATGAGCAGTTCCATGTCCCATTAATACTACAGCATTATTTTCTTCATATAGCTCTTTTGTTGCTTCAATAAATAATGAATAGTCTTGTGGTAATTCCTCAATTCCTTGATAATAAAAAATTGGTCTTCCTACCTTTAACACTTCAAACTTTTCCTTAAATAATTCTGCTATTTTATTTATATATATAAATTCTTCTCCCGGTATCATATGTAATGGTTGCATAATTACCTCTTCATAACCAGCATCATATAACTTCTCTAACATTTCCTCTGGTGTATCAACAAAAATCTCATACTTCTCCTTCAATTTCTTTATTATCATATGAGATGTAAAAGCTCTATAGATGTCATATTCACTAAACTTATCTCTTATTTGTTTTTCTGCCTTTTCAATTGTTTTCTCTAATGTATCTAAATAGCTCGTCCCAAAACTAACTACTAATATTGCCTTTTTCATTAAACAAACACTCCTATAAAATTATTTATAAAACAAAAAGCACCCTTCACTGGGTGCTTAAGATAACACAAATAAAAACTATATATCTAAATTGTTCGTTACAGCTTTAATTGCCGTGATTCCGAAAAAATGATTATATAATCTCCAGGAATGAATATAATTTCACTAAGAATTTATATTATTATTTCCATAAAATCTACTAAAGCTTCGAAGCTCCTAAACGTCGCCTCAGCTTCTTAACGTAGATTTTATTCCAATAATAATTAAATTCTAAAGCTCATTATATAATCTTCCTTCCTATAATATAATCATTTTTTTTCTCTATCACTGGCTTTCAAGCTAAAAATACAATTTATCGTGTCATCCTCCTAAAAGTTAACGACTTCTGCTATATTTTATATACCAAATTGTTAATTTTTAAATATATATTTTTTATATCTAAAATTATAAATATACAAATTAACTATCATATCAGGAAAAGTTGTAGCAGAAAACATTAACTATAAAGGTGGTGTTATAAGCAAACACATAGAAAAAGAAAAAATGAAATATTAATTTGGAGGGAACATTGAAATTGAGCCGTAGAATTTAATCTTTGTGGAATTGAACTTGCGTAAAGAAG
>NZ_JAPFDR010000086.1 GCF_026168755.1 Clostridium sp. | reverse complement strand
TTGCTCCTTAATATATTCTCTTAATAATTCTTTCGACATATTTGACATATAAAAAACTCCTTCTTGTAATAATTTCTTATCTCAATTATTGCCAAGAAGGAGTTGATTTTATTCAGTTTACACAAAGTTTTTTACAGGGCCCCGCCGTGTACCAGACCGGTACGCACGGTGGTGTGAGAGGTCGGTAGATAAAATAATTATCTACCTCCTACTCGATTTTCTACTTTATAAGCATTTTTAAAATAAACTTTGCCTAAAGCTGTTACTAATATACCTTCAACATCATTATTCCATGCCATTACTGTTGTATAGAAATATACAGGCATAATAGGCGCTTCGTCCATTAATATATCCTCAGCTTTTCTTAATAATTCTTCTCTTTTTTCAAGCTCAGTTTCAATCTTTGCTTCTGCTATTAAAGCATCATACTCTGAGTTGCTAAATCCAGAATCATTATTACCACCATCAGTTACCCACATATCTAAAAATGTCATAGGATCACTGTAGTCACCAATCCAACCATGTCTTGCAATTTGATATTCACCATTTTGCCTTGTGCTTAAAAATACTGCCCATTCTTGATTTGTTAATTCAACATTTATACCAACTTCAGCTAAATTTTGTTGTACAATTTGACAAGCATCTTTATGTTGCCCTTCTGAGTTATACATTAATTCAAATGTTGGAAGTCCTTCTCCATTTTCATATCCTGCTTCTTTTAATAATTTCTTTGCTTTTTCAATATTACTTTCCATATCTTGTGGGTCATAATATTCTTTATCAGAAAACTCACCACCATCTGTTGATGGAATTCCTAATGGTACAAAACTATAAGCAGCAACTTGATCAGCTTTACCAACATTATCTATTATTTCTTGCCTATCAATTGCTAAAGACATAGCTTGTCTTACTAATTTATTGCTTAACGCTTTTTTAACATCATCATTTAAGTTATCTTGCTTACCAACATTAATTGCAAAGAAATACGTGCCAAGCTTTGGAATTATTTGAACTAAGCCTTCTTCTTTGCCGGGTTCAATTTCATTTGAAGGAACAGAATTTACAACATCAAAGTTACCAGCTTTTAATTCAGAGTAAGCAGTTGTCTCATCTGTTACTAACTTAAATGTTAATTTCTCTAACTTTACATTATTTGCATCCCAATAATTTTCATTCTTTTCAAATACTAATTGATCTTTCATATCCCATTGTACTAATTTAAATGGACCATTTCCAATATATGTTTCAGGACTAGTAGCCCAAGTATCTGGATTAGCAGAAACAATATCTTCTCTTAGTGGTGAGTAAGTTTGATGAGCTAATAATTGAGTGAAGTATGCAGTTGGTGCTTCTAAAGTAACCTCTAAAGTATAATCATCTAATACTTTAAGACCAACTTCATCTGCTGAAACTTCACCATTATAATATTTTTCAGCATTTTTAATATAGAAGAATTGATAACAATATTCAGCTGCAGTATTTTTATCCATTCCTCTCATCCAAGCATAATAGAAATTATTAGCTGTAACTGGTTCCCCATCTGACCATTTACCATTTTCTCTTAGCTTAAATGTATAAACTAAACCATCATCAGAAACTTCATAACTTTCAGCCGCAGCAGGTTCAGCTTCATTTTTATCATTTAGTACCATTAAACCTTCGAAAGCATTA
Organism: Clostridium sp.; assembly: GCF_026168755.1. Lineage (GTDB taxonomy): Bacteria > Bacillota > Clostridia > Clostridiales > Clostridiaceae > Clostridium. The sequence goes on along the minus strand of NZ_JAPFDR010000086.1, from coordinate 3,566 downwards.
ACAATAACATTTGAACCATCTATAGCTGTGTTAAGTAATGGATCAATGGTTTGTGGATCAGCACCTAGATTATAAATAATCTCTTGCTTTAATCCTGTAGAAGTATTATTAGCTTTACTTTCCTCATTAGATGCATTATTGGAATTTCCACACCCAATGAATAAAGATGTGCTAATGATTGCAGCCATTAATACTGCGCATAGTTTTTTTAGTTTTGATTTTTTCATTAAATTTGCCCCCTTAAGAATAAAAATATTTATTACAATTTGGATTAATAATTCTTAAATTTCTATAAACTAATTTTATTTAATATAAATAATATAGTTATTTTTATTCCCCAATAGTACTTTATAATTTGTTAAGTACCTTAATATAAATTATTAATCCTATTGCAACATATTTTCATGTATTAACCATATAAGGTTATTATTTCTTTACATTATAATATTGAATATATAAAAAGGAAAGCGTTTTTTAAAAAAAATTAATTTTTTTGCAGTTTATTAATATTTTAATAAGTTTTTGTTATTAAAATGATTAAAATGTCAAATGTTTTAAAACTATTTATAAAAAAATAGATAATCAACTATTATATATTCATAGCGATTATCTATAATATAAATACAATTCATCATTGTTTTTTTACTTTATCCATTTTATTTAAAGCTGTTACCACTAATGCAGAAATTATTACTAACCATATCATGAAATTAGTTGCACCTAAAAAATCATTTCTCTTATTCATATAACTAATAAATGTTGTTATTTCTTTATTAGTAAATAATAATTCTGTTTTAAATATAATATAATATGCAACTAAAATAAAAATACTACATATTAGTGGTTTAATAAGCAATACTCTTTTCATATTTCCTCCATATGTAATTATTCTATAATAATGTATGTACACAGTATTAGATATATGTTTAGATAAATAAAAAACATTTTAAAATAGTAGTTTGTTTTAAATTATATTAATTTTTAACAAATATTTTTTAAATTTTATTCATATAAATCAATAAAAGCTTTTGGAGGAGTTTTTATGCCAAATATCTCTACTCATATTAATTTTCTAAAAATTCTAAAAAATAAATGTTTTAATGAACTTGATATTAATTTTTTAACATTAGGTAGTATTGCTCCTAACTATTATGTTATTTTTAATGATGCAAATAAAAGTTGCTTATCTCATTTTAAAGAAGATTCAAGTAAAAAATGTAATTTAACTAAATTTAAATTACATTTAGCTAATAAAAAGTTAAACTATTTAGAGAAATCATTTGCCATGGGATATTATACTCACCTTTGGCTTGATAATTATTTTGATGAAAATATTGAAACTTATGGATCTCATGTAATTATAAATGAAAATATCAAAAATTATGATATGAAATTAATAATTGATTTTATATCTAAAATAAATATACTAGATTCATCCTTTACAGATTTTCTACCAATAAAATTAAATAAATCAATAAATATTTTTAATGATTTTAAGTATAAATGTTTAAATAAAAATTTTAATACAGCTTACCCTATAATTATTACTGAAAATGACTATATTAAATTTATTAATGGATGCTCAGATGTATTTTTAAAGGAATTTAACAGTGAGACTATAATTAAATAAAATTAGTGTAGTTACTATAAAACAAATAATAAGATTGCCACAATATACTTGGACAACCTTATTATTTATTTCAACTATTTTTTATGTAATTGGTTTATTTAACGACAATTATCATTTGGTATACTATTCATATTGACCTCCTAAATATAAATGTCTCTTTGGCCTTCTTTTAATTTAATTACTCCATCATTAATAAATTTTCTTATAGAATCATTATTAATTTTTTCAGCTTCTTCCATCACTAATTTTTCTGCCTTTTTACATGTACTTTCATCACCATAATCTAATGCATATTCCATTAAAGTCATTAATGCATTTGGTTCACACATTTTTTGAATCTCTCCAGTTTTTGCAAGTCCCATAAAGGTTTCACCTGTTCTTCCCTTTCTATAACAAGCAGTACAATAGCTTGGTATATAACCTTCATCTAATAACCAGTTTAAGACTTCTATTGGTGTTCTTTCATCTGATGTCTTAAATTGCTCTACACTTTTCCCTTCTTCTCTTTGTTTATATCCTCCTACACCTGTTGAAGAACCAGAACTTACTTGAGTTACTCCAAATTTAAGAAATAATACTCCTCCACCAACATCTTCAATTCCGGCTTCCATTGCTCTATCAAAAGCATTTAAATGATATTCATAACTAGATTTTAATGAGTTAGGATGCATTAAATCATAAGTTGGTTTATGATATGTTTCTTGGAATAAAATGTAGGTACCTATATTTGCATCTTTAAGCTTTTTATAATTTTCAACTGTAGTTGCTACAATATTTACATTAACTCTTCTTATATTTCCATTTTCATTTTGAGTTTTATAAATTGTGTCTAAGCTTTCTAAAACATAATCTATTGGCGCATTTACTGGATCTTCGCCAAGTTCTAAGGCTAGTCTTTTATGTCCCATCTTTTCTAATATTTTAACTTCTTCTTTTATTTCATCTTGAGTTAACTTTCTTCTATTAAAACTATTACACTTTTTATAGCCGCAATAAACACAATTATTAACACAGTAATCACTTATATATAATGGAGCAAATAAAACTACCCTTTTCCCATAAATAGATTTTTTTATATCTCCATTATTTCTAGTATAAATAAAAAAGCTAGCTTTCTTAAGATTAAAAGAAAGCTAGCTAAATAATATATATAAACGAAAAGAGGCATTTATATATATATTTTAACTTAATTAGTAATAACTCTCTTTTAGATCAGAGTTAACTTTTCTATCAGATTCTATCGTTTTTACATATTATAAAATTTTTGTAAATATATTCATGTATAAATCATATACCTATTCAAAATACTTGTCAACAAAATAGTTAAAATATTTACTAATTATATGAAATATTGTATAATTTTTATAAAAAATAAGGGGGTATATTTCTATGAATAAAACATTATTAAAATCTTTAGAAAAGTGCATATTATGGGGAGTAATTTGGGCTATTATTCTTTTTATTATTGCTAATATATTAGTGAATTTAAAGGGATTTTTACTAAAAGATGTACTTTTTATTGAAGGAATTATATTTATAATGTTAGGTTTATTTGCGTGTATTGGAGGAAATCCAATGGGATTATCATTGCAATCAATGGGGCAAAATAATGCTCAGTATACTTCTAATGCTAATTTAGAAGTTTCAAAAATGGAAATTACTAATAAATCTAATTTTAAAAATACTATAAGTGTTAGTATTAATACAGTATCATTAATACTGGCTGGTATAGTTTGCATCGTAATTAATTATATAATATAAAAAATAGAGTTGAAAATTTCAACTCTATTTTTTATTAATGTGTGCCCAGCATGGGCAACAACTTGACGGTGAAAGTCCGTTGTGGGCTTGGTAGTGGGAACCACTAGCCAAGGACAAGGGTGTCCATCGTGAGGTGGAATCTGAAGGAAGTCGGAGGCAAAGTCTCGGTCTGAGG
>NZ_JAPFDR010000018.1 GCF_026168755.1 Clostridium sp. | reverse complement strand
CGGCTCATAACCGGTCGGCCCGGGGTTCGAGTCCCTGAAGGTCCACCATTTTTGGGGGTATAGCTCAGTTGGGAGAGCACTTGCCTTGCACGCAAGGGGTCAAGGGTTCGAATCCCTTTACCTCCACCAAAAGCTACGATATAAATCGTAGCTTTTTTTGTTTTATAAAATTTAAATAACTTAAGTTAATATTTTTAATATTAAGATGTAGAATTATAACTAAATAAAATAGATTTTTATATTTTTAATTTATTTATAATAGTGGTATTATAAATATGAATGTGTATTACAATATATGTTAAAGAACAAGGTGATAAGTAAATGTCTTTATATAGGGTTAAACAATTTGTTTGGGCATTAAAATCATTGTCCGAGGATATTGATACTGAATATGTAAATAAATTTCTCAATAAAAGAGAGAAAAATTTATTTAATAAATTAAAAAAAACAGATAAACAACATTGTATTAGAGTTAGTAAAGATGCTGTACATTTATCAAAGGGAAAAAATATAAATTTGAATAGAGTTGCCAAAGTAGGGCTATTGCATGATATAGGAAAAGGTGAATATGGACTTAATATTATTGAAAAATCTGTATTAGTAATATTAAATAAAATGACCAAAGGAAAATTAAAAAAATATGATGGTATTAAAGCTGTTGATTCTTATTATAATCATGCAGAAAAAGGTGCAAATTTATTAAAGCATTTTAATACATATGATAAAGAATTTTTGGATACTATTAGATATCATCATAGTAATAAAATACAAGGAAATAAACTATTAGATATAATAAAAGAAAGTGACAATAGAAATTAAGTTATGGGGTGAACTATGAAAGCTGAGGAAAGAAGAAATAGCATTATTGAAATGTTAATAAGAGAAAAAAAAGCTATTAAGGGAACAATATTAGCTGAGAGATTTAATGTAACAAGACAAATAATAGTTAAGGATATAGCTATTTTAAGAGCAAAAGGAAATAATATAATAGCGACTCCAGATGGATACATGATTAATGATGATAGTAGTAGTAGGGTAAAATCAGTTATTGCAGTAAATCATAATAAAGAGGACGTTATTAAGGAGCTTGAAATAGTTGTTAAGTATGGTGGAATAATAGAAGATGTTATAGTAGAACACCCTTTATATGGAGAGATAAAAGGGATATTAATGATAAAAAATCTTAATGATTTAAACAAATTTAGAAATGCATTAAAAGAGATAAATGCAAAGCCATTATCTATATTAACTAATGGCGTACATCTCCATACTATTTCTGCTGACTCTATTGAAAATATGGAGTTAATAAAAGAAGAGTTAAAAGAAAATGGTTTTATTTTATAAATTAGGGGAATTGAATTATGGATTATGATGTTTTAGTTTTAGGTGGTGGCATAATTGGATGTGCTGTTGCTTATGAATTATCTAAATATAATTTAAATATAGCTGTAATTGAAAAAGAGTTTGATATAGCAGATGATATTTCATTTGTTAATACTTCTATTGTATATGATGGATCAGAAACATCTAATAATGTAATGGCTGGATTAGAGTATATAGGAAATATATTAATGGAAGATTTATGTGAGAAATTTAATGTTCCATTTAGAAGAATAGGATCATTAAGAGTAGTTAATGATGATAATGGTGTAATTAAATTAGAAGAGATGTATGAAAGAGCTATAAGACGAGGAATCGATGGAGTATATTTAATAGATCCAGATGAGGTGTATGAAATAGAGCCTAATATTAATACGGAAGTAAAAAAGGGATTATACTCTCAAAATGTTGCAATAGTCGCTCCTTATGACTTAGCAATTGCATATGCTGAAGTTGCATTTGATAATGGAGTTAATTTTAGATTAGAAGAAGAAGTTTTAACTATACAAAATGTTACGAAAGGATTTAGGGTTGTAACTAATAAGAATAAGTTCTCTTGTAAGGTTGTTATAAATACAATTGCAAATGAAATATATATAAATGAAAAAGGGATAGTTGAAGAAAAAGACTTTGAGGATGGAATAAATTCTTTCAAAAATATGAGTTATATTTTACTTGATGATAATTATGAAAAGAAGTTACAAAGAATTGTTACAAAAACTTTTGATAAAGATACTTTTGTTGTCTCAACTCCTGTTTTAAATGGAGGTTCTCTTATTGGAATAAAAAGTATTGAAAAAACTAGTTTAGATGATAATTTACAATATGCATCTAAATTATTAAAAGGATTAGATAAAAGTAATATAAATAACCTATTTAGGGAAAGTTATGATAAGGATTCTATTGTAGTAGATGATCAAAAAATTGATAAGGGATATATTAGTGTTATAGGAACTCATTATGGAAAAGTTACATTAGCGCCAGCTATAGCAAAAATGTTATGTGATACTATTAGCAGTAATTTAAATTGTAGATTAAAGAAGAATTTCATTGATAAAAGAAGAGAGTTCTATAGATTTAGAGAAATGGATAGAAATGAAATTAATGAGGTTATTAAGCTAGATAAACGTTATGGTAAGATAGTATGTATGTGTAATAATGTTTCAGAAGGAGAAATTGTTGATTCTATTAGAAGACCTTTAGGTGCTAGAACTGTTAAAGGTGTTAAAAGAAGAACAGGAGCTGGATTTGGAAATTGTCATGGGGCTTATTGTAATGAAAAAATAATTCAAATACTATCTAGAGAGTTAGATAGAAAATTTACTGATATAGTAGATGATTCAAAAAAATCAAATATAATTTCAGGCAGAATTAAGGAGTTTAAAGATATATAATAGGAGTTGTAAGTATGGAGAAAAAAGATATTTTCACTTCTGTAGTTAGAGTTAAAGGTAGTGAGAAGTTTAAGGTTGTTCCTGTTAAAAGTAGTGATGAAGTTGATAAGGGATTATGGATAGAAATGTCTAAGGTTGTCAGTAGATTATATGTAAGTATTCCTATAAAAATGGGAAGTATTATATGTAAGAATATTTTAAATAGTGGAGTTGATATAATTTGCACTAGGGATATTCAAAATAAATAATAATTTAGAGATAATTTTAAAATTTAAATTCATTCCTATAAATAGCTTTACCAAAATAGGGATTTAAATGTATTGACAAAAAGTAGGAGCTTATAATATATTAAATATATTAATATTGTAAATATTTAATTAAACCGTTGAAAAGGCTAGTAATAAAGTAATTGTTTTAAGAGAGTCAGTGGTTGGTGAAAACTGATAACAATATTTTATGAATCCACCTTGGAGGGACTGTGATGAGCAGTACGGATAAACCCGTTAGTTTTATAAAGAGTGGATAATAGATGAAAATTTATTATCAATTAGGGTGGCAACACGGAGTTCTTCGTCCCTTATATGGGAAGGAAGGGCTCCTTTTTTATATCAGAAAAAATAAATAAAATATACATGGAGGATATTATGTTAGATTTAAAATTTTTAAGAGAAAATCCAGAAATAGTTAAACAAAATATTAAAAATAAGTTTCAAGATCAAAAACTTCCGTTAGTTGATGAAGTAATTGAATTAGATAAGGAAAGTAGAGCTACTCAACAAGAAGCTGATTCTTTAAGATCAAATAGAAAAACAATTTCTAAGCAAATTGGTGCATTAATGGGCCAAGGAAAGAGAGAAGAAGCTGAAGAATTAAAAACTAAGGTTAATGAACAAGCGGCACGTTTAGCAGAATTAGAAGCTAAAGAAGCTGAACTTGAAGAAAAAATAAGAAATATAATGTTAGTTATTCCTAATATTATTGATCCAAGTGTTCCAATAGGAAAAGATGATAGTGAAAATGTAGAAGTTGAAAAATTTGGTGAGCCTGTAGTTCCTGAATTTGAAATTCCATATCACACAGAAATAATGGAAAAATTAAATGGAATAGATTTAGATGGTGCTAGAAAAGTAGCTGGTAATGGATTCTATTACTTAATGGGTAACATAGCAAGATTACAATCAGGAATACTTTCTTATGCTAGAGATTTCATGATAAATAAGGGATTCACTTACTGCATTCCTCCTTTCATGATTCGTAGTGAAGTTGTTACTGGAGTAATGAGTTTTGCCGAAATGGAATCTATGATGTATAAGATAGAAGGTGAAGATTTATACCTAATAGGTACAAGTGAACACTCTATGATAGGTAAATTCATCGATACTATATTAAAGGAAGAAAGTCTTCCTCAAACTTTAACTAGTTATTCACCTTGCTTCAGAAAAGAAAAAGGAGCGCACGGAATAGAAGAAAGAGGAGTTTATAGAATACATCAATTCGAAAAACAAGAAATGATAGTAGTTTGTAAGCCGGAAGAAAGTAAAGAATGGTTTGAAAAGTTATGGAAATATACTGTTGAATTATTCCGTTCTTTAGATGTTCCAGTTAGAACTTTAGAGTGTTGTTCAGGAGATTTAGCAGATCTTAAAGTTAAATCTATTGACGTTGAAGCTTGGTCTCCAAGACAAAAGAAATACTTCGAAGTTGGAAGCTGCTCTAATTTAGGAGATGCTCAAGCTAGAAGATTAAAGATTCGTGTAAATGGAGAAAAGGGAAAATACTTTGCTCATACATTAAATAATACTGTTGTTGCTCCACCTAGAATGTTAATTGCATTCTTAGAAAACAACTTAAATGAAGATGGATCAATAAACATTCCAGAAGCTTTAAGACCTTATATGGGTGGAATGGATGTTATAAGATAATTTAAAATTGATTAAATTTAAGATATAAGAAAATTAATTATGATTTTCTTATATCTTTTTTTATAAGAAGTTATTGTAAATAATATAATAACAAATATTGACAAAAACAAGAAATGTGATAAATTTAAAGTGGGTGGTATTTTAATTAAACCGCACCTTATATATTTGAAAATTTAAAGATTAAAGAAGTAGCTCATATCAATTTTGAATGGGACTTATTAGTATCACACTCTTTTGGAGGTGATAATTATAAAATTTGGATTTATTGGAGCAGGAAAAGTTGGCTTTTCCCTAGGAAAATATCTAAAAGAAAACAATATAGACGTAAGTGGGTATTATAGTAAATCACAGCATTCATCTAAAGAAGCTGCAATTTTTACAAATACGCGACAATATAATAATTTAGAAGATTTAATAAAAAATAGTGATGCTATATTCATTACAACACCTGATAATCAAATTGCAGATGTATGGAGTGAAATAAAAAGGTTACCTATTAAAGAAAAATTAATTTGCCATTGTAGTGGCTCTATTTCTTCAGAAGTCTTTTCAAATATAAATAATCATGGTGCATATGGTTATTCTATTCATCCAATGTTCGCTATCTCGGACAAATATAATTCTTATAAAAATTTATCTCAAGCATTTATTACAATTGAAGGACATGAAAAACATATTAAATATTTAAAGCGTTTATTTTTACATTTAGGAAATGATGTAACAATTATTAATAAAGAGAATAAAATTTTATATCATGCCTCATCAGTAACAGTTAGTAACTTAGTGTTAGGATTAATTAATAATGGTATTAATTATCTAGAGGAATGCGGATTTACGCAGGAAATGGCTATTAAGGCTTTATATCCATTAATTGAAAATAACTTAAGAAATGTTAAGGAAAGAGGTGCAGTTAATAGTTTGACTGGGCCTATAGAAAGAGGAGATTTAAGTACTGTTATTAATCATTTAAATGTAATACCTGAAGAGGATAAAGAATTATATAGGTTATTATCAAAGAATATTTTAAAGATAGCGAAAATTAAAAATCAGGATAGAGATTATAAAAATTTAGAAGAGTATTTAGGAGATTAGTTATGAAAAATACAGCAGTCACATTTAAACAAGCTAAAGAGAAAAATGAAAAGCTTACTATGCTTACAGCATATGATTATTCTACAGCGAAAATAATTGATGAAGCTGGAATAAACGGAATATTAGTTGGAGATTCATTAGGAATGGTTTGTTTAGGATATGAAGATACACTATCAGTTACTATGGAAGACATGATACATCATACTAAAGCAGTATCTAGAGGTGTAAAAAATACATTAGTTGTAGCAGATATGCCTTTTATGTCTTACCAAACATCAGTATATGATGCTGTAGTTAATGCAGGAAGATTAATTAAAGATGGTAGGGCTAATGTAGTTAAATTAGAAGGTGGAATTGAAGTTTGCGATAAGATAGAAGCTATAGTTAAAGCTTCAATACCAGTTATGGCTCATATTGGATTAACCCCTCAATCAGTTAATGCATTTGGTGGGTTTAAGGTTCAAGGTAAAGATGAAGAGGCAGCAAAGAATCTTATTGAAGCAGCTCTAGCTGTAGAAAAAGCGGGAGCATTTGCAGTTGTATTAGAATGTGTCCCTGCTAAGCTTGCAGCAATAATAACTGAAAAGTTATCTATCCCTACAATTGGAATAGGTGCTGGAGCACAATGTGATGGGCAAATTCTTGTTTATCAAGATATGTTAGGTATGTATAGTGATTTTACGCCTAAGTTTGTTAAGAAGTATGAAAGTTTAGGGGAAAAAATGAATGTAGCTTTTAAAAAGTATATAGAAGAGGTTAAGGATGGAGTTTTCCCAGCAGAAGAGCATTCTTTTAAAATAAATGATGAAGTAATTAAAAAATTATATTAAAGGGGAAGATAAAATGAGAGTTGTAGAAAAGGTAAATTACGTAAGAGCTACAGTAAAGGAATGGAAAGCCAAGGGATTAAAAGTTGGATTTGTCCCTACTATGGGGTATTTACATGAAGGGCATGAAAGTTTAATTAGAAAGGCATCAGAAGAAAACGATAGAGTTGTTGTAAGCATATTTGTTAATCCAATTCAATTTGGGCCTAAAGAGGATTTATCTACTTATCCTAGAGATTTAGATAGAGATAGTAAAGTATGTGGGAGAGCAGGAGCAGATATTATATTCCATCCTGAAAATGAAGAAATGTATTTTGAAGACTTTTCTACTTTTGTTGATATGAGAGGATTAACTTCAGGCTTATGTGGTAAAAGTAGACCTACTCATTTTAGAGGTGTTTGTACTGTTGTAACAAAATTATTTAATATAGTAGCACCAGATAGAGCTTATTTTGGGGAAAAGGATGCTCAGCAATTAGCAGTTATAAAAAGAATGGTAAGAGATTTAAATATAGATATAGAAATTATAGGATGCCCTATAGTTAGAGAAAAAGATGGACTTGCTAAGAGCTCAAGAAATACTTATTTATCAATAGAAGAAAGAAATGCTGCAACTATATTAAATAAGTCATTAACGTTGGCTAAAGAAAAAATTCAATCTGGTGAAAGAAATTCAGAAATTATTATTAAGTTAATTGAAGAAATACTTAATTCGGAAAAGTTGGCTAGAGTTGATTATATAGATGTTGTAGACAGTCTATCTATGGAGAGGGTGGAAAGAATAGAAAAATCAGTATTAGTAGCAATAGCTGTATTTATAGGTAAAACAAGATTAATAGATAATTTCACATATGAGTTATAATAAGGAGCGAAGCAATAATGAAGATAAATATGTTAAAAGGTAAGATACACAGAGCAACAGTAGTACAAGCTGAACTGAATTATGTTGGAAGTATAACCGTAGATGAGGATTTATTAGATGCTGCAGGAATATATGAATATGAAAAAGTTCATATAGTTGATATTGATAATGGTGCAAGGTTTGAAACTTATACTATTGCTGGGGAAAGAGGAACAGGTATGATTTGCTTAAATGGTGCAGCGGCAAGATGCGTGCAAGTTGGAGATAAAATTATATTAATGGCTTACTGTGATTTAGATATAGAAGAGGTAAAAGATCATAAACCGAAAGTTGTTTTTGTTAATGAAGAAAATAAAATTAGTAGAATAACTAATTATGAAAAGCATGGTCAACTTTCTGAATAATAAAATATTAAAGTGACTTTAGAGAAGTATGATGAATTTGAAATAATATTTTTTATTTTAAATTCATCATCTTTATTAATAATATTATATAATTACAAAAAATTTATATATTTTGAGGTGTTTTTAGATGGCTACAAAGTGATAGAAAGCATATAGAAAATTAATTTAAAAAAATTTATAAAAGGTGTTGACATAATATTTTTACACTGATATAATAACAATTGTTCCGAGGAGAGATGGTCGAGTTGGTTTAAGGCACCGGTCTTGAAAACCGGCGTGCGTGTGAGCGTACCCAGGGTTCGAATCCCTGTCTCTCCGCCAAGAGCTTCTAGCAAACGCTAGAAGCTTTTTTTGTATATATATTTAAAAATGCGGTAAGATAAAAATATAAAATAATTTTTATAAGTTGGGGTATATATGAATAAATTAGGTGAAATATTAAAATACAATAAAATGTTTGTAGAAAATAAAGGATATGAACAATACAAATCTACAAAATATCCAGATAAAAAATTAGTAATATTATCTTGTATGGATACGAGGTTAACAGAATTATTACCGAAAGCTCTTAATTTAAAGAATGGTGATGCTAAAATAGTAAAAAATGCAGGAGCTACAATAATGCATCCATTTGGAAGTATTATAAGAAGTATTATAGTTGCCATTTATGAATTTGATACAGATGAAGTGTTAGTAATTGGACATAAAAATTGTGGAATGAGCAATATTGATGGAGAGGAAACTATTAATAAGATAATTAGTAGAGGGATTCCAAAAGAAACAATAGAAACGTTAAGTAATTCAGGAATAGATATAAAGAAATGGTTACATGGATTTGACTCTGTAGAAGATTCAGTAAAAGAAAGTGTAGATTTAATTAAAAAACATCCACTAATACCCAAGGAAATAAAAGTGCATGGGTTAATAATGGATCCGGAAACAGGAAAATTAGAAGTAGTAATTAAAGATAAATAAAAAATAAAAAAATTTTAAAAAATATGTTGACATAATTAATAGTCGTTGATATAATTAATCTTGTCTTGGAGAGATGGTCGAGTTGGTTTAAGGCACCGGTCTTGAAAACCGGCGTGCGTGTGAGCGTACCCAGGGTTCGAATCCCTGTCTCTCCGCCATAAGTGGAGAATTACTCAAGTGGCTAAAGAGGCTCCCCTGCTAAGGGAGTAGGCTGGATAAAACTGGTGCGAGGGTTCGAATCCCTTGTTCTCCGCCAAAAGCATCTAACTAATGTTAGATGCTTTTTTGGTATATAAAAGAAAGTAAGATTAATAAATAGTATATTAATTTATAAATAAATAGATTAATTCCAAATTTTCCATAACTAATAATTGTAAACGTAATTTTTAAATGGTATACTTTAATAGTTAAAGTAGTATAACTTTTTAGTGGGAGGGTAATAAATGGAAAAGAAGTACGTTGTAGGTGTTGATTTAGGTGGAACTAAAATTTACACAGCTTTAGTAGATTTAGAAGGAAATATTATAAAAGAAAAAACAGTTGAAACATTAGCTCATGAAGGTGAACAAGCCGTTATGGGAAGAATAGTGGATACTATAAATTATGTTATAGATGGAACTGATAAAAATTTAATAAAATCAATTGGAATCGGTTCACCAGGACCATTAGATGTAAAGAATGGTATTATAATTGAAAATTCAAATTTACCATTTAAAAATTTTGCAATAGTTAAAACTATAAAAGAAACATATGATTTACCAACTTATTTAGACAATGATGCTAATGTAGCAACATTAGGAGAGTTTATGTTTGGTGCAGGAAAAGGTACTGAAAACATGGTATTTATTACAGCAAGTACAGGAATCGGTGGAGGAGCTGTATTAAATGGTAAATTATTTAGAGGATCAACAGGAAACGCATTAGAAGTTGGACATACGACTGTTGCTACAGAAGGTCCAAGATGTGGATGCGGAAACTTAGGATGTGCAGAAGCTTTAGGATCTGGTACAGCAATTGGTAAGAGAGCTAAAGAAGCTGTATTAAGTAATGTTGTAACTTCATTAAAGAACTATGAGAATGTTACAGCTAAAGAAGTATTTAAAGAAGCTGCAAATGGAGATAGAGTTGCTAAGAATATATTAAACACTTCATTAACTTATCTTGGAATTGCTGTAGCTAATACAATAACAAACTTTGATCCAGAAAAAGTTGTTGTTGGTGGTGGAGTAGTTAATGGTGGAGATATAGTTCTTGAGACTATAAGAAATGTTGTTGAAGAAAGATGTATGGCTGCATTTGTTGAAAATTGTACAATTGAAAAGGCTGTATTAGGTGGAAAAGCAGGAGTATTAGGTGCTGCAGCTTTAGCTATCACTGAGAGATAATATAAAATATATAAAAAACTACAATATATAAAGAGGGAACCTTTATATATTGTAGTTTTTTTATTAAAAAAATCTTATAGGAATAAATAATTAGCAATTAGTAAAACTTTTAAAATAATAGTATCATTAATTATGGGGAGGGATTAATGTGATTTATGGAGATAAAATATATTTGAGAGAAATATTGAAAGAAGATATTGATGATGCTTATAATTTATGCTCAGATAGTGAAGTATTAAAATATAATGGTTATCAATATGGCGTATCATCGAAAAAATATATGGTGGAACATTTAAAATATCTCAATATACCTTCAAAAAGAAGTTATGTAATAATTAATAAACCAGGAAATATAGTTGGAGTAATAGCTTATTCAGAAGATAAATACTCAAGAAATGTTTATAATATTAGTTTAACTATAGGTAAAAAGTATTGGAGAAGGGGCTATGGAACAGATTCAATAAAAGCTATTTTAAAGTACTTATTTTTTAAAAGAAAAGCTCATAAGGTTGAGCTTGAAGTAGTTAGAGAGAATGAAGCTGCAGTGCTATGCTATAAAAAATGTGGATTTATTGAAGAAGGGATACGAAGAAAGAAATATTATTATAAAGGGGATTATTTAGATACCATTGTAATGGGGTTATTAAAAGAGGAATTTAAAGTTTAAGGAGTTGGATATGGGAATTAGATTTATTTTTGGAAGAGCTGGTTCAGGAAAAAGCTATTATTGCTTAAATCAAATAAAGAAGAAGCTAACTAATGATAAAAATAATAAGTTAATAATGTTAGTGCCAGATCAATATACATTTCAAACTGAAAAAAAATTATTAGAGTATGTAGGAGAAAAATCATTGCTTAGAGCTGAAGTTCTAAGCTTTAAGAGAATGGCTACAAGAGTTTTTGATAAATGTGGTGGAAGAGCAATTAATGTAATAGAAGATTCAGGAAAGAATATGCTTATTTATAAACTATTAAAGGATAAAGGTGAAGAACTTCAATATTTTAATAGAATAAGTAAGCAACAAGGATTTGTTGGAATAGTATCAAAATCAATTACTGAATTTAAAAAATATAATATTTCCGAGGAAATATTAAAGGAAAAAGAGTTAGAAATAGAAAATAAGGATTTAAAAGAAAAGATAAGTGATTTAGCTTCTATTTATGAAACCTTTAATGAAAGTTTGCATAAAGGATATATAGACTCTGAAGATATATTATCTATTTTAGCTAAAAAGTTAAAGGAATGTGATTTATATAATGATGCTGAAATTTGGGTAGATGAATTTACAACATTTACTCCACAGCAGTTAGAAGTATTAAAGGTATTAGCTAAACAATGTAAGAATGTGAACATTACTTTATGTAGTGATGGAGAAATTCAGTTTGCTGAAGTTGAAACTGATATATTTGATGTAATAAAAAATACTGAAAATAGAATTTTGAAAATGATGCAAGAAAATAACATCTCATATAAAGAGCCTGTAAATTTAAATAAGAAAAATATTTATAGATTTAAAGAGAGTAAGGAGTTAGGGCATATAGAAAAATATTTCTTTAATTATCCTTTTAAAATACATAAGGGTGAGTGCAAAGATATTAGATTATATAAAGCCAATAATAATTACTCTGAAATAGAATGGGTGGCACAAGATATATTAAAACTTGTTAGAGATAAGGGATATAGATATAAGGATATTGCTGTTGTTTGTAGAGAAATTGATAGTTACGATAAAATAACTTCAGTTATATTTAATGAGTACAATATTCCATATTTCCTAGATAAGAAAAGAGAGATTTTAAGTAATCCATTAGTAGTATTAATAATATCAGCGTTAGAAATATTAGTTACTAACTGGTCTTATGAAAGTGTATTTAAATATGTAAAAAGTGGACTTATAACATTAGAAACAAATTTTATTGATAAATTAGAAAATTATATTTTAGCTAATGGAATAAAGGGATATAAATGGACTAGAGATTTATTAATATCTCAAGATGAGGAACTAACACAAGAAGAAATTGAAATATTTGAGTATATGGAAGAAATCAGAAGACCAATAATTAATTTATATAATAAGATAAAAGGTGACGTTACGGTAAGAAAGTATTGCACTGCTTTATATGAGTTTTTATTAGAAATAAGTGCTTTTGAAACTATGGATAAATGGCTTGATGATTTTAATAATAAAGGAATGCAAGATAAAATTAAGGAATATACTCAAGTTCCAGCTATGGTAATGGATATGTTAGATCAAGCTGTAGAAGTATTAGGAGATGAAGTAGTTGATTTAAAGACTTTTTCTAAGATATTAATATCTGGATTTGAAGAAAAAGAAATTGGTGTAATTCCTATGGCATTAGATCAAGTAAATATAGGTGATATAGCTAGAATAAAAGGTAGAGATGTAAAAGCACTTTATATAGTAGGAGCAAATGATGGTGTATTACCTTCTGCTAATAAAGACGAAGGGATATTATCTGATGAAGATAGAATTGAACTTAAAAGCATGGGCATTGAACTTGCTAGTGATACAAGAAGTAGAGTATTTGAAGAACAGTTTATGGTTTATACAGCATTAACAATACCTTCTAATTATTTAATGATTACTTATCCAATGGCAGATTTTGAGGGGAAATCATTAAGACCTTCAATAATAATACCTAGATTAAAAAAGATTTTGCCTGGATTAAAGGAAGAAAGTGAGATATTTAATAGTAATTTATTTGATGATAAATATCATAATATAACTGCACCAGTACCAACATTTAATGAACTTATAGAAGCATTAAGAAGAGAATATGAAAAAGAAGAAATTGAACCATATTGGGTAGAAACATTTAAATGGTTTGAAGAAAATGAAGAATTCAAAGATAGAACTAAGATTATTTTTAATGGATTAAATTATACTAACTTAGTTGAAAAGATACCAAGAGAAAAAATAAAAAGGCTTTATAGTAATGATAATGGAAGATTAATGTTTAGCGTTTCTAGAATAGAAAAATATGCTCAATGTCCTTTTGGTTATTATGTTCAATATGGATTAAAAGCTAAAGATAGAAAAGTTTATGAGTTTACTGCACCAGATTTAGGTTCATTTATGCATGATATATTAGATCAATTCACCAATAAAATAAGAAAAGAAAATATATTGTGGGGAGATTTAACAAAGGATAAATGTGCTGAAATAGTTAATGAGCTTGTTAATAGTAAGCTTAGAAATGAAACTAATTCTATATTAAATAGTAATAAAAAGTATCAATATTTCTCAGAAAGATTTAAAAAGACTATTACTAAATCTGTAACAGTAATATCAGAACAAATGAGAAAAGGTGAGTTTGACATATTCAAAAGTGAATTTGACTTTGGAGATTTTAAAGATTCAGATCCAATAAAATTAGAATTACCTTCAAAGGAGACAGTATATTTAAAGGGTAGAGTTGATAGAATTGATAAGGTTGATTTAAATGGAGAAACATATATAAGAATTGTTGACTATAAATCAGGTTCTAAGAGCTTTGATTTAAATGAGTTATATTATGGTCTGCAAATACAATTATTAGTTTATTTAGATGCTATATTGAAAAACTCAAAGCAAATTTTAAAAGCACAATGTATGCCTGGTGGTATATTATATTTTAAAATTGATAATCCAATAATTAAGTCAAAGAAAGCTTTAACAGAGGAAGAAATTCAAGTTGAGGTATTAAAGAAGTTAAAGATGGATGGATTATTATTGAAAAATGTAGAGCTTGTTAAATCAATGGATAGAGATATGGAAACATACTCACTTATAATTCCAGCTGCATTTAAAAAGGATGGAGATTTTACAAGTACTAGTTCTGTAGTAACAGAGTCTCAATTTGAATTATTAAGAAAATATGTTAATGATAAAATGATTGAAATATGCGAAGAAATGCTTAGTGGTGAGGTCAAAATAGAGCCTTGTAAGTCATCAAAAGTAACATATTGTGATTACTGTGATTATTCATCAATATGTCAATTTGATACTTCAATAAAAGATAATAAATACAAAATAATATCAAAAAAGAAAAAAGATGATTTGTGGGATGCAATGAGTAATAAAGTAAAAGCGGAGGAGGATGAATAGATATGGGAGATACTAAATGGACTGATGAACAGCTTCAAGCTATAGAAACAAGAAGATGTAATTTGCTTGTAGCAGCAGCTGCAGGTTCAGGAAAAACAGCTGTTTTAGTTGAAAGAATTATAAGAATTATAACTGATGAAGAAAATCCAGTAGATATTGATAAGCTTTTAGTTGTTACATTTACTAGTGCAGCAGCATCAGAAATGAGAGAAAGAATAGCAGCAGCTATATCAAAGGCTTTAGAGAAAAATCCTAACTCTAAAAATCTTCAAAGACAACTTACTTTATTAAGTAGAGCTAATATTACTACTATGCATTCATTTTGTTTAGATGTAATTAAAAATTATTTTTATACTATTGATTTAGATCCTAGTTTTAGAATAGGTGATGAAACAGAAGCAACTTTAATGAAAAATGAAATAATTGAAGAGCTTTTTGAAGAGTACTATGAAGAAGATAATGAAGAGTTTAAAGATTTATTAGAAGCATATAGTGGTTCTAAAGATGATGAAAAATTAAAAGAAATGATACTTTCTTTATATAGATTTTCTATGAGTGGGCCTTGGCCAGAAAAATGGCTAATAGAGAAGGCTGAAGCTTTTAATATTAGTACTTTAGAAGACCTTGATAAAAGTGAGTGGGTAAAGGTGCTAAAGGAGAGTTTAAGAGTTGAATTAAATGGATTCTTAAATATGTATAGAAAAGCTATTGAAATAATTAATGATACTGATGGATTAGAGCCATATTTAGATGCTTTTAATAGTGATTATGATCATTTATTAAGGGCTTATGAAAGCTTAGATAATGGTTTAAATGATATTTATATTGCTTTAAATTCTATTTCGTTTATTAAGTTAAAGACAGTTAAGAAGAATCAAGTTTCTGATGAAAATGCTCAAAATTCAGTTAAGAGTATAAGAGATTCAGTTAAGAAAAAAATAAAATCATTAATTGAGAGTACATTTGAATTTACTCCACAAGAGGCTTTAGATGGAATAATAGGTGTATATCCTTTTATGAAAACTTTAGCAACTATAACTCTTGAGTTTTCAAAGAGATTTGATGAGAAGAAAAGAGAAAAAAATATACTAGACTTTAATGACTTAGAGCATCTTTGTTTAAAAATATTAATTGATAAGGATGAAAATAATAATATTGTTCCATCTAAGGTTGCAGAACATTTTATGGAATTCTTTGATGAAGTATTAGTAGATGAATATCAAGATTCTAATAATGTTCAAGAAACCATAATAGATTTAGTTTCGAGAAGAAGGTATGAAGAATCTAATGTATTTATGGTTGGAGATGTTAAGCAAAGTATATATAGATTTAGACAGGCAAAGCCGGAGTTGTTTTTAGATAAATATAATAGATATTCTTTAGAGGATGGAAGTAAAGATAGAAAAATTCAATTATATAAAAACTTTAGAAGTAGGAAAGAAGTTATTGAGGGTGTAAATTATATATTTAAGATGGTTATGTCTAATACAGTAGGGGAACTTGAATATACTAATGAAGAGGCATTGAACTTAGGTGCAAGCTTTACGGAAGCTACTGATGAAGAATCAATAGTGGGAGGAGAAATTGAACTTCACATATTAGATAAATCGGGAATTATTAAGGAAGAAGAATTTGAAGTTTTAGATGAAGATAGTGAAGGTGGAAATAAAGAAGAGGAAGAAGATTTAGATGCTATTACTCTTGAAGCTAAAATTGTTGCAAAGAGAATAAAAGAGTTATTTGAAATTAAGGACGGTAAAAAGTTTAAGGTATTTGATAAGGATACTAATGGATATAGAGATGTTAGATATAAAGATATAGTTATTCTTTTAAGAGCAACAAAAAATTGGGCAGAGATATTTTTAGATGAATTAGGATCTGAAGGTATTCCAGTTTATGCTGATACTGGTAGTGGATATTTTGAATCTATTGAAATTAGAACTATAATGTCTTTACTTAAGATAATAGATAATCCACTTCAAGATGTGCCTATGATAGCAACTTTAAAATCACCTATATGCGGATTTACGGCTGAAGAATTAAGTGACTTAAGATTATTAAATAAAGATTTATATTTTTATGAAATAATAAAAGAAGTTTATGAAGGCAATTATGAAGTAAATGAGGAGTTAAAGTTTAAGTGTGATAATTTTATTGAAAACTTAGATAATTGGAGAGAAAGAGCAATATATACTCCAATAGATGAATTCATATGGTATCTTTATATGGACACTGCCTTTTATGGATATGTTGGAGCAATGCCTAATGGAAAGCTGAGACAGGCAAACTTAAAAATTCTTTTCCAAAGAGCAAAGCAATATGAAAGCACTAGCTTTAAAGGATTATTTAATTTTATAAACTTTATTAATAAATTAAGAAAATCTTCTGGAGATATGGGAAGTGCGAAAGTACTTGGAGAAAATGAAGATGTAGTAAGAATTATGAGTATTCATAAGAGTAAAGGACTTGAGTTCCCAGTAGTATTTACTAGTGGAATGGGTAAGCAGTTTAATTTAATGGATTTATCAAATTCTATTTTATATCATGAAGAATTAGGTTTTGGACCTAGTTACGTTAACTTAGAAACTAGAAATTCATATTCAACTTTAGCAAAAGAGGCAATAAAGAAAAGAATAAGATTAGAAACTTTATCTGAAGAAATGAGAATACTTTATGTTGCATTTACTAGAGCAAAGGAAAAGTTAATTATTACTGGAGCAACTAGCAATTTAGAAAAAGCAATTAATAGTTGGGTATCATCAGCTTCATTAGATGAAAATATAATTTTACCTTCTGAAGTTTTAAAAGGAAGATCCTATTTAGATTGGATTGCTATGGCTATGTGTAAACATACCTGTGGAGAAAAGTTAAGAGGGGTTACCGGTGCTACTAGAGATTTAATTACAAGTGACTTTTCCACATGGAATATCAAATTCTGGACAAAAGACTTATTAACAGTGGATAAAAATTTAGAGCCTGTGGATAAAATTGAAGATGAGAGCATGTTTATAACTTCTAAAAATGTTGTTGTGGATAAAGAAATAAGCAGAAGGCTGGATTATAAATATAAATTTATAGAAGGTGCAATGCTACCAAGTAATATTTCTGTTTCTGATTTAAAGAAAAAAGAATTTACTTATGGTGATGAGGTACATGACACTGTAGAAGTATTTAAGGAAAAGGAAGTTTTAAAGCCTAAATTTTTAAAAGAAGAAAAGGGATTATCTGCAGCTGAAAGAGGAACTGTAATTCACTATGTTATGCAAAGATTGAATTATGATAGGGTAAGAACAATTGATGAAATTAAAACACAAATAGAAGAAATGGTACTAGATAATTCACTAACAGAAAAGGAAGCTTCCTCTGTATGGTATAAGAAAATATATAATTTCTTTAACAGTAAATTAGGCGAGAGATTATTGAAAGCTTATAAAGAAGGTAGATTAGTAAGTAGGGAATTACCGTTCTTTACTGAATTAAGTAGTGTAGAATATGATCCAGAATTAAATAAAGATGTCTATATGGATGAAAAGATTAGACTTCAAGGGATAATAGATTGTTTCTTTGAGGAAGAGGATGGAATAGTTCTTTTAGACTATAAGACTGATTATGTAGAAGAAGGAAAAGTTGATGAAATAATTGAAAGGTATAGAACTCAGCTTAAGTATTATAAGGATGCTTTAGAGAAGATAACAGAAAAAAGAGTAAAGGAAAGTTATTTATATTTGTTTAGTATAGATGAAGAAATAAAAGTAGAAATCTAATTTTTAAAGTATGATATAGAGTGTATGCACCTAAAGTCTAAGCAATTATATTACTAGGCTTTAGGTGTTAAAAATCATAATTAGACATATTAATGGGGATTTATAAATAAATTATAGCTAATTTATTTTAATTCTATTTCTTTCTCTTTGTATATTTCATTACTACAACACCATTTTCAACGGAATAGAATTGCAGTTCTAAATCTATTTTAGGATTGTTTTCTAAAAATAACTTTCTACCCTTGCCTAAAATAGTAGGTATTATTCCTATCACATATTCATCAATTACATTGGCCTTCACAAAGTGGTCAATTACTTTACCACCACCAAATAAAAATATGTTTTTACATTCTTTTTTCAAATTATTTATAATCTTTACTATATCACCATTTATGAAATGATAGTTTTCATAGTTTTCTATTTCTTTAGTGGTTGCGATATATACATTTTTTTCAGAAAAGTCTTTATGAAAACCTTGTTCGTAACATTTTTTTCCCATGACTACAACATCAATATCTTCTAAAAATTTATCATAATCCCACTTTTCCTTAGTATTAAGTATGTTGTTACCATCACCAATTATCCAATCAAATCCTCCATTTTCATCTGCTATGTATCCATCTAAGCTTATTGCTAAGTTTAATATTATTTTTCCATTCATTTCTTTTATCCTCCAATTTATCTCTGATATTATTATCTTATAAATTCTTTCTCTTGATACAAAATATATTGTAAGTTATAATAACTGACATCTTATGTCATGTTAAGAAAGGAATATTATGAAAGCAGATAGATTAATTTCAATACTAATGCTATTACAAATACATAAGCAATTAACAGCAAGTAATTTAGCAAAAAGATTAGAAGTATCAGTTAGAACTATTTATAGAGATATTGAGTCATTAAGTAGTTTAGGTATTCCTATATTTACGGATAGGGGTTCTAATGGTGGTATAAAACTATTAGGGGATTATAAGACTACACTAAGTGGTCTAAGTAATAATGAGCTTTACTCATTATTTGCTCCTATAAGTGATAAGATATTAGAGGATTTAGGAATTGAAAAGGTACATGAGAATACCTTGCTAAAATTACTAGGTGGTTCTTCTCAAAATCAAATAGATGAAATTAAAAATTTTCAAAACTATATTTATATAGATATGCAAACTTGGAGTGAAAATCCTATTAAAATTGATAAACATATACTTTCTATTTTACAGAATTGTATTTGGAGCCATACTATTTTAAAAATTATATATAGAAAACCAAATGAGACAAAAGAAGTTATTTTAAAGCCATTAGGATTAGTTTGTAAAAGGGGTATTTGGTATTTGATAGGAGAAAATAATGATATTATTAAAACTTATAAAGTTATTAATATTGAATATGCTACTTCAACAAATAAATCCTTTAATAGATCTAATGATTTTAATTTAGAAGAGTATTGGAAATTAAGCACAGATAATTTTAAGTCTAATATTCCAAAGTATACATTTACTTTTAAAGTTAATCATTCTATTATAAATCATATTAAGGAAAGGCAATTTATTAATATAATCAATACAGTAGTTGAAAGTGATAAAATATATTTGGATATAAGCTTTGAGGCTATGTTTCAAGGAGTAGAATTTGCCTTTGGATATGGAAGTGATATAGAAATAATACATCCTGTAGAAGCTATTGAAGAACTCAAGAAAAAATCCATTGAAATAATTAATTTGTATAGAAATTATTAATTTACTATACAAATTAATTAGTAAGTAAGTATATGATATTATAAAATGATTAACTTAAAGAAAATTCTTAGCTATTTCTAAAAGGCTTTCCTTATTATTTAAATGTTTATCATCTAAAACACTTTCTAATAAAAAATTTAATATTTCACCAATAATTTTTCCGGGTTTAATATTTAAATGTATCATTAAATCAGAACCAGTAACAGCTAAATCTTTTATGTAAAGTGGTTCCTTATTTTCAAGTATTAATTTTACTCTATCAGAAATATAATCAACTTTCTTTAAGAAAGGAACTGGATCCCATAGTGAATTTATATCTGCTTTTTGAAGTTCAAAAAGTGTAAATATGTTTTCACTTCCAACACGTATTAATAACCTTTTAATTTCACCATCAGTAGGCATATAATTTACATCTAAAACTAAGTGATCATAAATAATTTTAGAAACCTTATCTATAGTATTATTGTCAAATTTAAGTCTTGATAATATGGGTTTACATATTATTGCACCCTCCTGAGCATGACCTGGGAAATAACAATGACCATTAGGTAATTGTTTTAATGTATTAAGTTTACCAACATCATGGAAAAGAGCTGATAATCGTAAAATTAAGTCATTACTTGAGGTATTGTTTATTACATTTAATGTATGATTAAAAACATCTCTATTATGGTTATTACAAAGAGGTGTGTAACCAACTAAGCTATAAATTTCAGGAAGAATTATTTCTAATATTCCTGTATCTTTAAGTAAGTTTAGACCATCACAAGGATTATTAGAAATTAATATTTTACATAATTCGTCTCTAATACGTTCAATACTAATGTTTTTTATTAACTTATAGTTTTCCTTTATGGCTAAATATGTTAATTCATCAATTTGAAAGCCTAATTGGCAGCTAAATCTAATTGCACGTAACATTCTTAAAGCATCTTCTTGAAATCTCTTATTTGGATTTCCAACAGCTCTAATTATTTTATTTTTTATATCATATATTCCATTAAAATAATCTATAAGACCTTCCTTGTTATTATAAGCTAAAGCATTAACTGTAAAATCACGTCTTGATAAATCTTCTTTTATATTTGAAACAAATTCAACAGATTCAGGATGACGATTATCTAAATAATTTCCTTCTGTTCTGTAAGTAGTAACTTCTAAATTTTCATTATCTAATACAACAGTAACTGTTCCATGCTTTATTCCAGTTGGAATTGTTTTTTCAAATAGTGATTCTGTTATATTAGGTAGGGCAGAAGTAGTTATATCGTAATCCTTAGGTGTTAAACCAAGTAAGGAGTCTCTAACACATCCACCAACCATAAAAGCCTCATGATTGTTGTTATAAAAAGTATCTATAATAAATTGAACATTGTTAGGTATATTAATAAGCATAAAAAATCATCCTTTAAAATAAGTATTATTAATATATTTTAACATAAAGATTATTCAAAAAGTTAATAGCAAAAAATTAAAGCTGTATATCAAATTTTATATTTAAATAAACTTGATATACAACTTTTAAATTTAATTAATTATAACTTTTGTACCAGCTTCTATATTATCATAAATCCATTTGGCATCTTCTGTTTTTAATCTAATGCAACCGTGAGAAGCTGGAGTTCCTAAAGTATTGTCTACTACTTCACTTTGATCTTCGTTATAAGGAACAGAATGGAACAAATAATCACCATAAAATTGCACCCAGTACTTTCCACCTTGTTGATACTTATCTGAAAAGAACCAATCTCCACGTTCACGAATATCAAAAACTCCAGTTGGTGTCTTTTCATCGTTTATTCCTGTAGAACAAGTAAATGATTTAACAGTATCCCATTTATTCATAGTTCCTTTATAAACATATGTCATTTGTTCAGATAAATTTACATATATTAAATATGGAGTTAAGCTTTCTAGGTTTAGAGTGTTTATGTTGTTACTAGTAATTGATTGAAGTAATTGACTAGATGTTGAGGTTGAATTTTGACTATCATTAGCACCTATAGAAGCTAAATAATTTTCCTTAGCTTCAGCTATAGAATTAATTTTATTATTAATTTCCTCATCTTCTTCTGAAATTATAGAAGCATCAACATTAGATAATAAATTTATAGCTTTAGTATAATAATCATTTTTAGCTAACTCATCTGCTTCTTTAAATAAATTATTTTTGTAATCAGTCATACATTTTTCTATATATTTGGTTGCATCACTATAGTATTTCGAAGAATCAGGGATTTTTTTTAGTAAGCTTATAGCAATATCAAAATTACCACTATTACAATTATCTAAACCTAAGTCTAAAATTGCTTTATAATCAGAATCATTTTCTGGAATATAATTGTCATCTAATGAAATTATTGCTTTATTCAATGATGAATCTAATATATTATAACTCTTAATTTCATTTAAAACTTCCAGGGCATTTGACTTGTTATCTTCATTATCTAAAACAGAATCACAAAAGTTTTTGACTAAAGATGAAAAATAAGTATTTAGATCTTTATTTAAAGTTTTCTTTTTTAATTTTAAGTAAATATTGTCATCTGTAATAATTTCTTTTGCAGCAGTAAAATTATAACTGTTAAATTTTGAGAAAAAGTCATCTGTAATTAAAGAATATTTATAATTTATATAGTAATTAACAGCAAATACTAATAATAATCCCGCAAAAATAATTGTAATAAATCTAAATATATTTCTTTTAGGTTTTCTAAATAAATTTTTCAATTAAATACCTCCTTATGTTTTATTATTAATAATTGACTATTTTATTTATTTTTAAACCTATAGTAAGCAAATTTACAAAAAGTACATAAGATAATTTAGAAAAATATGTTATAATCAAAGTGTGAAAAGCGAACTTAAAACTAAATTTATTAATAATTTATTAGATTTATTGGAGGGGTAATGAAGGATAAAGTAAGAATGAGAAATAAATTTATTTTTAGTATTAGTCCGAATAAATATGTTTATTTATATAAAGAAAAAATAAGCAAGGCATTTTTATATGTATTAGTGCTTTCTTTGATTATTGGAGTTATTCAAGGAGCAATGACTACTGTAATAATTTCAGGATTAGAGAAAACTACAAAAATGATTTTAAGTCAAGATGAAGTTCAATTTGAGATGAAAGATGGAATATTAGATTTTAAGACATCTCCTATAAAAGAAGAAGAAGGGCAAGCGTTAATATATATAGATACAGACCAGGGAGTAGAGGATTTAGAATCTCTAAGAAGTATTACTGTTCATAAGGATATGGTAACTGTAATACTTAAGGATGGATTTATGGTTAAGGTAGGATCAGAAAATATTACATATAAATATTCTGATTTAGGTTTAGATAAAGTAGATTTGGATAATAATTTTGTAATTTCAGCATTAGAAAAGGTTGGTATAATTAAGTATATAGTTATTCCAATTATGATAGTTATTAATTTTATACAATTAATAATATATGCATTATTAATATCCTTAGTAGGATTATTAAGTAATCTAATTTCAAATAGAAAAATTGGGTATGTAAAAGTATTTAATCTTTCGCTATATTCTGTTACATTACCAGCAATAATTAATTTAATATATCCAATTGGTGGATATTCTATTTTAGCTGGTGGCATTATATTAATGTTTGGATTAAATTATATATCTTTTTATGATGAAAATTCTAATATAGAAAGCAATTAGTTAAATGTAAAAAATTTTAATTGTTGATAAATTATAATTTTTGTGTTAACATAGATTTGTTAACACTATGGAGCGTTAGTTAAACGGATATAACACGCCGCTACGGACGGCGCATTAAGGGTTCGATTCCTTTACGCTCTGCCAAAAAAGAACTGTTGAATTTCAACAGTTCTTTTTTGTTATTATAAAATTCTATATTACTAGGAAAACTATTTTTATAGTTAAAATAAAGAGGTATAGATATATGATTGATATATTAATAAATCAAGTAGATGAGCACAATGAAAGTAATATCCTAGCAACTCAAGAGTTTAATCCAAGTATAGTCTATTTCATAAAGGATAAAGACTCTGAAGAAAAAATGAAAACACTTAGATTATATTATGAAAAAAATTTTAGAAAAATTAAAATTGAAGAAGTTCTTGTTGAAGAAGGAAATAAAGAAGAATTAGAAAAAATAATAAAAAGTATAAAAGATAAGAATATTCTACTTAATTTAACAGGAGGAAAAAGAGTAAATTCCTTAATTTTATTAGATTTGTGTATAAAAGAAAAACTTACAGCAGTATATATAGATATTAAGAAGCAAATTATGTATGAATTTAAAGATAATATAGTAATATATGAAAAAACTTTTGAAGATTTGGAGATTGATGACATTGTTAAAGCTTCAGGAGGAAAAATTGTTGAAGATTCTTCAGAACTATGTAATAAAAAAGATTTAATTTATTTTGCTGAACAAATATCTAATAACTTAGGATTATGGCATAAGTATAAGCAACAATTATATGAATCAAGTATATTTGAACATGATAGCAATGGACCTCAAAGAATATATATTCATACTCAAACATTAGAAAATGAAGAGATTAATTTATTAGATAAAATACTATCTAAACTTAAAGAAATGAATGAAATTAATTATAGGAAAGAAAATGATAAAATAACTGTTAATTTTAATAATTATTATCTAAAAGCATTTATATTCAAAAGTGGAACATGGTTAGAAATAGAAACAAATAAATTGATTAATAGTATTGAAGAGGTAGATGAAGCAAAAAATGGGGTAATGTTTTTATGGGATGATGAAAATCAATTAGTTAGAAATGAGCTTGATGTTGTAGCAGTAAAAGATTCAATTCCAATTTTTATTTCATGTAAAGATAGTGATAAATATAATGAAATGGCATTAAATGAATTAAATGTATATGCTACTAAATTTGGAGGAGAAAATGCTTATAAAATATTAGTGGCTACAAAAGAGCCAATAAAATCTCCAGTAAAAATAAGGGCAAAAGAAATGGGAATTCATTTAATTATTTTTGATGGAAATGAAGAAAAATTTATCAAAGAAATTAAGAGTATAATAAATAACTAAAGTGCAAAGCACTTTAGTTAAATTTTTCTCCTATTTTTTCTCCCATATTAACTTTTGTTTCAAAGCCAAAAGATGATTGTATAAGTATATCATCATCTATATTTACAGTGTTTGGCTTGAAGAAAAGAATAGTAGTAGAACCACCAAATTTAAAGTATGATTTTTCATCACCTTTAGTAACTTTTTTATTTGGTTCATAGCTTTGAACTATAGACCCAACACAAGTTGCACCTACTTCTATAAGAATTACATCGTCAAAATTTTCAGAGTGAAAAACAGACCATTCACGTTTATTTTGACAATATAACTTAGGAATTCTCTCTAAAGCTGTAGGATTAACAGAGTAATAATTCCCCTTAACTATATTTGATTTTTCTGCAACACCATTATCAATAAAGTGTAGTCTATGATAGTCTGTAGGGCATAGTCTTAAAACTAAACAAGTACCACCATTATATTCATTTGCAATAGGATTATCTTCTATTAATTCAGATAAGCTATAAGTAATTCCCTTCACCTGAATTAAGGAATTTATATCAATATCAGTATAAGCTAATAAACGTCCATCACCAGGGGAGATTAAGATATTTTTATTTTTATTAATAGGCCTAGCTTCTGGAGTAAGTTTTCTAATAAAAAAGTCATTAAAACTTTTAAAGTCTGATGGATCATCAGTAAATATATCAGTATTAATGTTAAAATTTTTAATAAATGAGTTAATTTTTTTTGTACTAAATTTACTATCGCAATAATTACCATATAATTTAGAAAAAAGTTTTCTTTTTATAAATAATTCAACAAAACTTTTACCTATTGGTGATTCATAAGCCCACTTTATGTACTTTCCGCCAGCAACATCTTCAGTATCATATTTATTTGTTTGTCTATTATAAATTTGTATCATAATTTACCTCATATTAATTAAGAAAAATGTTATTATTTATTATAAAAGAAAATATAATAATATATTAACATATTTTCTTTTAATAGTTTATTAACATTAATATAATAGAAAAGTTATTTGAAACTATAAATGTAAAACTATAGAATAAATTTATATGAAATAGTTTATTAGGTTGTGGAGGATTGTATGAGCTTGGAAATAAAAATAATAAATGCAACTATAGATATCTTTAGAGAAAAAGGCGTTAAATTTACAATGGATGATATTGCTAACAAATTGGGGGTTAGTAAAAGAACTCTTTATGAAAATATAGATAGTAAGGAAACATTATTAAGCTTATTAGTTGATGAGGTGTTTGATTCAATTAAACATCAAGGACAGGTAATAATTGAAGATAATAGTATAGATGATTTAGACAAGTTAAAGAGATTATTAACAGTAATCCCAACTTCTTATAATACTATTGATTATACAAAAATACATGAAATAAAGAAATTTTATCCTAATATCTATGAAAAAATAATTAATAGATTAGATATATGCTGGGGTCCAACAGAAATACTGATAAATAAATGTATTAAAGAGGGATTAATTAAAAAAGTAAATTTAAATCTTATGAAAAGTGTTCTAATTGGTAGTATTAGAATTTTAATTGAAGATGATAATTTACATAAAGAAAAATTAGATTATAAAGATACCATGAGAAATATTATAGATATAATGTTTGATGGTTTAGTAATTAAATAAAGGAGCCTGTAATATTGGCTCCCTTTATTATTCACCGAATTTTTCTAAGAATTCGTCATATGTCATAGTTCTATCAAAGATAGATCCATCATCATTTATTCTTATAATTCTATTTGCAACTGTTTGAACGAATTGGTGGTCATGAGAAGCAAATAATACATTACTGTTATAGTCCTTTAATCCGTTATTTACAGCTGTAATTGATTCAAGGTCTAAGTGGTTAGTAGGACCATCTAAAATTAATACATTTGCACTAGAAAGCATCATTCTAGAAAGCATACATCTAACCTTTTCTCCTCCAGATAATACGTTAGCTTCTTTTAAAGCTTCTTCTCCAGAGAATAACATTCTTCCTAAAAATCCTCTAATATAACTTTCAGATTTTTCTTCAGAGAATTGTCTTAACCAGTCAACTAAGCTTAATGTACAATCGTTAAAGAATTCAGAGTTATCTTTAGGGAAGTATGCTTTAGTTATAGTGATACCCCATTTATATTCACCAGCATCTGGTTCCATTTCTCCGTTTATTATCTTAAATAAAGTTGTAATTGCAATTTCATTTCCTACAAAAGCAATTTTTTCATCTTTATTTACTCTGAAGCTTACGTTATCTAAAACTTTAACGCCATCAACAGTTTTAGATAATCCTTCAACTACTAATATATCATTACCAACCTCTCTTTCAGGCTTAAATCCAACGAATGGATATCTTCTGCTTGAAGGCTCTATATCGTCTAAAGTAATTTTTTCTAATAACTTTTTACGAGATGTTGCTTGCTTTGATTTAGAAGCATTAGCACTAAATCTAGCGATAAAGTCTTGTAATTCCTTAATTTTTTCTTCCTTTTTCTTATTTTGGTCTTTAGCCATTTGAGTAGCTAATTGGCTTGATTCATACCAGAAATCATAGTTACCAACATATAGTTTAATCTTACCGAAGTCAACGTCAGCCATGTGAGTACAAACTTCATTTAAGAAATGTCTATCATGTGATACAACTATAACTGTACCTTCAAAGTCACCTAAGAAAGATTGAAGCCATTTAATTGATTTAATATCTAAGTGGTTAGTAGGCTCGTCAAGGATTAATATTCCTGGGTTACCAAATAAAGCTTGAGCAAGTAATACTTTAACTTTTTCAGCACCAGTTAATTCTGACATTAATTTGTAATGTGCATCAGTTCCGATTCCTAAGCCTTGTAATAAAGATGATGCTTCAGATTCAGCTTCCCAACCGTTTAATTCAGCAAATTCACCTTCTAATTCAGCGGCTTTAATTCCATCTTCATCTGAAAAGTCAGGCTTAGCATATAAAGCATCTTTTTCTTTCATTATAGTATGTAATCTTTCATTACCCATTATAACTGTTTCTAAAACAGGGAATTCATCATATTTATAATGATCTTGACTTAAAACAGACATTCTTGTATTTGGAGCAATGATAACTTCACCAGTATTTGGTTCAACTTCTCCAGATAATATTTTTAAGAATGTAGATTTTCCAGCTCCGTTAGCACCAATAACACCATAGCAGTTACCAGGAGTAAACTTGATATTAACATCTTCAAATAATTTACGAGACCCGTATCTTAAACTTACATTTAAAACATTTATCACTCAACATACCTCATTTCATTTCTTATTCTCTCGATATTATAACACAAAGTTTTTATCTTTTCATGAAAATATACAATATTGAAAGTGTGAATTAATTTTTTATAAAAAAAGAGTTGTATACTAATTATTTAGCAAGACAACTCTTTTTTACTTATATTACGTAAGTATATACACAAATAAAATGACTCAAACTACCAAGTAATATAAAGATATGGAATATTTCATGAAATCCCCAATTTCCTATAGTTAATTTCTTAGATTTACTGGCATAAATAATTCCTCCAATTGTATAAAGAACGCCACCAAGAACTAACCAAAATAAACTTATTCCAGGTAAAATAGCGGCTAAAGGTTTAATCATAAACAAAGCAGCCCAGCCCATTCCAATATACATTGCACTATCAACCCAACAAGGACAATTAAACCAACAAAGTTTAAATATAATTCCTGCAATAGCAAGGGTAATCATTATTATAAACATTGTAATACCAAATTTGCCACCAATAGAAAGCAAACAGAATGGAGCATAAGATCCAGCAATTAAAACAAAAATCATTGAGTGATCAAGCTTTTTAAAAGTATTAATTACCTTCTCGCTAGACATTATTCCATGATAGGTTCCAGAAGTTGTATATAAAAGAATTAAACTAATTCCAAAAATAGTCACAGATAATATTGCAATACTAGAAGAGTTTGAGGATATAGACTTAATTAACATTGCTATTAAAGCAAGTAAAGATAAGCCGGCTCCAGCAAAATGGGTAATAGAGTTAATAGGTTCTCTTAATTTTTTATACATATAGAAAAACACCTCTCGATTCAATATATAGTTATTAAAACTACATGATATTATATTGATATTATTTATTATATGTGCAAAAGAGTCAAAGTTTATAATAGGTGATTTAATGAAATTATCATTAATTATATTAAATATTCTTGCAAATGTTAGTAAATGCTATTATTATTAAATACATAGATGATATAGTTTTAAAAACTACGTGGAGGATGCTATGAATATACTAGAAATACTAAATAGTTTGCAATTAGAAAGTAATATAAAGTTAGATGAAATACCAGAAATAGATTTATATATGGATCAAGTAATACAACTATTTGAATCGAAATTAAGTAATCAAAAAAGAAACGAAGATGAAAAAATATTAACAAAAACCATGATTAATAATTATGCTAAAGGGAAATTATTATTACCAATAAAAAATAAGAAATATTCAAAAGAGCATATAATATTAATGTCTTTAATTTACAATTTAAAAGGGGCATTATCTATAAATGATATAAAGCTTTCTTTAGATGAATTTATAAATAAGCCAGAGGAAGATAATTATCCACTAAGAGAATTATACTCTTGCTTTTTAGATGAATGCGTAAATGATGAGAATAACTTTAGAGAAGATGTTATTAATAAAATTGAGAATATAAATAATAAAATTGATGAAAATAAAGTATTAAATAGTGAATTTGAAAAAAGATTTTTATTGTTATGTTCTTTAGTAAATATGAGTAATATGTATAGAAGAATGAGTGAGAAGTTAATTGATGAGTTCTTCACTGAACAGGAGTAGTATATGAAAAATTCAAGGGATTTAAAAAGAGAATTAGATAGAATCAATGGGCGAGGATATAAGTCATATAAAGATTTAGAGGGGCAATATAAATTTGATAACTATGTATTAAGCATAGATCATGTTCAAGGAGATCCATTTGCATCACCATCAAGAGTTAGAGTAATAGTAGAAGATAATATTAATAAATTTCCAGGGCAATTATTTAATGAGAAATATAAGAAAATTGCATTATGTGATTTTTTAACTAGATTATTTAGTAAAAATATATATAAATATGGTGAAAAAATATTTGGGTCAGGTAAGAGTGGGCTTTTAGAAATAAGTAGATGTCCACAACAAATATTAGAAAGAACTTCAATAATAATAGATAATGAAAAAATTGAAGCAAGATTTTATATTGGTTTTCCGGCTAAAGGAAGAAGTGTATTATCATATGAATTAGAAAAGATATTATTTAATATTTTACCTAACATAGTAGAGAATACTTTAATTTATACTAATGTAAATAATAAAGCTTTAGATGAAAGAATAAAGTTAGTTCAAGATCAAGAGTTTATTAGAGGTGAACTTAAAAGGAGAAAATTAGTTGCATTTGTAGGTAATAATTCTATTTTGCCAAGAGAAAGTGGGGTTTCACAAAAACCATTAAAGGATGGAAAGAAATTTATATCACCTAAAGAATTAGAAATAGAGTTTAATACACCAAATAGAGGAATTATAAAAGGTATGGGGATACCAGAAGGAATAACACTTATAGTTGGTGGCGGATATCATGGTAAATCAACATTACTTAGAGCATTAGAACTTGGGGTATATAATCATATTGAAGGTGATGGTAGAGAATTTGTTATTACTGATGATAGTGCTTTAAAAGTTAGAGCTGAAGATGGAAGAGCAATAACTAAAACTGATATATCATTATTTATAAATAATCTGCCTAATGGAAAAGATACAGTTAAGTTTTATACAGAAAATGCAAGCGGAAGTACATCTCAGGCAGCTAATATTGTTGAAGGAATTGAAAGTGGAACAAAGGTATTTTTAATAGATGAAGATACTTCAGCAACTAATTTTATGATTAGAGATAATATTATGCAACAGCTTGTGGCAAAGGATAAAGAGCCAATAACTCCATTTATTGATGTTGCAAGAAGTCTTTATAATAAAAAAGGTATATCAACTATATTAGTGGCCGGGAGTTCAGGAGACTTTTTTGATATTGCAGATTTAATTATCCAAATGGATAATTATGAACCATTTGAAGTTACAGAAAAAGCTAAGTCTTTAATTAAAGAAAATAATAAACATAGTAAAGATTTAGATATTAATATAAATTTTGATAGGGTAATACTTAGGGGAACTATAGAATCTGGGCCAAAAGGTGTTAAGATAAAAACCTTAGGAAAGGATGGACTTTCTATTAATAGAGATAATATAGATTTAAGAGCTGTTGAGCAGATTGTAGATACTGAACAATTAAATACTATAGGGGCTATAATGAAGTATGTTGAAAACAACTTAATTGGAAAAAATTTAACTTTAATTGAAATTACAGATAAAATGATTAATGAAATAAATAATAATCTTATTAATATTGATAATACAAAAGGTGGATATGGAAGTTTAGCTACTGTAAGAAAGCAGGAATTAATAAGTGCTTATAATAGATTTAGAAAACTAAGAATTAAGAAATAATTACAAAATTTGCGTAAAAATTAAATAAATTTTTAAATATGTAAAAAATAACTAGAATATTTTTATAATATATGGTAATATTAATATTGTAAAGTAAATAATTTACAATGGCTTGTTGGTCAAGAGGTCAAGACGTCACCCTCTCACGGTGAAATCAGGGGTTCGATTCCCCTACAGGTCACCATATCAAGGATTTAGGAGTTGAACATTATGTTTGCTCCTTTTTATTTACACTAAAATAAGCTGTCTTCAAAAGACAGCTTAAGTATTTTAATAAATAAAATTTGCAATTAAAACTATAACAGGTAAAGTTATTAATGTTCTTTCTATAAATATTACAATTAATTCTTTTATGTTTACTGGAATCTTTGATCCAAGTAAAACACCACCAACTTCAGACATATATATAAGCTGAGTTACAGATACTGCAGCAACTATAAATCTTGTCATTTCATTAGTTATTGTTGTTGAAGCAACAACAGAAGGTAATAGCATATCAGCAAAACCAACAACTAATGTTTGAGAAGCTTGAAGGGCTTCAGGTACTTGTAATAAATGTAGTATTGGAACAAATGGCAATCCTAAAATTTTAAATACTGGAGTATAAGTAGCTATTATAAGAGCTAATGTTGCCATACACATAACAACAGGAAGAACTCCAAGCCACATATCTAAAACATTTTTAGCGCCTTCAGCAAAGAATTCACTTATACTAGAGTTTTTTCTTGCTTTTATTATAGCCTGTTCATATCCCCACGATAAGGCAGTATATCCTTCAGGAATAGATTCATCTAATTTTTTAGTTTCACCATTGTAATAAGTATCTTTCTTTTTTGATAATGGATAAATTCTTGGAACTATTATTGCTGCAACTATACCAGCAAATGTAACAGTTAGATAGAATGGTACAAACATATTTCCAAGTCCAACAGTATTTATTACGATTAAACTAAATGTAATTGAAACTGCAGAGAATGTAGTACTTATGGTAGCAGCTTCTCTTTCAGTGTAAAATCCATCTTCATATTGTTTGTTAGTTAACATTATTCCTAAGGTACCATCACCTAACCAAGAAGTAATACAGTCGATTGATGAACGACCAGGTAACTTAAATAAAGGTCTCATTACTTTTGTTAATAAAGCACCAAAAAATTCTAGTAAGCCAAAGTTAAGTAATAGTGGTAAGAATAATCCTGCAAACAAAAATATAGAAAATAATACAGTTAAAAGGTCGTGCAATACAAATGAACCAGTATCTGCGCTTATTATCATTTCAGGCCCTATTTGAAATGCTGAAAGAACTCCAAATATTCCTCCAAGCACCCTAGATGTTAACCATAAAGGTGTAATACTAAAAAGTGAATTTAATAATTTATTATTAGTAATAAATTTAGGTTTAAATAATGTAGTTACTAAACTAAGTATAGCTGATATAACTAATGTTCCAGTAATTATATATACTAGATATTCACCAAGAAAATCTACTAACATTCCAGAAAGAATAGCAATTGGAATTGTTACACCACCTTTGTGTTTTATTGGAATTATAAATAATAAAATACCGATTATAGAAGGAATTATAGATTTTAAATTATCTTTTAAGGTAATTTTATTATTAAATGGTTTAAATTTTGAAATTTCCATTTTGTCTCCTTTGTATTTATGAATATAAATTTTTATAATTATTCATCTACGTTCATTTTAAATATAAGAATATTAAAAATCAATACTTTTTTATGCAGAAATGGCTAGGAAAAGCTTGTAAAATTTAATTTTTATGCAAAATTATTAAGTTTTATAAAAATTTTATTCAATTTTATAGATGGAAATCGCTTTAAAAGGAATATGAGGGGATAAATGTAAAGATAATTTTTATGGTAAATAGTAATAAAGATAATTATAATATAAAAATAACAAGATAAGATTAGGGAGATAAGTAAAATGGATTATAGGGATCAAATAACGGAATGTAATAGAATAGTAGTTAAGGTAGGAACATCTACTCTTACTTATGATAATGGAAATATAAATTTAACAAGAATCGAAAAATTAACAATGGTGTTATCAGATTTAATGAATTCGGGAAAAGAAGTGGTTCTTGTTACATCAGGAGCTGTTGGTGTTGGAGTTAATAAATTAAAATTAAAAGAAAAACCAACAAGTATAAAAGAAAAACAAGCGGTAGCAGCAGTAGGTCAATGTGAACTTATGCATATATATAGTAAGTTTTTTGGAGAATATAGTCATATTGTTGGTCAAGTTCTTTTAACAAGAGATGTTGTTGAAGATGATCATATAAGAGAGAATGTTGTTAATACATTTGAAACTTTATTAGAAAATGGAATAATACCAATAGTTAATGAAAATGATACAGTTGCCATAGATGAAATAGAAAACATAGTTAGATTTGGTGATAATGATAATTTATCTGCCATAGTAGCACAATTAGTATCAGCTGATTTGTTAATTATATTATCTGACATAGATGGATTCTATGATTCAGATCCAAGAAAGAATCCAAATTCTAAACTTATAAAGACTGTAGAAGAAATTACACCAGAATTAGAAGAATGTGCTGGTGGCGCTGGAAGTTCACTTGGAACTGGGGGAATGGCTACAAAGTTAACTGCGGCAAAAAGAGCTATAAATGCAGGATGTAATATGATATTAGCTAATGGAGATAATCCATCAATATTATTAGATATTACTGAGGGTAAAGAAATTGGAACATTGTTTATGAAAAAATAATTATAAGAGGGGAGTTAAAGAACAATGAGTGAATTAATTATTAAAGGAAAAAAGTCTAAAGAAGTTTCTTTTATATTAGGAAGTTTAAGTACAGGGGAAAAGAATAAAGGTCTAAATACGATGGCAGATTTTTTAGTTAATAATAAGGAAGAAATTATTAATGCTAATAAAATAGATTTACAAGCTGCCGTGGAGAAGGGTACATCTAAATCTATGCTTGATAGATTAACATTAAATGAAGAAAGAATAGAAGGCATGGCTAGTGGATTAAGACAAGTAGCAGCACTTCCAGATCCTGTTGGAGAAGTTTTAGGAATGTGGAATAGACCTAATGGATTACAAATAGGACAAAAAAGGGTGCCTTTAGGAGTTATAGGAATAATATATGAAGCAAGACCAAATGTAACAAGTGATGCCGCAGGGCTTTGTTTTAAAGCTGGAAATACAGTTATTTTAAGAGGTGGAAGTGAGGCTATTAACTCTAACAAGGCTATAGTTAAAGTTTTAAGAGAAGGCCTTAAAGCCGTAAATCTTCCAGGGGATGCAATTCAATTAGTAGAAGATACTAGCAGAGAAGTTGCAACTGAAATGATGAAATTAAAAGAATATATAGATGTCTTAATTCCAAGAGGTGGAGCAGGACTTATCCAAGCTGTAGTTAAAAATGCAACTGTACCTGTAATTGAAACTGGAACAGGTAACTGTCATATATATGTTGATGAATATGCTGATTTTGAAATGGCTAAAAATATAGTATTAAATGCAAAAACTTCAAGACCATCTGTATGTAATGCTGCTGAAAAATTATTAGT
The DNA here is from genome assembly GCF_026168755.1 of Clostridium sp. Lineage (GTDB taxonomy): Bacteria > Bacillota > Clostridia > Clostridiales > Clostridiaceae > Clostridium. Next base: position 16,925 of record NZ_JAPFDR010000018.1, on the reverse strand, counting down.
TCATGAAAAAATAGCTAAGGAATTTATGCCAATAATTTTAAATGAGTTAAAAGAGAAAAAAGTAGAAATTAGAGGGGATGAATCTGCAATAGCTTATGATTCTTCAATAATAAAGGCAAATGATGAAGAATGGTACAATGAATATTTAGATTATATAATTGGTGTTAAAATAGTTAGGGATATAGATGAAGCTATTAATCTTATTAATCATTTTGGTTCAGGACATTCTGAAGCTATAGTTACTAAGGATTATGCAAATTCACAAAAATTCTTACAAAAGGTAGATGCAGCAGCTGTTTATGTAAATGCATCAACTAGATTTACTGATGGTGAAGAGTTTGGATTTGGAGCAGAAATAGGAATTAGTACTCAAAAACTTCATGCAAGAGGACCAATGGGACTTAAGGAACTTACTACTATTAAATATATTATTTATGGAAATGGACAAATTAGATAAGTGACAATTAATGATAAGATTAGCTATATTAGAAATTAGGAAAGGTATGAAATTTTATGGATTTTAAAATTTTAAGATTTAATGAATTAACTGTTGATGAAATGTATGAAATTGCAAAATCTAGGTTTGAGGTTTTTGTTTGCGAACAAGAAATTACAGAAGAACAAGATTTTGATGATAAAGATAAGTTAAGTCATCATGTAATGTTAGAAGAAAATGGAAGAATTGTTGCTTACAGCAGAATTGTACCTAAAGGAGTTGGATATGAGAATATTTCAATAGGTAGGGTTTTAGTGCTTAAAAGCCATAGAAGAAAAGGTATAGCTCAAGAAATGATGAAAGCATGTTTAGAGTTTATTAAAAATAATTTAGATGAAAATGTTGTTGTATTATCTGCACAGGAGTATGTAAAAGAAATGTACTCAAGTGTAGGATTTAAAGTTATATCTGATGTTTATGATGAAGTAAATATTCCTCATGTTAAGATGAAAATAGAATTATAAAAAATAGTGTACAAATACAAGGTGTAATACATATCATATAGTAGTAGAAATAGTCGAGAAGGAATAATATATGGTCTATATATTGATTTTTTGTTTAATGATAGTGCTAATTGTTCTTGAGATTTTAGTAGTAATGGATAGATATGGACAAGAGTACATTTTAGACATGAAAGATCTTCCGATAGATTGTGATACGGTAATTGTTTTAGGAGCGGGATTAAAGCCGAATGGAGATCCTTGTGATATATTAGTAGATAGGTTAGATACTGGTGCTAAAGTATATGTAAGAAGAATGAGTAAAACAATTTTATTAACTGGAGAGAATAGTGGACAAAGTTATAATGAGCTTAAGGCTATGAAAAATTGGATTATGAATAACTACACTGAAGTAAATGTAAAAGAACAGGATTTACTTATCGATAATTGTGGATTTTGTACATTTGATAGTATATATAGAGCAAAAACTATATTTAATATAAAAAGTGCAATAATATCAACAAATAGATATCATTTACCTAGAGCTATATATATTGCAAGAAGATTAGGAATTGATGCTTATGGTATTGCTTCTGATGTGAGAGAATATGATAGAATGAAAAAATATAAAAGAAGAGAATTATTAGCACAAATTAAGGATTTCTTTTTATGCCTTATAAAGATGCATTAGAATGTATCTTTATAAGGTTATTTTTAATAGTTTTATTATTTATAGTATTAACTTAATTACTGTTGTCATTACTAAATACAATGTATAATTTTATTTTAGGTACTTTTTATAAAAATAAAAAAACTAAATAGAGAAATTAGGAGAGAATTATGACAAATAATGAAATAAGATACACGTTAATAACAGGTGCATCAACTGGAATTGGATATGAATTAGCCAAATTATTTGCAAAAGATAAACATAATTTGGTTTTAGTTGCTAGAAATAAAACTAAATTAGAAGCTGTAAAGAATGAATTGTCAAAATATAATATAGATATAAAAACTTTATCATTAGATTTATCAAAGAGTGAAGATATTAAAAATATATTTAATTATGTAGAAATAAATAAGTTAAGTATAGATATTTTAGTTAACAATGCTGGTATAGGAACCTTTGGAGATTTTAATGATATTGAATGGAAAAAGGAAGAAGAATTAATAGATATAAATATAAAAGCATTAACACAATTAACAAAATTTTTTTTACCTAAAATATTAGAGTATAAAAGTGGTGGGGTTTTAAATGTTGCTTCTACTGCAGCATTTTGTTCAGGACCAAGAATGGCTTCATATTATGCATCAAAAGCATATGTTCTTAACTTAACAGAAGCCATACATGAAGAGTATAAAAGAACAGGAATAAAGGTATCATGTCTTTGTCCAGGTCCAGTTAAGACTAGTTTTCAAGATAAGGCAGGCATTAAAAAGAGTGAGGCTGCTAAAAAGTATTTAATGGATGTAGAAGAAGTGGCAAGGATTTGTTATAAAGATTTTAATAAAGGAAAGCTTATTATAATTCCAGGAAAGAAAAATAAGTTATTAGTTATAGGAAATAAGTTTTTGCCTAGAAGTATTTCAAGAAAAATAGTACTAAAGACTAATATGGAGAGTGATTTACATTTATAGTGAAATGGATTCAAGAATTAAAACAATGTTATATTGGCAATAATTAATATATATTATAAAATTAAAATAATAAGATAACTTTTTATCAAATTAAAACTTGAAATTATACTTATATATAGGAGAGATGTGACATGGCTAAATTAGAAAATAAATTAAATGTAACATATGAAAAGTATTTAGAAATTAAGAAAAATACAGATAATAGAATAGAGTTTATTGATGATATAGTATATATGTCACCATCACCATCAACTAAACATCAAATAGTATCTGCAAACTTATTTGATGAGTTTAGACGATTTTTTAAAAATACAAATTGTTTAGTATTAGCAGCTCCTTTTGATGTATATTTACAAGGTGAAAATGAGGATAAGCCTAAAGTAGTGATTCCAGATATAACAGTAATGTGTGATAAAACTGGGTTAAAGGATAATGGTTATTTTGGAGTTCCAAGTATAATAATAGAAATATTAAGCACTTCAAACAATGAAAATAAATCAAGAGATACAGTTGTTAAATTTAACTTATATGCTAAATATGGTGTAAGAGAATATTGGATTGTAGATCCAAAAGAAGAGGTTATAACTATATATGAACTTATTGATGAACATTATTATAAGACATATATAACAGCTATAGGTGGAGAAGTGAACTCAAGTTTATTTAGTGATTTAAAAATAAATTTTAATGATATATTTTAAAATGATATAATTAACTAATTATACAAAAAGTGATAAATGAGACTATTTTATTCTTGACATTAATTAGTGTGCCATATAGAATAATATACAAGGATATAGAATAAGTTAATTAGTTAAAAAGTACACTTTAAATTGGTCCAGAGAGGCCAGAAAGGAGTATGTAGGTATGTTATACGTAAATAGCAATAGTTACATAGATTTATCAAAGGAATTTTCTAAAGTTAATTTTAAATATTATAAGGATAGTATGGAGAGATTACATAGTTAAATGTCTCCCTACTATCCTTTTCTATTAAATTCACTAATATATAGTGAATTTAATAGATAAACTATATTTGAGATTGAAGAGCTTTTAGAAAGTGTATTTTTAGCTGTTATATATATAAATTGCAGGAGGGCTAGGAATGAAAGCAAGGCTTATATTAGAAAATGGTATGACTTTTGAAGGTAAGGCATTTGGATATTTAAAAGATAGCGTAGGGGAAGTTGTATTTACAACAGGAATGACTGGTTATCAAGAGGTATTAACAGACCCATCATACTATGGGCAAATTGTAACTATGACATATCCACTAATAGGAAACTACGGAATAAACTTAGAAGATAATGAATCTGAATCACCAAAAGTAAGAGGGTTTATAGTAAGGGAAAAATGTAGCTTCCCAAATAACTTTAGATGTGAAATTGGATTAGAAGATTATTTAAAACAAAATAAAATAATTGGATTAGAAGGAATAGATACAAGAGCTTTAACTAAAGTTTTAAGAAATAATGGAACTATGAAGGGGATTATTTCATTAGAACACGAAAATTTAGAAGAAGTAGAAGAAAAGATTAAAGCTTTTTCAAATAAAGAAGCAGTTAGCATAGTTTCAACAAAGGAAACTTATACAATTGAGGGAACTGGTAAACATGTTGCAATAATGGATTTTGGAATAAAATCTAATATAATAAGAAATTTCAAAAAGAGAAATTGTAAAATAACAGTTTTCCCAATGACAGCTACTGCAGATGAAGTATTATCAGTAAATCCTGATTTAGTATTTTTATCAAATGGCCCTGGAGACCCTGAGGATTTAGGAACTGTAATAGAAAATGTTAAGAAGATTGTTGGAGTTAAACCTATAGTTGGTATTTGCTTAGGACATCAATTATTAGCATTAACTTTAGGTGGAAGAACTACTAAATTAAAGTTTGGACACAGAGGGTGTAACCATCCAGTAAAAGATTTAGAAAGAAATAGAGTTCATATTACTTCTCAAAATCATGGATATGTAGTTGATGAATTACCAGAAGGTGTTGTAGCAACTCATGTAAATATCAATGATGGAACAATAGAAGGTATGAAACATACTACTTTACCAATATATTCAGTTCAATTCCATCCAGAGGCTGCAGCAGGTCCAAAGGATAGTGAATATATATTTGACAGATTTATGGAATATGCACTATAGGAGGGTTTAGAAAATGCCATTAAATAAAGATATTAAAAAAGTTTTAGTTATAGGATCAGGACCAATAGTTATCGGCCAAGCTGCAGAGTTTGATTATTCAGGAACTCAGGCATGTCAAGCGTTAAAGGAAGAAGGAATAGAAGTTGTATTAGTTAACTCTAATCCAGCTACTATTATGACTGATAGAGAAGTTGCAGATAAAATTTATATAGAACCATTAACATTAGAATTTGTTGAAAAAGTAATAGCAAAAGAAAGACCAGATAGCTTACTTGCTGGTATGGGAGGGCAAACAGGTCTTAATTTAGCAGTTGATTTACATGATGCAGGAATATTAGAAAAGTATGATGTTAAAGTTATAGGAACATCAATAGCTTCTATCAAAGAAGGTGAAGATAGAGAGTTATTTAGAGATATGATGCACAGAATTAACGAGCCAGTTATTACATCTGAAATAGTAACTGATATGGAAAGTGGTATGGCCTTTGCAAACAAAATTGGTTATCCAGTTATAGTAAGACCAGCCTACACACTAGGAGGAACTGGTGGTGGAATAGCTGAAAATGAAGAAGAATTAAGAACTATTCTTGCATCAGGATTACAATTAAGTACTATAGGGCAAGTTTTACTAGAAAAATCAGTTAAAGGTTGGAAAGAAGTAGAGTACGAAGTAATGAGAGACTCTTATGGAAATTGTATAACTGTATGTAACATGGAAAACATTGACCCAGTAGGAATTCATACAGGAGATAGTATAGTTGTAGCTCCATCTCAAACTTTATCAGATAAAGAGTATCAAATGCTTAGAACTGCATCAATTAATATCATTAATGCAGTAGGAATTGAAGGTGGATGTAACGTACAATTTGCTTTAAACCCAAATTCATTTGAATATGCAGTTATCGAAATAAATCCTAGAGTTTCAAGATCTTCAGCTTTAGCATCAAAAGCTACTGGATATCCAATAGCAAAGCTTGCAGCTAAAATAGCTTTAGGGTATGGATTAGATGAAATTAAAAATGCAGTAACTCAAAAAACTTATGCATGCTTCGAGCCAACACTAGACTACGTAGTAGTTAAAATTCCAAAATGGCCTTTCGATAAATTCTTTACAGCTGATAGAGCTTTAGGAACAAAGATGATGGCAACTGGAGAAATAATGGCTATAGGTGCTAATTTAGAGTCAGCATTATTAAAAGGTATTAGAAGTTTAGAAATAGGAAAATATTCTTTAGACCATCCAAAGTTTAAGGAAATGAGTATACAAGAATTAAAAGAAGCTGTAATGAAGCCAGATGATGAAAGACTGTTTGCTCTTACAGAAATGATAAGAAGAGATTATAGAATTGAAAGTATTGCTAAAATTACTGGAATAGATATATTCTTCTTAGAAAAGTTTAAATGGATAGTACATGAAGAAACTAGATTAAAATTAAGCAAAATAGATGATTTAGATAAAGAATGGTTATTAAATCTTAAGAGAAAAGGATTCTCAGATAAGGCTATAGCTGATATGTTAAAGGTTAGCCCAGATGATATTTATAGATTAAGAAACATTTGGAATATAAAGCCTGCATATAAGATGGTTGATACTTGTGGTGGAGAGTTTGAAGCATTATCACCATACTATTACTCAACTTATGAACAATATGATGAAGTTGAAGTATCAGATAAGAAAAAAGTTATAGTAATAGGTTCAGGACCAATTAGAATAGGGCAAGGTATAGAGTTTGACTATGCTTCAGTTCACTGTGTAATGGCATTAAAGAAAATGGGAATTGAAACTATAATAGTTAATAATAACCCAGAAACAGTAAGTACAGATTTTAATATATCAGATAAACTTTACTTTGAACCATTAACAGAAGAAGATGTATTAAACATCATTGAAAAAGAAAATCCATATGGAGTTATTCTTCAGTTCGGTGGTCAAACAGCAATTAAGCTTGCAAACTTCTTAAAGGAAAAAGGAATCAAAACTTTAGGAACTACAGCAGATCAAATTGATATGGCTGAAGATAGAGAAAAGTTTGAAGAATTACTTGAAAAGTTTGATATAGCAAGACCTAAAGGAAAAGGTGTTTGGACTTTAGAAGAAGGTATAGAAGAAGCAAGAAGATTAAAATTCCCAGTTCTTGTTAGACCTTCATATGTTTTAGGTGGTCAAGGTATGGAAATAACTCATGATGAAGAAGAGTTAACATACTACTTAAAAAATGCATTTATGAAAGATAAGAAGAATCCAATTCTTATAGATAAATATTTAATGGGTAGAGAAATCGAAGTAGATGCTATATCTGATGGAGAAAATATATTAATACCTGGTATAATGGAACATTTAGAAAGAGCTGGGGTTCACTCAGGAGACTCTGTAACGATGTATCCAAGCCTAAATATTAGTGATGAAATAAAAGCAAAAGTTTTAGATTACACTAAAAAATTAGCTTTAGCTATAGGAATAAAAGGAATGATAAACATTCAATTCATAGAATTTGAAGGAAACCTTTATGTAATAGAAGTTAATCCAAGAGCTTCAAGAACAGTTCCTTATATAAGTAAGGTAAGTGGAGTTCCAATAGTAGATTTAGCTACTAAGGTTATGCTTGGAGAGAAATTAGCTGACTTAGGATATGGAGTAGATGTTTATCCAGAGCCAGAGCTAGTATCTGTTAAGGTTCCAGTATTCTCAACACAAAAGTTACCAAAGGTTGAAGTATCTTTAGGACCTGAAATGAAATCTACTGGAGAAGTTTTAGGTGTAGGTAGAGATATTAAGGAAGCTTTATATAAAGGATTTGTTGGTGGAGGAATGTATCCATCAATGAAAAAAGGAAAAATATTAGCGACAATAAATAAGCATGATAAAGCAGAATTCTTACCAATAGCTAAAGACTTAGCTAAGTCTGGATATAAATTTATAGCAACAGAAGGTACTTGTAAATTATTAAGAGAAGCTGGTATTGATGTAGAAGAAGTAAGAAGACTTAACGAAAATGAACCAAATATATTAGATGTTGTTAAGAATAAGGAAGTTGATTTAGTAGTTAACACACCAACTAAGGGTAATGACTCTAAGAGAGATGGATTCTTAATTAGAAGAGCTGCTATTGAGAGAAATATAGGAGTTATAACAGCATTAGATACATTAAGAGCAATTGCTGATGTTAAAGTATCTGAAATTGATAAGAGAGATTTAGAAGTATTTAATATAGCTGAATAATATAAAAAAGGAGCAAGAGATTTAAAGGTTAAGTTTCTTGCTCCTTTTTGTGTATTATGGTAAGAATTTCTCTAAAAAGATAAAAAAATGTTGACTCCGAACAAATGTTCTGTTATTATTTAGTTAATAAATGAACGTTTGTTCGGAGGTGCGGTATGGAAGGTAATAGAGGAATATTTGTAAAAGTTAATTATAAAAATATCGGGGAACTTAATAGTTTTATTTATGATAGTATGAATGGAATAAATAAAAATAAAGATAAATATGTTATGTGTGCAGGAAAGTATAATAAAGATGGATGGACAATGGTTTTTAAGGCTAAGAGTATAAGAGAAGCAGAAGAATTATTAAGTATAAATTCGGCTAAGAGAGAATTGGCAAAAAAGAAAGATTTATTACACTCACAATTAATTGAAAATGATAGAGTATCAATACCATCTTGGATGTGCAATAATTAATAAACTTTTGTTAAAAGAAAAATACACAATAATTTATATATTATAGTAAATGAAAGTAGATTTACTATTAATTAAGGTATAAAATAAAGTTAAGGAATATATAAATTGGAGTGAGATAACTTGAATAAGAAGGATTTACCAATAGGTTTTTTAGATTCAGGAGTAGGTGGCTTAAGTGTAATGAGAGAAGCCATAAAGATAATGCCTAATGAGAATTATGTATATTTTGGAGATTCAAAAAATGCTCCATATGGTGTAAAACCTACAAAAGAGATAAGAGATTTAACATTTAATGTAGTTGAATTTTTAATAGAAAAAGGAATAAAGGGCCTTGTTGTTGCGTGTAATACAGCTACTAGTGCAGCGGTAAGTGAACTAAGAAGAGTGTATCCGGATATGCCGTTAGTTGGAATAGAGCCTGCAATAAAGCCGGCAGTAGAGTTAAATAGGAATGGTAAGATATTAATAATGGCAACCCCAATGACTATTAAACAACAAAAGTTTAATTTGTTACTTAATAAATATAAAGAAAAGGCAGAAATAGTTCCAATACCATGTGCAGGACTTATGGAGTTCATTGAAGATGGTATATTAACCGGAAAAGAATTAGAGGAATATTTACTGGAAAAGTTAAGTTTATATAATAAAGAGGATATTAGTTCTATAGTACTTGGTTGTACACATTATCCATTTGTAAAAGATACAATATCAAAAATTGTAGGAAGTAATGTTACCATAATTGATGGTGGAGAAGGAACAGCTAGGGAAATTAAAAGAAGGTTAAAAGAGAAAGATCTATTAACGGATAGAACTGAAAAAGGAAGTATAAATATATATAACTCTCTAGATGAACAAAAGGTTGTTGATTTAAGTTTAAAATTAATTCAACAACGATAAATAATAAAACGCCAAAGGGCGTTTTTTTATATTCATATTTATAAAAAATATTTGTTAAATAGTTGACAATATTCTGAAAATTGTATATATTATTAGTATAGAAAGAATTTTCAGAATATTTAAAAAGGGATCGGGGTAATAAGTATGAATATAAGAATAAAAGACTTTTTAGGTGAAAGTTATTTAATAGAGGATGCTATTTTATTAAGAGAAATAGTAAAGAATAATTTAGATACAGGTGTAACTTTAGACTTTGACGGGTTAGAGAGAATTCCATCAACTTTTTTAATATGTTTATTTAACGACTTAATAAATAAGTTTGGACGAGAATATATTTTTAAACAAATTGATGTTAAAAATTTATCAAACTATAGTGATTATTCAAGAGTAGTTTTAGGAACTGCATTTCAACAATAAATGAAAATTTTTCAACTTGGTATAATATATTTTAAAGGACTTTTATTAATAAGTATAATTTATTAGCTTCGATTTTCGAGGCTTTTTTGAGTTTCCTTACTAAAATTTAAATGTTGGTATTTATAATGTATCATCATAGCTTTAAAAAAGAAAAAATTTGCTTAAAACATTGAATTACTATATAGAAATATGATAATAATAAATTATACCAAAAAATGAAAGTGAGGTAATTATATGAAAAACCCTATAGTAACTATAGAAATGGAAAATGGAGATATAATGAAAGCTGAGTTATATCCAGAAATAGCTCCAAATACAGTTAAAAATTTTGTTGATTTAATAAATAGAGGATTTTATGATGGATTAATATTCCACAGAGTAATACCTGGATTTATGATTCAAGGTGGATGTCCAGAAGGAATGGGAATTGGAGGTCCTGGATATAGCATAAAAGGTGAATTCTCAAGAAACGGATTTGCAAATAATTTAAAACATACAAAAGGTGTTTTATCTATGGCTAGAGCAATGCATCCAGATTCTGCAGGAAGTCAGTTCTTCATAATGGTTGAAGATGCACCACACTTAGATGGACAATATGCTTCATTTGGTAAATTAATAGAAGGATTAGATGTTGCTACAAAGATAGTTAACACTAAGAGAGACTACAGTGATAAGCCATATGAAGATCAAGTAATGAAAAAAGTAACAGTAGAAACTTTTGGTGAAAAGTTTGATGAACCTGAAATAATAGAAGACTAATATTTCATTAGGATTAAAACTTTAAGGGCTGTATTAAAAAAAGCATGTGAATAATTTAGTATAGTTTTCACATTGGATTTTAATACAGCCTTAAATTAAATTTATATGTGTATATTGGGGTGTTTGTTATGCTTGAGAATAATAAGTGTATTTTAGCATATGGATTATCTAATACTGAGTTACTGAATTTAATGGAGTTAGGATATAAAATAATTGAAATAACTCCTGAAATGTGTGAAATGACATTAATGGATGTATTACTTGGTATGAAGTTAGAAATATTTAATAATAATCCAATTAAAGAAAAGGTAATATTATATAATAATTTATCCGAATATGAACTTAGAAAAGCAATAATGGATACTAGACAAAATATTAAAGATGGTATATTGGCTGTAGTAACACAGCAGTCTATTAATTGGAAAATAAGTTATCTTATTAAGCATTTAATAGATGAAAAAGAATGGTATTCAAAAGTTAGAAAGGAAGAGAGCGATGAGTAGAGTTGGTGAAAAGATAAAAGAAGCTAGATTAAAATCTGGTATGACGCAAAAGGTGCTTGCAAAGAAGTTAGGTGTTGCAGAAAAATTTATAAACGAAGTTGAAACTGGGAGAAGGATTGTACAAGAATCATTTATAGATAAGGCAGCTAAGATTTTAAATGCAGATTTAAATGATGTAAGTATGGTTGTAACTGATGAAGTATTAATGGAAGAAAGAAAAACTTATGCTACAGTTAACAAAAAGCCAGCAAAGATAGAAACAGAAGAAGTATGGGATAATGCATTTTCATCTGTTTTAAAGAATGTTCCAATTTATGATTATAGTTTAAAGAATGTTAAAGGAAAAATAGAGCTACCTATTCATTCAAATAAAGTAGAAGGTTTTCCACAAGATAAAGTTATGTATTTAGAAATTCAGGATAATGAGATGTCTGGATTTAGAATGATGCAAGGAGATTTAGCCTTTGCTCATTTAGTAAAGGAAATAAGCAATAATGGAATATTCTTAGTTGATTATAAAGGCAGCAGAAAAATAAGACAAATAAAAAGTTTAGGGAATTCAAAGTTACTTATTGTAAGCAACGGGGGATCCCTTATGACAGAAACTGTAGAAGCTAGAGAAATATCAGTAATTGCAAAGTTAGAGAGAATAGAAATAAAATTATAAAAAAGTGCTCAAGGGCACTTTTTTTTGTTAATAATACAAAAATTAATAGATAAGCATATATTATATAAATCAATTTTATATGGGGATGATATTTATAGAAGCTAATAATTTAAATCAAAACTATTTAGGATTATTAAAAAACTTTCCTCTTGAAGTTTTAGGAAAACTAAATATATCAAATGGTTTTATGTTAAAAAATGTTCAACAAGAAATAGAAGTTACTATAATTTCTGGGGATAGTGTTGATAAAGTGGCTCAATCTGTGGATAACTTAGGTGGAAAATATGAAGATTTGGGATATAATTTTGGGATTGTAACAATTCCTGTGGATAAGTTAATAGATTTAGCATTAAATCCTAGTATTCAATATATAGAACTACCTAAAAGTTTATATACAACAGATTCTGAAGCCAATAGGGTATCATGTATTCCACAAGCTGTGAGTTCATATGATTTAGATGGTGAAGGTATTTTAGTTGGATTTATAGATACTGGAATAGATTACACTCATCCTGCATTTATAAATGATGATGGAACTACTAGAATTAAATATATTTATGATTTAGAGCAAGGTGGAAAAATATATGATAGTGGGACCATAAATAAAGCATTACAGTCACCAGATCCATTTTCAGTAGTAAATTCTGTAGATTTAGTTGGTCATGGAACTCATGTAGCTGGTATAGCTTGTGCTGGTGGAAAAATAGATAGAAAATTTTATGGAGTAGCACCTAAAAGTTCTATAGCTATGGTTAAAGCTGCAAGAACTAGATTTGCACTTAGTACTCAAATAATGAGAGGCCTTAAATTTTTAAATGACAAATCAAAAGAATTGGGATTACCTTTAGTTGTAAATATGAGTCTAAGTACTAATGATGGTGCACATAATGGGAGTAGTTTATTAGAACAATATATAGGTATAACATCATCTTTAGAGAGACAAACAATAGTAATAGCAGCTGGAAATGAGGGAGAAGCTGCACATCATATTTCTGGTGAATTAAATACTATAAATGAAATTTATTTTAATGTTGGTGATGCAGAAGCTATTATAGCATTAAATATATACAAATCTATTTTACCTAAAATTAGTATAGAGCTTTTATGTCCCTGCGGAATAAGTAGTGGGGAAATATTTTTAGCAGAAGGATTTAGAGAAGGTAGATTAGGAAGAAGCATTTATGAAATATATAGTACTGGTCCTAAACCATTTGATATCAGTGGAGAAATAGGGATAATATTTAGAGGTGTTAATGAGTTTGTAGCACCTGGACAATGGAAGTTAACTATAAGAAAAATTAATGATTATAAAGGAAATTTTAATATATGGCTACCGATATCAGAAGGGTTAAATGTGACTACAAAGTTTTTAGATCCAACTATAGATAATACATTAGGAATTCCGGCAACAGTAAGTAATGTTATTTCTGTTGGGAGTTATAATTATTTAACTAATAATATATCACCATTTAGTGGAAGAGGAAAAGTTTATATTGGACAATATATTAAGCCAGATATAGTGGCTCCTGGAGAAAATATTTATTCCACAATTCCTGAGAAGTCTTATGATAGGAAGACAGGTACATCAATGGCAGCACCTAATGTTGCAGGAATATGTGCACTAATGATGCAATGGGGAATAGTAAAGAAAAATGATCCGTATCTTTATGGGCAAAGATTAAAGTATTATTTAATTATGGGATCTAGAAAGGAAAGAAGGGATATAAGTTATCCTGATTCAGCATGGGGATATGGTGAAGTTTGTCTATATGATAGTCTTATGGTGACAATGGAGGAGTTAGGAGCTAGGTTTTATGGATTAATTAGACAAGATGAGCCAGAAGGCAATATAAATGTAACAACTACAGATGAAACTAATCAAGGAAGTGCAATTAACCAAAATAATATGAGTATTAATGGAATTGACGGTATTAATGGAGTTAAGCAAGATGGAAACTCTATTGTTCTATTAATTGAACTTCCTAATAGGGAAAGGCTTAATGAAATTGTAAAAATTCCAGGTGTAGAAGGAGTAATGATATCTGAAACTTTTGCAATAGTAATAGTTCCAAATGATAAGGTTAGTGAGATAGAGAAATTAGCTAATAGTATAGTTGACCTTGATTTACAACCAGTAATGACATTGAGTGATATATCTCCCGTTGAAGCTAGTGGTGCACCTACGTTTAATAACAATCCATATCTAAGGTTAAATGGAAGAGGGGTACTGGTTGGAATAATTGATACTGGAATAGACTATTTAAGTGAGGAGTTTCAAAGAGAAGATGGAACATCCAGGGTGTTTAGAATATGGGATCAAACATTGCTTGCAAATGAAAATGTATATGGAATTAGATATGGAAAGGAATATACCAATGAACAAATAACAGAGGCTATCGCTGCTAATGCCAAAGGGGAAGATCCATATTCTATAGTTGAATCAAAAGATGAAATTGGCCATGGAACTATGGTAGCCGGTATTATTGGTGGGAGAGGGATTAATCCAGAATTAAAAGGTGCAGCACCAGATTGTGAATTCGTAGTAGTAAAGCTCGCAAGGGCAAATGAGGATGAATTAATACGATCTTATATAGATCCTAAAAAAATTGGATATACACCTTGGAGTATACTTTTGGCACTAAGATATGTAGCTGCTGTAGGAAATGAAGTTAATAGACCAATAGTTATATATATACCACTTGGTACTAATATGTCATCACATTCCGGTGATGGATTTTTAGAGACACCTATAGAAAATTATTCAAAACAGGTTGGAACTTTAGTAGTAACCAATACTGGTAATCAAGGAAATACAGAAACACACGTTGAAGGAATAATTAACAATACTGGTGATGTTAAAGAAATAGAGCTTAGAGTAGGAAAAAACCAAAATATATTGCCAATACAAATATATATAAACAAGCCTAATATTATTGCATTATCAATAGTATCACCATCGGGAGAGATAATAGATAATTTAACATCAAAAATATCTAGAGATCAAAAAATAAAATTTACCTATGAAGGAACAGAAATGATTGTAAATTTTGTTAGTCCTGATTATATAACAGGTGATTCATTAATTGTTGTAAAGGCAAGTAATTTAAGGGAAGGCATATGGAAGTTTAGATTGACAGGAAAATATATAGTAGATGGAAAGTATTATGTTTGGATACCGCAAAGAGAATTATTAGATGAAGAAACTAAGCTATTAAATTCTACGGCGAATACAACATTGACAGTTCCTAGTTCAGCCACTGGTTCAATTAGTGTAGCATATTATAATCAAAATAATAATTCAGTTGTAAGTGAATCTGGTAGGGGTTATACAAGAGATAATAGAATAAAACCTGATATAGCAGCAGGAGGTGTAAATGCAACTGTTATTAAGCCAGGAGGAGGAATAGGATTAGCAACTGGAGGATCAGTAGCTGGAGCTGTAGTAGCAGGTGGATGCGCTTTAATTTTACAATGGGCAATAGTTAATAAAAATCAGCAAGCAATATACACATCACAGGTAAAATCATATATTATTGCAGGAGCTGATACAAGAAGTGGGGATATTTATCCAAATAGAGAATGGGGGTATGGGATTTTTAACTTGAATGGAATATTTGATAATATAAGAGAGATTTATGAAGAGAAAAGTAGAAGGATAAAAGTTGATGGTAATGATAGATATGAAGAATATAATATTGGGAAGTTGTTTGTTAGAAAACCAAAAGAAATATAGTCTTAGTAACTAAAACTGTATAAAAATCATATTAATATTAATGGATTAATATATTGAGGAGTAATTATGGCTGAGAAAGGTAGGTTAAAATTACAATGTTTTGTAGGTGATACTTATATACCGGTAGATGGAAGTAAGGCAGTATTAGTACCATCAGCAGGTCAAACAGGAGAGAGTAGGGAAGTAAATTTAGTAACAAACTCATCAGGAGAATCACAAACAATAGAGTTAGATGCACCTCCATTAGAATATTCACAAGAGCCATCACAACCAACTCCATACAGTTTGTATGATTTGCAAGTTGAAAGAGAAGGATTTCAGGTACTTGTTATAAATGGGATACAAATTTTCCCGGGACAAACAGCTATACAACAATGTCGGTTAGTAGAAAATAATAATAGAAGAGGTTTTAGGGCTGATGTAATAAACATAAATCCTAACACACTAAATGGTAATTTTCCAGCGAAAATTCCAGAGGAAGTAGATAAGCCATTACCTCCACCAACTGGTGGAGTAGTACTTCCTAAACCTGTAGTTCCAGAATTTATAACTGTTCATGCAGGTACGCCAAGTAATACTTCAGCACCAAATTACAAAGTATTATATAAGGATTATATTAAAAATGTAGCATCTTGTGAGATTTATTCAACTTGGCCAGAGAGTACAATAAGAGCTAATATTTATGCAATAATATCATTTACCTTAAATAGAATTTATACAGAATGGTATAAAGGAAAAGGTAAAAATTATGATATTACAAACTCAACAGCATATGATCATGCTTTTAATTATGGAAGAAATATATATGATAGCATAAGCGTAGTTGTTGATGATATTTTTTCAACTTATATAAGAAGAATAGGTAGGAAGCAACCTTTATTAACACAATATTGTGATGGAAAAAATGTTCAATGTCCAGGTTGGATGACTCAATGGGGAAGCAAATATCTTGGGGATCAAGGAAAAGTTCCTTATGAGATTTTGACTAACTATTATGGAAATGATATTGAGTTAGTTACAGCAGAGCTTGTAAAGGGAAGTCCAAGCTCTTATCCAGGGTATGATTTAACTGTAGGTTCTACAGGAACTGAAGTTGAAACAATTCAAGATCAATTAAATAGAATATCTCAAAACTATCCATTAATACCTAAGTCTGCAGTTGATGGAGTATATGGATCAAGGACAGAAGAGGAAGTTAAGGTATTCCAAAGTGTATTTAATTTGCCTCAAACGGGGATTGTAGATTATGCAACATGGTATAGAATATCTGATATTTATGTTGGAGTAACAAGAATCGCAGAATTAAGATCATCTATCAAACAAAAAACATTCATTCCACCATTATCATTTGATATCTTAAACTCAAAACAAATACCAAAAATGAACTACTTCGACGACTAGTTGAATTCTATTGTTCGTCACGTGGAAGCGAAAAAATGAAATATTTATTTTACGGGAACTGTGAAATTTTCGCCTAGAATTTATATAATTGATTCCGTAAAGTTGGCTAAAGTTTTTAAACTCGCTATTCGCTCAAACAGT
>NZ_JAPFDR010000111.1 GCF_026168755.1 Clostridium sp. | reverse complement strand
TTTCATCCCTTAATTCTTCTACAAAGTATCTAAAATCACTATATCTACCTTCTAAAGTTTGATCTGCATGAGCACCTTCAACTTTATTAGTATTTAAAGATTGAATATAATCAATTATTTCATATTCAGTTACTTGAGCTGGTGTTTTACTTAACTTTTTACCTACTATGTTTTGTAATGGTGTTTTATAAGTAGGATTTAATGTGTAATTAATTGATTCTAAATTTGCTGAGTTTTCAGCATCGAATAACTTGTACACATTAAACTTTTTCCCTACTAATGTTTGTCCACTATTTCCTGAAATAGTTATTTGTGCACCTCCTCGACCTAAATTTGCTACTCCCCCTGGCGTTCCTACTTCAGCTCTTACATCTACTATACTTTGTGTATTTGCTTCTGCAAAAACCTTTATTGAACTCATTTGACCTACTATTATTCCAGCCAATAATACTGAACAAAATATTTTTCTTGTTTTCTTGCTTATCATTACCCTATTCCCCTTTATCTACTTTCATTTTCTTTTTGTTTGAAAAAACTGAATAAGACATCAAACCTACTCCAATTAATAATATAGGTATCATTAACCATGAACCTGTTTTAGGTAACTTCATACCTATTGTATTTACAACTTTTATATTTACTTCTCTATCAGATTTAGTTCCAGCTAAATATACATCCTTATTTGAATCTGTATCATTTACTGTGTATTTAACACCATCTATATAGTAATCAAACACATTATTAACTGGTGTTGATTCTACATATATTTCATAAACATGAACTTTTCCAAAAATATCTACTGGTATTCTATAACCTTCGGGAGCTTTAGTTTCTTTCATATAGTATTTTGTTCCTGGTTTTAAATTTAAAAATTTAAGATTACCATTTCCATCACTTACTTGTGTTTCTACTGCATTATTACAAGCACTATCTGAATATAAAGTGAACTCTGCACCTTCTAAAACTGCCCCTTTATCATTAACCTTTATTAATCTTATACTAAATGGCTTAACATCATCATTTACAGTTAAAATTCCATCACCCTCAAATTCTGAATAACTCATCCCCATATTTGTTGTATTAGAAATAACATTTATAGTGTTATCTGACTTAACTTCAAACACAAATTCATTTTTATTTACTTCATAACCTTCAGGAGCTTCAAACTCAACTATTTT
>NZ_JAPFDR010000081.1 GCF_026168755.1 Clostridium sp. | reverse complement strand
CGGTTAGGAGCTTCGAAGCTTTAGTAGATTTTATGGAAATAATAATATAAATTCTTAGTGAAATTATATTCCTTCCTGGAGATTATATAATCAATTTTTTCGGCATCACGGCATTCAAGCTCTAACGAACAATTTAGTTAATTCTTTTACGTAGTTTTTTTAGTGCTTCTATTGAAGGATATGGTTTTGGATGTTTTAGTGCCTTATTTATATTTGCTATCGCTTCTCTCTTTTTACCACTTCTATATTCTGCATCAATTAAATAATATAAATATTGTGGCGTTTCTCTTGTTCTATTAATTAAATCTTTATAATATTCCTCAACCTTTTCAAAATAATCTCTATCATATTTGAATGTTTTTTCTAAGTTATCTCCTCTAAATGAATATATTTGTACATTATAAGCTTCTCCAGTTTCATGAGTCCACAAAACAATATCTGATACACCATTTCTTCCATCATCAAATTTCACTACTTCAACTTTAGAATAGTTTATCTTATCGCCTCTTAATAATTTATTAAATTTATTTTCTTTAAACTCTATTATATCTAAAACAGACCATATTGATGCAATTTCCCATCCAATAAGTATATTATTAGTAGACTTTGACCTTAATTTAGTAATAACTAAATCAGATACATCATAACCTTCTCCTACAATTGTATCTAAATGCTTTATTCCTCCTTCAACTTCTCTAAATACAGATATATACTGAGTATTTTTAGACTTATATCCACAAATTATTTCATTATTTCCATCTCCATCAATATCCTTATTAATTAATCCATTGCTACCACCAAACTTATTCAAATTAATAAGAATTGTATCATCTGGAAGTTGACCTAAAATTTCTTCTTTAATATCATTATTTCTATTTACAATAGAAATATCTTCTCCATTGTTAGCAATATACTTATTTAAAACCTTAGTTTCATTATTTTTCAAAGAAATCAAACTATTAATTTCTCCTAAAACATTACTATTATTAACTCCTGTTATTTTTTGATAAACTAATAAATTTATTAATTCATCCTCTAAGTCATATATTAAATCTACTCTATTAATATATGAAACATTAGGCTTCTCGTTAGTTTTTACATTTCCAGCTCTATCATAAATGTGCTTCAAATAATTTTTATCAACATTTGTAATATCTAAAATATATTTTCTTTCATATGATTGACACACAACCTCTATTTTATATCCATCTAAATACCTTGAAGTACATTTATGGTTTTCTGAAAAAGCTTCACTATTAAATATTTCCACTATTTTCCCATTATCATATTTATATATTAAAGAAACGGCATATCCCCCTGAACCGCCTGCTTCTCCATAAATATATATATCATCACTATTATTACTAGAAAATTTCCCCAAAAAAATTTTAATATTATATCCATTAATCTTTAAAGGATATTCTTCTATATTATTATTTTCATCCTTAATAACAATAGTTGCTCTTTCAACATAATTGCTATCTTCATGTAAATACTCACCTTTTAAAATTACTATTTCTTCTTTTCCATTCCCATAAATATTACCATTTTTTATATCGATAACAGATTCTTTACTCATATTTATTTCCTTTTAATTATTCACACTATATACTATTCTTTAATCTTACAAAGTGAAAATACTTATTAAATTATATTATAATTCTATACTTTTAAAACAAATTTCTTCATTTGAAACATTTTTTAGAAAATATACTACATTTTTCACTTATCTATTGTTATAATTAGTTAGAGAAAATAAAATTTAACATATGAAACTTAAATTGAGGTGGAAAATGAAAGATTTTTTTAATAAATTACAAGATAAAATTTTAATAATTGATTATTCTGGTAAAATCTTATTTTGTAATAATACTTTATTAAATCAACTTCAGTACAAATTAGAAAGCATTAGTAATATATATAATCTAATAATTAATCCTAAGATAAAATTTGATACTATAGATATTAATTGTAATAAAGAATTTATTGTAAATATATTAACAAATTATGGTTCTTCAATTCCCTTTAGGCTAAATTTATCATCTATTACTTTTAATAATTCTGATAGTATTTTAATTTTATTAACTGATATTGCATCTAAACACTTATTATCAGAAAATTTAGAGGAAAATTTTAAATTTCGTACCAAGACTGAAAAAGAATTATCTTTTCTTTTAAAAACAGCTACTGATATAACTTCTATTATGTCTGTTGATGGCTCATTTATAAAAATTAATGATGGTTGGTACAATGTTTTAGGTTATACTTTAAGTGATCTTGCTTTCAAAAATTGGTATGATGTTATTCATGAAAACGATATTGATATGATTAAATCTCTAATAAATAATAGTATAGTTACTGAATCAATTTTAGAGTCCTGTACTAGAGTCATAGATAAAAATAATAATATTAAGTGGATTCATTGGAGCTTTTCTTATATTGAAAAAGAAAATATTATTATAACAACTGGAAGAGATATAACTGAAGAAAAAAGATTAGAGGTAGAGAAAAAACTTATAGAAGAAGCTCTTCAAGTTGAAAGTATAAAAAATGAGTTTTTTGCTAATATATCACACGAATTTAAAACTCCATTAAACATAATTCTAGCTAGCTTACAGATTATACGTCAAAATATAAACAACAATAATATAATTATATCTGATAGTTTTAATTTTGATAAATATATTTCTTCTATTAAACAAAATTCTTATAGATTGTTGAGATTAGCTAACAATCTTATAGATATTACTAAAATAGATACAGGGCATTATGAAATTCATAAAAAAAACTGTAATATAATTTCAATAATAGAAGATATAACTCTTTCTGTTGCTCAATATGTTAATGATAAAAATATAGAATTATTATTTGATACTTCAGTTGAAGAGCTTATAATTTGTTGTGACCCTGATAAAATTGAAAGAATAATGCTAAACCTTTTATCAAACGCAGTAAAATATACAAACTCTAATGGTTGCATTGCTGTAAATATTGATACTACTGATACTGATGTTATAATTTCAGTTAAAGATACAGGAATTGGTATATCTAAAGAAAATCAATCTATAATATTTGAAAGATTTATGCAAGTAGATGATACTCTTACAAGAAAATGTGAAGGTAGTGGAATTGGTCTATCTTTAGTCAAATCTTTAGTGGAAATGCATGGTGGTAAAATTGCTGTTTATAGTATTGAAAATATTGGCTCAGAATTTATATTTACATTACCTAAAACTGTTATACCTAATTCTACAATTATATATACTCTTGATGATACTAGTCATTCTAAAGTTGAAAAATGTAATATAGAGTTTTCTGATATTTATACAATATAAAAATTAATATATTAACCTCAATCCAAGATTGATTTTATATACAACCTTGAATTAAGGTTAATATATTATTCTATTGTTAATCCATTATTTTTACTGTTGGGAATAAAGTGACTATCTTTTAGACTTTCCCCGTATTAGAAAATAACAGAATACAAATTGTACCCTGTTATAATTAGAATTACATATTATTTTAATATCCGTTATATACAGCAATTGCCCTTACTAAGCTTGCTTCCCCTTGAATTTTTAATGGTTGTGCAAATATTTGTATTTCCTCACTATATAATAATTTATTTAAATTTGTTAAGTTTTCTAAAATAAATATATCATTTTCAAATAATTTTTTATGAATTTTAAATTCACCATTATCAGGTGAAGGCATATCTATACCTAACATCTTAATTTTCTTCTTAATTAAAAGTTCTGCAAACTCCTCACTAATTATAGGATGGTCTGTATAATATTCTTTTTTTCCATAAAAACTATCCCAACCTGTAAATAATAAAACTATATCATTTTCTTTTATATCCTTATAATATTCATCTTTTATTCCTATTACTTTTTCACCACGTACATCTAATAATACTGCATTACCAATAAATCTATCTATTGAATATTCAGAAATGAATTTTTTATTTTTAGACATATGCATCGGTGCATCTATGTGAGTTCCTACATGCATAGATGTAAAAAATGAATATAAATTAAATCCATCTTTTTCATAATCCTTTTCTTTATTTGAATTTAGCTCCATATCTCCTGGATAAACAGGCATTTCACTTTTTATATCATAAGATAAATCAACATACTTCATAAGTTCCCACGTACTCCCTTTTGTATAATTATATTAATAAAATTCCCCACCTTTTGTTCACCTATTTTACTATATTTTCATTTAATTTAAATATTTAGAAGTTTAAAAAACTTATTACATTTGAATTTCCTTATTAATATATTATCTTTCTCCTGTACTTCCAAAACCACCACGATCAATATTATTAAATAATTCTACTTCTTCAAATTCTATTTCTGGCATTACTTCCATAATTCTAAATTGACCTATCTTATCACCTTTTTTTATCCAAGTTCCATTTTCATCTTTAGCTTGTAAGCAATATACTGGCATATGCCATTGATCATTATCACCTATATATGTATCATCAACAACTCCTAAACTATTTGTTTGAATTACTCCCCAAGTTTTAAATGTTGAACTTCTTGGTGCTAAATGCCCCTCCCATCCTTGTGGCAACTCTAACGCAAATCCTAATGGTACCATCGCCTTATCATTTAAAGGCACAAATATATCTTCATTTGCATAAACATCTATCCAATTTCCTTTACTAATTTTTTTTAATTTAGTTGCATCATCAAAATACTTTATTTTTATTTTCATAGCTTAAAACCTCATTTCTTTTGTTTAAAATCATTTTATCATATTTTTATTATATAAAATAATTTATTCACTATTTCTCTATTTATAAACTAGAGTTAGAGTATTTAACTTCCTAATATACTCTAACTCTATATCAATCCTTACTATTTTATCATTTTTACACTATTTTGGATATTTTTTTATTTTATTAACTATAATAATATATTCTTCCCGTAAATCTTTATTAATAGTTACTTCATTCCATTGAATATATGTTGGTTTTTCAAAATACTTTCTATTTAATATTTCTATAATCCTATAACTTCCCTCTGGCAAATTATCAAATACTACAATTCCATTTATATTGGTTAATTTTGAGCTTACCAATTTAGGCGATAGTCCATTTAGTGCATAAATATTTATTTTAGCTTCTGATATAGCCTTACCCTTTCTATCCCCTAATCTTACATCAACTGTAATCTTTCCTCTTATTACTTGTTTAATGTATTCATCATTTTCTTTTATCCTCTTATTTTCATTTTTTGATACTGATTTATTTTTTCTATTTGCTTCTAAATTATTATTGTAATTTATAGTCTTACTCTCATTTGAAGCTTTATTATTAATATAATTTTCAACTTCATCATCATCTACTAGTGTTGCCCCTTGAATTTCAATACTGAAACCATTTTTTAAATTATATTTATTACTTTCTTCTTTCCTAACATCTCTGTTTTTACTTTCATTATTTACTACTTCATCTTTATTTACCGTTTCCGTTTTTACATCAATTATAGGAACACTCTCTTTTGATAATTCTCCATTGCCTACTATTGTATCTTTATCAATTGATTTATACTCTGCATCTAAATCGCTATCAAAATCATCATATATCCTGATACGCATAAAAACCTCCTAAAAGCATATATTTACATAATACGCAATTAGAAGTTCTTTTGTGATAAAAATATTTATTTTTAAATCATTTCTTTAATACATCTATAGAAAGTCTTTTTAAATAACTTAAAGGATAATTTAATTCTACCTTTATAACTAGCTATAAGTGTAAATATTATTATAAATACCAAAATAAATTTACTTATATATAGAATCTACTGTCGTATGATTTTCCAACACCCATTTTTTCCTCCAAGGCTTTATATTTCTACTATAATTTTATCATAAATATAAAACTTTATACATAAAATTAGATGAATTTTGTAAATAATATAATTATATTGCATATAAAGGGGATCTTTATAAAATACATTTATAGAAAAGAGGAGTTTAAATTATGAGAAAACTTTTATCAAATTTAATCATTTTTACACTTTTAGGATCATTAGCTTATCCACACTTAAATACCTATAGTGAAGATGGTAATAAAAAAGATACTCCTAAGAAGGTTGTATATTTAACCTTTGATGATGCTCCTGGAGGAAATGTAACAGTAAAAACCTTAGATATACTAAAAGAAGAGAACGTACCGGCTACTTTCTTCATAATTGGTGAACAAATAAAAGGTCAAGAAGATATAATTTTAAGAATGAAAAATGAAGGTCATAGCATAGGGTTACATAGTTTTACTCATGAAAGGTCTAAATTATATAGCTGTACTTCAGGTTTTATTAATGAAATGAAGCAAGTTCAAAAAGCTCTTTATGATGTTACAGGAGAAAATTACTATATATTAAGATTTCCTTTTGGAACAAATAATAGCACATATAGGTTGACTAAGGAAATGGTAGATGCAGTTCATTCAAATAATTTTAAAATTTATGATTGGACTCAAGACACTTTAGATGGAGCTAACCCAAACTCTTCACCTGATACTATATTGAATAGATCAATATCAACCCAAGATAATGTTGTTGTTTTAATGCATAATGCTTATGCTAACAAAAATACTTCACAAGCTATAAGAGGAATTATTAAATATTATAAAAGTCAAGGCTATAGCTTTAATAAAATAACCGTAGATACCCCTGAAATATATCACCTTCTTAAGAGGTAATTGAATTCTATTGCGCACCACGTGGAAGCGAAAAAATGAAATATTTATTTTTTCTTTTTCTATGTGTTTGCTTATAACACCACCTTTATAGTTAATGTTTTCTGCTACAAATTTTTCTGGTATGATAGCTAACTTGTATATTAATATTATTAGTTTATTTAAAGATCAGTAATTCATAATATAAAATATAGCATAAGTCGTTAACTTTTAAGGTGATAACACGGTAAATTGTATCTTTAAGCTTAAAAGCCAGTGATAAAGAAAAATTAATGATATTATTGGAAGGAATATTGTAATTAAGTTTTAGAATTTAATTGTT
>NZ_JAPFDR010000097.1 GCF_026168755.1 Clostridium sp. | reverse complement strand
ATATTAAAAAGTACATTTCCACCAGTTCTAGTTGTCCCTAAATACATTCCTGTTGGATCACTTAACTCCGTAAAATGAAATGGATAACCACCACCTAAATAAATAGAAGGTATTGGTTCTCCAACTCTTTTATTTCTAAAATAACTTTGATTAGTTGCACTCTCAAATAATGATTTCCACTCATACTCTTGTTCATTAATTAATACTGCACCTCTATATCCTTTATTTTTTATAGCTTCTAATACTTCTTTAACTTTTATATCTAATTCTTCTAATGTTAAAGCTGATACATAATATCTAATAGTTACTAGCTTAATAACTTCTTCATGTTGAGTTATGTCATCTACTAACCCTTGTAGTTTTTCTACTTCGGCTGAAGCCTTTATCCTATCAATATTAGTTGCTGCATCATCTATTCTTGTATATTGCTCTGATATAGACCTTTCTATCTGCTCTAAGATTTTATTTTGATTTTCTGTTGAAATATCAACTGTTACTATTACATTTGATAAATCTGTTAAATCTTCAAGCCAAAAATTCTCTACTCTTGTTTTAAATTCATATATTCTTATACAACTCTCATATCCATCACCTTTTATTATTGCTCTATCTGAAAAGCTAATTCCACCTACTGGCTGAATAGCCTTTAATAAATATGGATTGTATTCTATCTTTTTTCTTAACGCCATATTCTCCACTCCATTCCTATTTTTAGTAAAATAAAAAGATACTAAATTTAATTAGTATCTTTTAAAAATCTCATTTTATTTTAAATTCTCAATTATTCCTCTAATATCAGCTTCTCTATATCTATTGTTTTCTGTTGTCCAAGCAACTGTCATATTCATTTTCTTTAATAATTCAATTAATTCATCAATATCTTCCACCCTTGCATTAGTATACATATATAATTTTCTAAGTGTTTTATCCTGAGGACTTCCTACAGATAATCTTTTTTCTCCTATTAATACAGTTTTATCAGCATCATCAATAATATTTAATCTGTTAACAATATTACGATTTTTTCTTAAAATTTCTATTTTCTCACTTATATTAGTTTCTTGTGGAATAGCTCCATTAAGCTGATAAAGAAAATTCATAAAATTAAAATCTCCACCTGTGTATTCTAATTGTAATTCTCTAATAAAACAATTTTTCATTTCTTTATCTATATAAGCCTTAAATATACCTTTCCTATGATTACCATATAATTTAATTTTTTTCATAACTTTTGTATTTCTCATATATAAGAATAGCATATCTTTAGATTCTTTATCTTCTTCTGATAAAAACATCATAAACAAAAATCTACCTTTACCCACTTTTAAATCAAATGCTAATGCTTTATCTAATGATTCTAAAGCTGAAATATACATATTGTTCAATCCACTAAAATCAAATTCTATTGCCATATATTAATCCGCCCCTAAAAATTATAAATTCATTAATTAATATTATAGCATAATTTGTAAATACCGTATTGTTCAATTTTGAAAGACCAAACTTCATTGTTTTATTTGCAATATATTTAATTTTTATTACTCATTACTTCTGTATTCCAATTTTCACAAAAGCTTTTAACTTTCTCTTCATCTTCAGAATAAAACTTAATATCATCATCAATCACTATATCTTCTTTTACATAGCATATTATACAAGTACCATCATTTTTATCTAATTGTGCAAAATACATAACTATTTATCCTCCTATTTATCCCATAATATTTTTTTATTTTTCATAACTACTCCCATATAGCTTTTATCTAGTTAATAAGTTTTGTGTTGGGGTTATTTAACTTAAATAATATTTTTAGCTTCTTTTCTACAGTTAATGGAATAAGTTGAACAGCTATATTTTGACTTCTAAATAATGTTCTCTTAATACTTTCCTTCTCTTCAGTATCTTTAATAAATATCATGATATAAAATTCTCTATTTTGTCTAGTTGATTCTAAGTACACCAGTTGTTCTAACTCTTCTATTAATTCATAATAATATTTTTTATTATCACACTCTTTTATTTTCTTCTTGATAAACTCTTGTTGCTTTAATGTATTAACTGGAAAATTCATAGTTATTAGTTTTATATCAAATGGATATGATCTTAAAAATGCTATAAAATTATATATATTCAGTGTGGTTTCAACATCAGTTAACGAATATATATCTTTACTATCAATTTGAAATATATCTAAATATCCATTTTTCATTATTATACTGTCGTCATCATCAACATCTACAAATCCTAATAAATCCTTAGTAGAAGCTAATACATCTTTGTTAGCTTTTCTTATTTCTTTTAACTCTAACTTTTTCTGTTTCTTTTCCTCTTTCTTTATCTTTTTTTCTTCTTTTGTTAGTTTTACTTTTATATTCTTTTTCTCCTTTTCTATTTTAATATCATCAAATTTTCTTACTACCACTTTTTAATTCCTCCCAAAATAATAGGAATGGTATTTCTACCACTCCTATTCTCTTATATAAGCTTTTCTGTTTCTAACTAAAGCATAATATATGCTTTGATACTTTCTTCTCTTTGGATTAATTGAACTATTACTCCTAAAATAAAGTCCCATAATAGCCATAAAAATATAATAAAAAGTTCTTAATGGAGGATATACTAAAAAATTTAATATCCATACAACACACATAAATATTCCCATAAAAACTAAATCAAAAACATATAAGTTTTTTGTTAATTTAACTGATGACGAAATTTCCTTTGGTAAAACGTATGCCATTATTTCTTCCTTCCTTTCTTGCCTTTATTTCTATTTTTAACATCCCATTTACTTGTAGTATTGTATCCTAAGCTATAAGCTCTATTAATGTTATCAACAAATCTTGAGCCTTGTACTTTATCTTTCATATATTGTCCAATGGTTCTATCTTCCATTTGTCCCTTAACTTCTTTTCTTCCAGCATTGTTATTTTCAGAGTTATTTTTATTATTTGTAGATTCATTACCTTTATTATTTGATACTACATTTGTTTTATCTTCAGTATTAGATTTTATCTCCTTAGTATTTATATTTTCTGT
>NZ_JAPFDR010000020.1 GCF_026168755.1 Clostridium sp. | reverse complement strand
TGACTTAAATAAATCTACTATCATGTCTTTATATTCTTGCTCGTATCTTCTGCCCTTTCCCATAATGGACACATCCTTTCTTAACTAAATAATATTTTACTTAGTTCGACTAAATGTGTCCACTACTTTATACTAACACCAATAGAACTAGAATCAACACCCAGATGTATAATTCCCGTAAATCCCGCAAACCCGTAAAAAAATAATAGGTCTATAATAAATAGAAAAGAGAACTAAAAATAAATAAGATTTTATAACAATAATAAAATCTTACGGGATTACGGGAAAAACGGGGAAGTAAGATGAATCCAATAATAAGAGCGTAATAAATGATTGGGGAAAGGGGGAAAAGTAGTAGACCTAAATAAAATTAAAAAATAAAAATTTATTTTTTATAAATAAAACTTTTTATCTACTTATCTACCTTTCCACCTTTACTATCTAAGAATAATTGTAATAGAAAATATCGTCATAACCGTAGTGCCAATAGTGTCGATATTTTCAGTAGAAATAAGTTAATGATTATAGGAGAATAAAAATGAATATAGATAAAGTAAATAAGATAGAACATGTTGCTATATACTGTAGAGTAAGTACAATAGAACAAGCAGAAGAAGGATATAGTATAGATGAACAAGAAAGACTTCTAAGAGATTGGTGTAATAGAATGAATTACTCAGTTTATAAGGTATATTCAGATAGAGGAATAAGTGGTAAAGATATAAAAAATAGAGCAGCATTAAAGGAACTTCTAAAGGATGCAGAGGAAAGAAAGTTTCAGATGGTGATTTCTTGGAAAATTAATAGGATAAGTAGAAAGCTTTCAGATGTTCTAAAGATAGTAGATATACTAGAGCAGAATAATATAGCTTTTAATTCTTATTCAGAGCAATTTGATAATAGTACACCAGCAGGAAAAATGCAATTTCAGATGATGGCATTGATAGGAGAATTCGAGAGAGGAACAATAGCTCAAAATGTAAAAATGGGGATGTGTGCAAAAGCAAAATCAGGAGAATGGTGTGGAGGACGAGTCTTAGGGTATGACCTAGTACCAATAGATAGTCAAGAAGGAGCTAAAAGAAGAAAGAATAGACTAACAATAAATGAGAAAGAAGCAGAAGTAGTTAGGTTTATTTTCAATGAATATGTTAATGGGAAGGGATATAAAGCTATTACTAATCAACTAAATAAGCTAGGTTATAAGACTAAGAAAGGGAATGATTTTTCAGTAGGTTCAATAAGAGAAATTCTAACTAACCCAGTATACATAGGAAAAGTTAGGTATACTGTAAGACAGAACTGGTCAGAAAAGAGAAGAAGAAATATAAATACTAATCCGATAATAACAGATGGAATACATGAAGCAATAATTGATGAAAAGCTATGGGATAAGGTACAATCAATCATGGAAAGTAAGAAAGGTAAGCCTTCAAGAATATATGATGGTGAGTATCCACTAACAGGAATACTAAGATGTCCTAAATGTGGGGCTGGTATGGTGATTTCAAGAACTACTAATAAGTTAGCTGATGGAACTAAGAAGAGAATAGCTTACTACTGTTGTGGAGCATGGAAGAATAAAGGTACAAGTGTATGTAATTCTAATACAATAAGAGTTGATAAAGCTAATGAATATGTATTTAGCAAGTTATCAGAATTACTTTCTAATGAGAAAATGGTTGAAACTATAGTAAATAACATTAATAAGGAAAGACATAATAAGATAAATCCAGCTAAGAAGGAGCTAGAAAGAATAGATAAGGAGCTTGAAAAGATAGATAAGAAGAAGCATAAACTTTTTGAGGCATATGAAGAAGAGCTAATATCTAAGGAAGAGTTCAAGGAGAGAAAAGATGAGCTAAATAAAAGAGCAAAAAGTCTTCAAGAGGAAAAAGAGCCATTGCTAGTTACACTTTCAGACGATGTAAGTGAAGAAATACCATATGAATTCATAAAGAGCATACTAGAAAATTTCAGTAAAGTGCTAACAGAAAGTTCAACTAGAGAGCAACAGAAGAAGTTACTTCATATGATAATATCAGAAATAACTATAAATGAATCAAGAGAAATAGATTCAATAAAACTAAAAATAAATGATAGTCTAGTAGACTATAGTAAGTAAAGAAGAAGGAGTATCTATAAAGGATGCTCCTTCTTCTTTTATGTTAAGAAATGTTGGAGTGAGTATGTTGAACTTGGATATTGCCATATAAAGTATAAATTTAATAAAAATATATAACATTGATATTATTACCAATAAATGGTATAATTTTATCGTGTGAAAGTATTTATATTTATCGTATAAATAGGAATTTGCTATCTAGAGAGATTAATAATTAAATTGAAAATAAAGGAGAACTTATATGGATTTAGGAGAAATATTAGGAAATATATTATTTAGTGCAATATTAATTTTAGGTATGATGTACATATTTTATTTAATTATTAAAATAGCAGTAAGACAGGCTATAATAGCTCTTTTACCTAAAATAAAATCAGAATTTAAAGAATATATTATAGAAGTGATGAACAATACGAAATAAATACTTTAACTTTAGAATTATTTATCTAAATCTAATAGATAAATTTCAGTTTGTATAATAGATAAAAACCTCACTTGCTACTGATACGGAGAAACGTATCATAAGTAATAGTAAAAAATAACTTTATTTATAGTATTTGATGAGAGCAAAAGGAAGAACTCTGTTCTTCTAAAAAATCCGTCGGGTCCAGTAAACTTCCAGTGACAAGCATTGCTTGTCACTTTTTTAGGGATCAAGCTAAATGAAAATCTACTAATAAGAGAGCTTTATTCTAATTTACTTAAACTTAAGATGTTTACTACTTTATATTAACAGAATTATAAAAGCCGCAGTAATGTGGCTTTTATTATACGTAAATATAAATATTATACCCAAATATGATAAAATATAAGAAAGAAAATAATAATGGAGGGAGCAACATTGAAAGAAGGTATATACGAACAAATAATAAACAAAGAAATACTACAACAACTAAACAACCTAGAACAAGAAAAATTCATTATAGATAAAGATAAAATAGATAAAGAAGAAGCAAAAGCAATCCTTTCACAATACATATCACAAATAATAAGAAAATCCCTAAACTATATTAGAGATAAAGAAAAAGAAGATAGCGAAAAACTAATAAAACAAATAGAAGCATGTAATGACATAATTAACATATTAAGCAAAGTGTCAAATGAAGAGGACATTAAAAAATATGAAATAGATAAAAATGGAGAAATGCTAACAGCTCTATATTCAAAAGTAAACAATAAAAGAGCATTAAACAGCAAAAAAGCAACAAGACCAGTAACTCCATTATCACAAAGCTCATTATTCACAGGATCAGGACAAGAACCTAATATGTTAGGAGAATTAAATAAAGAAATACTATCCTGTGATTCTATAGATTTATTAGTTTCATTTGTAAAGTGGAGTGGAATAAGATGTATTATTGAAAGTTTAAAAGAAGCAACAATAAACAATAATAAAAAACTAAGAATAATCACTACTTCATATATGGGAGCTACAGATGTTAAAGCGATTGAAGAGTTAAGTAAGCTACCTAATACAGAAATTAAAATTTCTTATGATACAGATAGAACAAGACTTCATGCAAAAGCTTATATGTTTAAAAGAGAAACAGGCTTTACAACTGCATATATAGGTTCATCAAATCTTTCAAATGCTGCATTAACTTCAGGGTTAGAGTGGAATTTAAAAATAACAGAACAAGATTCCTTTGATATTATAAAGAAGTTTGAAGCTACCTTTGAAAGCTATTGGTATGATTCGGAATTTGTTTCTTACAATGGAACAGAAGAGGATAAAAGAAGATTGCAAAAATCATTAAGAAAAGAACAAAAAGACAGTGATAATGATTTAAACTTTACTTTTGATATAAGACCATATGCTTATCAAAAAGAAATATTAGAAAAACTTAAAGTTGAAAGAAAGATTTTCAATAAAAATAGAAACTTAGTTATTGCTGCAACTGGTGTAGGTAAAACTGTAATTTCAGCCTTTGACTATAAAGATTTTTGCAAAGAAAACAGGGGCAAGGCTAATAGGTTATTATTTGTAGTTCATCGTGAAGAAATATTAAAACAAGCAAGAGATACCTTTAGAGCAATATTAAAAAATAATAATTTTGGTGAATTAATGGTAGGGGGAAGAACTCCTGAAACCTTAGATCATTTATTTGTTTCTATACAAAGTTTAAATAGTAAAGATTTATGTGAAATAACATCTGAAGATTACTATGATTTTATTATAGTTGATGAATTTCACCATGCAGCCGCACCATCATATCAAAGATTATTAAGTTATTATAAGCCTAAAGTATTATTAGGATTAACTGCAACTCCTGAAAGAAATGATAATAAAGATATATTTAAATATTTTGAAGATAGAATATCAGGAGAAATAAGATTACCAGAAGCAATAGATAGAAAGTTATTAAGTCCATTTCAATATTTTGCAGTATCGGATTCAGTAGACTTATCAAAACTTAAATGGCAAAGAAAAGGATATAATATAAGTGAATTAGATAAAGTTTATACAGGAAATGATATAAGAGTTAATAATATACTTGCAAGTTTAAATAAATATATTACAGATATAAATGAAGTAGTAGGGCTAGGATTCTGTGTAAGTAAAGAGCATGCAAAATTTATGGCTTTAAGATTTAATGAGGCAGGTATTCCATCATTAGCATTAACAGATGAAAGTAAAAAAGAGGATAGAAATAATGCTAAGGAAAGATTAGTTAATGGAGAAATAAAGGTTATTTTTGTTGTTGATATATATAATGAAGGTGTTGATATTCCAGAAGTTAATACTATTTTATTTTTAAGACCAACAGAGAGCTTAACTGTATTTTTACAACAGCTAGGAAGAGGATTAAGACTAAGTGAAGGAAAAGAATGTTTAACTGTTCTCGATTATGTTGGACAAGCGCATAAAAATTATAACTTTGAGGAAAAGTTTAGGTCACTAATTGGTAGAACTAATAAATCTGTAAAAGAGTATATTGAAAATGGATTTTTAACTTTACCTAAGGGATGTTATATTCAATTAGAAAAAGAAGCTAAAGAATATATTTTAAGAAATATAAAATCTGCAGCTAATACAAAAACAAATTTAATAAATAAGATTAGAACATTTAAAGGTGACACAGACTTAGAATTAACTTTAGAAAACTTTTTAGATTATCATAATTTATCCTTAACAGATTTTTATGGCAAGAGTAAAGATAGAAGCTTTTCAAGAATGTGTGTACTTGCAGAAGAAAAAGAAGATTTTTATGATGAAAATGAAGATATAATAACTAAAAAGCTATATAATTTATTATTTATTAATTCAAGAAGATTCATAGAATTTATTGTTAAAATAATTAATAACTATGATAATATTTCAGAAGTTGATTTTAATAGTGAAGAAAAATTAATGCTAAATATGATGTATTATATTTTCTATAATGATTCACCTAATAAAGTTGGATTAACATCTATAAATGAAGGAATTAATAAATTACTTAGCAATAAAACTATGATGAAAGAAGCTCGTGATATATTAAGATATAATTATAAACATATTGAATTTATAGATAAGAAAGTTGATTTAGGCTTTGATTGCCCTTTAGATTTACATTGTGATTATACAACAGATGTAATTATGGCTGCCTTTGGGTACTTTAATGAAGAGAAAAAGCCAGCTTTTAGAGAAGGTGTTAAGTATTTTGAAGATAAAAAAACAGATATATTTTTTATAACATTAAATAAGAGTGATAAAGATTTTTCACCATCTACACTTTATGAAGATTATGCAATTAATGAAAAGCTATTTCACTGGCAAACTCAAAGTAAAACTTCAATACAAAGTACAACAGGTCAAAGATATATTAATCATTTAAAAACTGGAAATAAGATTGCTCTTTTTGTTAGAGAATATAAAGCTAGAGATGGACTTACATCACCATTTACCTATTTAGGTACTTGTGAATATAGAAGTCATAGTGGTGATAAACCTATTAGTTTTGTATGGGAGCTTCATGAAGAAATTCCAGCAAGTATGATTAATAAAGCTAATAAATCAATAATAATTTAAAATGATGAAATTTAGTATTTAATCAATAATAATTTAAGGGTATTGGGGAGAGGTTGTTTGAAAAGAAGTAGATTATTATATTTAATATTAACAATAATAGTTATGATATTAGGATTATTATCAAGAAAAATAAGTGGCTTACCTAAAATAATAGAATTATATTCAGGAGATATATTATGGGCACTTATGGTATTTTTAATTATTGCATTTATATTTAATAAAAAATCGACAATATTCATTATTTCCTGGGCAATAATTTTCTCATATAGCATAGAAATAAGTCAGTTATATCATTCACCTTGGATAGATGCTATAAGAAATACAACTTTAGGAGGACTAATATTAGGCTTTGGATTTTTATGGAGTGATCTAGTATGTTATACAATTGGTATTATTATAGGAATAATAATAGATATTATGATAAATAAAACTAATATTAAAGTTATGGGTAATGCAGAAAGATAAGAACAAATGAAAATGCTAGAAGTAGTTGAAAAGCTATTAAATAAAAAAGGAGAAACAGGTGGAGATTAGGAGTTATTTTAGATACACATGGAGTATTAAGAGATGAAGTAATTGAAAAAATTCAAGGCTGAGACTACATAATTTAAAATAATACTTTAATAATAAAAGGATTTCGTCTATAATAAATCCCATTAATAATAAATCAGGAGGAATAATTATGAAAGAATTAATAAAAAAATTAGAAAAAAATAAGCAAATAAAAATGTTATTAAAATCATTCAAAAAAGATTTTGAAAGTAATTTTGAAAAAGCTGATGATATAGATGAATTTTCAATGATAAATTATAGAGATACAATATTTAGAAAGTGGTTATTTTCACCGCTTGTAGAAGATACATATATGTCACCATATTACATATTCAATAGAATAGCACAAAGTTATAAAAAAGGTGATTATTCAATTGCTCCACATATTAAAATTATAATAGAGTCTAATAATATTACTTTTGAAACTAAGTGGAATATTTATTCTAAAGATGAAAATCCGGTTATGAAAGATTTAGATAAGTTAGTAGAATACTGTGATCCAACTATTATAAGAAGAGAAAATAATAGCTTTGTTATAGATGGTGGAGAAGAATTTATAAATGAAATAAGCTATAGAAGTGGATATTATATAGAGTATTTATTAGATTTATCATTAAGGCTTAATATAATAAAGGAAGTTAAGGCAATAGGGTGCCAATGTTATCAACTTAGTGAATTATATAGTAATTACAGTAGTCTAAGTAATGAAGAAAAAATAAATAAAATAATAGAAGCTAGTATTGAAATATCAAATAAAAACTTAGAGGAGAACTGTAAGATTAAAAATTCTAACATAGCAGTAGATTTATTAAATAATGATGTTTCTTATGATGAGTATGATAAATATATAGAAGAAATAGTTAGATTTTATGAAGAAATTACTAAGGATATAAGTAAATTAGGAACTGATAAAGAAGCTATTGAGGCAGTGGAGATAATAGAAGATTTAGCACAAGATAATATTGTAAATGTAATGGCAACTAAGGACTTTTCAGTATTTTTTGATATTAATTTTACTATGATATTTGGATATTACCTAGGAATTATAAACCCTATACATCAAGGACCTTTTTTTATAGAAATATTTAATAAAGTGATGAATGTTCTAATTAGAGAAGAAGATGCGTTGAGTGGTTTATTTAGTTTGCAAATTGCACATAATCTTACTGCATTTGGAGAGAAAATCTTAGAAAAGACAATTAATAAAAATAGAGAAAATAGTTTCAAAGATATTCCGATAGACATTATGAATAATGGTATTAATTTTTATATAGAAAATAAAGAAGATATACTAGAAGAATATATAGGTATGTTAGAAGGTATGAATGGGATATCTAATGTTATGGACTTTGATTTTGATGAAGACGATGACTATTGGCAAGATGATGAAATGATAGCAGATTTATTTGGTGAACATATGTCGAGAGAGATAGTGAAACATTTAGTAGATTTTTATGATTATTTATTTATTAATAAAAAGTTAAAAGAAAAAACAGCTGACAAGCATTGTGAAAATGTTGAGTTTTATATAAGTAACTATCTTAATATGAAGAGTTTAGATGAGTTAAACAGAATCACAAAAGATTCAATTCATATGTTTATGTTAGATTGGTTTATTCCAAAGGTTGCAACAAGTAGAAGTAATGTTAAAGATCAAATAACATCATTAAGTCAGTATGTAAAGTTTTTAGTTGATAAAGGGATTGTAGAGTCTAAATTATTACAGGATTTTAAGAATATTTCAAAAAATAAAGAGAACTATCTTGATTATTTTGATGAATATATATATGGAGATGACTGGAATATATTTTAAAAATATAGAAGTAAAGTTATTTAGCAATGTAGAAAGGTAATAACAATGAAGACAATAGAAGTTGTTGCAGCAATAATAAAAAAGGATGATAAAATATTTATCACTAAAAGAAGCTATGGTGAGTTTGCTGATATGTGGGAATTTCCAGGAGGAAAAATAGAAGCAGGTGAAACTCAAGAAGAGTCATTAATAAGAGAAGTAAAAGAAGAGTTAGAATTAGATATTAATAATCTAAACCATTTAACTACAGTAGAATATGATTATACTAATTTTCACTTAATAATGCATTGCTTTATTTGTGAAATATGCGGTGGAACATTAAACTTAAATGCTCACAATGATGCAAAGTGGGCTTCATTAGAACAGTTATCAGCACAAAACTGGGTTCCGGCAGATATTGAAGTAGTTAAAAAGCTAGTAGCGGTTATTAAGTAACAGCTGCTAGTTTTTAATTTTATTTAATTCAGATTTATTAATAATAATGTTATATTATTTCCTTTAAATCTTTATAATACATAAAATTACAAATAATAACATGTTTAAAATTTTTATAAAAAATATTATAATAATATTATAATGTTTTTTATAATATTATTTACAAGGAGTGCTAAAAATGAAACATTTATTTACAGAGAAAGTTGTACCAATAGAATCAGATAACAAGGCTATAAAAATAGACTATGACAAATGTATAAAATGTGGTCTATGTAAGCGTGTATGTGAAAGAGAAATAGGAGTTGCTAATTTTTTTGATTTAGAAAAAACTAATGATATAGCAATATGTATAAACTGTGCCCAATGTGCTCAAGCATGTCCAGTAGGAGCTATAACTCAAGTAGAAGATATAGATAGAGTAAAAGAAGCTATAAAAGATGAAGATAAAATAGTAATATTTAATACAGCACCAGCAGTTCGTGTTGCTTTAGGTGAAGAATTTAAAATGGATGCAGGTTCATATGTAGAAGATAAAATGGTACATGCTCTTAGAGAACTAGGAGGAGACTATGTATTTGACGTTACTTTTGGAGCTGATATGACTATAATGGAAGAAGCAAATGAGCTTGTAAAAAGAATAGTTGAAAAGAATGAAAATATACCTCAGTTTACAAGTTGCTGTCCAGGATGGGTTACATTTGTAGAAACTTTCTATCCTGAGTTATTAAATAACTTATCTACTGCTAAAAGTCCAATTTCTATGCAGGGAGTTACTATCAAAACATATTTTGCTAAAAAAGCAAATATTGATCCAAGTAAGATTGTAAATGTAACAATAACGCCATGTACGGCTAAAAAGTTTGAAATAGATAGACCAGAAATGAATGATTCAGCTAAATTTAATGACATAGAAGGTCTAAGAGACAATGATATTATAATAACTACTAAAGAGCTAGCTAAATGGATTAAAGAAGAAGGAATAGACTTTGATAATTTAGAAGGTTCTAAGTTTGATAATATGTTAGGTCTAGGTAGTGGTGCTGGAGTTATATTTGGTAATAGTGGCGGTGTTACAGAGGCTGCTGTTAGAACTGCATATCATTCAATAACAGGTGAAGATCCAACTACAGAGCTTTTAAATTTTGAGCCAGTAAGAGGATTAGATGGAGTAAAAGAAGCATCTATAACTATAGGAGATGTTAATTTAAAATTAGCAGTAGTACAAGGAACTGCTCATGCAAGAACATTAATTGAAAAGATAAAAAATAATGAAGTTAATTATGACTTTGTTGAAGTAATGGCTTGTAAAGGTGGTTGCATAGGTGGCGGAGGTCAACCTAAAACTACAAAAGTAATAAACGATAAAATAAGACTTAGCCGTATAGAAGGTCTATACAACAAAGATCAAAAGTTAAAAATAAAATGTAGTTACCAAAATCCAGACATAATAGCAGTATACAATGAGTTTTATAAAGAACCATTATCACATTTAGCTCATGAACTTTTACATACATCATATTATTCAAAAAAACATATGCTAGGTCTTGATAACAACGAAGAAATATCTTCAGATGAAATTATATAATTTTTAGAACATAATATTTTTTTAGTAAGCTGTCTTAAATATACATAGTTTTAGGACAGCCTATTTATAATAAACTATTAAGAGTTTTATAATTTTTAAATATGGTAAATTACATAAAAATATTGGAGATATATTTATGTAAATCTAAGTTTATTATATAAATATAGAGGTGATAAAAGTGGATATTAAAGCTATAATACAAAAGCTATATGATACTAATGATGCATCAAGGGAAGAATTATTGTATCTATTAGATAATATAGATGATGATAGTAAAAAATTTCTTATAGAAAAAGCTTATGAAACAAGATATAAATATTTCAAGAATACAGTATTCGTTAGAGGGCTAATAGAAGTTAGTAGTTACTGTAAAAAAGATTGTTTATACTGTGGACTTAGAAGAAGTAATAAAAATGCCGAAAGATATAGATTAGATATAGAT
Source organism: Clostridium sp. (assembly GCF_026168755.1). Classification (GTDB taxonomy): domain Bacteria; phylum Bacillota; class Clostridia; order Clostridiales; family Clostridiaceae; genus Clostridium. The sequence goes on along the minus strand of NZ_JAPFDR010000020.1, from coordinate 39,926 downwards.
GATATATTAGAGTGTGCTAAAAGAGGAGACGAGCTAGGGTATAAGACTATAGTTTTACAAGGTGGAGAAGATGCTTTCTACACAGATGAAAAAATGGTTGAAATTATAAAAGCTATTAAAAAAGAGCTACCTAACAATGCACTAACTTTATCTATTGGGGAAAGAAGTTATGATTCTTATAAAAAGCTATATGAAGCTGGAGCAGATAGATTTTTACTTAGGCATGAAAGTGCAACTAAGAGTTTATATGAATCTATACATAATACTGAATCATTTGAAGAGAGAAGACGTTGCTTAAGGGATTTAAAGGAAATAGGATTCCAAGCAGGGGCAGGGTTTATGGTAGGATTACCTAATCAAACCAATGAAGATTTAGTAAATGATTTAAGATTTGTAAAAGAATTAGAACCTGCAATGTGTGGGATAGGTCCATTTATTCCTCATGAAGATACACCTCTTAGAGAATGTAGTGCAGGTACTACAGAAAAGACTATAATTTTACTTGCGATAACAAGACTATTATTACCAAAGGTATTATTACCTGCAACTACAGCACTTGCAAGTATTGATAGTAATGGAAGAAATGAAGGTCTAAGAGCTGGAGCAAATGTTATAATGCCAAACTTATCACCAATGGGAGTTAGAAAAAAGTACTCTTTATATAATAATAAAGCATTTATATTAGATGAAGATGCAGAGTATAGAAATACTATAGAGGAAAAGTTAAAGGAAGCTGGTTTTGAATTAGTTGTTTCAAGAGGAGATAATCCAGACTTTGTATAGTTTTTAAATTTTGAGCTATGTGATAAGAATTTACTGAATAGACAATGGCGATATGAACAAAGTGAATTTTAGATAAAAGGAGAAAAGTTATGTTCATAAATCATGATTTTATATATAAGATATTAGAAGAAACAAAAAATCCAAGTAATGAAGAAATTAAAGAAGTTTTACAAAAAGCTAAAAAAAGAGATGGATTATCATATAAAGATATAGCTATATTACTTCAGGCTGAAGATAAAAATGATTTAGAGGAAATATACCAATTAGCAGGGGAAATAAAAAAAGATATATACGGAAAAAGAGTAGTAGTGTTTGCACCTCTTTATGTTAGTGATTACTGCGTAAATAACTGTGTATATTGTGGTTATAAAAGAGATAATAACTTTAAAAGAAGAAAACTAACTATGGAAGAAGTTGCAGAAGAAGTTAGAATTTTAGAGAAAATGGGACACAAAAGATTGGCACTAGAACTTGGTGAAGATCCGGTAAATGCTCCTATAGAATATGCATTAGAATGTTTAGATACAATATATAAAACTCAAAATGCAAATGGAGAAATAAGAAGAGTTAATGTAAATATAGCTGCTACTACTGTAGAAAATTACAAAAAATTAAATGAAAAAGGAATAGGTACATATATATTATTCCAAGAAACCTATCATCAAGATTCTTACAATAAGATGCATCCAAAATCTTTAAAAGGAGATTATGAATACCATTTAACTGCTTTTGATAGAGCTATGGAAGCTGGAATAGATGATGTTGGAGCAGGTGTATTATTTGGGCTTGCTGACCCTAGATTTGAAGTACTAGCTCTTATGATGCATAATGCTCACTTAGAAGAAAAGTATGGAGTAGGATTCCACACTATATCAGTTCCAAGACTTCAACCTGCTAAGGGGGTTACACTTGAAAACTATCCACATTTATTAGATGATAAGATGTTTAAGAAAGTAGTTGCAATATTAAGAATTGCAGTACCTTTTACTGGTCTTATACTTTCAACTAGAGAAACGCCAGAAATGAGAAGAGAGTTACTTAAGTATGGTGTAAGTCAAATATCTGCAGGTTCATCTACAGGTGTTGGTGGATATAAACAAAGGGAAGAAGGAAACGAAGTAAAACAATTTAAAACTAATGATGAAAGAAGTCCAATAGAAATATTAAAAGAGTTACTAGAAGATGGATATATACCAAGCTACTGTACAGCTTGTTATAGAAAAGGAAGAACTGGAGATAGATTTATGGCTCTTGCAAAATCAGGAAATATAAAGTATGTTTGTGAGCCTAATGCAATTATGACTCTTCTTGAATTTACTTTAGATTATGGAGATAAAGAGTTATATGATAAAGCTCAAGAAATAATAAATGCAGAAGTTGAAAATATTCCAAGAGAAGATATAAAGAATATGACTAAAGCAAATTTAGAAAAAATGAAAAAAGGTGAAAGAGATTTTTATTTATAGGAGGTTAATATGAATACTACTCCAAATGCAAATAGAAAACATATAGGGATATATGGTAATACAAATAGTGGGAAATCATCTCTTATGAACACTATTTTGGGACAAGATATATCACTTGTATCTGGTGTAGAAGGAACTACTACTGATCCTGTTCAAAAAGCTATGGAGCTTATTCCCTTTGGTCCAGTTTTATTAATTGATACAGCAGGACTTGAAGATAAAACTGAGCTTGGAGCTATAAGAATTAAGAAAAGTTATGAGTTCTTAAAAAGATTAGACCTTGCTTTATATGTAGTTGATGCAGGAAATGCTGATTTAGATACTTACAAAACTTGGAAAAGAGAAGCAGCTAGGTATAATGTAAATCATATTGTAGTCATAAATAAAGTAGATACTGTAAGTAAAGATGAAATAGACAACTTAGTTAAAAACTTTAAGGAATATGTTCTTGTATCTTCTAAGGATAAAGTTGGAATTGATGATCTTAGAAGTGAAATCATTAAACATCTAGAAGATGGTGAAGAGGAAAGGCCTATTGTTGGTGATTTATTAGAATATGGTTCAAAAGTAGTTTTAGTAGTTCCAATTGATAGTGAGGCACCAAAGGGAAGAATAATTCTTCCACAAGTACAAGTTATAAGAGATTGTTTAGATCATGGTATAAAGACTTATGTTGTAAGAGATACTGAGCTTAAAGAAGCTATTGAAGAGTTAAAGGATATAGATTTAGTTATAACTGATTCTCAAGCTTTTAAAGAAGTTGAGAGTATAATACCTAAAGATTTAAAACTTACTAGTTTTTCAATATTATTTGCTAGACAAAAAGGTGAGTTTTATGAGTTTTTAAAAGGAACAAAGAAGCTTGATACTTTAAAGCCTAATGACAAAATATTAATTTGCGAAAGCTGTTCACACAATGTGTCACATGAGGATATAGGTAGGGTTAAGATACCTAATATGTTAAGAAAAATAGCAGGTGGAGATTTAAATATTGAATATATGGTTGGTTATGATTTCAAGGAAAATGTTGAAGACTATGATTTAATAATTCACTGTGGTGCCTGTATGGTAAATAGAAAAAGTGTACTAAATAAAATAAGTGCATGTAAAGAAAAAAATGTGCCTATAACTAATTACGGAATGGTTATAGCTTATTTTACAAAAATATTAGATAGATCAGTTGAGATTTTTAAATAATTTATAAAAAGTATTAAAGCATAAGGTTTTAAATAAAAGAAGCTATTTCAAAATAGAGAATAGCTTCTTTTTTTGTATAATTTATTTATCTAATAATAAACTTCTTAGTTCTGTATAATTAGAAACTTCATAAGTAGGCTTTAAATCCGTTTTATTTTCTAGTTTATTTGGATTATACCAGCAGGTATCTATATTATAATTAATACCACCTTTTATATCAGAACTTAAACTATCTCCCACCATAAGAATTTCATCTTTATTAAAAACACCAAGATTATTTATAGCATGTTCAAATATATCAGGGTGAGGTTTTGCTATACCTATATTTTCTGAAATTACTATATCTTTAAAATACTTTGCTATTATAGAGTTTTTAAGTCTTCCTTCTTGAACAGCTGTAAGCCCATTAGTAACAATAGAAAGTATATATTTAGAACTTAAATCTTCTATAAGTTCAATAGATCCATCAAATAAAAATGAACCATTAGCTAAGTGCTTTATATAAGTACTTGCAAAATCATTTTCATTAAATTTCAAATCTAATTTATGAATAAATCTTTTAAATCTTTCTGTTTTTAGCTTTTCTTGAGTAATAAGCCCATCTTCAAGCTCTTTCCAAATAGCTGTATTTATTTCCTTATAAGTACTAAAGTGATAGTTTTCATCATACTCAATGTTAAATTCTATCATAGTATTTTTAAAGGCCTCTTTTTCAGCTTTTTTAAAATCAAATAATGTTTCATCTGCATCAAATAATATAACTTTATATTTCATAAATTTAATTCTCCTATAATAAATATATAAAATTTCAACTAATGGAATTATATCTTCTAAAGAGAAAAATAGCAAATAAATATTACAAAATTTTTAACAAATGAGGAAAAAGTTGATATAGTTTATTGAAAGTAATAAAATGAGAGTTGTCTAAAGTTAGATTAAGGTAACTTTTAAAAATAATGGAGGAAATGGGAATGAAAAATGCTTTATTAGTATTTAAAAGAGATGTAAAGAGTATTATTAGAAATCCAGTAGCAATAATAATTGTTTTAGGAATTTGTATTATCCCATCTTTATATGCTTGGGTAAATATTAAAGCTTGTTGGGATACTTATAACAACACTAGTACTATTCCAATTGCAGTTGTTAATAATGATAAGGGGTCAGCATTAAATGATAAAGAAATAAATGTAGGTAATGATGTAGTTGAAGAGTTAAAAAATAATAAGAAAATAGGATGGGAGTTTGTTAGCGAAAAGGAAGCAGACTTAGGATTAGTAGATGGAACTTATTATGCAATGATTCAAATACCAGAAGATTTTTCAAAAGATTTAACTAGTATTGTATCAGGGGATATTAAAAAACCAGAAATAATATATAAAGTTCAAACAAAATCTAACCCTGTAGCAGTTAAAATAGCAGGTGCAGCCAAAACTAGCTTAATAGACCAAGTTACTTCAAATTTTATAAAGACAGTAAATGAAACAATATTCTCATTGGCAAATGATATTGGAGAAAAAGCTGATGAAAATAAAGATAAAATAATAAAGTTAAAAGATTCTATAATTCTTTTAGATGAAAATATGGATTTAGTATTAAGTGCTTTAGATGGAACTAATAATCTTTCAATTAATATTAGTGATTTTTTATTAGAGATTGAAAATATTGTGCCTGAGATAACTAGCGGCTTAGAAGCAGCTGTTAATATAAATAATGAGACAGCAATTTCAGCTGATAATTCAAGAAATATACTAAATAATACTATTGATAATCTTGGATTTAATTTAGAAAGTATAAAAGATACTAATGAAAGAATACAAATACAATTAGAAGTATTACAAAATAGTTCAGATAATAATTTAGTAAGTGATATTAAGTCAACATTAAATGATATAAACAAAACTATAAAAACTATGAATGAATCAGTAACATCTACAATAAGTTTCTTAGAAAAGGTAAATAGCATTATTCAAAATGGGGAAGTTTCAAATTTAATAGCTTCATTACAAAACTTACAAAGCAAATTAGAAAGTGTACAAGATAAAATACAAACATTTCAAAATGATATTAGTTCAACTAGCAATGATTTATCAATTACATTGAGTAGTTTAAGTGAGAGCTTTGCAGATATAAACAATAATATAATTTCAGTAATACAACACTATAACTCAAATATTAAAGAAGAGTTAAATAATATGTTTAATAATTTAATAGCTACAATTGATGATGCTAATTATTTAATAAATCAATCAAAAGGGTTAGTAAGTGAAATTGATGAATTTATTAATACAGCAAGTGAAGGTAGTGAATTAACAGCAGAAATGACTAAAAAACTATCTGAAAGATTGAATGAATTTAAAGATCACATAGATTTATTAAGTGAAAAGCTTAAGCTTGTTGATAATAATCACTTAATTAATATAGTTTCAATACTGCAAAGTAATCCAAGCTTTATGGGGGAATTTATATCAGCACCTTTTGATATAGTAGATGAAGCTATATATGAAATTCCAAACTATGGATCAGCAATGGCACCTGTTTATACAGTATTGTCATTATGGGTAGGTGGATTAATGTTAACAGCTATATTGAAAACTGAGGTTACAGATTTTGAAGGTAGCGAAAAGCTTACTTTAAGGCAAAAGTATTTTGGAAAAATGATTACTTTTGTATTTTTAGCACTTATTCAAGGGTTAATAGTATCAGTAGGAAATAAATTAATATTGAATATTTATACAGTAAATACAACGCTAATGATATTATTTGCTTTAGCAACTTCCTTTACATTTTCAATTATTATATATACGTTAGTAGCTATTTTTGGAAATGTAGGAAAGGCATTATCAATAATATTTATGATAGTTCAGTTAGCTGGAAGTGGAGGAAGTTATCCTATTCAAGTGGATCCATTGATTTTTAGAATACTTCAACCATTTTTCCCATTTACTTATAGCTTAGGTGGATTTAGAGAAGCAATTGCAGGTCCTTTAGCATCAAGTGTAATTATTGACTTCGTGGTATTAGGTGCAATATCTATATTATTCATATTATTTGGATATTATTTAAAAGCGCCATTACACCCAATTGTTAGTAAGTTTGAAGGTAAGTTTAAGGAATCTGGAATAGCAGAAGTGGAATAGTAGGTGAGGTATATGAAGAAGATATTTAAGGTTTTTCAAAATGATATAAAAAAAATAATAAAAAGCCCTGTAGCTATTATTATTGTAGCAGGACTTTGTATACTACCATCTTTATATGCATGGATTAATATTAAAGCATGTTGGGATCCATATTCTAATACTGGAAATCTTCCTATAGTTGTTGTAAATAACGATGAAGGAAAAGATTTTAATGGTCAATACATTAATGTAGGAGATGAAGTAGTTAATAATTTAAAAGAAAATGATTCAATTGGATGGGTATTTAAAGATGAATGGCAAGCTAATGATGGATTAAATAGGGGAGAGTATTATGCCTTAATAGAGATACCTAATAATTTTACAGAAGGCTTAATAAGCTTAACTACAACATCACCAAGAAAGCCAGAAATAATATATAAGGCAAATCAAAAAGCAAATGCTATAGCTACTAAAATAACAGATACAGCAACAGAGAGTGTTGTAAGAGAAATAAAAACAAATTTTGTTGATACAGTAAATGAAACAGCCATAAAAACAATAAATGAATTAGCTGATAAATTAGAAGTAAACAAACCACAACTATTAAGCTTGAAAGAAACTATGGTTTCAGCAACAGAAGATTTAGATAAGGTTTCTGAGTATATGGGCAATACAACAGAACAATCAGAAGAGTTTCAAAATTATTTAAAGAAAATGAAGAATGATTTGCCTAAAATAACAGATTCAATAAATAATCTTCAAAATATTATTCAGGTCAGCAATAATGTAACAGAATATACTAGTGAAATGGTGAATTCATTATCAAATAATATTGAGGATGATATTATAAAGGTACAAGATATTAATAATGATATTCAAAGCTTAATAACTAAAATTAAAGAAGCTATAAAAAATAATGATAATGAAGCTATATTAAAATATTTAAATAAAATCAGTAATCTAAATAATGAAGCTATAGCATTTTTAGAGGGAGATATTAAGTTATTACAAAATATTTATGATTTTACTAATAGTGATATAGTTTTATCACAAATTAATTTATTAACAAATATAAAAGACACATTAACAAGTAGCCAACAACTTATAGAAAATTTAGCTAAAGCCATAGAAAGTGGTGAAACAAGTGAAAATATTAATATTATTTTAGATGGTTTATCAGAAACATCGAATAATATATCAAATGACTTAACTAGAGCTTCTAATTTCTATTATTCATCTGTGGTTACAGTATTTAATAATTTTCAAGAATCTTTAAGTATTAAGCTAGATAGTGTTGATAATATTTTAGAAAGTACAAAGGTAATAGTTCCAGAGCTTAAAGCATTATCTAATTTTATGATTAGTACTAATAGCTTATCTGTTAAGGAAATAAATGAACTAAATAGTAAGGTTATTTCTTTAAATGATAAATTAAAAAGCTTAAATGAAAAAACTCAAGATTTTACTAATGAGACTATAGATGAAATGATTTCATTTGTGATTAATAATCCAGATGACATAGCATCGTTTATTTCTTCACCAATAGATTTAAAGGAAGAGGAAGTTTATGAAAGTGGAATATTTGGTGTTGGTCTTACACCATTTTATTCAGTATTAGCTATTTGGATTGGAATATTATTAGCTTGCTGTTTATTATCTGTAAGCTGTGAAGAAGAGTTGAAAAAAGAGTTTAAATTAAACACTTTTAATGAACATTTTGGAAAATTATTATTATTCTTAGTTATTTCGCTAATACAATCATTTATTATAGTTTTAGGAGATGTTTATATACTTGGTGTAAAACCAGATAATCTTATGATATTATTTTTATTTACAATAATAACTTCAATTACTTTTACAGTTATTATATTTACTTTAGTTTCCATGTTTGGTAATGTAGGTAAAGCTATAGCAGTAATAATGATGGTATTTCAAATAGCAGGCTCAGGGGGAATATATCCTATACAGACAAATCCAGAGATATTTGGAGTATTACAACCTTTATGGCCATTTACTTATGCTATAAATGGCTTTAGGGAAGGTATATCAGGAGCATTAGAATCACATGTTAGATCATATTTATTGTCATTGATAGCATTTATAGGTGTATTTTTAGTGTTATCAATAGTAAAGAAGCCATTTTCTAAATTATCAAGTAAGATGGATCATAAATTTAGAGAAAGTGGAATGTAGCTTTATATGAATTATTATTTGTACCTTCTGGTAATTTAACTATTAAAAGAATAAGTATTATTGTATTATTTGTAGTTAATATAAAAAACTAAAAGAGAACATATCTATAAGATGAACTCTTTTAGTTTTTTGTTTTTTATCATATTAAAATATTATAGTATCTATCTGTATCTACAACTACTTTTGGATTATTCTTAAAATAATTAATAATTATTTCAGGCATTTCAATTAAAATTTCCTTAACAACCTTACAATTTTCATAGAATTCATATCCACCAGCACCACTTGATCTATAGTTATTCATAACTAAAGTTAAAGTTTGATCATCTGATAATTCTTCACCATTAAATTTAATAGAAGTAACTCTATCTCCAACTTCCTTATTTAAATCAAAAGTATAATTAATATTTGTAAAATAATCATAATTATAATGCTCAACTTTAGGTTTTAAAAACCTTTCAGATATGGTTACATGACCATTATTATTTTCAAAGTAACTAGCAGCTCTTTCTAAAGCTAATTTTAATATTTCTTTATTAACTTCAAGAACAGCTAAAGTATTTGGATATGGATAAGTAGATAAAATATCTCTTACAGTAACATTTTTACCAAAACCTTTTATCACATTTGCAAAAGCTGTACATGATATATCAGCATTACTACTTTCAAGTTGGATTTGATTTATAAAGTTAGCTAAATTTGAACCATTTAAAGCCATATCTAAATGAGTTGTAGGTTGAAGTTCAGATGTAAAATAAATTTTTAAATCTTTCATTAGTAATACCTCTTCGTTAGTTAGATTTATAAAAATAATATTGATTATACCACATTTATTTTTTATAAGTTAAAAAATTTGACTTAGTAAATTTTGTGAGATAAAATATTTGTAAACCAAAATATTAAAGTTGGTTAACAATTAATGGAGGAATATTATGAAAGAAAAAACTTTGGATATTATATATTGTGGTATATTTGCAACAATAACAGCCATACTTTCACAAATTGCAATACCAATGCCAGGGGGAGTACCATTAACATTACAAACCTTTGCAGTTTCTTTAGTGGGAATTCTTTTAGGGAGTAGGAAAGGCTTTATATCAATGTCAGTTTATGTATTAATGGGTGCAATTGGATTGCCAGTATTTTCAGGATTTTCAGCGGGAGTTGGTGCGATAGTAGGACCAACAGGAGGATTTATTTTATCCTTTCCAATTATGAGTTTTATTATAGGATTAGTTTGTGAAAGAACAGATAATAAAGTGATAATTTTTTTGGGGATGTTAATAGCTTCAACTCCTAATTACTTAGTTGGAGCTATTCAATTTTCATTGGTAACAAGCACAAGTATCTATAATGCTTTTTTAGTAACTGTATTACCATTTATTTTAGTTGGCATAATTAAAGCAGCATTAGCAACTATAATTGGTTCTAGGTTAAGAAATCATAAATCAATAAAAGGAGTTATTAGTTATGGTAAACATTAGATTTATTCAATAGTTAAATTTTACCATTAAAATATTAAGGAAATATAAATTTTAAAAATTTTTTTGTTAAATTATTAAAATTTGAAATAAATATACTTTTGATAATATTGATAGATTGTTTGTTCATAAAGATTATCAAGGAAAAGGTGTTGCTACTGCTATTTGTGATAGATTGGAAAAAGCAGTTCAAAAGAAAGTTATTACCAACGTTTCCATTACAGCAAGAGCTTTCTTTGAAAAAAGAGGTTACAAGGTTATTAAAGAGCAACAGGTTGAGAGACAAGGAATTGTTATTGTAAACTTTGCTATGGAGAAAAAATAGATTAGCTAGAATTTATAGGAGATGATGATAAAATGATTGTTTTAATTACAGGAGCTTCTCATACAGGCAAAACTCTGTTGGCGCAGAAATTTCTTGAAAAATACAAATATCCTTACTTTTCTATCGATATTTTGAAAATGGGATTAATACGAAGCGAAAACACAGATTTAACTCCCGAAGATGACAAAGAACTGGAATGTTATTTGTGGCCTATTGTTAAAGAAATGATAAAGACAGCAATAGAGAATAAACAAAATCTTGTGGTAGAAGGATGTTACATTCCGTTTGATTGGAAGGAGTATTTTGATGATAAATATTTGAAAGAGATCCAGTATTATTGTCTTGTTATGAGCAGAAAATATATTGAAAATCACTTTTCAGATATAAAGAATTACGCCAATGTAATTGAGCAGCGCATTGATGACTCATGGTGCACAATTGATTCTACGCTTGAAGATAACGATTACTATCTGGATATGTGCGAAAAATATAACTGTAATTATATTCTGATTGATGATTGTTATCAAGTGGAAGCTAATTTATAAATTCCTGTTTATCGAGTAGATTTTATTGAACAATTTGAAATTATTGTGAACTAAATGATCTTTGAAAATTGAATAATACGGTATTACGTATATTTATTATTTAATTATATTTTAAGTAAAGAATTAAGAATGTTAAACTTATTATTTTAACATTAAAAATAATATATAATATAATAAATATTGAAATAATTATAATATTATAGGAGCTGTTATGAATAATGAAAAACCTCATGAATATCTTGCTTTAAGGGATACAGGATATATGACTATTAACTCCGTAATAGATTCAAGTGGTATAGTTGATAATGATATACCAATACGTGATTTTTTTGAAAATATAGGTCTAAATTATCCATCAAAAATAATTATTGAGAAATATACATTAGAAGGTGAGCCATCATTTAAAATAATAGAATTTAATGGGAAAAAGATAAAATATATTTATGATTTAAGCAAAACTATAGATAAAACAATTAAAACTTATAAAGGAAATAATTATAAAATAAGACATGAGTCAAATAGTATTTATTATGATCTATACAATAATAATAAATTTGTAATAAATATGATTTATTATCAGATAAAGAAAATTTAGTTAAATAAAAACTAAATATTAAATAATAGAAATACCGTATTGCTCAAAATTAATATGCGGTATTTTTTAGTGCGTAATTCAAAATTATTATTCGTGATAAGTATTTTATTTAAAATATTTAAGTCTAAAAAAAGAAATGTTTAGTATGGTTATAGAACATGATTATCCAAGTTATTACAATCAAATTGAGACTAAGCTCAGAAATATTCATCTATAATATTTATTATTGTTAGTAGTATATTGTTAGTAGTATATTGTTTGTCTTAGGAATATTATTTAAAGTTATATCATTTAAATATAAGCCAGAAACTCTCCAAATTGTCCTATTTTTTCAAAGGTTAATAATTTAAAAAACTTTTCTGAAAGTCTTCCAAATTTTCTATATAATAAGTTAAAAGTAAGATAAGGCATATTAGCAATGTTAGCAGTTACTGCTGCATTCCATTTTAATTTTAATGGTTCAATAGCCAATTGTTATGATTATTTAGAGAGATTAAGTAGAGTTTTTAAATAATATTTGTAAAAATATTACATAAATGATAAAATATATTATAATGTAATTTATACATATTAGAGTTTAAAAAATAGATAAACTATGATAAGAAAAATAAAAAGGTATGAGAGTTAGGGGAGAAAAACAATGAAGATTATTAGTGTATGTAATCACAAAGGGGGATGTGCTAAAACTACAACAGTAGTAAATATAGCAGCTGAGTTAGTTAATTCAGGTTATAGAGTTTTGATAATAGACAATGATTATCAAGCTAATTTAACAACTAGTGTAGGATTTAAGACGGATCAAGAGTCATTAGTTAACAGCCTTAGAGGAAAGAAATCTTTAAGAAAAACAATAAAGAAATGTACAATATTAGATGGATTAGATATTATTCCGAATAATTCAGAGTTTGGAAATTGTGATTTAGCTTTAATAAAAATGAAAAATTGTAAAAGATTATTAAGTAATTTAATAGAAGAAGAAAATTTAAAGGTTGATTATGATTTTATATTAATAGATTGTCCACCAAGTCAATCCATTACTACTATTAATGCACTAGTTGCTAGTGACAGCATAATAATACCAATGGAGCCTTCTTTATTTAATATGCAAGGTCTTAAAAGTTTATCAAAGACAATAAAGTTAATTCAAAAAACATTTAATAAGAAGTTAAGGGTTGAAGGAATACTATTAACAAGAGTAGATTCAAGAACAAAGCTTAGTGAATCTTTTAGAAAGGAAATAGAAGAACTTTATCCATATAAAGTTTTTGATACAGAAATTCATCAAAGTAGTATAATAGTTAAAAGCCAAAGCAATGGATTACCAGTATCTATGTATGATCCAAGATGTAAAGCCACAAAGGAATATAGAAGTGTAGCTAATGAAATTTTAAATGTAGGTATTACTAAGAAGATTAATAGTGTATCAACTATAAGAAGTAAAAAGAATATTAATAGTGAAGTAGCTAAAGTGGGATAGAGAAAAGTTTTAAAACCTGCTGTAGGTGAATATAAAAAATAAGACTTTAATAAGCAAGTAAAATAAAAGCTTATTAAAGTCTTATTTTATTTTAGAAAGCATTTAACATGATGCTTATTTTTATCAAGAAATTAAAGGTATGAAAGTATAAAAAATTAGAATAGAATTAGCATAACATTAATAAAGTGAGAAAAACTAATAAGGAACTTTTATAACTAAGTTAAATATTAGAAAGAAATAGGTTAGATTATGTTTAAACATGAGAAACATTTAATTCGCGAAGTTAAAGTTGAGAGACCTAATTCAACATATGCTGATATAATGCAAGAGCAATTAGGTGGAGCTAATGGTGAGTTAACATAAGCTCTAACTTATTTTATTCAAACATATAAGACTTCTAAATTAGATCCAATAAAGGCTATATATAATTAGATATAAAAATAAGGAAGCTATTATTTCAGCCTCCTTATTTTTTATATTTATTAAGCATCTAAATTATTTTCTTTACTTTCAAATCCAAATAATTCTTTCTTTTTATATATAAAGTATGCAAGTAAACCAGGTAATATTAATCCTACTAATGTTGAAATTAAAATAGATATGCTTAAACCATTCATTATTAAAGAATAGATAATATTTATTATTTCTACAGTGAAAAAAGTATAAATTCCAATTTGCTTTTTTAGCAAAATTAAAATTATTCCAACTAATAAAATTAAGGTTAAAATAATACTAACAATTAATTCGGTAGATGTAAGTTGTACTCCTCCCATTTGAGATATTAAAGAGTTAATTTCATCCAAAGTTGAAAGGCTGATAATGCTTCCGATAAGTCCAAAGGCTAAAAATACTAGATAAATTATTGATATGGTTAATATTCCCCCGCCAAGCTTTTTATTTTCCATATAACTTTTCCCCCTTATTTTAAATAAGATATTATAAGGAAATAATAACATAAAAATGGATATAATACAATTAATGGGAAAAATAAGGCCGTTTGTTTCTAAATAATTTAATGTATAATGTCACTAATATAGAAAGTTGTATAAATAAAATAATATCATTAAAATAATATTTGAAGTTTATTTTTTATATAGGGAGAGAAAGAAATGATTTATGAGAAGATAAAAATAAGTGATATATGTAATAATTTAAGAGAAAGTAAAGCCGTTATAAGTGCATATATTCCAGAGAATAGTGAAGAAATTAATATTAATAGAAAAAGAGAAACTATAGTAATTTGCCCAGGCGGTGGATATGGATTTACTTCAGATAGAGAGGCAGAACCTATAGCTTTAAAGTTTATGGCGCAAGGCTTTAATGCAATTGTACTTAGATATAGTGTTGCACCAGCAAGATATCCTAATGCATTGTTAGAGTTAGCAGAAACATTTAATTATGTACGTAAAAAAGAAAATGAGTGGAATGTAGATAAAGAAAAAGTTATTGTATGCGGATTTTCAGCAGGAGGACATTTAGCTGGAAGTTTAGGGGTACTTTGGAATAATGAATTTATAGAAAAAGAGTTAGAGATAAACAAAGAAAATATAAAACCTAATGGTATGATATTATGTTATCCAGTTATAACTGCTGGAGATTTTGCTCACAAGGGGTCTTTTGATAATTTGCTTGGGGAAGAGGAAAGTGAAAAAAATAGATATAAGTTATCTTTAGAAAATTTGGTATCTAAAGATACACCTAAAACATTTTTATGGCATACATTTACTGATACTACAGTCCCAGTTGAAAATTCACTATTATTTGCAAGTTCCTTAGCTAAAAATAAAGTTCCTTTCGAACTTCATGTATATCCAAATGGAGGACATGGAATGGCACTTTGTGAAGAGAGTACTGCTATGAGTGGGAGAAATGAACACATAGATGAGCATCTGGCTACTTGGTTTAATTTAGCGTGTCAGTGGATAAATAAAATTTAATATAGATTATAAGTTATAGAAAAAAGTATAAAATATATTTAGAAGTATTTATTCAATATAATTATTAGTAATATGTAGGTGATTTTATAGTGAAGGATTATATTTGTGAGTTATGTAAACGCGAAGGAATTATTAAAATTACTGAGCACCATCTAGTACCTAAAGAAGTGGGAGGAGGAAAATTGCCTGTGGCATTGCTATGTCAAGATTGCCATAAGCAAATTCATGCTTTATACACTAATAAAGAGCTTGCCATGAGGTTAAATACAATATCAGCTTTAGAGAGGGATGAAAGAGTCTCAAGATATTTGAGATATATTAGAAATCAGCCTCCAACTAAAGATATAACTATAAAAAAGTCACGGGCAGTAAGAAAAAAAGGATAAAATAAAGATTATATGTGATAAAGTCATATGTAGTAGTTTTCAAGGGCAACAATAGCTAGTTTATTGAATATAATTTTAGTAAAGACAAAAAAATAATAGTTTAGAATTGTCTTTTTTATAAATTATAGGAGAGAATTAAAATGAAAGTTATTAAAGAATCAGAGTTTATTAATGAAATAAATGAAGGATTAGTTTTGGTAGATTTTTATGCAGAATGGTGTGGACCATGTAAAATGCTTTCACCAATATTAGAACAAATAAATGAAGAAGATGAAAATGTAAAAATTATTAAAGTGAATATTGATGATTCAAGATTTTTAGCAAATTATTATCAAATACAATCAATACCTACATTAATATTATTAAAGAATGGACAATTTTTGAATCGAATTATTGGATTTAGTCCTAAGAAAACAATACAAGAGTTAATAGAAAAAGGTAAATAATAAAATATAAAAATGTTTTTTATTATCTAAAAAGATGTCTTAAATTTTAATTCAGGACATCTTTTTATTTTAATTTAAATGATAAATTAGTAAAAATAGTTAAATTTAGCAAGATACTTATATAAATTAACAATTTGAATAAGGAAAATAATAGAAAAATATATTAAAATATAAATATATAGTGTAAAGGTATACAGAGTGTTGAGTTTTATATTAAAAGATATTAATTAAATAGGGGAGGTATCATTAATGATAAAAAACAAATCAATGAATAGGAAAATAGCTCTTATTATAGCAACAGCAGTAACAGTTGGACAAATTCCAGTATCAGCATTAGCTGAAAATAACACTACTATGATAGTGGAAAATAGTGCTGTAGAAAAGGCATCCGAAGAATATGCTTATAGCCAAGAGTATGATGATTTTTCAAGTACATCTTGGACAAACTTAATAGGAAATGGAAGTATTAATAAGAATATGGATAATGATGTACCAGGTACAGAAGGAAAGAAAGGATATCTGGAAATTTCTAGAGATGCTACTGCTGATAATAAATTAGTATTTTTAGAAGATCAAAGTCCAAGCATAAAGGATTTTGAGGCTGAAGTAAGATTTCAACTTAATCCAGAAGAAGGTAAGGCAGCTGGAAGGTTTGGACTTGTATTTAGAGGAAAAGATGCTAATAATTATGGATTTATTGGATACAATGGAGGGGAAACTGCACAAGGAAAATGGCTTATTGAAACTCCAACAGCGTGGAAAGATGATATTGAAGGACCAACAATTGAAGCTGGCCAATGGGTGACAATGAAGGTAAAAGTGCAAAGAAATAATGTAACTTTAACTGTAGATGATAGTGAAATATTTAATGGTACTGTTGATATTGGTGGTTTCCCTCAAGAAGCTGGTAAGTTTGGATATAGAACTTGGTTTGACAATAAGAGCATAAATGTTGACTATTTAAAAGTTAAGTCTCTTGATAATGAGGTTGTAACTGATATACAAGAAGTAGAAGAGTTAAATATATCAACATTATTAAAAACCAAGCCGGAATTACCATATAAAGTTAATGTAACATATTCTGATGGTACAACAGGTGAAGAAGTTGTAATTTGGGATTATATTGATCCATCTAAATATGCAGAAGTAGGTAATTTTGTTGTTGAAGGTACTATTAAAGGCGCTGCTGAAGGAACACCAAAAGCTAAAGCTAATGTTACAGTTAGAGAAAAGATAGAATATTCAACTGATTTTGAAACTCCTGAAACTAGTGGTGACTGGAAAACTTTATCTGGTGGTGGGGCAGTAACAGTTGAAGATGGCGTAGTTAAAATTGGTATGAATGCAAAATCAATAGCTGCAGATATGGCATCTCCAGATGTTAAAAACTTTATATATGAAGCAGAATTTACAACAAGTAGTGATGATGGAAGAATAGGGTTAGGGTTTAGAGTAAAAGACGCAACTAATTGGGGAGCTGTTTGTTATGATGCAGGTTCTTGGGTATGGAAGGCAAGTACAAATGGTACTGAATCCTATGGTTCTTTCCCAGGATCAAAGAAATTAGAAGCAAATAAAACGTATAAAATGAAACTTGAAGTTGAGGATAATAATATTACATTATCTATTGATGGAGAAGTTATAGGTAGTGCAACATCAGATAAATTGCCAACAACAGCTGGTAAGATAGGATTAGTTGGATGGTTTGGAAATAAGACTGTTACTTTAGATAATGTTAAAGTTAATGAAATTACTCCTGAAACAGATGAAGATTTACCGGAAGTAACAGAGAAAACTATCGAATCTGATATAATGACAGTTAAGTTAGATAATACTTTCCCAAGAGTTATTGAGTATAATTGGAAAGATGATGGTTCAACATTAATTGGACAAGAAACAAGATCTAATAAAGTTAATCTTAATGGTAAAAACTATACTCCAAAAGTTGATTGTGTTGTAGAAGGTAATAAAGCTACTTATACAATGGCTATTGATGAAATTGGAGTTACATTAACTGCTGTTATGTCTGTAGAAGATAATAAAATAAGGTTAGAGATAACTAATATTGAAGAAACTGGTGAGTTTATAGTTAAGAAAGTATCATTACCAAATCAAAGCTTTGCAGAAGTAAGAAGTGATAATGGTGGTGCTATTGCAGCTGTATTATCAACAGGAGCTTGGCATGAAATTTCTGATGAAATAAGTACTGTTGAAGATTTAGATCCATCAAGTAAAGCTAAGACTTATGCATTTATTAATGATAATGATTTTGCTGTGTCACTAAATAATAATGTTATAGAATACTCTAGTAGAATACTTTTAAACACTGAGAATAGAAATGGATATAAGAGTACAAGCATTGGAACAGGCGCTTGGACATATAGAGAAGTTTTAGATTCTGAATCAGATGTAGATTTTTATAGTCATGAAGAAAATTTATGGGCAGAAGCATATATTACTAAAGATATGAATGAAGATAAAACAATAAACTGGCAAGATGCTGCAATTGAATATAGAAATAGAACTGAAGCACCATTAGGAGCTGAGGATTTAAAAAATAGTCTTTCATATATTGCATTTAATATAGGATATACTCAAAGTCCATTCTTAAGAACTTTAGATACAGTTAAGAAGCTATATAATTATACAGATGGATTTGGACAAATGGTACTTGAAAAAGGATATCAATCTGAAGGACATGATGACTCAATTCCAGATTACGGCGGACATATTGGTATAAGACAAGGTGGAGTTGAAGATTTCAACACCTTAATAGAAGAAGGTGCTAAATATAATGCTAAGTTTGGTGTTCATATAAATGCTACAGAATATCAATTAGATGCATTCCAATATCCTGATAATGGTTCAGTAAATACGAACGCTCCAGGATGGAACTGGTTAGATCAAGCTTATTATGTTGATCAAAGAGCAGATTTAACTACAGGTGAATTATTCAGAAGATTAGATATGTTAAAAGCAGATTTACCTAATTTAGGTTGGGTATATGTTGACGTTTATACAGGTAATGGATGGAATGCTCACCAACTTGGTGAAAAGTTAAATGCTTTAGGATATCAAGTTGCAACAGAATTCCATAGTCCTCTTGAAGAACATGTAACTTGGACTCACTGGGGGGCAGACCCTGCATATCCAAATAAAGGTGGTACAAGTGAAATATTAAGGTTTATTAGAAATAGTACTAAGGATGGATTCTTATCAGATCCAATTTTAAAAGGTAATAAGCATTTATTATCAAGTGGATGGGGTAATAATCATGCAATTGAAGGAGTAAATGGTATAGAAAGATTCTACAACCAAGTATTACCTACTAAATATATGCAACACTTTGAAATAATGTCTAGAACTGATGACGAAGTTAAATTTACTGATAACTTAGTAGGAGTTAGAGAAGGTGCTAATATTAATTACTATAAAAATGATAAGTTAGTAGCTACTACTCCAGAAAGTTCATATAACACTATTGGTGAAGGAAAGACTAAGTTATTCTTAGAATGGAACTTTGATGAAGAAGAAGATACAAAGATTTATCATTGGAATCCACTTGGAACATCTTCTGAATGGGAGTTACCTGATGGATGGGAAAACTTATCTACAGTTGAAGTATATGAGTTAACTGACCTTGGAAGAGAGCATGTTAAATCAGTTCCTGTTGTAAATGGTAAAGTTCAATTAGATGTTGAACAAAGTACTCCATACCTTGTAACAAAAGGTGAGGTAGCAGAAGAAAGAATTGATGATTGGGGATATGGATCACAAATAAAGGACCCAGGATTTGACTCTCAAGAGTGGAAAACTTGGACAAAAGATTCTGAAGATGGAAATACAGATCATATTTCTTTTGTAAATGAAGAGGCAAGTAGAAGAGCTGGTAATGATGTTGTATCAATATCTAATAAGCAAGGTAGTATATCACAAAGGATTGAAGGTTTAGAATCAGGCAAGACTTATTCTATATCTGCATGGGTTAAAAATGATGGTAATAGAAAAGTTACTTTAGGTGTAAACTGTGGAGATGAGGAATTAACTAATGTAATTACTAGAGAAGCTTTTGCTAGATCTGGTGAAGGTCATAAATATTTAGAAGATACTTTCCAAAGAATGGAGATTGAAGTTACAGTACCAGAAAATGTGACTACTGCAGATATTTATCTTAATGCAGAAGCTGGAGAAGGTGATGTAATAGTAGATGACTTCAGAATTT
Source organism: Clostridium sp. (assembly GCF_026168755.1). Classification (GTDB taxonomy): domain Bacteria; phylum Bacillota; class Clostridia; order Clostridiales; family Clostridiaceae; genus Clostridium. The sequence continues at coordinate 19,757 of NZ_JAPFDR010000020.1, read as the reverse complement.
GGGAACATCCAGGTAATACTAATAAGGATGGATATGTATTCTATGAAGATTTTGAAAATGTAGATGAAGGTATTACACCATTCTTCTTAGCACCAGGAAGAGGCACTTCAAATAGATCTCACTTAGCAGAAAAGGATTTACTTGGAAGACAAAAAATGACTTGGGTGCTTGATGGAAGATTCTCATTAAAGACTAATCAACAAGCTGGTGAAACAGGTCAAATGCTAGTAACAGATGATTCAACATTTAAGTTAGAACCAAATAAAACTTATGAATTAGGCTTCTTATATTCACTTAAAGATGCTACACCAGGTTACACAGTAAATATTAAATCAAGAAGTGAAGGAACTTTAGTAAGTATACCTCTTGAGGCTACAGGTGTTGAAGAAGGACAATATACTAAGACAAGCTCTAAGAGCAAAACATTCACTACTGGTAACAATGATGATTACTATATTTCAATTGATAAGGGAAATGGATATGCAGATTTAATATTAGATGATATTTATGTCGTTGAAATTGATGAAAGTATTGAAAATCCAGTAATTGATAGGGTAACATTAGGATCATCTATTACAGAAATAGGTGTAGATGAAAGTATTGATTTATCTTTATTATCAATAAAGGCTTTAATGAATAATGGAGCTCCTGCTAATATAGGTGATGGAAAAATAGAGTATGTTGTAGGTAATAATGAAGTTGCTAAGATTGAAGATGGTAAGTTAGTTGGATTAAAGGATGGAAATACTACATTAGCAGTTAATATATCAATTAATGATAAGAAAGTTACTTCTAATACTATAAATATTAAGGTTGGTGAGGGTTCTGAAGATGGAGGAGAAGTAACACCACCAGTTGAAGATGTATGCAAGCAGCATTTAGAAATTGCTATAGAAGAAGCTAATAAGATTACAGATGAAGAACTTTCAAATGTTGTGCCTGCAGTTGCAGAAGAGTTTAAAGCTGCATTATCTGAAGCAAAAGCTTTACTAGAAAGTGGAAAATATACTCAAGATCAAGTAGATAAAGCATTTGATAGATTAAGCACTGTAATGCAAATGTTATCTTTTGAAAAAGGTAATAAAGAGCAATTACAACAATTAGTAGATAAAATTAACAAATTAGATGCTAGTGAATATATAGATAGTACTTGGGCTAAATTACAGGTTGCTTTAGGTAAAGCAAATGAAGTTATAGCTGATAAAAATGCATTAGAAGTAGATGTTGCTAAGAGCTATGATCAATTAATAAGATCATTCTTAGAATTAAGATTAAAACCAAATAAAGATAAGTTACAAGATTTAATAAATAAAGCAGAAAGTTTAGATTCAAGTAAATACACTGAAAAATCTTGGAAGGTTTTAGAAGATAAATTAGCTAAAGCTAAAACTGTAATGGAAAATGGAGAGGCTACAGCTGAAGATGTTTCTAATTCAGAAAAAGAATTAATGGAAGCAATGGATGGATTAGTTATAGCTGATTCAGGTAACAATAATGGTAATGATGGAAGCAATAACAGTGACAACAATAATGGTAACTCTAATAACAATAATAGTGGAAATTCTAACAATGGAAATAAAGGAAATTCTAATTTACCAAAGACAGGAGGAACTTCATCAGTTGCAGTAGGATTATTTGGTACAATAATTGCAACTATTGGTTCTGTAATGTTTAAGAAAAAGAAATAAATTTTAATAATTGAAAAATAAAGTGTATCAGATTTATATTTTGATACACTTTATTTTATATTTATCTACCAATTTCCAGATGAGCCACCACCATTAGATGAGCCACCACCAAATCCGCCAAATCCCCCGCCAGAGCTAGGGCCACCACCAAATCCGCCACCACCACGTCTTCCACCATTAAAGAAATTATTCCAAAATAGTAATTGTAATAGTGTTGACATAATACGACCTCTATTAAAAATTAAATCTAAAAATATTAAAACTAAAAATCCAATTCCAACAAAGCCTAAATTTTTATTGTTAGATGTGGTTGATTGTGTTTGAGATGGCAGTTCAATATTTAATGATTTATCTAATGTAACTCCATATTCTTCAGCAATATAATCACAAAGTTTACTATAGCTATTTAAAAGACCTTCTCCATAATTTCCTTGTGAAAAACTTGGTTTAGCTAAAGATTCCATAACTCTATTGCTTAAAGCATCAGGAATAGTACCTTCAAGTCCACGTCCTACTTCAACTCTGTATTGCCTATCATTAATGGCTAATAATATAAGAAGACCATTGTCTTTTTCACTTTTTCCTATTCCCCAACCTCTGAAAAGTTTATTAGTATAATCTTCAATAGAAATATTATTAGTAGAATTAATTACTACAATTATAGCTTGAGCACCTGTTTTATCTTCTAGTTCTTTACCTATTGAAACAATTTTTTCCTTATAATCATTATTAATTGTGTTAGTATAATCATTAATGTATTTTAAATTGGTTGGAGTTGGATAATTACTGCTAGCATTAGGTATGTAATATACACTGCATAATAGTAATAATAAAAATAAAGTAAAAGCTTTAAGTTTACTTTTAAAACTTTTCATAATACTTAACTTGTGAAGTTAACTTCAGGTACTTGTTGTGCACCTTCAGTAGCCTTATATAAGGGTTTTTCCTGAAAACCCAATAATGATGCAATTATTTTGGTAGGAAAGCTTTTAACTTTTGTATTATATGTTGTAGCAGCAGTGTTATAATCTTGCCTCGCTATAGCAATTCTATTTTCAGTACCTTCTAGTTGTATAGAAAGGTCTTGAAAGTTTTGATTTGACTTTAAGTCAGGATAATTTTCAACAACTAATAATAATCTTGAAAGAGCACCACTTAATTCGCTATCTGCATTAGCTTGTTCAGTAATATTATTAGCACCAGCTAATTTACTTCTTGCATCAGCAATTTCAGTAAATATATCTTTTTCTTGAGAGGCATATCCTTTTACTGTATTCACTAAGTTTGGAATTAAATCAGAACGTCTTTGAAGTTGTGTATCAATATTTGATTCAGCAACATTGACATTTTGTTCTAAGTTAACTAGATTGTTATAGCTTGATATCATAGGAATTGCAATTATTATAAGTATAATAATAACTGCTATTAAAGATTTAATCCAAGTTTTCATAGTTTCATCTCCTTTCTAGTCTTTAGTATATGTATAAATTAAATTAATATATGTTTTATCTCGCTTTAAACTTTTAAATTATAGAAAAAAACTTGCCAAATTCATGGAAAGGTAGAGAGAGTAAATTTGATAATGAAGAGTATAGAAGTAGAGACTTCGTAATATCACTATTATTAGAAAATAAATTTGTTTTTAACGTAGAAGAATGTATAGATGATATAAATTGTATTTATTTTGAAGATATGATTAATTAAAAAAGCATTAAACAATGTTTTAATTAATAAGTATTATAGTAGTAATAGATTATTAGATAATAATATAGAAAATATTTGGTAAATGGGGATAGGGTTTATGGATAGCTATAGGGTTTTATTAAATGGTATTACTATACCTAGTATAGGATTTGGGACTTATAAATTGGGAGATGAAAGTGAAACTATAGATACTATTAAATGTGCATTAAAAATTGGATATAGATTTATAGATACAGCATCTTTTTATGGAAATGAAGAGGGGATAGGTAAAGGAATTAAAGAAAGTGGAGTTAAAAGAGAAGATATATTTTTATCCACAAAGGTTTGGAATGATAGTCATGGATATAACAAAGCAATAAAATCCTTTGAGGAGTCCATGAGAAAATTAGATATTGATTATTTAGATTTGCTATTAGTACATTGGCCAACTGAATTGAATAGCGAAACTTGGAGAGCATTTGAGGATCTTTATGAATTAGGTAAGATTAGAGCTATTGGAGTAAGCAATTTTAAAATAGGACATTTAGAAGCTTTGAAAAAAACAGCAAGAATAATGCCTATGGTTAATGAAATTGAAGTACATCCATGTTTTTCTCAAAGGGAATTAGTTAATTATTGCAATAATTATAAGATACAAGTTATAGGATGGAGTCCAATTATGAAGGGACAGTTATTAGAGGTTCCCTTAATTATGGATTTAGCTGAAAAATATAACAAGAGTATTGCTCAAATAGCTTTAAGGTGGCATATACAAAAAGGTATTATTCCTATTCCAAAGTCATCTCACTTCGGAAGAATGACTGATAATATTGATATTTTTAATTTTGAGTTATCAGAAGAAGATATAAGAAAAATTGATAAGTTAGATAGAAATGAAAAAGTATCAGATACTCCTTCAAATACAACATATGATACTTTAATGAGTAAATTTAATAATATAAAATATGCTTTAAATCAAACTGGGGAAGATATCAGTAAGATCAACAATGAAATTAGTAGTAATACTAGTATTGCTACTAAAAGTATAGATTCAAATAATTAAGCTGAAGTTGAGAAAAACAATAATGTAGTAAATAAATAGTATATTACCACTAATTGTTAATAATTAGTGGTATATTTTTGAATAATAATATATTAATTGTATAATTGATGAAAATGTAAAAAACTGAAATTTAAATGAATTTAATATGTAAAAGTAAGGATTATGGTAAAATTAAATATATATAACTTATTGGAGGAAAATATGAATTACAAAATTTTAGTGGTGGAAGATGACAATCAAATACAAGAATTAATAGTGGAGTTTCTATCTTCACAAGATTACATAGTAGATACAGCAAATGATGGAGTAGAAGGATATGAAAAATTTAAATCAGGAGAATATGATTTAGTAATTTTAGATGTAATGATGCCTAAGCTTGATGGACATTCATTGTGTAAAATGATAAGAAATATAGATAAAGAAGTTTCAGTAATATTTTTAACAGCATTAGGTGATGAAGAAAATGAAATAAAAGGTTTTGATTTAAGAGCAGATGATTATATTAGTAAGCCATTTTCATTTAACATATTAATTAAAAGGGTAGAAGCTGTTTTAAGGAGAAAGAATAGGGAATTATCTGAAGATGAAGTTTTAAGATTTGAGGGACTAAAGCTTGAGTTACAAACATTTAAATCCTATGTTGATGAAGAGGAAATTGAATTAACTTTAAAGGAATTTAATATATTAAAGTTAATGATGAGTAGTTATCCAACGGTAGTTTCTAGAGAAAAGTTAATTGAAAAAATATGGGGTTATGATTATTTTGGAGATACTAGAGTTATAGATGCACATATGAAAAATATAAGGAAGAAAATAAAGAAGGATTATATTAAAACTATTAAAGGTGTAGGATATGTTCTTGAAAAATAAATGGAAAAACCTAAGTATAAAGAAAAAATTATTTATATGGAGTAGCTTAATAATAATATTAGCTTTTACACTTTTATATATATGCATATATTTCTTTATGCCAAGAGTCTATGAGATTTATAAGGTTAAGAGTGTTAAATCGGGAGTAGAAGAATTAAAAAGAGAGCTAGGGTCTAATGAAGATATAGATGTAGATGAATTATTAGATAAATTTTCTTATAATAATAACATAGATATTATTTTAGTAAGTAAGGATAATAATAATTTAATTAATAGTATAATATATTCATCATTTAGGGAGGGGGCAAACTCACCCAATAATATACCGTTTTTATATAATAATAAGTATGAAGGTTTTCAAAGATTTGAAAAATATTATTTACAATTTGATATAAATAGAAGTTTAAATAAAACACAACTTGTATATCAATTAATTAATAAAAATGGAAGTTTAAATATAGATGAAGCTGTTTATATAAAAAGCTTAGATAAAATATATAATATGATAGTACATTTCCCTATAAGTCCAGAAAATGAAGCAGCAGATAGTATTATTTTATTTTTCCCATTTGCTATTATAGCAATTATAATAATTTCTTTTACAATTTCTGGTTTTTATGCTCTTTTAATAAGTAGACCATTAATTAAGATAAATAAGGTTGCTAAAAAGATGGCAAATTTAGATTTTGATAATGTTATTGAAATAAATGATAAAGATGAAATAGGGGAATTATGCAATAGTTTAAATTTAATGAATAAGAATTTAAAAGAGTCTTTTCATAAGTTAGAAAGTATGAATTCACAGCTTACAGAAGAAATAGAAATGGAAAGAAAATTGGAGAAGGAAAGAAGAGAATTTATTGCAACAATTTCTCATGAATTAAAATCACCTATTACTATAATTAATGGACAGTTAGAGGGAATGATTTATAATATTGGGAAGTATAAAGATAGGGATAAATATTTAAAAGAATCTTATGATGTTATACAAAAGATGAGTGAGTTAGTACAGGAAATATTACATTTAAGTGAAAGAGAAAATGGAGAATTTAAGTATAATTTTACAAATGTAAATATAAGCAAAGTTACTAATTGTGTAGTTAGAGAGTTAAAATATTTTATTGATGAAAAGAGTTTAAATTTAGAAACTGATATTAATGAAGATATTTTTATAATTGCAGATGAAAAGTTAATAAAAAAAGTAATTACTAATATAGTTAAAAATGCAATTACTTATTCTCCGGTTGATGAGAAAATTATTATAAAGCTGACTAGTAAGGAATTAACTGTTGAAAATACAGGCATAACAATTTCTGAGGATCAAATTGGGAATATATTTAATGCCTTCTATAGAGTTGATAAATCTAGAAATAGAAAAACAGGAGGAACTGGATTAGGACTTTATATAGTAAGGACTATATTAGATAAGCATGAAAATATTAGTTATAATATTACGTCTAAAGATAACTCGGTTGTATTTAAAATAATGTTTAATAACTAAATTCTTAGCTTCAAATGAAGGTTTAACTTTATCTGAAGCTAAGAATTAAATTTTTTTATTTAACTGGTATTAAGTTACCACCGTATAATTTCATTTCTTTGAATTTAATTTTGAAAGCTTTTTGGTATGATTTTATAGCATCTAAGTCACGTCTTGTACCTATACAAATTGAAGAGCCTGAAAGGTTTCCACGTGCTGTTCTTCCTGCTCTGTGTAAATATTCATCAGGATTTTCAGGGAAATCCATACTTATAATATGAGTTACTTCTGGGATATCTAAACCTCTAGCAGATACGTCAGAAGAAACTAAAACATTAAATTTTCCATTTCTAAAAGCTTCTATTGATCTTTGTCTTTGTTCTTTTGAAGCATTTCCGAAAATAGCTGTAGATTTAACTTTATGATAATCTAGCTTTTCATTAATATTTTGAAGTTCTGTGCTATTGTTAATAAACACTATAGCTTTTTCAGGACTTTCAGCGGCTAATAGTTTTCTTAAAGTTTCAAATCTATCTCTAAATTCACAAGTAATAAACATATGAGAAATATTTGGGTTTAAAACTGATTTAGATTCTGATTTTACTATATGAACTTCTTTAACTAATGATTTAGAAATTTCTAAGGCTGTATTATTTATACTTGCAGAGAAGAACATAAGCTGTCTATCTCTCATAGTAGATTTTATTATATCTTTTATTATTGTAGATTTATTTTTAGCTAATAAGCTATCAGCTTCATCCATAACTATAGTTTTTATAGTATGAGCAGATATTTTTTTCTTTTTAATTAAATCAAGAACTCTTCCTGCTGAACCTACTATTATGTGTGGTTTTACTTCTTTAAGTTTTTTTATTTGTTTTTCAATATTAGATTCCCCCATTATAGTAAGAGAAGTTACATTCATATTTGAGTTCTTTGAAAGTAGTTTTATTTGTGCATCAATTTGCATAACTAATTCATGGGTTGGAGCAAGTATAATAGCTTGCATTTCTTTTTTTTCTGTATTTATTTTTTGAAAAATAGGACATATGTAAGCTAAAGTTTTTCCACTACCAGTATGTGACTCTGCAATAATGTCTAAGTTTTCTAATGCTTTTGGAATAGTTAGGCTTTGTACTTCTGTTGGAGAAGTAATTCCTTGAAGTTTTAAACCTTCTATTATATTTGAATTTAAATTAAGCTCATTAAATGACATATTCGTTATTTTCTCCTCGGTATTTTTTAGTATCTATATTAGTATACACTAAAAATAATTTTAGTATAGAAATTTATACATATAAATTAAAATTTATTAGTAAATTGATAAATTTAACATAGTATATTAATTTAAAAAAGGTGAAAAACAAAAGTAGAATAAAAAATGGAGATAAAAAGATGAATAAAATGTTAATAGCGTGTTTAAATTTTATTAAAAAAATTTTTTATTTAAGCATAGAAAAAACGTTTTAATAATTAGAAAAATGATGATTAATAGTAAAAATAGAAGAAAAATAGCATAAAACTAAAACTTGAATTTTAGTACCAAAATGATAATATATATTTATTCGAAAGTAAGTAAAGGTCAAAGGAGTAGAAAAATGAAGGGTGCATTTGAAATTTTTAAAAAAGATTTAAAAAATATATTTACAAATTATGGGGCTCTTATTGTTGTAGTAGCATTATGTATATTACCTTCTTTGTATGCTTGGTTTAATATCAAAGCATCCTGGGATCCATATGCAGAGTCAGCAACAAGTGGAATAAAAATTGGTGTAGTTAATAAGGATTTGGGAGCAACTTTAAATGGAGAAGATATAAATTTAGGAAATACTGTTGTTGATGAATTGAAAGATAACAAACAGATGGGGTGGCAGTTTATTAGTGAAGAAGAAGCAAATCAAATGGTTGAAGAGGGAAAATACTATGCGATGATCACAATACCAGAAGATTTTTCTAAGAATTTAACATCTATTGTAACAGATGATATAGAAAAAGGTGAAATAATTTATACAGTTAATGAGAAAATAAATGCTATTGCACCTAAGCTTACTGATAAAGGTGCTACTGCGGTTCAAGAAAAGATAAGCAAAGCAATAGTTAGTACTGTAAGTGATACAATATTTGGATTAGCAAATGATTTAGGAATAGAGCTTGAAAATCAAATTCCTAAAATAACTACAATTTATAATGCATTATTAGATGTTCAAGGGAATTTTGGAAATATTAATGATACTGTTAATCTAGCTGTTCAAGGGGCAGAACAGCTTAAAACATTAGTTGTAGGAATTCAAGAAGATATTCCTATGATAAAAGAAACAGTTGAAAATGCGCAAAAATTAAGTGCAGAAGTAAAGGGATTTTTAAGTACTTCAAAAAGTAGTTTAAATAATATCGCTCCAATAATTAAAAATGATATAAAAATATTAAATGAGATATCTAATGATGTATCAACATACACAAGTGCATTGATAGATGCAATAAATGCAGGTTCAGAAAATGTACCGGCTATGATAGATAGTTTACTTGACAAATTAAATAGCATAAATAAGAGTGCTGATTCATTAATTAATATTCTTGAAACTATGAATAAATTTAGTCCAGGTAAATTTGATGATATAATAAGTAATCTACAAACAGTTAGTAGTAAAATTGATTCAGCTATCACTGCGTTAAATACTATTAAAGATGGTATTGCTAATGGAGAAAAGCCAAATTTATCGTTATTAAATAACATAATGGCACTTTCAAATGACATTAGCAATATAACTAATAATATTTATAATAATTTTGATTCAGAGATAGTATCAAAAATAAATACTATTTTTGATGATGCATATATTGTAGCAGATAATGCTATGTCTGTATTAAGTGAAGCAGAAGCAAAATTACCACAAGTTAGTGAATTATTAACTACTGTATATCAAGGTGCGGATAAGGGAATAGAAGGAATAGAGTTTGTAAAAGAGAAGCTTCCAGAAGCTGAAAATATGATTAATGATTTAATAAGCAGGGTTGAAGGAATAAAGGATAGTGCTGACTTACAAGATATAGTAAATCTATTAAAGAGTGACGTTCAAAAGAGAAGTGATTTCCTTGCAAATCCAGTTGAAATAGTGACAAATACATTATTCTCGATGGGGAATTATGGAACAGGAATGACTCCATTTTATACTGTATTATCATTGTGGGTAGGATTATTATTACTAGCTTCAATGTTAACAGTTGAGGCTAAGGGTGAATATTCAGCTATATCACAATATTTTGGAAAAATGTTATTATTTATGAGCATAGCAATAATTCAAGCTATAATAGTTTCTGTAGGAGATATATATATATTAAAGATATATTGTGTAAATCCATTATTATTCGTATTAGGTAGTGTGTTTACAAGTATTATATTTACATTAATTTTATATTCACTTTGCTCTGTGCTTGGAAATATAGGTAAAGTTTTAGGTATTGTATTATTAGTAATACAAATTGGTGGTTCAGGAGGAACTTTCCCTATTCAATTAACACCAAAGTTCTTCCAAGTTATTAATCCATTTTTACCATTTACTTATGCTATTTCACTTGCAAGAGAAGCAATTGGTGGAGTTGTTCAAAGTGTATTAATTAAGGATATAGTAGTACTTTTAATATATGGAGCAATATTTATACTTATTTCACTATTCCTTAAGAAACCAATAAATAAATTAACACATGGCTTCACAGAAAGTTTTGAAAAGAGTGGAATTGGAGAATAGATTAATAATTATTAAATATTAATTCAATGGAGTATTTAAAGTTTAAAAGATATTTAGGCTTTAAATACTCGTTCTTTAGGTTAAACTAAATTATAATATTTAGGGCATTGGAGGAAATAGATAATGAAGAAAGATGTATTTCTTAACTCTGCAGATTCTATAGATGCAACCATGAATAAAATATCTCAAATAAAAGAAAAAACAGAGGCAGGAAATTGGTCAGAATATGATAGAAAAATCGAAACAAAATTATATCTATAAGAGGTGAAGTGGATGAAAAATAGAATAAAAATAATATGTTTTGTAATGATACTATTATTTATACCATATAAGGTTTATGGAATTACTATAGAAGAGAGTAAGTATATTACTCATGTAAAGCAAGATTTATTAGTTCTTATGTTAGCTTATCCTGAGCAAATAATAGATATAGAAAAAGATTCTAATGATTCTATTTATATCGTAATGAAAAATGGTAAGAAAATATTATACGATGATAAAAAAGAAAAAACTTATGATCAAAAGTTTTTTAATGCTGATTTAGAAGATACATTAAGTGATATTTATCCACTTAATATGATTGATAAAGTAATGGATGATAATTATGATCCAGGTAGAATAAGAAATTATGGATTTTTAGGAGCCATGTATGGAGAAAGTAAAAGTGAAATTGAGAAAAACTTAAAGTCAACATCAACTTATTATGGAACAGTAATGTTCAGTACTGTTAATAAAGCCAGTGAAGAACTGAACGCTGCATTAAATGATATTTCAAATACACTTCAAAGAGGGTCACGAGATGAATCTTATGTAGCTCCATTAAGTGGTGGATATAATTATAGATATATACAAGATACTGGACTTTTAAGTGCACATGCATATGGAATTTCAATTGATTTAAATAGAAATGATTCGGATTATTGGAAGTGGGTATCTAAGGAGGAAGGAAGCAAAAGAATAGCTTCTTATCCACAGGCAATTGTTAATGCTTTTGAGAATCATGGATTTGTTTGGGGAGATAAGTGGGCTCATTTTGACATCCTACATTTTGAATATAGACCAGAAATAATACTTAAGGCAAAATATTTTGGAGATAATAAACAGGGAGATTTAGAAAATTGGTATGGTGATATAGATGTAAATGAAAATATTGAGGAAATTATTAATTTAATAAATAAGAAGTTATGAGAGTAAGGAGAAAATTATGAATAAATTTAAAGATAGTATAATAGATGATGATATTCTTATAGAAAGTGAAAGTAGTAATACTTCTATTGTAGATGTTGAAGATATAGTTAAATCTAATAATAAAAATAATTTTAATGATATAAAGGATAGTATAGATATAGAAAGAGAAAATTTTAGTAATAAATAATAAGCAGTATTGTAAGAAAAACATAAATAATGTTAATATTAAAAATAGATACACTTAACTAAAAAATTAAAACTTAAAATTATAATATTTAATAAAAATTTAACGGTTTTGTAAATTGACTAAAATAGTTAATCTGTATATAATTTTTATAACAGTGAGGTGGAGGATATGAGCATTAAAAACAATAAAAAGTTAATTTTTGGGGCATTATCAGCGGTTGTAGCATCAGTTGCTGCAGGTGTTTTAGTAAAGAATAATATAGATAAAAAAACTAAGAATGTTGATGAAGAGAATAGAAATAATAATAAAAAAGAAAAGAAAAGTAAGAATGTATATTATACAGTGCATTTAAATGATATTTATAGTTCATATGATGATAAGACTTTATCAGAAGAAGACATGATAGAAGAAATAAAAAAAGAAACTTCTTTATAGAATAAAAACAGTATTTACTATTAATGTAAATGCTGTTTTGTTTTATTGAAAATAAAATTTTAGTTAAAGTAATAATATAAATATTTTTTCAATATATTTTACTGTAAAGGTAATAGGGGACAGTGCTAGAAAATAAATACTTTATTACCATGAAAAACTGTGCTATAATTACCAATGTTATATTTGAAATATGGAGGATTCGACATGAAACACATAAAAACAATCAACAAAACAAACATCAAAAATAGCTTATGCAAACCAGCATGTAAGGAATGTGCAAACTCATGCCAATCAGCTTGCAAAACTTCTTGTACAGTTGCTAACTTAGAGTGTGAAAACTAATTAAAGACAAGCAGTAACTTGAGATAAGTTGCTGCTTAACTTTATTAGTTGGTGAAAGTTGATTTATCAAATTGACATTAGGATTAAATAAGATATTGTTTCAAGATATAGGGGAAAAATATTACTAGGAGGAAATTGAAATGGCTTTAATACACAAATTTAAACAGGGAGATAATTTCTTTGTTTTAGACGTTAATACTGGTGCTGTACATATTGTAGATGAATTAGTTTATGATTTAGTGGACGATAATAAACTAAGAGATAAAGAAGAACTTATAAAAGAGTTTGGAGATAAGTATGATAAAGAAACTATAAGCGAAGCTTATGAAGAATTATTAGAACTTATAGATCAGGAAATATTATATACACAAGATCAATATGAAGATATAGCACATTCATCAATGGATGATAGAGATTGTATAAAAGCAGTATGTTTAAATATAATACATGCTTGTAATCTAAGATGTAAGTATTGTTTTGCTGATGAAGGAGAATATAATGGACATAAAGGAGTAATGTCTGTTGAAACTGCTAAAAAAGCAATTGAGTATGTAGTTAAGAGAAGTGGTCCAAGAAGAAATATTGAAATTGATTTATTTGGTGGAGAGCCAACAATGATCATGGATAGAATCAAAGAAATAATTGCATATGCTAGAGAAAATGAAAAGGCATGGAATAAAAATATTAGATTCACTATGACTACTAATGCAACTCTTTTAACTGACGAAATGATGGATTATATGGATAAAGAATTAGAAAATATAATTCTTTCATTAGATGGTAGACAAGAAGTAAATGATAAGGTAAGAATTAAAATTGATGGTTCAGGATCATATAATGACATTTTACCTAATATTAAAAAGATGGTTGAAAAAAGAGATAAGAAGAAGGCTCACACTGTAAGAGGAACATTTACTAGAGCAAATCTTGATTTCTATGAAGATGTTAAAATGATGGTTGAAGAAGGATTTAAAGAAATATCTATAGAACCAGTTGTTTTAGAAGATGGACATCCTTTAGCATTAAGAGAAGAGGATTTACCAAAGATATTTGAAAGTTATGATAAATTATATGAAGAGATGGTGAAAAGAAAAAAAGCTGGAGAGGAATTTAATTTCTATCATTTCAAGGTTGATTTAAATGGTGGACCATGCGTTTATAAGAGAATTTCAGGTTGTGGTGCAGGATTTGAGTATGTTGCAATAACTCCACAAGGTGATGTTTATCCATGTCACCAATTTGTTGGTAAGGAGCAATATAAGTTAGGTACTATTTTTGATGATAGTTATGACTCAGAATTAGGTAAGAAGTTTAAACTAGCTCATATTTATAACAAGCCAAAATGTAAGAGCTGTTGGGCGAGATTCTATTGTAGTGGAGGATGTCAAGCAAACAACATAGCATTTAACAATGATATTAATATACCATATGAAGTTGGATGTAAAATGCAAAAGAAGAGAATTGAATGTGCAATAGCACTTAAAGCTGAATAAATTATTAAGTAGCAAGAGCAAGAGAATATATCTGTTCTTGCTATTTTTTATAATTGTAAATATGAATATTATAAATAAAATTTGAGGAAGAAGTTAAAAAAGTAAATAAAAATAGTTTATTACTATTGATATAAGTTAATAATTACAATTGGTGATGTAATTATGATTAATATCTATAAAATTTTAATGAATAATAAATCTAATGATAAAGATATAAGGAAATGTAGAAAATCGAATAATAGTTGTCAAAAGTGTGATAAAGAGAATAAAAATTTATGTCCATATTGTGAAGGAGAGAAATTTATTAAGTATGGTTTTTATAATGGTATTCAAAGGTATAAATGTAAGAATGAAGGCTGTGGAAAAACATTTAGTAATGATATAAATAGTCCTTTTAGATATTCTAAAAAATTTAAAGGGATGTGGGAAAAATATTTTGAAGTTTTTCTTGAAGGCATATCTTTAAGAGAATGTGCTATTAGAATGAATATTACATTAGTAACAGCATTTTTCTGGAGGCATAGATTTTTACATGATTTCTGTAAAAAAAATTATATTGAAAAGATAGGTTCGTATGTTGAATTAACAAAACTAGTTTTGAATGAAAATTTTAAAGGAGATAGAGAGTATCATGGAGAAAAAAGAGATAAGATTATAATAGTAAATGCAGTCAATGATTATATAGATATTATTCCAATCTTTGCTGCTAGAAATTTTATTGGATTATTTGATATAAGGGATAATATTATTCCACGATTAGATAGGAAAGCTTATGTTGTTGGGTTTTTAGATGGTAGATTAAAAGTTTTTGCAAAAGGATTTAATGAAATTAATAAAGTTAAGTTAAAAGAAAATAAGATTTCAAATATAGATATAGAGTATTCTAATAAAATAAAAAGATGGCTTAGTAAATTTAATGGGGTAGCTAGTAAATATTTAGGACATTACTTAAGCTGGAGAGCTTTTGAGTATAAAAATAGTATAGAATATAAAAAAGATAAACCGGTTTTAGAAAAAATAAATTTTAAAGTTAATGTCAAAGCAGAAATAAACACATATATATCCTGGGAGAAAATAAAGGCAAAGGTAATACCTATATAATTGTATAAGAGTGATTAAGAGTTTTATATACATATAAGTATTATGAGGCGATTATCAATTTTGATAATGGCTTGTTTTTGTTTATTAAAAGTAACTTTAAGAAAAATAATTTAATTATATGATCGATGGACTGGCTATTTAAATAGTAAGATATATTAATAAATATTTAATTATATTTACTAATGTTATATAAAAGTGTTGCTAACAACATTTTTATATAACAATATACTATATAAAGATAGAATGTATTATAACTTTAAATTAGATAGAAAAGCATAATATAAAAAATGATATAATTAAAAAAGAGGTGATACATATAATGAAGGAATTTATTTTTGACAATGGATTAAAATTTATTTATAAAAAGAGTAATAGTGAATTAAGCTCTATATGCATATCATTAGATGCAGGGGCAGCTCGTGATGGTGAAGTGTTAGGAGTGGCACATGTAACAGAACACATGGTATATAAAGGAACAGAGACAAGAAGTGAAAAAGAAATAAATACAGAGTTAAGTAGTATATTTGGTTTCCAAAATGCTATGACTAATTATCCTTATGTTGTATATTATGGAACTTTGTTAAGTTATGACTTAAAGAAAGGATTAGATTTATTTTCAGATATTCTTTTAGCACCAGTATTTACTGAAGAGGGTTTTAAGGAAGAAATGGAAGTAATAAAGCAAGAACTTAAGGAATGGGATGAAGACTTAGAGCAATACACAGAAGATAAGCTTTATTATAATTGTATGGAGAATAGGAGAGTTAAGTATCCTATTATAGGTACTGAAGAATCATTAAATAGTATGACAATAGATGATGCAATAGATTTTTTTAATAATTATTATTGTGCTAATAATGCAACTATTACTATTATTTCAGATTTAGAGTTTGAAGAAGTAAGAGATATGGTAGAAGAATATTTTATAGATTGGAGAAGTGAGAAACTACCTGAAATGGAAAAAATCATTACTATTCCTAAGAATGGAATATTTATAGATAACAAGGAAGAGATTAATAGTGCTAAAATTCAAATTATATTCCCTATTGATGAGTTAAATCAGTGGGAAATAAAAGCATTAAGAATTTTTAATCAATACTTTGGAGAAGGAGTAAATTCGATTCTATTTGACACATTAAGAATAAAAAATGCTTTAGTTTATGATGTATTAACAAGAGTAGCTAATGAAGAACATATAAAAGTTTATAAAATTACTTATAGTACTTCACATGAAAATGTGGAAAAGTCTATAGACATAGTTAAGGCTTTAGTAAAAAATATTGATAGCTATAGATCTAAATTACAAAAGGATGATATTGAATCTTTAATAAAGAGCTTTAGATTAAAGAGGTTATTTGCAAATGAGCAAAGTGTAAGATTAGCAATGGGAATATCAACATATGATACTATGTTTGGTGATGGTATGTTATACATTGATGAAACTGAAAATTTAGATAAGCTACCTATAGATTATATTATTGACACAGCTAATAAGGTGTTTAAGAATATGACAGTACAAGTGATAAGTAATTAAGTCAATCTTGATAAGGGGTAAATTAATTTTTTAAGAAGAGGAAAATATGAGCAAAAGAATACCGTTACTAGATGAAGTTTTAAAATATAAAAAAGAGAATAATCTTATTCTTTCAATGCCAGGAAATAAAAGTGGTATTGGATTTTTAAGAGATGATATAGGAAAAGAATTTGTAAATAATATGGGGTTCTTAGATATTACGGAAGTTGATCCATTAGATAATCTTCACTGTCCAGAAGGTGTCATAAAAGAAGCTCAAGAATTATTGGCAAAAACTTATGATGTTAAAAAAGCATATTTTGTTGTTAATGGTAGTACTGCTGGAAATTTGGCTTCTATTTTTGATGCTTTTAATGAAGGCGATGAAATTTTAGTAGAGAGAAATTGCCACAAATCAGTTTATAATGGACTTATTTTAAGAAAGTTAAAAGTTAAATATATTGAACCTGTAATTCATGAAGATAAAGGTATATTCCTACCACCTACAGAAAAGGAAATATACAAGGCATTAGATGAAAGTAAAAATGCAAGGGGAATAATATTGACTTATCCAAATTATTTTGGAATTGGTTATGATATATTTAATACATTAATAGAACTAAAGAAAAAAGGGTTGAAAATAATTATAGATGGAGCCCATGGATCACATTATGGAATAACTGAAAAATTACCTAAATCTATAGTAAAATATGCGGACTATATAGTTTTAAGTGCACATAAGACATTGCCAAGTTTAACTCAGGGTTCATATCTTTTGGTTAATAATGATAATAATATTGATTTTTATTTAAAAGCGTTTATGACTACATCACCATCATACTTAATAATGTCATCATTAGATTATTCAAGATATTATTTAGATAATTATGGGAAAGAAGATTATGATAAATTAATTGATTTAGCCAATAAGTGGATCGATAAAATCAATAGGTTAACTAAAGTAAGTATTTTAAATGAAAGAGACCTACCAAATGGATATAATTTAGATTCAAGTAGATATATATTGATATTACCCAAGGGATATAGTGGACATAAATTATTAGATTACTTAAGAAATACGAATATACAATGTGAAATGAGTTTTGCAGGGGGAGTAGTTTTAATTTTATCACCATTTAACTTAGAAAAAGACTTTGAAAAAATATATGATTCACTTGAAAAATTAGACTTATTATCAATAGTAGATATACAGTATCAAAATTATTATAGTTTAATTCCTAAGAAGGTATTAGAGCCATATGAGGTATTTAATATGGAATTTGAATATGTAGATATTTATGAAAGTGTAGGTAGAATTTCAAAGGAAGCATTAATTCCATATCCACCTGGAATTCCATTAATTTGTGCAGGTGAAGTTATATCTAAAGAAGCAATTGATATTATAAGTGGATATATTAGAAATAAAAAAACAGTAATAGGTCTAGAAGGAAAATTAATTAAGGTAATAAAAGGGGAATATGGTAATTAATTTAAATGAATACATATAGATAAATTTAAATTACACCAAAATTTTCGTTAAAACTTGGTTTATTTTGCCGTAATTTTATGTATAATGTAGTATATGATTCTAATTTATAAGTAAATAGAAAGCAAGGTGGTTAATATTAATAAGTTAAAGATATTAAGTCTATTGATAGTTTCAGGAATGTTAATAACTCCTTCTAGCATAGCAAGAGCAGAAGAAATTTATAATGTATCAGAAAGTGACTTAATTAAATTATTAGAAAAATATAAGAATGAAGAAATTGTATTAGAAGACGGATTAGTTTTAACTGTTGGTGAAGCTATAAACTTACCTATAAATGAAGGTTGGACTATTTATAACGAAAATGTAGCAGAGATAGTTGATGGGGAGTTGGTAGGAAAATCTGTAGGAAGTACATTTGTATCTCAAGAAATAGATGATACAGTATATATTTTAGAAGTATGTATAACAGAAAATGAAGTATCTACAGCTTCTTATTCAAGAGGAATAACTAAAAATGTTGATAGGGATTATTATAAAGTATTCATTGACCCAGGTCATGGAGGATATGATAATGGAGCAGTTCAAAATGGAGTACTTGAGGATGAAATAAACTTGCAAATATCTCAAAAGATAGAAGCTAAGTTAAAAGCAAAAGGTGTACAAGTTAAAATGAGTAGATATGATGATACATATTTATCATTAACGGATAGAACAAGAATGTCAAATAATTGGGGATCTGATATATTTGTTTCTATACATCAAAACTCTGCAACAAGTTCTAGTGCTAAGGGAATAGAAACTTACTATTATTCAACAAGACAAGATAGTAAGGAATTAGCTAGTGAAATACAGGAAGATTTAATACAATCGACTAATGGTGTTAATAGAGGAGTTAAGACTGCCAATTATGCAGTAATTAGAACATCAAGTATGTCTTCAAGTTTAGTTGAGTGTGGATTTATATCAAATCCAACAGAAGCTAAAAGTTTAAGTTCTAGCAGCTATCAAGATAAAGTTGCAGAGGGTATTGTTAATGGAATAATGGAGTACTTAGAATCAAATGTTATATTAAATAATTCTGGAGGCAATGCTAACAATAATAGTGGAAGTACTACAACAACCCAAAGTGGAACAGTAAAAGTAAATGGTGCATTAAATGTAAGAAGCGGAGCGGGAACAAGCTATTCAGTAATAGGTTCATTAAATAATGGAGCAAAAGTAGAAATAGTAGAAACAAGTGGAAGCTGGTATAAGATAAAATACGGAAGTGGATATGGTTATGTAAGTAAAGATTATGTAACAGTATCATCAAGTAATAATAGTGGAAGTACTGATAGCGGAAACAGTAATAATGGAAGTAACAGTAATAGTAACAATAATGGAAATAGTAGCTCTACAACAATCCAAAGTGGAACAGTAAAAGTAAATGGTGCATTAAATGTAAGAAGTGGAGCAGGAACAAGCTATTCAGTAATAGGT
>NZ_JAPFDR010000092.1 GCF_026168755.1 Clostridium sp. | reverse complement strand
TTTTATTTTTGCCTCCGATACCGAAGGTCTTTTTGTCATATCCAATTTTTAAATTTTAGTTGATATTACAACGTTATTTTTTAATTATTATTAAAAATTAGCCATAGGCTATTTTTTCATACGAAACTTTACACTATCTTAAATATTTTATTTACCTAATGTATATTAATTTTAATTAGTGACAATAATATAAATGAAGTTTTAAACTTCATAGTTAATCGCCTCTCCCCCATTTTATTTATATACAAAAATAATCCCTTTAATGTTATTAATATATTAATGGGATTATTTTTGTTTAAACTTATTTATAATTTTGATTTTCAAGCTCAACTTTAAGCATTTTTAAAGCATGGTTAGTTGCCGAAATTCTTATCTCTTCCCTATTTCCACTAAAATTACATTTTTCAATTATTGTTTTATTATTTACATGCACAGCTATATAAACTAATCCAACTGGTTTTTCATCTGTTCCACCACCTGGTCCTGCTATTCCTGTAGTCGCTATAGATGTATTTGAAAAGCTTACCTTTGCTATTCCTTCAGCCATTTCTCTAGCAGTTTCTTCACTTACTGCTCCATAAGCATCAAGGGTTTCCTTTCTAACACCAAGTCTCTTCATCTTAGCCTCATTAGAATAAGTTATTGCCCCCTCTAAAAAAGAAGCTGATATACCAGGATATGAAATTAATTTAGCTGCTACCATACCTCCAGTACATGACTCTGCTGTTGAAATAGTTAATTTATTATTACATAATATCTTACCTAAATTATATTCTATTGAATTTTCATTAATCCTATCACTATTCATTTAATTCACCTCATTTTAATCCATATACTATAATTATAAACTCATTATTCTCATATTTACATATATTTTCTCTTTAATTTTTTTAATGAATTAAAAAACAAAAATCTCTAAAGTAAAAAACTTAGAGATTTTTATTTATATTTATTAGCACTAATATAATAATCTCCTGAATTATTTATACCTTCTTCTAATATAGAAAAATTGCTTTCTTTTAACATGGAGGTAATTATATTTATATATTGTTTATTAGAATTATCTAAAGTTATAGTAAAATTATCATTTTTATCTACTATCCCCATATAATCATAAATATCACTATATTCACTAAGTTCTAAATTTCCTCTTATATCCATCTTATAGTCTGGCATTTTTACCCTCCTATTTATCATTTTTTACCCCCATAAATAAAAAAAACTTCTCCTAACTGCCATTATTTTATGTAAATATTTATTATTTTATTCCTAGTATATTTTTTTAGCCCATTAAGAACCATATTTTCATAGAATCTTAATAGGCATATTAAATATATCCTTATGCTTCTTCTTTTAAGCTTTTAACATCATCTAAAATCTTTCTAACTTCATTAGCTGGAACTTCATCATATCTTAAAAACTCACTAGTAAAACTTCCTCTAGCTTGCGTCATTGATCTTAAATCTGTAGCATAACTAAACATTTCTGCCATTGGAATCTCCACACTAATTTTTTGTAACTTTCCTTCTGGCTCCATTCCTATAACTCTTCCTCTTCTCTTATTTACATCCCCCATTACATCTCCCATATAGCTATCAGGAACTAAAATTTGAACATTCATTATAGGTTCAAGTAAAATTGGTTTAGCAGATTCTAATCCCTTTTTATATGCAATAGAAGCAGCAACTTTAAATGCCATCTCTGATGAATCAACTGGATGATAAGAGCCATCATATAACGTAGCTTTTAATCCTACAACAGGATATCCTGCTAATACACCATTAGATATACAATCTCTTAATCCTTTTTCAACAGCGGGAATAAAGTTTCTTGGAACAGCTCCTCCAACAACCTTATCTACAAACTGTAGATCTAGTTCTCCATCTTGCCTTGGCTCAAATTTTATTTTTACATCTCCATATTGTCCATGCCCACCAGATTGCTTTTTATGTTTTCCTTGAACATCAGAAATACCTTTTATTGTTTCTCTATATGGTACCTTAGGCTCTTGTAAAATAACATCTGCACCAAATTTACTCTTTATTCTACTAGCTATGACTTCTAAATGAGTTTCTCCTAATCCCCAAATTATAGTTTCTGCATTTTCAACATCTCTTTCTACCTTAAAGACAGGATCTTCTTCCATTAGCTTTGATAATGATAATGATATTTTTTCTTCATCACCTTTTGATTTTGGTAATATTGCCATAGGCATTACTGCCTTAGGTAAATTTATTTTATCATACATTACCTTAAAGTCTTCACTACATAATGTATCTCCAGTTGCTGTATATTGTAATTTAGAAACTGCACCAATATCACCTGCAACTATTTCTTTAGTTGGAATTTGATTTTTTCCTTTCATAAAGAATAAATGATTTAGTTTTTCTTGCTTTTCCTTATTTGGATTTAATACAGTTAACTCACCATTAACTTTTCCTGTTATAACTTTAAATAAAGATATTTTACCTACAAATGGGTCTGCAATAGTTTTAAATACTAACGCTGAAAATGGCTTGTTTTCATCTGTTTTTATGAAAACCTCTTCATTGTTATTTAGATTTACCGCCTTTTGAGGAAGTGAATGTTCTGGTGATGGAAAGCATTGTACTATACTGTTTATCATTGATTTTATTCCTATTACTTTTAATGCACTACCACATAATACTGGTGCTATTTCACCTTGTGCACATCCTTTTATTAATCCGGTATAAATATCTTCATCAGATAACTCACCATCATTTAAATACTTATCTAATAGCTCCTCATCTGTTTCAGCAACAGCTTCCATTATCATTTGCTTAAACTCTTCAATTTTATCAACTAATTCATCTGGTATATCTGTTGATTCTACTTTAGATGTTTTAGAATTATACTTTACTGCTGTTTTTGATATAACGTCCACTATACCACTAAAGTTACTTTCTTTTCCTATAGGGTACTGAATAGGAACTATATTCATTCCAAAGCTATTTTTCATTTCTTCTAATGTCTTATCAAAATCTGCATTTTCTCTATCCATTTTATTTATAAAGAATGCTCTTGGTAATTTTATTTTTTCACAATAATCCCAAGCTTTTTCTGTTCCTACTTGTACTCCTGACACAGCACACACTACAATTGTAGCTATATCAACAGCCCTCATGCCTTGAGACATCTCACCTTGAAAATCAAAATATCCTGGCATATCAACTATATTGATTTTAGTGTCATTTTCTTCAAATGATGCAATTGAAGTTGATAAAGATATTCCTCTTTTCTTTTCCTCCTGCTCATAGTCCATAACTGTATTACCTTCTTCAACTTTTCCTAATCTATCAGTATTATTTGTGTAAAATAATAAAGCTTCTGCTAAAGATGTTTTTCCTGTTGCTCCATGACCTATTAAACCTACATTTCTAAGTTTTTTATAATTATAGTCTTTCATAACATGATGATAATACTATATTAGTATTATCTTTCACCCACCTTTCTTTATATAGATTAATTAATTATCGTTTTATTGGTAACTATTATTAAAGTTATACTTAATTTTTATGAACTTAAGCTTACAAATAGTACATAATTCCCTTCATCCTATTATTCTTAAATTTATTAAAATCTACTTAAAGTATTTATCGTTAATTAAACTTAATATAAAAATAAGACTTATACTAAATTTTCAATCCTTAGTATAAGTCTATATAGCTTAAAATTATATTTTATTAATTAATTCCTTAGAATAAATATAAGGAACTATAAAAACAGATTTAATATTTTTATATTATGTTATGTGAATCAAGATTTAAATAATTTTAAAATTCTGAAAATAGATATTATTTATTATTTATAACTAAATATATAATTTAAAATTATAAACAAAAAGTATTACTAAATACTAACATAAAAGCTGAAAGTTTACCCCAAATG